>NZ_CP049264.1:1200000-1800000 GCF_003048875.2 Campylobacter concisus | reverse complement strand
AATGAAACTCACCAAAAAATAGTAGTGATTGAGCCAGAGATCGAGATAATATATCTTGTATTAAATGTTATTGACCTATCAAGCGAGCTATCAAGCGGACAAATAGTACTTTTTTATTCTGATTTTGCAACCTATACACATTTTTATTATTTAATAACAGAAGCCAAGCTAAATTCATATGCTAAAACTTATGACCTTATGGTTCATGCCCCTTTTTATGATCAGTTTGAAGAAGACTATGTAAGGATAAATAAAGAGATCGCAAGAGCACTTTCTCAGATAGTGGTTGCTCACGGCAATAGTATAGATGATCTTTTAATAGGAACAAGGCAAAACTGTGAAAATTTAACATCTATGATTAAAAATTATAGCTACAAGAGTCTTATAAAAAAAAGACATGGTCTTATGGATACAGCCGTCATTGTCTCAACTGGTCCTAGCTTGGACAAACAGCTTAAAACGCTTAAAGAGTTTGCCCCGTACGCTACTATCATAAGCGTTGATGCTTCTTATCCGATACTTGCAAAGCATGATATTAAGCCAGACTACGTAGTATCTATCGAGAGAATGATACCAACATCAACTTTTTTTGAGAAAAAATATCCAAAGATCGATGATAATATTTATTTTATAGTTGCCTCTGTTACGCATAAGCAAACCATCAAAAACATCTTACCAAGAAAATTAGTACTAACTATGAGACCTCAACAAGAGGAGTTTATGTACGGACTAAAAAGATATGGCTATCTAGGTGTTGGGCATAGTTGTGCAAATATGGCTTATCAGTTGGCTTATGTATTAGGCCATAAAAACATCGTTTTTATAGGACAAGACCTAGCCTTTGGCAAAGATGGATCAAGTCATGCAAAGGGTCATGCTTTTGCACAAGCAGATGAAAATTTATATGTTAAAGCTTACGGAGGGGAAGGAGAGGTTAGGACAACATATGTTTGGACCTTGTTCAAAAACCAGTTTGAAAACGATATTGCCCAATCGAGCTTAGTGAACGTAGTATCATATAACTGTACCGAAGGAGGTGCTAGGATAGAGGGAACAATAGAAAAGCCATTTTTGGATACTATGAGTGAGCTTTGTAAAGACAAAAAAGTAAAAAAACTTCCTAATATCAAAAAAGAGAGCGAAGCAACTATAAATAAAAATTTACTAAAAGCCTATGAAGTAATACGAGCAAAAACAAAAGTTCAGGGCGAAGTAAAACATCAGATAGAAAAAGTATTTTTGGAACTAGTACCTATTATAGATAAGCTACTAGAGCTTAATAGAGAACGCAAAATCACAAGCAAGCATTATGACGAACTTCTTAAAATAACAAAAAAGATAGACAAGTTAAAAGATGTGATTTCAAAAAAAAGCTATCAAAAGTATATAGAAAATATTTTACAAATTTCAGTCTATCATCAAGAGCTTGAACTTGCTAAAATCTCCGTAGCGCCAAGCGACACAACTATACAAAAAATAAATAAGCTACTTGAGTGGGTAGATATGCATAAGTACTGGATGTTTTCTGCAGCCGGGGGTCTAAATGCTGATATTGAGGTTACTAAAAAGGCATCAAAAGCACTTATTGCAGAGCTTAAAAAAAGAAAGCTAATAATTAAAAATGAGATAGGAAATATAAAATAGAATTTTGTCTATGTGAGTAAAATAAAGCTTTTACTCACAATATTATACCCTTCAACACACAAACCAATTAAATCATCTAAGTTCAATTAACATAACTATACTCTAGCAAATTTATATTTTTGAATTAAATATATTTTATTTTATAAGATTTAAAACCCCAAAGACTAGCTTTGGGGCTGGGGGTTTGCGTATTGTAAAAGCATTAACACATATTAAGGCTTTTGCTACTGCAACAAAGCCTTATTTAAAACTTAATTTAACTAGCTACGTTATTGTAGTAGCTTCATTACGTTTTGTTGAACGCTGTTTGCTTGACTCATAGCATAAGCACCTGATTGAGCTAGGATGTTATGTTTTGAGAAGTTAGCAGACTCGCTAGCAAAATCTACGTCCCTGATTTGTGATTCTGCTGATTTTACGTTAACTTGAGTTACAGTTATGTTGTTAACTGTAGCTTGAAGTTGGTTTTGAACTGAACCAAGGTCTGAACGAACTTGATCAAGTGTTTTTTGAGCTGACTCAGCGATACTCATAACAGCCATCGCACCGCGAAGTGTCATAACACCTGCAGATTGATTTTTGTCTAGGCCTTTACTCATTCTTTGGAAGCCCATAGCATCTGCTAATTTTTTATCTATTTGACCTCTTACATCTCTAAGAGAAACAGATTGTTGAGCACCACCGTCAACAGAGAATGCTTGTGATAGGTTAAGTGCGCCACCAGCGTCTAGTTTGATATCCCTACCATCAAGACGAACTAGGTTTAGTCTGCCCACAAATCCATTTGTTATATTGTTTTCTTTGCTACCAAGACCTTTAGAGATGTCGTCACCTTCTATCTTAATAGCACGACCATCACGGCTTGTTAGTACCATTTCGCCTGTTTCAGCATCAACAGAAGCTTCAACACCAGTTTGGTCTTTTACAGAGTTGATAGCATTTACTAGTGCGCCATTTGAGTCATTTTTCTTAACCTCTAAGTCGCCTATTTTAACACCATTGATTATTAAAGATTTGATTTCGCCACCTTGAATAGCTTTTCCAGCTTTCCAGGTAACGTCAGCTGTAGCTCTAACGCCAGTTTTATCAGCAACTTTGTTGATATTTTCAGCTAGAGCACCAAGACCTTTACCGATACCAGTTGAGATAACAGCAGATGTAACTTTAACATCGTTTACGCCATCAACGTTTAAGAATTTAAGATTTACTTCACCCATAGCTGTAAGTAACTTTGAACTCTCAAAACGTGTAAGACCGATCTTGTCAGATGTAGTCGCACCAATACTTGCTTTAACAGTTTGGTTTGAATAAGCACCTATTTGGAACTCTTTATTAGAGAATGTTCCGTTTAGTAGTTGCTGACCGTTAAATGAAGTAGTGTTACCGATATTGTCAAGCTCCTCCATTAGACGAACGACATCGGCTTGCAATGCTTGGCGTGATTGAGTTGTTTGGCCGTCTTGAGCTGATTGAGTAGCTTTAGTCTTGATAGTATCAAGAATTTTTAGCTGCTCGTCCATAGCTTTGTCGGCAACTTGAATGATACCAATAGCATCATTACCATTTGCAATAGCTTGACCTAGAGCTGAAGCTTGACTTCTTAAGCTATCTGCGATAGATAGACCTGAAGCGTCATCTGCAGCTGTTTGAATTCTAAGACCAGAACTAAGTTTGTTAAGTGACTTAGATAGGTCAACGTTGTTGCTAACTGCGTTAGCGTGTGTGTTAAGTGCGTTTACGTTTGTGTTAATACGAAAACTCATTGTAAATCCTTTTATGTTTTAAGTTACGACTTCATGTCGCACGAAAACTATATCGATCGGTTTTTAAAAAAGTTTAGAGTTATGCATAAAAATTTTTTATAAAAAACAAAAATTGCGCTCCATCTAAAAATTTTTCGCACCATGCACTCTAAAAAATTATTTCTGCTACAATTACGCCAAAAAATTCAAAGGCTATATATAAATGAAAAGCTTAATCATCGTGGAATCTCCCGCAAAAGCAAAGACTATCAAAAATTTCTTAGACAAAAGCTATAACGTCATCGCCTCAAAAGGCCACATCAGAGACCTGCCAAAAACGAGCTTTGGCATCAAGATAGAGGATGATAAATTTACCCCGGAGTATCGCATCAGCAGCGATCACTCCGCCATCGTAAAAGAGATAAAAGAGCTAGCTAAGGGTGCAGATGAAATTTACCTCGCGACCGATGAGGATAGGGAGGGTGAGGCGATCGCATTTCACATCGCAAATGCCATCGGCAAAGAACCAACCAGCCTGCCTCGCATCGTCTTTCACGAGATCACAAAAAGCGCCATACAAAACGCTCTAAAAAGCCCAAGGCACGTCGATATGAATAGCGTCAATGCCCAGCAAACAAGGCGCTTACTTGACCGCATCGTTGGCTACAAGCTAAGCCCGCTTTTAAATTTAAAGATACAAAAAGGCTTAAGCGCTGGCAGGGTGCAAAGTGCGGCACTAAAGATAATAGTCGATCGCGAGCGTGAAATCCAGGCGTTTAAACCGGTTGAATACTACACCATTGACACCGTTTTTAAAAAAGACCTAGACGCTGAGCTAGTAAAATTTGAAAACCAAAAGATCGAAAAGCTCACTATCCAAAATCCAGACCGCGCAAAATATATCATTGAAAATTTACAAAATGAGAAATTTAGCGTCCGTGAGATCGAGAGCAAGGATAGAAAGATCCAGCCAAGTCCGCCATTTATGACTTCAACCCTTCAACAAAGTGCGAGTAACCGCCTTGGCTTTAGTCCTAAAAAGACGATGATGATCGCGCAAAGCCTCTATGAGGGCGTGCAAACAAACGAGGGCTTCATGGGTGCGATCACATATATGAGAACGGACAGCTTAAATTTAGCCAAAGAGGCCGTCGCAGCCGCTAGAGATCACATCCTTCAAAACTACGGCAAAGAGTATCTGCCAGCCAAAGCGATAAGCTACACGACAAGCTCAAAAGGCGCGCAAGAAGCCCACGAAGCGATCCGCCCTACAAATTTAAACTTCACACCGCAAATCGCGGCTAAATTTTTAGAAAAAGATGCGCTCAAACTCTACACGCTCATCTACAATAGATTTTTAGCCTGCCAAATGAGCGCATGTGTGAGCCAAACGCAAAACGTCTATGTCGCAAGCGAAAAAGGCGAGTTTAAGATAAGTGGTAGAAAGGTGCTATTTGACGGCTTTTACAAGGTTTATGGCGAGCTTGATAAGGATAAAATTTTGCCAAATTTAAAAAAGGGCGACGAGATGAGTTTGCAAAGCATAAAAAGCACGCAAAACTTCACCGAGCCACCAGCCAGGTACTCTGAAGCTGGCCTTGTTAAAAAGCTAGAGAGCCTAGGCATCGGCCGCCCAAGCACCTACGCACCGACCATCTCGCTGCTAACATCAAGAGACTACGTTAGGATCGAGAAAAAGCAGCTCATACCAAACGAGATCGCATTTAGCATGATAGGCGTTTTGGAGGAGCACTTTAGCAACATCGTCGATAGCGAATTTACCTCACATCTTGAAGAAAAGCTCGATGAGATCGCGCTTGACAAGGCTGACTGGCAAAAGGTGCTAAGCGACTTTTACTATCCATTTATGGAAAAAATAAGCGCTGGCAAAACTGGCATAAAAAGCCTAAAAACAGCCACTCCGATCGGAGAAAAATGCCCAGAGTGCGGAAGCGAGCTAGTACTTAGAAAGGGCAGATATGGCGAGTTTATCGCTTGTTCAAATTTCCCAAAATGCAAATATTCAAGAAACGTCGCAAAAGATAATGAAAAGAGTGCAGAAACTGGCTCTGCAACGGCTGCTAAGCCAAAACGTGAGCTTAAAAAGCTTGACGTGCCATGTCCAAAGTGTGGCGGCGAGATCGTAGAGAGATTTAGCAGGCGCGGTAAATTTTATGGATGTGCCAACTATCCAAAATGCGACTTCATCTCAAACTACGAGCCAGTCGCGCAAAAATGCGACGAGTGCGGCGGCGATATGATCAAAAAAGAGCTAAAAAAAGGCACATTTATAGAGTGCACAAAGTGCAAGAAAAAGACACTAGTAGATAATCAAAATAATGAAGGATGAATCATGGCCATTCAATTAAATGCTGAACAAAAATACATATCTAAAATTTTTGGTGATAAGACAATATATAAAATACCACCATATCAAAGAGCTTATTCTTGGAGGAAGGATGAATGTGAAGAATTATTTGATGACCTAGCAAATGCATTTTTGAACAATACCGAGGAGGGGTATTTTTTAGGAAACATAATTTTAAGCACATCTGTTAAAGATGAATTTGAAGTTATTGATGGGCAACAGCGTTTAACAACTGTATCAATGCTATTAAAAGTATTATATGGATTTGACAAAAGCAACGAAACGCTTAAAAGTACTATTTGGGTACTAGACGACCGAAGTAGAGAGAAACAAAAGCAAAGAGTGGAAACAAATATATTTATTGAGGATGACCATAATTCATTTAGGAATGTTCTATCTGATGATTATGAATATAAAAAACCAGATAATTTACAAAATAATTTTTATAATAATATATTTTATATATATGAAAAAGTATACGAATTTAGCAAAAAGCATGACATTTGCAAGTTTGTAGATTTTATACTATACAAAGTATCTATGCTTCCTATCTATACAGAAGGAAACGACACATCGGCAACTAGGGAAAAGGCACTTAAAATTTTTGAAACTACAAATAATAGAGGTATGGCACTTGATGATAGTGATATATTTAAATCAATGCTTTACTATATGGCAAATAGAAAAGAAGAAGGAAATAACTTTATAGACCTTTGGAAATCTTTTGATGAGCAGTGTAATATTTTAGACGATTCAAAAGATAATAAAATCAAACTTAGAATTTTTAGGATATACTCTTATATTATTCGCGGACAGGAAGGTATAAAGAGTGTTGAAATCGGACTCAGAGAGTTTTTCAATAAAATGGAATACTCGCCATTTAAAAAGAAGACATACAAGGAAATTTTTAACGATTTAAACAACATTTTATCTGCAATAAAACTATTTGAAAATATTAAAAAATCAAATAAAGAAATTTCAAAATGGTTTCAGCTTTTAGATCTTTATAGCAATATGTATCCAAAAGATACAATGATAGTTTATTTAACCAAAAATAATCTTGACATAGGAGGCAAGGCCGAACTGTTTGCAAAAAATTTAGTTAGAGATTGCTACGCCAAAGGAGCAACATCAACTATTAAATTTGATATGTATGGTTTAATAGTAAAAATAATGTATGATGAAAATATAGAATCAAAAAAATATGATGATTTAAATTTTGAATATTTTGGAATGTTATATAAAGGCTTTGGCTTACTTGGAGCATACCTAAATAAAGATCAAAAGGCTATATATCCATATGAAATGATAAGAATAAGAGATGTGGTAAAAAATTTTAAAACATCTGACTATTCGTCTTTTGATTATATAGGAAATATTATACCATCAAATATTACAACCAAATACATAAATGATGCAAGCGACATAAAAGTATTAGATTTGGTCGATATAGTAGAAAAAAGAGAGCTATGGGGTGAAATCGAGCATCAAAATCGAGTAGATATGTTGCGAGATAGATATGAACTTTTCTTTAAAGGCCAAATATGAAAATTCAAAAAATCCATATTAAATATTTTAAGGCATATGAAGATTTTAGTATAGATTTTAATAAGAATAACTGCTTAATATACGGTGAAAATGGAACAGGTAAAAGTTCGCTCTATGAGGCATTGCATTCGATATTCTACTACGACAATGTAAGAAATATATCAAAAATAAAAATTGAAGAAGACTATAAGAATAGAAGTTTCAAGAATAAAGACATAGAAATATGTTTAAATTTAGACGACGGCAAAACAATTAGTATAGAATCTGATGAAATAAACAATAATGATTTTGTTTATTTTAACAATAGTGGAAAAAAAATAGGAGACAAAGTTATTTTTCCAAATTTTTACTTTGCCAATGAAAAAATATTAAATAGATTAGTTAAAGAAAATTTTTATATAGCCATCAAAGATACGCTATCTTTTTATTTCAAACAATTTTGTTCAATAGCAGATGCAAATGAAGATTCTAACTATAAACCATATCACACCGAAAGCGTATTCCATGAGTTTAAAGATATCGAAGCACTAAAAAGAAAAATCCTTAACGAGAATATTAAGCCGGAAAACGAAACAGAAGATTTATATATAAGAAGGATTATTGAAAGTAAAATAAAACAGCAAAATCAATACTTAAAGATCATACTCAATAAAATACCACGAGATAAGATAAATAGTATACTCAAAGATAACTTTAAAGAAAATATTTCCATATCATTTGATTTTGAAGGGGCAAGACTTGACGATAGTGATATTTTAAAATTTATTGAGCCTAACATTAAGATTAAAATAAACGATGAAGACTATAAAGGAAAACTATATCACCATTTCAATGAGGCAAAATTAAAATTAATAAGCGTTGCCATATATTTTGCTATTGCAAAACAGTATGAAAACTCAAAGCCGGGCGGTTTAAAATCGTTGGTCTTAGATGATTTCTTGAGTTCGCTAGATATGGCAAATAGAAAATACATAATGCAGTATATTTTAGACGAATTTAAGGACTATCAAAAAATTATCCTAACGCATAATTTGCATTTCTTTAACGTTATCATCAAATTATTAAAGTTAAATAATGTGGAAAGTGATTGGGAATGTAAAAAACTTTTTATTTTTGACGATAAACCAGAAATTTACGATCATCATACTAGCTATATTTCTAGGGCAGAAGAAGAACTTAAGAAAGCAAACCTAGACACTGCCGCAAATCTCCTAAGAAAGGAATTTGAAAGGATATGTAGCGAATTTGAAGAAGCTCTGCAAATCGGCAAAAAAGAAGAAATGAAAATAATAATTGAAAACTTAAAAAATACTAGTAAAATACCCTTTTATAATGCTTATAAAAATTTAATTAAAATTTTAGAAAATTTTGAAGATATTATTGGCAAAAAATGCAATAGCTTAGCTACGTTACAAGACTATATTAAAAAGCAAAAAGATAGCATTTTAAAATTTGATAAGTGCAAAATAAAAGAAATAAAAATAAATGACTTTATAAAAAATATACTTTTAAATCCAATGTCACATTATGATATAGAAAACGAATGCTACGAGAAAGAATTCAAAGATGCCATTGAACAACTAAAAAAGTTAGATGAAAAACTTAAAATTGTACAAGGTGTAGCAAAAAATGATTAATGTAAAAACAATTATGCTTTGTGCGATATGCTCCGTCACGCAGGGAAACTGCGCTGAGGACTGCGCTTATTGCACGCAAAGTGCCAAAGCTGGCGCTGATATCACGAAATTTAAAGAAAAAAGCGTGCAGCAGGTGGTGGATGAGGCTAAAATGGCTTATAAAAACCACGCTCTTGGCTTTTGTTTAGTCACAAGTGGCGCCAGGCTAAATGACAAAAAGACCGACTACATCGCCTCTTTAGCAAGAGCTGTGCATAAAGAAGTGCCAAATTTGATGCTCATCGCATGTAACGGCATGGCGACTTACGAGCAGCTTTGTGAGCTCAAAAATGCTGGCGTTTTTAGCTATAACCACAACCTAGAAACAAGCCGCAAATATTTCTCAAAAATCTGCACAACGCACTCTTGGGACGAGAGATATCAGACAAATTTAGACGCAAAAAGGGCTGGGCTCATGCTTTGCACTGGCGGCATTTACGGCGTTGGCGAGAGCGAGACTGACAGGGTGAGCTTTAGAGCTAGCCTAAAAGAGCTTGAGCCATTTTCGTCGCCTATAAATTTTTTCATAAAAAGCGACGCACTAAGGCTTGAAGAGCCACCTCTTAGCGCGGATGAAGCCCTAAAAATCGTGCGTGAGACCAAAAGCGCGCTGCCAGAAACTAGGGTCATGATAGCTGGCGGCAGGGAGAAGATATTAGGCGAGAGGCAGTACGAGATCTTTGAAAATGGCGCCGATGCGATCGTGATAGGCGACTACCTCACCGCAAAGGGCGAGAAGGCAAGCAAGGACATCGAGGAGCTTACAAAGCGCGGATTTAGCTTTGCAAGCATCTGCCACTAATGCTTGTAAATTTACTTTTTGCGGGGCTTGGAGGCTTTATAGGGGCTGGGTGCAGGTTTTTAGCTGGCGAGCTACTAAAATTTAGCCACTTCCCGCTAACCACGCTTGGCGTAAATGTGCTTGGTAGTTTCATTATAGGCGTTTTATTTTGCTTAAATTTAAGCCAAAGTTTGAGAGTGTTCTTGGTCGTTGGCATACTTGGCGGCTTTACCACGTTTTCAAGCTTTAGCCTTGATAGCGTGAAATTTTTACTAGAAGGCGAACTCATAAAAGGCTTTTTAAATATATTTTTAAACCTTAGCCTTTGCCTACTTGCAAGCTATCTTGGCATTTTACTTGGTAAAAATTTGTGAGAGCTTGCAAATTTAACAGAGCTTAAATTTTGCTAGATTTTCTTAACCGCATGCAGTGCGAAGCACTGAAGCATGCACCTCTAACGTTGTCGGAGTTAGGGGATTGTTAAGGGGAAAGGGAGCGACTTCGTAAGTCAAGCCTCTTCCACCTTAACAAAGAAGAAAAAACTTTAAATTTCTAAAAAACTATTTTGCAAATTTTAAAATCTTACTCACTCGCCTTAGCAGACTACTAAATTTAGGCTACACTTCGTTTAGCACTAAATTTAGAGCCGTGATATGCTCTTAAAATTTACTTGAGTTTCTTTGTCATAAAACGCATGCAGTGCGAAGCACTGAAGCATGCCATCTCTAACGTGCGAGGGGTTTGGGGGATTTAAAAAGGGGGATAAGGGGACGGCTTCGTAATTTAAGTCCCCTTGTCTCCCTTTTGATAAATTTACATCTCAAAGCAAATTTTAAACTTTCATTCACTCGCAAGAATTGGCTACTAAAATTTGGCTTCGCTTACAGCTTAACTCAAATTTTAGAGCCGAAATTACTCGCTCATGAAATTTTAAAATTTACTGAGGCTTACCGATATACAATCGCATGCAGTGCGTAGTGCCGTCACATGTGCCTCTCTACCTAGCTTCTATCTTTGGCATCTGTAGCATAAAATTTCTAGCTTCTCTTAAAAGCACTGGTTTAAGGGCATCTGCTGATGTTTGTGGATCATAAATTCTCTCATACGAAAGCATCAAAACTCCATCTTTTTTAAGCAAAAAGTGGATTATTTCTATATTTTTGCTCTTAGTTTCATTTTTTATAAGAGCTAAAATTTGATCATTTTCTTCGCTAAAAAGCACGTTTTTATCTTGCTTAAGAGCCATTTTTAGCTTTTCTAGCTCGCTTTTTGTCTTGACATCTTTGTCAAACTTTACCTTAAAAGCAGCAAAGTGCTCGTCCATGTTTTCATTTTTTAAAAAGTAAAAACTCTCATTTTTAACCACTTGTTTTTTATAAAATGTGCTGCCATCAAATCTAAAACTCTCAACTAAATTTAGCTCGCCTGCCAAAGAAAAGACGCCAAAAAATATCAAAATAAAAAGGCTAAATTTACGCATAAAATTTCACTCCAAATTTCTAAAAATAGCCGCCATTTTGCCCAAATTTTGCTTAGCTTAATCAAAAAATAACAAAGCTTTTTATACAATCAGGCATTTTTATTTTAAGGATCTTTTTGCAGTTACACCAAGCAAGCGAGCTTAGCATCCTTGTCGTTTTGGCATTTATCGTCTTTGCTTCGCCTTATATTTCTAAAATTTTACGCATCCCAGTTGCGCCTGCTGAGATACTACTTGGAGCGGTTGCTGGCTACATCGGAGTTGTCGGCGAAAACGAGATGTTTAAGCTCATCAGCGAAGTTGGCTTTTTCTTTTTGATGTTTCTAGCTGGCATGGAGATCGATCTTAGGATGCTAATAAACATCGACCGTAAAATTTTGCGCCTTGGGCTCATCTATCTAGCGCTCATCTATGCTCTAGCCACGGCTTTGACGCTAGGACTTGAGCTTAGCCTGCTTTACATTATCATCATCCCGATAATGGCCGTTGGTATGGTATTTACGCTATTTAAGGAGTATGGCAAGCAGCAAGAGTGGCTAAATTTAAGCATGCTAATAGCAACTATCGGCGAGCTTTTAAGCATCACGCTTCTAACCTTTACCGCTGCTTACTTGCAGTTTGGAGCGAGCATAAATTTATGGCTAACGATTGGCTATTTGATCCTATTTTTGGCTATCAGCGTGCTTAGCTTTAAAATTTTGGACGTGCTTTTTTGGTGGTATCCAGGGCTTAAAGTGGTGCTCATGCCGCACTACGACAAGGACGAGAAGGACATCAGGCTTTGCATTGCGGTATTTTTCACGATGATAGCTTTGATGCTCTATCTAAATTTAGAGGTTGCCTTTGGTGCGTTTATCGCAGGTATGTTTATCACGACATTTTTCGATCACAAAAAGGACTTGCCGCACAAGCTTTCAAGCTTTGGATTTGGCTTTTTGGTGCCGATATTTTTCATCCACATAGGCTCAACCTTTAAGCTTTCAAGCCTAGGATCTAGCGAAGTGATAAAGGATGCTATTTTTATATTTTTAGCGATGCTTGGCACGAGAGTTGTATCTAGTTTGCTCTTTTTGGGCAAGCTTGGCTTTAGAGGGATATTTTTATTTTCAGTTTCGCAGTCTATGCCGCTCACTCTTTTGATCGCAGTTGCTACTATCGCACACAAATCAGGCGAGATAAGTGACTATTCTTACTCATCTTTCATCCTAGCAAGCCTCGCACAAGCTATAATAGGAGCTATAATCATCAAAATTTTAATGCAATCAAAAAGCAAGGAGTAAAAATGTCATCAAATACAGCCACACTAATCGACAACCGAACTGGCAAAAGCTATGAATTTCCTATCCTAAAAGGCACGATGGGGCCAGACGTCATCGACATATCGACCTTCTTTAGCGACACTGGGATGTTTACCTTTGACAGAGGCTACACTTCAACTGCGATGTGCCGCTCAGCCATAACCTACATAGACGGCCTAAAGGGCGAGCTCATGTATAGGGGCTACGACATCGCCTATTTGGCTGAAAATAAGACATTTTTGGACGTTGCCTACCTGCTTTTAAACAAAGAGCTGCCAACGAACGAGCAATACAGGGGCTTTAAAGATGAGCTCAAAAAAAGGAGCTTCATACACGAGGGCATGATGAAGCTATTTGATGCATTTCCAGACAAAGCGCACCCTATGGCGATCTTGCAGGCAGCAGTCTCAGCGCTAAGTGCCTTTTACTCAGATCACCTAAATATGGACAAGCCTGAAGAGTATCACGAGATGGCTATGCGTATAATCGCCAAGATCCCAACGATCGCAGCCTTTAGCTACCGCTACTCACGCGGACTTCCTATTATATATCCAAATTTAGATCGTGGCTTTACTGAAAATTTCCTCTACATGATGAGGGGCTATCCATACGAGCACGTCGATCTTAAGCCTATCGAGATAAAGGCGCTTGACACGGTCTTTATGCTCCACGCTGACCACGAGCAAAACGCCTCGACGACTACCGTTAGGACTGTTGGCTCTACGCACGCGCACCCATACGCATGTATAAGCGCTGGTATCGGCGCTCTTTGGGGCTGGGCTCACGGTGGGGCAAACGAGGGCGTCATCCGCCAGCTTGAAGAGATCGGCTCGGTCGCAAACGTCGATAAATACATCGCTAGAGCAAAGGATAAGAACGATCCATTTAGGCTAATGGGCTTTGGTCACAGGGTCTATAAAAACTTCGACCCTCGCGCAAAGGTGCTTAAAAAGATGAGAGATCAGCTGATGGATGAGATCGGCATTAGCTCAGAGCTTATCAAGATCGCCAACCGCATCGAAGAGATCGCGCTAAATGACGACTACTTTGTAAGTAGAAATTTATATCCAAATGTTGATTTTCACTCAGGGCTCATCCTAAAAGCGCTTGGCATACCAAATAATATGTTTGCCGTCATTTTCGTGATCGGCAGGACGCCAGGCTGGATCAGCCAGTGGATCGAGCTAAAAGAGCAAGACACTATAAAGATCGTCCGTCCAAGACAGCTCTACGTCGGAGAGACAAACAGAACACCAAAATGAGCGAGCTTTTAAATTTAGCCATCAAGGCAGCCATCAGCGCTGGGGGTGAGATAATGAAATTTTACTCATCTAATGGCCAGGCGCTTAAAGTCTGCCTAAAAGATGACAGCTCGCCGCTAACTAGCGCTGACCTAGCGGCAAATGAGGTGATACTAAAAGAGCTAAGCAAAAGTGGGATAAAAATTTGCTCTGAAGAGAGCATCTTGCAAGAGAGTGACAAAGATGAGTTTTGGCTAGTTGATCCCCTTGATGGCACGAAAGAATTTTTAGCTAGAAATGGCGAATTTTGTGTTTGTATAGCGCTTATAAAAGAGGCTAGACCGGTGCTTGGCGTCATTTTTATCCCAGTTAGTAAAGAGCTTTTTTACGCTGATGAAAACGGCGCTTTTAAAGAAATTTTAGGCACAAATGATGAGGTCGTAGAAAAACAAGATCTAAATGAAAAAGCTAAAAGCTTAAATAGCTTCATCTTTTCAAGCAGAAGAGGCGAGACGAAGAAGGTTGAACTTGTAAGAGATAGTTTAAATTTAGAGCAAAAATGCATCGGATCTGCCATTAAATTTTGCCGTTTAGCCGAGCTTGGCGGGATATATGTGAGATTTAGCCCAAGCTATCTTTGGGACAATGCTGCAGGCGAGGCGGTAGTGAAATTTAGCGGTGGCAAGGTCTTAAACGCTAGCGACAGATGCGAGCCAAGCTACAAGCTAGCGGATCTAAAAAGCCCATTTTACGTAGCTTTTGGCAAAAATGCTTTGAGTTTAGAGGATGAAGTTTTTAGGATTATAGAGCAGGGAAGATAAGGCTACTTGCAGCTTATCTCACCACTCATCTTTAAAAATGCGCTCTCGTTTTGCTCTAAAAATTTATTTGCCGCTTCTAAATCTTGAAATTTATCTTTTAGCCTGATCACTAAAGTGCCGCATTTTAGCTCTCTAGCTCGCTCCAAACTAGCATCAAAACTTTGCGCGAGATCATTTACGCTTTTTATCAAAAGATCGTTTTTACCTAGCTCTTTTACGCTAAATTTAGCGTGTCTCTCAGCTCTTACTACGCCAAGATAGTTTGCGACTTTGGCGTTACTTATGTAGATGAAAACTCCCTCACGCAAGTTGCTGCTAAATGCTACTGCATCATCTTGCTCAAGTATCTTTGCAAGCTCTTCGCCGCCGTAGTTTAGGCTGCTTTTAAGATTTAGATTTTTCACGCTTGGCTTGCTAGCACAACCTGTTAGAAATATACAAAATATAAGAGCAAAAAACTTTCTCATCGCTTAAATCTTTATTCTATCTCTTCAAATGCAAAACCAATGCTTAGAATTATGGATAGTCTTTTTACATACTCTTTTGCATGTACTGCAAGATGTTTTTGGTCTTTTTCATTTACAAGATTTAACTTGCCAGCTTTTATATTTTTTATCACCTTATTGACTATATCAGCTTCTGTATTTTTACCATTAAACTCAAGAATGATGTCAAAGTCTTCTTGCAAGAAGTTTGATTCACTAAAATTTAACTCATTAGCAAAAACAATATCTTTTTCGACCCCATTTTTAGAAAAATACCTCATGTAAGGTACAAGAGCTTCTTTTAATCTAGTCTTTCCGGGTTCATATTTGATATCTAAAAATTCTTTAGTTCCAACTATTGCCTCATCAAAAACACTTGAAAGCACTCTTATAAAAGCAGTATAGACATTGAGCTTATCTTCTGGTAAAACTTCTAAAATCTGAGAAAGGTTTATACTTGCTGGGTATATCTTATGAAATATTTCACAAAGCCATGATATATCATGTGGCATAGCCTTATCCTGGTTTGCACTAACCCACATATCACCGACTTTTTTAAAGTTTACAGCAACATTTATCTTTGCTATGTCGCTTGGCCCTATGTGTTTTTCTTTAACAAGCTCATAAGCTTCCTTATGCACTATTAGGCTCTGTCTAAAAGGCCTCATGTTTAATGTATCAAAAAATTGCTCACTTTGTATACGATCACCAAAATGCTTCTTCTTAAAATCATCAACAAGATTATTTCCAAAATCTGGCGCAAAAATATCATTAAGATCACTTTCGCAAAGATAAGCCAAATCAAATTTATCTATTTTGTTACAAAAATCTTTAAAATAAAATGGATCATTTATAACTTCTAAAAATTCATGAGCTATATAATTATCACTATTTTCAAGGATATTATCTATTTTAGATATAAGCGATTTTGCAGGTATAGCTTTTTCAAATGCCTCACTATCTCTATTTAATAGCACCTTCTTAAAGACCAAAAGTGCTTCTTTTGCTGATTGTAATTTATCTCTTATTCCTTCTTTTTTTTCTGCAGCAAGCAACATAAGATCACGTAATATATCCTTTACCTTCCAGCCTGGATAAGTGTTGTAAGATATAAATGCTACGCCGTTTTGGCTTAAATTTTCTCTTACGACCCTTAAAATAGCATCTTTTACAAAGTCAGGCACCCAGCTAAAGACGCCGTGAGCGATGATGTAGTCAAATTTCTCATCACTTTTAAACTCGCAGATGTCGCCGTGAATTAGCTCTAAATTTTGCAGTCCTATCTCTTTTACGATCTCTTTTCCGCGCCTTATTTGCTCGCCGCTAAGATCGATGCCAACTACTCTTGCGTTCTCGTTATTTACCGCAAATGGGATCAAATTTCCACCAAAACTGCAACCTATCTCCAAAACTTTTGCGTTTTTGCAAGGCGGTGGATTGATGCCAAGAAGTGTGGCGCAAGCCTCTAGTTTATAGGGCGATGACTGCGCAAATGCTGCTGATTTATATGTTAGCTCATCATAAGACTTTTCGATCTTGCTATTTTTGTCCATTTTCTATCCTTAGTAGTCTTCGTTTTTTATCTTCTCCAGCATATTTTTAGCGTCGTTTTCAGGTTCATCAACGATATATGCGCGCCTTATATTGCCACCTTTTATGATAAGTGTTTGACGAAAGTAAAATTTATGCCCATTTGAAGCTGCAAATACCGGTAGTTCAAGTGCGCGCTCTAGCATAAACTCGCTATCGTTTAAAAACATCACGCCAGTTGCGGTCTCTTCTTCAAATTTCTTCTGAGCTGCGATATCTTGGGAGCCAATAGCTACTACCATAAAGCCAAGATCGTTAAATTCTTTAAGAAGTTTTTTGTAGTTTATCGCTTGCTTCGTGCAGCCCTTCATGCCAGCAGTCATTTGCAGCTGCTCGCTTAAAAGCTCAAAGTCCTCACCTATCTTTGGATAGATAAAAACTACACAGTCGTGGGTCCTTGCAAAGGCTGAAAAGTCAAATTCTTTACCGTCTAAAGTCCTTAAATAGATGCTTGTAGGCACTTTTATCATGTTTTGTCCTTTAAAAATTTTATCTATTATATATCTTTAAGCTTTTTTAGAATTTAAAAAATAGACGATAAAAAGGACGAAAAAGCTGATTATTAGCATCAAAAGAGCGTAGATGTGAGCTTTGGTATAGTCAAGCATCTCAACCGCCTCAAATATCGCGATACTAGCGACCTTGCTCTCGCCAGCCACGCTGCCACCTATCATCAAAACCACGCCAAACTCGCCCATCGTATGAGCAAAACTAACAACGATCGCGGTTAGTAAGTTTGATCTGATACTTGGCAAGATCACTCTAAAAATGGTCGTGAGCTTGCTTTTTCCAAGGCTGTAGCTCGCCTCAAAAAGGCTCTTTTTTAGGCTATTTAGCCCAGCATAAATAGGCCCAAACATAAATGGCAGCGAGTAGATGCAGCTTGCTACAACAAGGCCCGTGAAGTTAAAAACTAGCCTCACGCCAAAGAGCTCTTCGATAAATTTGCCAAAAAATGAGTAAGGCGAGAGAAAAATGAGCAGATAAAAGCCAAGAACGCTTGGTGGCAGCACCAAAGGCAGCGAGATGATGGACTCTAAAAATGCCTTACCAAAGAATTTCTTTTGCGACATAAAGTAAGCAAGCCCTACGCAGAAGAAAAATAGGATAAAGGTCGTGATAAAAGAGAGTTTTAGCGAGAGCCAAAACGGCTCGAAATCAATATTTGCTAGCTCGTTCATCATGCTTTTACCAAATTTACGCCAAAGGCTTTTGTACTAACCACCACCGTGTCACCAGCTCTTAGCCCACTAGCTTCTGCGCTACTTAGCACGACCTCGCAAATTTGGCGGTTTATTAGCACATTTGCTACAAAAATAGCGTCACGTTTTTTGATCTCTAAGACCTTAGCGTTAAATGCAAATTTCTGCGATCCAGCACTTTTTAAAAATATCTCGCTCGCACTGCCAGACCTTGAAATTTTGCCATTTTCAAGGACAAAAACCTTGCTGCAAAGCTTGTAAATTTCAGCTATGTCGTGACTTACTAATATAACACTCATCTTAAACTCATCGTGAAGTGCTAGCAAATAGTCTTGCAGCTTCTCGCGCATGGCGTTATCTAGGGCGCTTAGTGGCTCATCTAGCAGTAAAATTTCTGGCTTTCTCATCACCGCACGAGCGAGTGCCACGCGCTGCTTTTGACCACCTGAGAGGGTGCTAATTTTCGCGTTTTTTAGGCTCTTTAGCTCGCAAATTTCAAGTAGTTTGTTTGCTAAATTTTTATCATTATTTGCAAAAAGCAAATTTTTAAAGACGTTCATATTTTCAAAAAGGGCGTAGTCTTGAAACAAAAAGCCGATATTTCGCTTTTGCGGGGCTAAATTTGTCTTTTCGTCAAAAAATATCTTATCTCCAACCTTTATGACGCCACATTGCGGGACTTCAAAGCCAGCGATAAGCCTTAAAATCGTTGTTTTACCTCCGCCACTTGCTCCATAAAGTGCGACAAACTCGCCACTTTCAAAGGCAAGCTCGGCCTCAAGTATAAATTTACCGCCCCCGCCATTTAGCTCTTTTTTGCATGAAATTTCTATCATTTTTAAGCGCTTACGTGGATACTTGTTGATTTAACGTAGGCAAAAACCTGCTCGCCTACCGCTAAATTTAGCCCTTTTAGAGCGTGATCTGAGATGATCGCTTCAAAGAAAAACTGCTCACACTTTAGGCTAACGATGCTTAAAATTTCGCCGTGATTTATGCTAGCAACCTCGCATTTTAGCTCATTTTCAAGCGAACTAGCCTCAAGTCTAAGCCTTGATAAGATGATATCTGAACTTTTGAAATTTAAGCTCACCTCATCATTTAGAGCAAATTTGCTAGCCTCATTTAAGGCTAGCATATATAAATTTGTCCCTAAATTTAGGCACTCAAGCTCAAAAAAACTGACGCCATCTTTAGAAGAAATTTGAACGATCTTTGCTCTTATCATTTAGCTGGGACGTTATAACCAAATTTCTTGAAAATTTCTCTTGCCTTTTCGCCCAAGATAAACTCATAAAATGCCTTCGCATCAGCGTTGCCATCAGCATGTTTTAAGAGCACTATGCCTTGATCGATCGGAGTGTAGAGCTCTTGAGGCACGAAGATGTAGTTAGTGCCCTCTTTGTATTTTTCCATTTTTTTGTCAAATAATGCACTAGCAGCGATAAATCCAACATCTGAAGCGCTCAATGCTTGAGAAAGTGTCTCAGAAATTTTTTGAGCATAGACGATGTTTTTCTCTACTTCGTCATAAAGTTTTGCATTTTTAAGAGCCTCGATACTAGCCTTGCCGTAAGGTGCGGTCTCTGGGTTTGCTACCGAGATCGCTTTTAAGCCACGAACCACTTCGATGCCCTTTTTAAAGTCCACGTCTCTTATAGAAAAGATCGCCAAAGCGCCTTGTGCATAAACTTTTGGCGCAGCCACTGCAAAGCCTGTGTCGTATGCCTTTTGCGCAAAGCCCATATCGGCAGCCATGAAGATATCAGCTGGAGCTGAGTTTTGTATCTGCGTGACAAGGCCACCGCTTGCGCCAAGAGTTAGGTTGATCTTGGCGTCTGGATGAAGCTTATTAAACTCTTTTATAAGCTCAGGAAACGCATAAGTCGTGTTTGCTGCGGCATAGACATTTACCTCTGCGCCAAGTGCGTTTATGGCAAGCAGAGCTGCCACACATAGAAATTTAAAAACCTTTTTCATTTATACTCCTATAATGATTTGAGATGATTTAACTATGGCTAAAAGCGTGTCACCAACGCCTATTTGCATATCCATCGCGCTATCTTTTGTGATGATGGCAGTTAAAGTTTGCTCGTCGCTTAGTTTTAGCGTGACCTCGGCATTTACAGCGCCTATCTTTGCCTCGATGACCTCGCCTTTTAGCTGATTTTTAGTGCTTATTTTTATATCAAGATCTTTTGCAAGGATGACAGAGGGCGCTTTAAAGATGAAAACTACCTTTTGACCCACTTTTAGGCCTAAATTTTTCTCGCTCTCAACTGTTATAGTCGCTTCAAGCGTGTTTCCATTGCTTAGCTTTGCGGTGATCTCAGAATTTACAGCACCTCTGTTTATGCTGACGATCTCGCATGAGAGCTGGTTTCTCGCACTTAAATTCATACTCATTCTTTGTAAATTTATGATATCAACATCTTCAAAATCAACCTTTTGGCAAATTTTTTGTAAAAAGTCCTTTTGCGTCTCAAGGATGGCGTCGTAAATTTTTATCAGTTTTTTGGCGTATGGGCTAAGCTCTGAACCGCTATTTTTCTTGTTGCCATCAGCTCTTATGATGAGAGGCTTGCTGCTTTTGTTATTTATCGTATCTAAGCAGTCCCAAGCGTTTTTATATGATATGCCGACAACCTCAGCCGCTTTTGTGATACTTTTTGTCTCTTTTATCGCCTTAAGTAGCGCTATATGCTTTGCCAAAACCTGCGTATCTTCGCCTAGAAATAGCTCTAAATTTATATCTGCTTTCAAGATTTTAACCTCTAAATATATAATAATAATTTGCAAAGTATATCTAATTATATTAATTCACAAGCTTAAAATTACAAATTTTCTTTAATTTCTTGTAAAGTTTCAAGAGGATAAAATCAAGCTGTGTTTTATAAATAAATTTTAAGGTTTTATGATGAAATTTTTGCTCGCTATCTTTTGTAGCCTGCTTTTAGCCTGTGCAAGTGCTGACCTGAACGCAAACAGTGAAAAAGATGATTTTGACGTTGAATTTGAAGCAAAAAAAGATGTTTTTGACCCGCTTAGTGGCTATAACAGAGTGATGACAAATGTAAATGACTTTATCTACATAAACATGCTAACTCCAGTGGCAAAAGGCTACGCTTATGTCGTGCCAGCTACGGCTAGGACGATGGTTGCAAATTTCTTTGACAACCTCCTTTTCCCAGTGCGTTTTGTAAATAACTTGCTTCAGTTTAAATTTCAAAACGCCGGCGAGGAGACTTTGCGCTTTTTGGCAAATACAATAATTGGCTTTGGAGGGCTAACGGACGGGGCAAAATACTATGATCTAAAGGCTCACAACGAGGACTTTGGACAAACCCTTGGCTACTGGGGGCTAGGAAGCGGCTTTCACATCGTTTGGCCTTTGCTTGGACCATCAAATTTAAGAGATACTGGAGGCCTAGTTGGAGACTATTTTGCTGATCCTATCAGCTACGTTGATCCTATGCTTTTATCGGCTGGCATCAAGTCATATAGGGCGTTTAACAGCTTTTCACAAGACCCAACTGCTTATGAAAAACTACGCAAAGACGCGATCGATCTATATCCATTTTTACGCGATGCTTACGAGCAAAGACGCGACAAACTTATCAAGGAGTAAGTATGAAAATTTTAAAAGCTCTTGCAGCGATTTTACTTTTAGCGACTAGCCTTTTTGCCCTCTCAAAAGAGCAGATAAAGCCTGAGATAGAGGCAAAAACAACAAAGGTGATTGAAATTTTAAAAAATACAAATTTAGATAACAATGCAAAGACAAAAGAGATTTTTGCTCTGCTTGATCCACTATTTGACTACAAACAAATGGCAAAGATCAGCCTTGGCAAACGCTACAACAGCCTAAGTGCTGACGAGCAAGCTAAATTTGACGCAGCATTTGAGCAAAAGCTAAAAAGCTCATACATAAATAAACTCTTAGGCTACAAAGACCAACAGATCCACATCACTGGAGAGAGTGAGCCTCAAAAAAATAGATACTGGCTCACATCAGAGCTTCTAAATGACGGCAAAAACTATGAATTTGTCTATAAATTTTACGATGCAAAAGAGCGTGGCTGGCTCATTTACGACCTTGATATCGTTGGTGTGAGCATCATTCAAACTTATAGAAGTCAGTTTGGCGACGTGCTAAACAATGGCGATTTTAATACGCTTTTACAAAAACTAAACGAAGCGGTTTTGCCTGATCAAAACAAAACTAATCCTTAATGCGACAAATTTTTAAATTTATCATTGCCAAAAATAAGCTTGTTATCGCGCTTGTCCTGCTTTTAAGTGTTGTTTTTGGCTGCCTTAGCACAAAGCTTAGCATCGATGCTTCGGCTGAGACCTTGCTGCTTGAGCATGATCCAGATCTAAAAGCCTATAGGCAGATCGCAAAGCGCTACGACTCGCCAGGGCTTTTGGTGGTTGCTTTCACCCCAAAAGATGATCTTTTTTTACCTAAAAATTTAGAGCTTATTAAAAATTTGAGTGGCGAGCTAGCCAAAAACGATATGGTTAGCAGCGTCATCTCTATCTTAAATGTGCCACTTCTAAATAGCGTAAAAGGTGGCGTTACAGGCATCTTAGATCACACTCCAACACTAAGTGATAAAGATATAAATATCTCAAAAGCAAAGCTTGAGTTTGCAAAAAGTCCCATTTATAGCGGAAATTTGATAAGCAAAGATCTAAAAACCACAGCTATCGCACTAAATTTAAAGCAAGATGATAAATTTAACGAGCTTTTAAATGAGCGAAATTTACTTAGCCAAAAAGAGTCAAACGGCACTATCACGCAGGCTGAAAAAGAGAAATTTAAAGCGCTTTTAGCGGAGTTTAAAGCTTACCGAGATGAGCTTAGAAAGAGCGATCACAAAAACCTTGAAGCCATAAAGGCAGCCATCGCTAAATTTAACGCAAACGATGAGCTCTTTTTAGGCGGCGCAAACATGATCGCTGATGATATGATAGGCTTTATAAAGAGCGATCTTTTGGTTTATGGGCTAAGCGTTTTAGCGCTTCTTAGCTTTAGTTTGTGGCTATTTTTCAGGCAGATTAGATGGATCGTCTTGCCGATGTTTATCTGCGCGGTAAGTGCCATTTTTACGACTGGGATTTTTGGTATGTTTGGCTGGGAAGTGACGGTCATTAGCTCAAACTACATCGCACTTCAGCTAATTATCACCATTTCAACAGTCATTCACCTAGTCGTTAGCTACAGAGAATTTTACGCAAGGCACCCAAAATACAGCCAAAATCAGCTCATCTATCTGACACTTCGTGACAAATTTTCTCCATCTTTTTGGGCGATATTTACAACAGTCATTGGCTTTAGCTCACTAATGAGTGCCGATATAAAGCCAGTTATCATGCTTGGCATTATGATGAGTGCTGGCATTAGCGTTTCACTTGTGCTTGCGTTTTTGCTATTTGGCGCGATAAATGTAAATTTAAAGAAGCTTGCTCCTGTTAGGACATTTGAAAATAGCTTTAAATTTACAAAATACTGCGCAAATTTAGCCCTAAACTCAAGAAAGATCATCTACGCAGTTTGCGTGCTTGTTGTCTGCTTTGGCGTTTATGGCATCAGTAAGATAAAGGTCGAAAACAGCTTCATTGGCTACTTTAAAGAGAGCACGCAGATCCGCCAAGGCATGCAGGTCATCGACACAAAGCTTGGCGGCACGATCCCAGTTGATGTGATAGTGAAATTTAAAGAGAGCGAGCCAAAACAAGAAAAAACTGATGAAAAAGATGACTTTGAGAGTGAATTTGAAAACGACGCAAAGAGTGCGAAATACTGGTTTAACAGCTACCACACAAGAGTTGCAGAGAAAATTCACGACCATTTGATGCAGCAAAAATTTGTAGGCAACGTAAGCTCGCTTGCAACGCTTATAAAGGCGATAAAAGAGCTAAATAACGGCGTTAGTGATGATTTTTTGCTAGCTGCGATGTATGAGAAGCTACCACTTGAGTATAAAAATATCTTGTTAAATCCTTATGTAAGCGTCGAAAACGACGAGCTTAGATTTAGCCTAAGGATCGTTGATAGCGATCCAAAGCTTAGACGAAATTTATTTCTAAAAGAGCTTAGAGAAGGGCTTGCAGAGCTAACCAAAAACGATAACGTAAGCATCGAAGTTGTCGGCATGATGGTGCTTTATAATAACATGCTTCAAAATTTACTTAGCTCGCAGGTTGATACATTTGGACTAACGGTTGCGATACTTTTTGTCATATTTTGCTTTGTTTTTAGAAGTATCAAGCTAGCAACCATCGCCATTGTTTCAAATTTGATCCCGCTTTGCACGCTCTTTGGCGTGATGGGATTTTTTGGCATACCGCTTGATGTGATGAGCATTACGATAGCGGCCATTAGTATAGGTATCGGCGTTGATGATATCATCCACTACATCCACCGCTTCAAAGAGGAGCTGCTTACAAAGGACGTTTTTGAGAGCATCAAGGCTGCACACGCTAGCATCGGATACGCGATGTATTACACCTCATTTACCATTTTCCTTGGCTTTAGCGTGATGATAACTAGCAACTTTATACCGACAATTTATTTTGGCTTGCTAACTGATCTTGTTATGGTATTTATGCTGCTTGGTGCGCTCATCATCTTGCCAAGTCTGATAGCAAGCTTTGTGAAAAAGCGCGAGGTATAAATTTATTTGATAACTTTGATAAACGAATAGACATCAGCCACGCCATCAATGTGCTTAGCGTACCAAATGGCGTGCTTTTCTTGCTCGATGCTATCTACCACACCGCTAAAAACAACGTCACAGCCAACGATGCTAACACGCACATTTGTGCCCTCAACGACGCTATCTTTGAATAGATTTTGCTTTAAATTTGCAAGAATGCTTAGGCTATCGCACGGATACTCGCTCTTTTTTACCCTAAGATAGGTGTAAATTTTTCGCACTCCGTCCGTGCTTTTGGCAAGCTCAACTAGCTTATCTCCTAGCTCTTTGCTATCAACAAGCCCTATGAGATAGGCATCGCCGTAAAAGACCTCTATCTCGATGTCGATGTTGCTGAGCCCTTTTGAAAACAAAATTTTGCTTTGTAGCTTGCTTTGGATAAATTTATCACGAGAGATCGAGTAGATGCCGCGTTTATCGCGAGAAATGGAGTATGCGTCATATACATTTAGCGGCGCTGTTGCTGGGGTGAGGACTGAGGAGCAAGAGCTAAAAAATAAGACCAAAAATGCAAAAACGCTAAATTTAGAAATCATAAATCCTTTTGTAATTTTAAAAAGTTTATAGAAAATGGGCTAAAATTTATCTAAATCTGCTAAAATAACACGCACGGAGGATAAAGTAATCTGGTGATGCTCATGGGCTTCAAACCCGATGACTGGGCGGTTGACCGTCTGGTGGGGAGTTCGATTCTCTCATCCTCTCGCCACTTTTACTTCTTTTAATTTCTACTTTTTAATTATCTGTTTTTATGATTTTAGGCGCAGTTAGCTAGTAAATTTTAAAAATAATGGTTGCAAATTTAAACCATTGTCTTTAAATTTAAAAGTTTAAATTTTTATATCCAAAACGTGCGGTTCTTCGCTCTCTTCTTCGATATCAAGCTCGTCTTTTAAATTCTCTTCGTCTTTGGCTTTTGCATTTTGCTCTTCGTTCTCAAACTCGCTCGCCTCTTCTTCGCTTTTTTGACGCTCGTGCTCTTTTTCAGGGTCTATTTTATATGACTCCTCCATCGGACGCACCTCTTTGATCTCCTCATTTTGCTGGGTAGCTAGCTCAGATGCCATCAGCGCTTGCATGTCAAAGCGTGCTTGCTGGTTTGCATGCACCTGCGAGACGACTGGGGCGTTTTGGTTGATGAAGTTGCTGTTTCCTAAAGGTGTTACCGCCATTTTTAGCCTTTATTTATGATGATCGTTTTGTAGTTTGTGTAAGTGACATTTGCGCCATTTTCGCGCCTTAAATTTTCACGTTTAGTGTAATCCACCTCGTATCTGCCAGCCCCTTTTACGCTAAATTCCACGCAAAATTTAGCAGCCATCTCTAGCACGTCTTCTGGCACTTTGCTCTTGTTTGTTTTTATGATGACGTGAGCGCTTGGGGCGTCTTTTAGATGAAGCCAGATGTCATCTTTTTTGGCAAGATCAAGTAAATTTATATTGCCTTTTTCATTTCTGCCAACTAAAATTTTAAACTCTCTAATATAGAAAATTTCAGCATTTTCGCTCACATCTTTTATCTGTCTCTCTCTTTGTTTTGCCTTGTTTTTTGGGCTTAAAATTTCAAGCTCGTAAGCACTTTTAGCCTCTTTTAAAAGCGACTTTAGCCCTTCTAAAAACTCGATCTTTTCACTTAAATTTCTCTTTTCTATCTCCACTCCAAGGGCTTTTGCACGAAGTTTTTTTGATCTTGAGTAAAATTCATTTGCGCTATTTTTTGGCGTGTCGTTAAGAGTTAGTTTTATCTCATTGCCGTCAAAATCTTTCAGGCAAATTTCTCTCTCATAGCCCTTAAAATTTGCCAAATTTGCAAGCAAGAGCGTGCCGTAGTTTGCAAACTCCTCGCTCTTTTTCATAAGCTCATCTTTATCTTCAAGCGAGTTTAAAATTTCACTCATGTTATCTATCTTTTTTTGCACGCTAGCAAGCTTTGCCTCTTTTAAGCTAGCTATCCTAGCCTCATTTATCCTAGTGGCTTCACTTCTAAAAAATGCCTCAAAGTCAGTTATCGGCTCGCACGGCTTTTCTTTTATAGCGATGGCTGGCAGCTCTTTTAAAACCTCGCCAGTTTCTATCTTGCGGTAGCTATTATCGATGTGTCTTAGCGCCTCGATGATCACGTTATTTTCATCAGTTATCACAGCATTTGTAAAGCGGCCTGTAAATTCAAGATAGAGGATGAAATTTTCGCTTTTATATGAGCCACTTTGCGTGCAGGTAAATTTTAAAATTCTATTGTCTTTTAGGCACTCGACGCTTTTTATATGTGAGGCGTTAAAGCGCTTTTTTAGGACATTATCAAAGGGTGCTTGATAAATTTTCGCCTCTTTTAGCTCATCATCTTTGTAGATCGCTGAGTTTGACTTATTTAGATCAAAAATGATCTTTTCGCCGCTAAATTCGATAAGTATAGCCATGTCGCTTACGCGCTTTGCTTGGCTTATCTTTTTAAATTTCGATAGATAATCTGCTATTTGAACTAAATGTGCGTACTTCATGCGGGGATTATATCAGAAATGTTGCAAAAATGTTTTAATGAAATGTCCTAGCTGGCTTGCTAGGACAAAAGTTAAAATTTGTTTTTAGCGACCTCTTTAACGATCTGATCAGCGATCTCATCGACTTCGTTTGTGGCCTTGTTTGTTTGATTTGCCACTTCAAGATTTTCTTTTGTTAGGTTGTCGATGTCAGCAACTAGAGTGTTTATCTGAGCGATCGCTATGGTTTGCTCGTTTATGGCTGCACTCATATCATCGATGTTTTGCGTTAGGATATTTGCATTTGCCTCGATCTCACCAAGGCTTTTTTGAGTGCGCTCGGCTAAATTTCTAACCTCATCAGCCACAACCGCAAAGCCTCTGCCATGCTCTCCCGCACGTGCTGCTTCAATGGCAGCGTTAAGGGCTAGTAAATTTGTCTGATCGGCGATGTCGTGGATGATGGTGATGATATTTTTTATCTCCTCAGACTGCCTTTTGACATCGTCTGATCTTGCATTTACCTGCCTCATAGACGCACTCATCTGCTCAACCGCAGCTGCACCCTCAGAGAGCGAAGTCGCACTCTTGTTTGCCTTAGTCGTTAGCTCTTGCATGTAGCCTTTTAGCGCTTTAGCGCGGTCTTCTAGCAGTTTTGCGACATCTTCATTATTTTTTAGCATCTGCGCGATCTTATCGCCAAGTGCGTCGATGCCTTTTGCGATGACGCCCTCGTCGTTTATCCTAGCGGTAAAGTCATTTTTAAAGTAAATTTCTAGCGCTTTCAAGATATCGTGCTCATTTGAAGCGATATTTGTCTTTAGTGAGTCACGTAGATCGCCAAATGCCTCTTTTAGCTTTAGCAGAGCTTGGCTATTTGTCGTCGCTTCTAGCGTTGCTCTAAAGTCGCCACCTTTTATCTTGCTTACAAATTCTTGCGTTTTGGCTAAAAACTCGCGCTCGCTATTTAAATTCTCTTTTGTGCTCTCTATGTTTTCGTTGATGATGCTAGCCATAACGCCTAGCTCGTCGCTGCTTTTTAGCTTGATAGGCTCGACATTTGAAGTTTTGTTGTTTATAAATTTAAAGACCTCGATTAGCCCATTTTGTATCGTTAAAACCGGTCTTAAGAAGTATCTAACGACCACCATAATAGCGATGATGACCGAGATCAAAAATAGGCTAAACATCAAAATTTGCTTGTTTGAAGCGCTTTTTATCTCAGCTACAAACTCATCAGCATCAGCCACTATACAGACGTTCCAGCCTGTTAGCTTTTGGTTTTGGCAGTAGATGACGTTTCTCATACCGTTATGGAAAAATAGCGAAACCTTGTCGCCATCTATGCTGTTTTTCATATTTTCTTTGATGAGGTTTTTATAGGTTTCATCTTCTTTTGAGACTAAATTTATATCAGGATGAACTATCACTTTGCCAGTATCATCGGCGATCATGATATTTGAAGTTTTGGTTGTTTTTATCTCTAAAAGCTCCTGACTAAAGCTGTTTAAGAAGATATTTGCGCCAATTACCGCTACTAGCTGGTGTTTGTCATTAAAAATAGGAGCGTAGGCTGTGGTGGTTAAATTCTTTGTCGTGACATCTATGTATGGCTCTGAAAATCCAGGCTTGCCGCTGCTGCTAGCACCTTTAAACCAAGCCCTTGTGCGACCATCAAAATTTGGTATCAAAAATGGCTGGTTGTTTTTCAAAAGATCGGTTTTTATAACGTTGCCGTTATCTGCATAGCCCACAAATAGCGCGTCAAATGGTGAAATGATAAAAGCACCTTTTAGCGCCTCAGCTATGTCGTCCCTGCTGGTATAGAGCTTTTTATCCTCAAGCTCTTTTGCAAAGTTTTGCACCATGTGAAGTCTTGATTTTAAAAACTCATCGACAAAATACATCGTCGATTTTAGCCCAGTTTTGCGGACATTGTTGTAGGACTGAATTTTTTCCGATTTGGAATTTGAGTAGTTTATGCTAAAAAATATGCCTATGCCTATTAGCATCCAAGCTGTCAGCAAAAAGGCTATCTTGTTAGACAAGCTAGAAAAGAGTTTTTTCATCTTAAATCCTTTTAAAATTTTCGGCGTATTTTATAATAAAAGTTAAACAATATCTCTTAATTTTTATTTTTAAGAAAAAATGGCAAAAAGTAGCTAAATAACGCTTGTTATGATAAATTTTACTAAATTTTATTAATTTATTTATCGAAAGTAATAAATAGAGTATTTTAGGGCTTTAGCATAAAATTTAAAGCTAAATTTTACATTGAATTTATTTTAGTTGCTTAAATTATAATTTTAAAATATATAAAAAAGAAAATGCTATCTTGTAAATCTTATCTGTCCAAATTTTTAGCATAAATTTTTTGTCAAATTTATAGTGATTTAAAGCACTAGCTAAATATCTTTTTATACAAATTTCGTTAAAATCGCCCCAAAATTTAAAGGAAATTTATGAAACAAACCATCACCGAGAAAATATTTTCAGATCACGTTGGCAAAGAGGTAAGCGCAGGAGAGATCATCGAGAGTAAGATCGATATGATCATAGGCAACGACATCACGACGCCTATCTCGATCAAGCAGTTTGAGCGAAGTGGCGCTAAAAAGCTAGCTAACCCAGACGGCTTTGCTATCGTGATGGACCACTACATCCCGACAAAGGACATCTTAAGCGCAAATCAAGCCAAAATTTCACGTGAATTTGCCTACAAACACGACCTTAAAAACTATTTTGACGAAAAAGATATGGGTATCGAGCACGCGATTTTGCCTGAAAAAGGCCTAGTCATCCCAGGCGACGTCATCATCGGTGCAGACAGCCACACCTGTACACACGGCGCTCTTGGGGCATTTAGCACCGGCATGGGTAGCACCGACCTAGCTTACGCGATGATCACTGGCAAAAACTGGTTTAAAGTGCCTGAGAGTATCAAAGTCGTCTTTAAAGGCAAGCTTGATAAGCACGTTTATGGCAAGGACCTCATCCTTGAGATCATCCGCCAAATAGGCGTTGATGGCGCACTTTACAAGGCGCTTGAGTTTAGCGGCGAGGTGATAGATGGCCTTAGCATGGATGATAGGTTTTCAATGTGTAACATGGCGATCGAAGCTGGCGCAAAGAGCGGTATCATCGCGGTTGATGAGATCACAAAAGAGTTTTTAAAAGATAAAAATTTACGCGATAAACCAAAATTTTTCTACTCAGACGAGGGCGCAAAATACGACAAAATTTTAGAGATCGATGTCACAAACCTTGATCCAGTCATCGCATATCCATTTTTGCCAAGCAACGGCAAGAGCGTAAGACAGGCTGTTCGCGACGATCTAGCTATCGATCAAGCATTTATCGGCTCATGCACAAATGGCCGTCTAAGCGACCTTCGCATAGCAGCGCAAATCCTAAAAGGTAAAAAAGTAGCTCGCAAAACAAGGCTCATCATCACTCCAGCGACGCAAAAGATCGCAAGAGCTGCTGAAAAAGAGGGGCTAATCGACATTTTCATAGAAGCTGGCGCAGTTGTGAGCAACCCAACATGTGGTGCTTGTCTTGGCGGATATATGGGAATTTTGGGTGCAAATGAACGCTGTATCTCAACGACAAATAGAAATTTCGTCGGCCGTATGGGCGATAGAACGAGTGAAATTTATCTAGCTAACTCGGCGGTTGTGGCGGCGAGCGCGATAGCTGGTAAAATCGCTGATCCAAGAGACTTATAGGCGTTAGCTTTTAAGTATCTTTGAATGAGTTAGAAATTTTCACACTTCGATAAACTATGTGTTTTATCTTGTGTGAAAATTTTGTCACAACATCCAAATCTATCTTAAAATCTTGCTGCTAAATTTTAAAGCCCGCTTCGCGATACTTTGCCTTACATTTTTGACAAAATTTGATGAAATTTCTTGTGAAATTTACTTTTAGACCTGTCTTAAATTTGATATTTTAGTTTATTTGTAAAATTTAGATTTGTTAGCCGATAAATTTGCAAATTTACCGGCTATTTTTAGTATAAAAAGCTTGAAGCTAGCGCATTAAAACGCTGTTATAGTTGCCAAAAGTCCAAAGATTATGCCTAGTAAGTTTGCAGCTGCTAGCGGATAGTCTCTTTTGGCTTTTAGTAAGCCATAGCTAGTCCATATCGTGCAGTTTAGCGCAGCAGCTAGTGGCTGTATATAAGGCGTTTTGTTGCCATCAAGGTTGCCCATTATTTGTGGGATGTATGAAAAATACATAACAACCGATAAGCACGTGCCTATCCAACCTAAAATTTGTAAATTTCTTTCACTCATGTGATCTCCTTTAAAAGTAAGCCATTATATTATTCTTAGCTTTATGATTAGCGTGGTAAAAAAATTAATTTTATCTGCTAAAAAGTAGCCCATTGTTTTGGCAAAAGCGCCCATTTTTGCAAATTTAAGGGCAAAGCTTTTATCAAGTGATAATAAATTTAAAACAAGATGAGTTAGAAAATTTGGTTATACTTTTGTAATTTTTTGAAATTTAAAAGGATAAAAGATGCAAACTTGCGTCATTTTAGCAGGTGGCAAGAGCTCGCGCATGGGTCAGGACAAGACCTTGCTGCCATTTGGGGGATTTGAAACACTCACGCACTATCAGGTCGCTAAATTTAGCAAAGTTTTTGATGAGGTTTTTGTAAGCTCTAAATTTGAGAAATTTAACCCGCCTCTAAAGCTCATAAAAGATGAGAGCAGTGAGGATTATTCGCCGATGTTAGCGCTCTACTGCGTGCTAAAAAGCTTTGATCATAGCGTCTTTATCATCCCAGCTGATATGCCATTTTTTGATCTTGTAAGCCTTGGCGAGCTGACTAAATTTAAAGATGAATTTGACATGGTTGTGGCTGGTGATGATGAGCATATCCACTCGCTTTGTGGTTTTTTTAGTCCAAACTTAGCCCCATTAGCCAAAGAACTTTATCTAAAAAATGAGCACAAAATCGGACTTTTACGAAAAAACTGCAAGTGCAAGATAGTAAATTTTGATGACAAAGAGCAGTTTTTTAACGTAAATTTCCCAGAAGAGTACAAAATAGCAAATGAAAAGATGAAAAATGAGTAAATTTACATTGCTTTTAAGCCTTAGCCTTACATTTTTGGTGGCAAACAGGACGGATGACTTTAAAAGGGCGCAAGAGCTTGAGCAAAGTGGCGATATAAAGGGTGCGATGCAAATTTATAAAGAGCTAGCCAAAAGCTCTTTAAGCGAGCAAGAAGCGGTGCAAAATGTGCAAGCAAGTGAGCCAACACCAAATGATGCGAAGCTAAAGCAGGCTGATCTTTTAAGAGATAAAAGCGATAAAAATTTACAAAATGCACTTGGCATCGAGCTTTATAAATTTAACTATCTTTTGCCAGTAACTTACGCTAAAACTGTCCCAGATGACGGACGAAAGAGCGTTGAGACGAAGTTTCAAATAAGCCTTGCAAAGCCGCTATTTTACGACGTTTTTGGTCTTAGAGAGAGCCTTGTGGCAGCATATACGCAAACTTCTTGGTGGCAGATAACAAAAACTTCAGCTCCTTTTCGTGAGACAAACTATCAGCCTGAAATTTTCTTAAATTTCGCCTCTCCAAAATACCTAGAGCAAATAGGCGTGAAAAACCTAAAATTTGGACTTTTGCATGAGTCAAACGGACGAGATGGCACCAACTCGAGGAGCTGGAACAGAGCCTACGTGCAAGGCGATCTTGTCTATGGAGATTTAACCATTTCACCAAGAGTTTGGAGTGTGATCGGCGAAAAGAACGACAATAAAGAAATTTTAAACTACATCGGACACGGAGACCTAAGGCTTAGTTACAAGCTAAATGATCAAATTTTTAGCCTAATGCTAAGAAATAACTTACATTTTGATAAAACAAATAAAGGTGCGGCCGAGCTTTCATATATGTTTCCGATATTTTCAAGTGGCGTTTATGGCTATTTGCAGTATTTTACAGGATACGGCGAGAGTTTGATTGATTATGATAGGCACACCGACAAGGTTGGTCTTGGCTTTGTTATTTTAAAATAGCCTTAAAAATTTAATCTTATAAAGTGGCTAAATTTGGGCAGATTAAGTAAATTTTAGATAAATAACGAAAAAAATTTAACTAATAGAAAAACTTAAAAATATTAGAAAAAATATAAGCAAATTTTGCTAAAATCACTGGCAAAATCTCACAATAAAGGAGTTTTCATGAGCGGTATAGCTTTGATTGTCTGTTTTGTTATAGCAATCATCCTTATGATCGTTATGATCTCAAAGTTCAAGGTGCATCCATTTTTGGCACTTATGAGTATATCTTTGGTGCTCGCGATCGTCGCAGGTATCGATCTATCCAAGATCCCAGCGATGATAGGCGTTGGTTTTAGTGGCACATTTAAGAGCATCGGCATCGTCATCATCTTTGGAACGATCATCGGTACAGTGCTTGAAAAAACTGGAGCTGCGCTAAAGCTAGCTGACATGGTCGTAAAGCTAGTCGGACAAAGACGCCCTGAGCTTGCCATGCTTATAATGGGCTGGGTTGTAGGCATACCAGTATTTTGCGATAGCGGTTTTGTCGTCTTAAACTCTATCCGCGAGGCACTTTATAAGAAAATTTCAGCAAGCCCAGTTGCTATGTCAGTAGCACTTAGTGGCGGCCTATACGCTTCTCACGTCTTCATCCCACCAACTCCTGGCCCGATAGCCGCTGCTGGCACACTTGGCCTTGGAGGGAATTTACTTCTTGTTATCATCATGGGTACAGTAGTTTCGGTGCCTGTTTTGGTAGCTGTTTATTTCTTTTCAAAAAGCATCGCTAAAAGCGTAACTATCAGCGATAAAGAGGCTGACGCTACGATAACGGCTAGCTACGAGGAACTTTTAAATAAATTTGGCAAATTACCTAGCGGATTTTTAAGCCTTGCTCCTATCATCATGCCTATCATTTTCATGGCGGTTGGCTCTGTGGTTGATGTTTTGGCAAAACAAGGCATGCTTGATAAAGCTGCGCTCTTGCCAAAGATATTTTTATTTTTAGGTAACCCTATCATCGCTCTAGCTATCGGCGTGATCTTTTGCGTATTTTTACTAGCTGAAACTAAAAAGATGAGAGAATTTGACCATATAACAAACGAATCATTAAAGATCGCTGGTCCTATACTCTTTATCACCGCAGCTGGCGGCGTTTTGGGCAACGTCATCACTGAGGCTGGCTTTGTAAATTTCATAAAAGAAAATGCCTCAACTATAAAAGCGATAGGAATTTTCTTCCCATTCATCATCTCAGCCGTGCTAAAAACAGCTCAAGGAAGCTCAACCGTGGCTATCATCACGACAGCCTCTATCATGGGTGCATTTAGCGCCGATAACTCGCTCATGCACACACTTGGCTTTACGAGTGAAATTTCAGCCGCTCTTTGTGTCATGGCGATAGCATCAGGTGCGATGTGCGTATCTCACGCAAACGACAGCTACTTCTGGGTAGTGACAAACTTTAGTAAGATGACCGCAGATCAAGGATATCGCACACAAACAGCGATGACATTTATCATGGGCGTTGTTGGTATGATCAGCGTTTATATACTATCTTTGGTGCTTTTATGAGAATTTTGGTTGCGATTGATTCATTAAAAGGCTCGCTAAGCTCACTTGAGGCGGGCCTTGCTATAAAAGAGGCGCTTGAAGACTTTTGTGACGTCGTCGTAAAGCCAGTCGCTGACGGCGGCGAGGGCAGTGTGGAGGCTATGGCTGACGCGCTTGATGCGAAATTTATAGATACCATTGTAAAAAACCCGCTTGGCACTAAAATTTTAGCTAGATATGCCCTAAAAGACGACCTCGCCATACTTGAGATGTCAAGCGCTTCAGGACTTACTCTTATAAATCCTGATGAGAGAAATCCTATGAAAACTAGCACATTTGGTTTTGGTCAGATGATAAAAGATGCCATTAGTAAGGGTGCTAGAAAATTTATCATAGGCATCGGCGGAAGTGCGACAAATGACGCTGGCACAGGCATGCTAAGCGCTCTTGGCTTTAAATTTTATGACAAAAACGGCGCTTTGCTTGAGGGCAAAGGCGAGGATTTGGCTCAAATTTGCGAGTTTTCAGACGATGAGGCGCTAAAAGAGCTAAAAGAGTGCGAATTTTTAATCGCCTGTGACGTGGATAACCCACTTTACGGACAAAAGGGCGCTGCATATGTCTATGCCCCACAAAAGGGCGCAAATGGCCGCATGGTAAAGCAGCTTGATGACGGCTTAAAGCACTTTGCAAGCCTTGTAAAAGAGAAAAATGGCACTAAATTTCACACGCAAAAGGGCGCTGGTGCAGCTGGCGGACTTGGCTTTGCTTTTGTGGCATTTTTGGGCGCGAAGCTCAAGCCTGGCATCGAGATCATCACGCAGACAATAGCACTTGAAGATGAGATCAAAAAGGCTGATCTTGTCATCACTGGCGAGGGCCGCATGGACTTTCAAAGCACCATGGGCAAGACCCCAACAGGCGTGGCAAAGCTAGCTAAGAGACATCATAAGCCAGTCATCGCGCTTGCTGGAAGCGTGCAAAGGTGCGCCAAAGACTGCCACAAACACGGCATAGATGCCTATTTTTGCATACTAAATGAGCCAATGAGTCTTGAAGAAGCCATGCGAAAAGATAATGCCCTTAGAAATTTAAAGATGACCGCCGAGCAAGTCATCCGCCTTTATATGCTAAACCACAAAGCATAAATTTAAAAAGATAGAAGCTAAATTTCTATCTTTTTCTCTTTAAATTTAACTTCAAATTTTACCTACAAAGTGCTACAAAAATTCTCAAAATTTAATACATTTTGCAAAAAGATAAAATAAACTTTAGAAAAAAAATTTACTATGTTAAAATAAGAAAAACTTCTAAAAAGAAAGGAGAATTTCTTATGCAACAGACCCTAAACTCTCGTCGCAGTTTTATCGCAGCTGCAGGACTATTTTTTGCTACGACTGCACTAAAGGCGGCACCAAAGGACTTTAGTGGTAGTGGTGTTCGCTACGGCATGGCGATAGATCTAACAAGATGTGTTGGCTGTCAGTCATGTACTATGAGCTGTATGTTGGAAAACGACGTTCAGCCAGGTGCTTTTAGGACCATCGTCTCTGAGTACGAGGCAAAGGATAAAAGCGGTAAAATGGCGGTCATTGCGTCACTTCCAAGACTTTGCAATCACTGCAACAAACCAGCCTGTATCGACGTTTGTCCAACAGGAGCAAGCCATCAAAGAAGCAACGGCATCGTAAAGATCGACACAAAAGAGTGCATAGGCTGTGCACTTTGTGTGGAGGCCTGTCCATATCATGCAAGATATCTTAGCTTGCATACCTATAAGGCCGATAAATGCACCTTTTGCGACCACAGACTAAGAGCGGGACTTCAGCCAGCATGCGTAGAGAGCTGTGTGGGCGGTAGCCGTATAATAGGCGATCTTAACGATCCTAACTCAAATATCAGAAAATTTCTAGCCACACACGAGACTATGGTCATAGATAGCCCTAAAAATACAAATCCACAGGTGTTCTACCATGGCGTTAGCGAAATTTTGGCTAAAAACGATAAGAAACTCGAGCTTGATAATGGATATAAAAAGGTTATCAGCTGGAGCGAAGAGATAGCACAGTAAAAGGAGACAAGCAATGCAAAGAAGAGAATTTTTAAAAAGATCAGCCGTACTCTCAACACTAACCGCGAGCGCTGTGCTAGCAGATGGCGAAAAAGACGACTACAAACCGCAGTCAAACTCACTAGAGCCTGAATTTAGCGTAAAAGATGGCAAAATTTCACTTAACGACGGACATAGCGTTGTCTTTTCTATGTGCCACGGCTGTACAACGAAGTGTGGCATAAGACTTCACGTAGATGATAAAAACGATCGCGTTTTAAGATGTAGCGGCAACCCATACCACCCACTCTCAAACGTACACTGGGCAAATTTTGACACATCGATAAACGACGCTTTGCTTGCCACGACACTAAGCGGCGAAGATGAAAAGCGAGCCACGGTTTGCGCTAGAGGAGTGATATTACCTGAGATGATAGACTCGCCTGCAAGGATACTAACTCCGCTAAAAAGAGTTGGCAAAAGAGGCGAGGGCAAGTGGAAGAGCATAAGCTTTGAGCAGCTAGTAGAAGAGGTCGTAGAGGGCGGAGATCTCTTTGGTGAGGGGCACGTGGACGGGCTAAGAGCGATATATAGCGACGAGCTAATCGACAGCGAAAATCCAGAGTATGGCACTAAGCGCAACCAATTTTTAAGCTTTTACCTATATGACGGACGCTCAGACATCGTTGATCGCTTTGTCAAAAAGTCATTTGGCACTATCAATCACTACTCACACGGCGGAATTTGCGGTGGTGGCTTTAGGGTTGGCGGCAAGATCGCACACAACGCAAAGGGCTTTGCACACACAAAACCAGACTATGAAAACTCTAAATTTGTTATCTACTGGGGCACTTCGCCGTCAAATGGTGGCAACCCTTTCCAAAAACAGGCAAAAATGCTCTCTTACGCAAGAGGCACTAGAGATGACTTTAGCTACGCAGTGGTCGACCCAAGCGTTACAAACGCTGTAAAATACGCCTCTTCAGACAAAGGCCGCTGGATAGCGATAAAGCCAGGCACCGACTCAGCTCTAGCCATGGCTATGATACGCTGGATCATAGAAAATGAAAAATACGCTACAAACTACCTTATCCAGCCAAATTTAGACCAAGCAAAGCTAGCAGGTGAGATACACTGGTGCAACGCCACGCATCTAGTCATCACCGAAAAAGGTCACAAAGACTACGGCAAATTTGCACTTATCAATAACGAGTGGCAGGTCTGCTCGCAAGATGGCAAGATACAAAGCTACAAGGTAAATGAACCAGCCAAGCTCTACTACAAAGGTAAAATTTTAATAGACGGCAAAAAAGTCGAGGTAAAAAGCTCAATGCAGCTTTTAAAAGAGTCAGCCTATAAGCATAGCTTAGAGGAGTACTCAAAAATTTGTGGTGTGAGCGTTGAAGATATCATCTGGCTTTGCGAAAATTTCACCAAAAACGGCAGACAGGTGAGCACAAATGTGCATGGCGGTATGATGCATACGCAAGCTGGCATGACTACTTTTGCGATACTTTGTCTAAACACGCTAATGGGCACTTACGGCTATAAAGGCGGCAACGTCAATGCAAGTGCCGGCACACACGAGTTTTTAAAGGGCAGATATGATCTTGAGAACTTTGAAGGCGCTTATAAGCCAAATGGTCTAAATTTATCAAGATCAGGCAAATACTACGAAACAAGCTCTGAGTATAAGCGCAAAGTGGCAGCTGGAGGCAGCGGCTATCCATCAACTCAGCCATGGTATCCTATCTCTATGCCACTTGTAAACGAAACGCTTACAAGCCACAAGGCTGGCTATCCATACAAAGTAAAAGTTTTCATAAACTATATGACAAACGTACTTTACGGCCAGGCAGGACTTGAAAGAGCGGTTTTAGACGCGCTAAAAGATAGTAAAAATTTACCACTTTTTGTGGGTATCGACGCCTTTATGAACGAGACAAACGCCTATGCTGACTACATTGTGCCAGATGGGGTAAATTTAGAAAACTGGGCTCTTCCAAACTCTCTTTGGGGAACGATCGCTAAAACTTCAGTCGTGCGCTATCCAGCTGTTAGCTCAAAGCAAGCAAAGGATAAAAATGGCGGCGTGATCGACGTTGAGGCGTTTTATATAGCCGTAGCAAAGAGACTTGGACTAAAAGGCTTTGGCAAAAATGCCTTCAAAGATAAAGACGGAAATTTCATGGACCTTGACGTAAAAGAGCAGTACTACGCGGCTGCACTAGCAAATTTAGCCTTTGACGGCGAGGGCGTGAAAGATATAAGCGACGAGGACAAAAAGCTTAGTAAGATATCAAGAGTGATGACAAAGTTTGATCCTTATCTAAAAGACGAAGAGAAGCCAAAAGTAGCGCACGTGCTAGCAAAAGGCGGCAGATATGATAGCTACGAGAGCGCGTACAAGGGCGATAAAGCAACCGTAAAAGTGCCAGCGCCTACGCCAGCTTCGATCTACTATGAGCCACTTGGCGGACACAGACACTCAATAACAGGCGAATATATGCCAGGAGTGCCAAGTCTGATGCTACCAGTCGCGAGTGACGGCACGCCGCTTGAGAAATTTTTCCCACGCTCTGAGTGGAAATACACAGTTAGCTCAAGAAAGTCAAATATCCAGCACTTCTACACCTTTGTTAGCCCAAGGCTAAGAGCTGTGCATCCTAGCAACTTCATAAGGATGGCGCCAGATGTGGCGAGCGAGCAGGGCATTCGCTCAGGCGATAAGGTCAAAGTGACTACGCCTTATGGCGCGCAAGTTGGCGAGGCGTTTGTAACGGACGGCGTTGCTAGCGGGGTTATCAGCATAGAGCATGGATTTGGCCATGATGAGTTTGGTATAAGAACGCACATCGTCGATGGAAAGCCAGCTTTTGGGATAGCAAATTTAGAAAAAGGGGTCAATCACAACAAGCTCGGACTTCTTGATCCAAAAAGAAATGGCGAATTTAGCCTAAATGACTGGCTGGTTGGTACTTGCGCTAGACAAGCACTTCCTGCAAAGATAAGAAAGATAGGCTAGTTTGATAAATTTGGCGAGCAGAGTAAAATTTGCTTGCCAAATTTCATTTTCGTGAGAGCTTTTGTATTGTGGCGTAAATTTATATGCATAGCAAGCTTTTAGGCTGCTTACAAGCTAAAAATTCTCACATATTTATAGGGCTTCATAGTTAAATTTAATGTTTTAAATTTTGCATTGGTTAAATTTAATATCATCTGAAGCGTGCCAGCTGCTCCTTCAAGCAGCGTTTTAAATTTGCATGGGTTAAATTTACTATTGATAGTTTGCTTTTAGTGCCCTAGTTTGCCAGATCCTCAGCCACTTTGGCAGCGAGTTTTAGCTTGTCACTATCAAAGTGCGTGTAAATCGCTAGGTATTTAGGCTAGCATTCCTAAAAGATTTTTACACTAGTTTAAGCCTTTTTGGTTACGACAAAGAGAAATTAAAAACAGCAGGCTTAAATTTAAATATAAAAACTATAAAAGCTTAAGCACATATCCATTTTCAGCGGTTTCAAGCTTATATTTATGCATCTTATCAAGCTCTAAAACTACTCTGAAATACTTATCATGCCAGCCGATTATGACGTTTTTAAATGTCTCGTTTTCAAGCTTTAAATTTCTAGTTTTAAAGCTTCTTGGAGGTTTTGCAAAGTCAAGTACGATCTTGTTTTTCTCGTAAGCAAAGTGCTTTAAATTTTTAGCTTTTGTGATGATATTTAGCTCTTTTTCATGCGCTAAAAAGCTCACAAATCCTAAGAATTTAACCTCTTTTTCGCTGCTTTTTATCTCTTGAACAGGTTTTGAGGCGGGTTCTATCTTAACTTCTACTACCTTTTGCTCAGGCTTAGCTGGCTCTTTTGCTTTTTTTGTGCCAAGGTCGATCACCACGACATTTGGAGTTGGCACATCTGAAGTTTTGTTTCTATCTTTGTTTGAAATTTTAGTCTCATTTTTTTCTATTATAACCGGCGTGCTTACCTTTTGAGCTGGCACCTCTGCCATCGTGACAGAAACGTCTAGTTTTTTAGCTGCGACTGGTTCTGGATTTTTCATCTTGCTTAGGGCAAATTCATCGTTCCAGTCGATAGTTTTGTTTATATCAGTTAGTCTTTTTTCTTTTATGCTGCCGTCATTTGCTCTATATCTTATGGTGACATCAAGTAGTAGCATCGCATCGCTTGGAAATTTAAATGAGAGCGAGTTGAAGCTGTCATATTTTTCTACGACGTTTGTCGTCATAACGCTTGTGTTTAGCTCGCTAATAGGCATAAATGGGTTTTCTCTGGCGCATAAGCTCGCTACTAATAAAGGTAAAACTAACCAAATTTTCTTCATCGTTCCTACTTTTTGTTGGAGTCTGGCTCAAGGCCTTGCAATTCAAAATAATCTTTTTGCAGACGTGCATTCATTTTTTTCAAAATTTCCACGTCTTCGCTAAGCCTCTCTTTTTTGCTCTGAAGGCTTAGCATCACATCAAGTGAGCGTTTGCCAAACATCATGTTGCCCACGTAAAAGGCAAACATAGCCACGCAAATGGTGGCTATGACGTAGCGCAGTGTCGGCCGAACAAATTTTACGATTTTATGAAATATGCCATCTTCTTTGCCATATTCATCTAAAATTTCGCTCAAATATTATCCCCTAAAAACTCACCCGCCTCAAGCTCGATCTCAAGCAAGCGGTTGTATTTCGCGTTGCGCTCGCTTCTTGAAGTGGCACCTGTCTTTATCTCGCCAGTATTTAGAGCGACTGCAAAGTCAGCGATAAACGCATCTTCGCTCTCGCCGCTTCTGTGGCTCATGATGCAGCGGTAGCCGTTTCTTTGAGCAAGGCGGACAGTTTGCATAGTTTGCGTGACTGAGCCTATTTGATTTGGCTTGATTAAGATAGCGTTTGCGATGTTTTTCTCAATGCCTTCGCGTAAAATTTTCTCATTTGTAACGAAAAGATCGTCGCCAACTAGCTGCACCTTGCTGCCAAGCCTTTTTGTAAGCTCAGCCCAGCCGCTCCAGTCATCCTCACTAAGGCCATCTTCGATAGAGAATATCGGATATTTTTCGCAAAGTTTTTCGTAGTAGCTAATAAGTTCGTCGCTGCTAAATTTTTTGCCCTCGAGCTCGTATTTGCCGTCTTTGTAAAGCTCGCTTGAAGCGACGTCAAGCGCTAGTTTTATCTGGCTGCCTAGCTCATATCCAGCCTCTTTTACAGCCTGAGAGATAAGCTTTAGCGGCTCTTCGTTGTCTTTTAAATTTGGAGCAAAGCCACCCTCGTCACCGACAGCTGTGCTGTGGCCAGCTGCGTTTAGGATAGATTTTAGCTTATGATAAATTTCAGTTGCAGCTCTTAGCGCCTCGCTAAATGTGCTAAAGCCAAATGGCATGATCATAAATTCTTGAAAATCAACGCTATTATTTGCGTGCGCGCCGCCATTTATGATGTTAAACATCGGCACTGGCAAGATGCTAGCGTTTGCACCGCCAAGGTAGCGATAAAGCGGGATATTTAGGCTCTTTGCAGCTGCGCGAGCTACCGCCATAGATACGCCAAGGACTGCGTTTGCGCCTAAATTTGAGTAGTTGTGCGTGCCATCAAGCTCAAGCATCTCCGCATCGACTGCCTTTTGATTGTAAGCATCAAGTCCTATCACTGCTTCTGCGATCTTTTCGTTTACATTTGAAACAGCCTTTAAAACGCCTTTGCCAGCGTATCTCTCGTCTTTATCACGAAGCTCTAGCGCCTCACGCTTGCCAGTGCTTGCGCCGCTTGGTACGATCGCGCTTGCCTCGGTGCCGTCGCTTAGTCTAACTGTCGCACGAACTGTTGGGTTGCCTCTGCTGTCTAAAACCTCGTGAGCTTCTACATCTTCAATAAATACCATTATTCATCTCCTGCTTCGTTTGTGTCGTCGTCTTCGTCTTTTGCGCCGCTGCTTATTAGGTGGTCTATCCCCATTGAGCCTTTTATCGCCGCTACTATCTCGTCAGAAATTTCTGGGTGCTCTTTTAGGTAGGCTTTGGCGTTTTCTCTGCCTTGACCTAGTTTTTCGGCCTTGTAGCTAAACCACGCGCCTGATTTGTCGATGATGTCGAGCTTTACGCCATAGTCGATGATCTCGCCCTCTTTGCTCACACCCTCGCCAAACATGATGTCAAATTCAGCCACTTTAAATGGAGGCGCGACCTTGTTTTTTACGACTTTTGCCTTTGTGCGGTTGCCGATAGGCTCGTCATTTTGTTTAAGTGTGGCTATCTTTCTAACGTCTATTCTTACAGATGAGTAAAATTTAAGTGCATTACCGCCAGTTGTGGTCTCTGGCGTGCCATATCCCATCATGCCGATCTTCATACGAATTTGGTTGATGAAGATAACAGTCGTCTTCATCTTGCTTAAAATTCCAGTTAGCTTTCTAAGCGCCTGGCTCATTAGTCTTGCTTGCAGACCAACGTGTTGATCGCCCATATCGCCGTCTATCTCGCTCTTTGGAGTAAGAGCTGCGACGCTATCAACTACGATAAGATCGATCGCACCGCTTCTTGCAAGTGTCTCAACGATCTCAAGTGCCTGCTCGCCAAAGTCTGGCTGAGAGACGTAAAGATTGTCGGTATTTACACCTAAATTTGAGGCGTATTTTACGTCTAGCGCGTGCTCTGCATCGACAAATGCACAAATTCCGCCAGCTTTTTGCGCTTCAGCGATGATGTGAAGTGTGAGCGTGGTCTTACCAGAGCTCTCTGGTCCGTATATCTCGATGATCCTGCCTTTTGGGATGCCGCCTATGCCAAGAGCCAGATCAAGCCCTAGCGAGCCAGTCGGTATCGACTCGATAGCCTCAACCTCTTTGTCGCCAAGTCTTAAAAGCGTGCCTTTGCCAAAAGCTTTATCGATCTGCTTTAGCGCAAGCTCGAGCGCCTTTTTCTTGTCCGCTTCGCTCTCTGGGATAGCTATCTTTTTGTCACTATCTTTTTCTTTTGCCATTTTTTACCTTATAGTTGAAATTTGGCTTGATTTTATCTAAAAAGAGATGAATTTTACTTGATTTACTCGCAAATTATAATATTTTCGCCAAGCAGCGCAGCGCTATCAATAAGAGCAAAAAGCTGCTCTTTTTCAAACAAAAATCCATAAATTTGATCTTCGTTTTTTAGTATCGCTAGCTTAAATGGCTCTACAAGCGAGCTGGCGCAAAGGTTTAAAAAAGCTTCATCGATACTATTTTGCGAAATTTGGGGTTTGGTTTTGAAATTTTCTTCTTTTATAAAAGAGATAAATTTCTCTTGCGAGGTAGATTTATTAAATTTAAAAATTAGTTTTTCTTTTAAGGCCTGGGCTAAAATTTCATCAAATTTAACTAGGTCGATGTGATCTTTTACGCCTAAAATTTTGGCAAAATTTAGCAGATTTTTATCATAACTAGCCACATTTTTCTCATGCTCGCTTTGTGCCTTTTTAGCCCTATAAATGGCGTAAAACCCGATAGCTATAAACAAAAGTGAAAGGGTAAAAACTTCGCTCAAAAACTCACTCATCATCATCCTTATAAAATGCAAACTTCAGTCTTAAGCTCTACGCCAAATTTCTCTAAAACTCTAGCTCTAGCCAAATTTATAAGGCTAGTGGCGTCCTCAAAGCTTGCGTGGTTAAAATTTATCAAAAAATTTGCGTGCTCTTCGCTAAATTTCGCTCCGCCGATAGCGTATCCCTTTAGTCCAACCGCCTCAAGCAATGCCCCTGCAAAGTGCCCTTCAGGATTTACAAAGCAGCTGCCAAAGCTAGCGCCTTTTGGTTGATTTGCCCTTTTTGCACTTATAGCTTCAGATATGCTTGCATCAAAGCCGCTAGAAAGCTCAAATTTAGCCCCCAAAATGGCCTCATCTATGCCGCTGTGGCGGTAGCTAAAGCTTATCTCTTCTTTTCTCACCCAGCCACGAGCCAGACGCACATGCGTGAGGTTGTCACTTATGCTAAATTTAAGCAGTCCAGCGTTCATTTTGATAAGTCCGCCAAGTGTGCCTGGGATATTTTTTAAAAACTCTAGGTGAGCGATGTTGTTTTGTTTGCAGAAGTTATAAATTTTAGCGGATTTTGTCGCAGCACCTATCTCAAGACAAATTTTCTCATCACAAATTTCTAAATTTATATAGTCAAAGCTCTTGCCAAGCATCGCCATTTTTGGGGGATTTGGCGAGATAAGAAGGTTGTTGCCCCCGCCTATCATCACAGCGCCTAAAAAGTGAGGCGAGCTTAGATCTTCAAGGCTATCAACCTCGAAAATTTCATACACGCCGCCTATCCTAACTGAGGTAAATTTAGAAAAATCAACAAGCCTCGTCACTGGATAAATTCCGGTATAAACTCAAGCATGCGAGTGGTAAATTCAACCATCATCGAGATCATCCAAGGCATCAAAAATATGATGACAACGACGACTAGCAAAATTTTTGGTACGAAGCTTAGCGTAGTTTCGTTTATCTGCGTGGTCGCTTGAAAAATGGAGATGATAAGACCTGCTATTAGTCCGCTTAGTAGCATCGGAAGGCTGATATAAAGGGCGATCTTAAAGGTTTCAACTCCAAGTGAGACAAGCGTACTTTGCATCAGCTAAACCTTACTTCGTTGTATTCAGTTGGGATTAGGTAGTCGTTTACGTCGATAGCTTTTTCAAAAAAGCCTTTGTCATAGCCTATTTGATATAGCTTATTTAGCGCTTTTAGCTGCGTTTCGTTCATGCTTATTGACTCGTCATTTGCGTATAAATTTAGATACGTTTTTAGCTCATCTTTGCCAACTCTGATGAGGTTTCGCTCCATTAGCATGTGAGATAAAAATGGCTTGTGCGAAGTGGCGATCCTAACCGCCTCGCTAAGCACTCTCTCGCACTCGATCGCGTCGGTTATGGGTAGGCTTCGTCTAAGCGCCATGCCACCAAGTGGAAGCGGTAAATTTTCGCCGTTTAGCTCGCTCCAGATGTCCCAAATTTCGCGCTCTACGCGGAGCTGGTCTGAGAAATTTAAGATACTTTCATGTATAAGCACGCCAGCATCTACCTCGCCGCTAATCACGGCATTTTCGATCTCAAGAAAATTTTTATAAACGATCCTTGCCTCTGGGTAGGCTATGCGAAAGAGTAGGGCGTTTGTCGTGTTTTTACCAGATAGCGCGACCTTGAAATTTCGCTTTAGCTGCTTATCTTTTAGCTTGATAAGCTTTGGACCATATCCATTGCCAAAGCTCACCGCACAGCGCAAAAGCGCAAATTCATCGCAAATTTTTGGATAGAGTGCAAAGCTGATCGCCGTTGCCTCGTAAGTGCCTTTTAGCGCCTCATCATTTAGCGTTTCTATATCAAGCGCCTTTGATGTAAAGGCTAAATTTTTACTGCTAACCCAGCCAAATTTGACCGCGGCATACATGAAAATATCGTCAGCGTCCGGCGAGTGAGCGACGTTTATAGTTTTTAGATTGTGCAAAGATGATCCTTTTTTTGATTACGCCATTTTAATGAAATTTATTTAAAATAAAGTTTTAAGGGCGGTTTTGAAACGATTTTACCAGCTTTGCCTCTTTGAAATTTAGCACGTATTTCACGTCTATGGCGTCTTTAGCCCCTTTTCTTCGAGCTTGGAGCGTTGAGTAAAACGGATGCTTAAGTTCTAGCATCTTAAGCAGTTTTTGATCGCTATCTTCTTTTTTTATATTTTCAACGATTATTGTCGTTATAAATTTGCCCTCAAACTCGTAAAATGGCCAGACTATCACGCCTGCGTCGCTTGATTTAAAGTCCGTAATTTTAGACTTTTTAGGGATATTTAGCATGGAGATGATCTTTTTGCGCGAGTTGTCCGCATTTTGCACGGAGATCACCTTTACAAGCAGGTCTTTTTTGACTCCGATGCCATTTTGACTAAAGCGATAAACTCCGTCCTCAACTATGCCAACCTTTTCAAAGGCGTTAGCATAGTTTGCGGCGGTGCAAGCGGTCAGTAAAAGCGCTAGAATCGTTAAAATTTTTATAAATTTCATCTTCTCTCCTAAAATTTAACTCTCTTTAGCCTATCTGAAGCGAAATTTTTTCTGCCAAATTTAGCCTCACTTTTACCGTTTAGCTCGACTAGATCGCCCGTAAAGCCACAAATGTCATTTTTAACAAGATAGCTTCCCACGCCGTAAATATCAACTGGGGTGTTAAATTTCTCAAATTCACTCATTTTTTGTGGGTTAAAGCCTGAGCTAACGACGATTTTGACGTGCTTAAAGCCAGCTTTATCAAGTGCCTCTCTTAGGGCAAATATAAGCTCCTTACAAACGCCGTGTGGGTCAAATTTGCTCGTATCTTTGCCTTCAAAATACCTATCTATCAAATTTTTACTAGTATCAACTCTAACTGCGCCAAGCCTCTCTTTTAGGGCATTTGCAGCCTTTAAAGCATCTGTTATCACGTCGTTGTTGTAATCAACCAAGGCCGTGATCTGCTCGTTTTGAAAGGTTTTAGCGTAAATTTGGCAAGCCTTCACCACGTCTCCGCCACACATTTGAATGAGCGCGTGAGGCATGGTGCCACCACCTTTTAACCCTGTAAGCTCGCCCTGAGCGTCTGTGGCGACCTTTTTTATACCGCCGATAAATGAAGCATATCCGTCGCCTGGCTGCGTGCAGATGTCGTCTTGTCTATCAGCCATGCTAAAGACGTCCTTGCCATTTGCCGCTTTTATCACATCTCTGGAGTTTGTCGCCACGCAGCTTCTTCTAGTGAGCGTTGCGTCGATGACGTTTTCTAAAAAACCAAAATTCTCATACTTGCCACTTATCTTTAAAACTGGCTCGTTTGCATTTATGATATCACCATCATCAAGCGCGTAAATTTCAAGCTCGCTTTGGTTTTTGGCAAATTTATTGATGATAGCTAAAACCTCATCGATGCCACAAAGCACGATATCATCACGCCTTTGAAAAAACTGCATAGTCACGTGCTGATCAGGCAGGTTTTGCTTAATAATCTCATTTACTTTTAGAAAATATTTCGCCGTAAAGTAGCCCTCGCCGATCCTTTGATCTAGCTTAAAAGTCTTATCTGTTAGCCTATCTATCTTGCCTTGCATCTTTAGCTCAAGTTCGTTCATGTCTGTCCTTTTGTTTTTGCGAGATTATACCATTTTAGAAAAAGAGTAAAATTGTAAAAATATATTTTAAGAATATATAAGAGTATATTTTATAAAATCGTGAAATTTTATTTTTAAAGGAAAAAATATGAAAAAATTTTTGCTTTTAATGGCAGCAGTCTTTGCATTTGGCAATGAAAATTTGCTAGTTAGCGCGGGCGGTGGATATAAAAAGATAGTCGAAGCAGTCGCGCATAATCTCAAAAAAGATGGCGTAAATATCGACACCTCTTTTGCAAACATCACAGCGATCATAGCGCAGGCAAAAGAGGGCAAAACTGACGTGATCGTGGGCGATGAGGACTTTTTGAAAAAGTCTGATCTAAAGATTGCTGAATATGTAAATTTAGGATCTGGCGCCTTGGTGCTAGCTACTAAAAAGGGCGTGAAAATAGAAAAAATTGACGAGCTAAAAACGCTTACAAAAATCGCTATGCCAGACGCGGCAAAGACTGTTTATGGCAAGAGAGCAAATGAGTTTATGCAAAAAGCAAACTTAGAGGGCGAGCTAAAGGATAAAATTTTAGCAGTTGCAGGCGTGCCACAGGTCGTTACCTATATATTAAACGGCGAGGTTGATGCTGGCTTTATCAACCAAACTGAACTAAACGCACACAAGGACGAATTTGGTAGTTTTATCTTGATAGATAAAGCTCTTTACGCTCCAGCAAACATCGTAGCTGCAAAGCTTGAAGGATGCGAGAAAAAGGCTGATTGTGTTAAATTTATAGACGAGTTAAAAAGCGAGAGATCAAAAGAAATTTACGCTAAATTTGGCATAAGATAAGGTTAAATTTGCAAGAGCTCTCTTGGCTATTTGATCCACTATTTTTAAGTGTAAAGGTCGTTTTGTGTCAGGGGCTTTTGCTCATTATTTTTGGGTTGGCTCTAGCTTATTTTTTAGCTTTTAACAGGTCTAAATTTAAAGCATTTGCGGAGATGATAGTCACCTTTCCTCTCATATTTCCGCCCATTGCGACGGGATTTTTACTGCTTTATCTGCTTGGCAAAAATGGCATCATCGGCAAGGCTTTAAATTTAGAGATCGTCTTTAGCTTTAAAGCACTTGTGATAGCAGCTTTCATAGCCTCGCTGCCACTTTTTGTAAAGCCAGTAGCTTCAGCGCTTAGCTCACTTTCAAAAAGCCTAAGTGAAGCAGCATACAGCCTTGGTAAAAATAAATTTCAAACAGCCATTTTGGTGCTTTTCCCAAGCATCGCAAAAAGCGTGACAGCAGCCTTTATCCTAGCGCTCTCGCGAGGGCTTGGCGAGGTTGGCATAACGCTCATTTTAGGTGGCAATATCATAGGCAAAACAGACACCATCTCACTTGCCATCTACAACGCAGTCTATGACGGCAGAAGCGATCAGGCACTCGCTTTAAGCCTTGTTTTAGTTGTGCTTAGTTTTATCTTATTTTTTATTATAAATTTGCTAGAAAAAAGTAGGATTTAACACAAATTTTATGCCAGCTAAAAATTAAATTTATTTAAATTTCGCTACAATTAGGGGCTTATATAAAAATTTAGGAGAATTTTCTATGAAAAAAGAAGATATAAAAGAGCTTATCGAATTTTTTAATGGTATGGAGATGAATCATATCAAGATAAAAAGTGGTGATTTTGAGGTCGAGGTAGAGAAATTTGCTGATTATTGCGCGCCTGCAAAGCCAGCGGCACAAGCAGCAGCTCCAGCGCCAACACCTGTAAATGTTGTCGTTAGCTCAGAGGTAAAACCAGCTGCAAATTCGCCAAAAGATAGCATAAAATCTCCTATGGTAGGTACTTTCTACGCTGCTCCAAGCCCAGGCGCTGCACCATTTGTAAAAGTAGGTCAAAGAGTGAGAAAAGGCGATGTAGTGGGCATCATCGAAGCTATGAAGATCATGAACGAGATCGAGGCTGAGTTTGACTGCCAGATCACTGAGATGCTAGTCTCTGACGGACAGCCAGTTGAGTTTGGATTGCCGTTATTTGGCGTGGAGAAAAATTAATGGAATTAAAAAGAATTTTAATCGCAAACCGCGGCGAGATCGCTCTTCGTGCTTTGCGAACGATAAAGGAGATGGGTAAAGAAGCCGTTGTAGTTTATTCAACCGCTGACAAAGACGCGCTTTACGTAAAATACGCCGACGTAGCCATCTGCATCGGCAAAGAGCGCTCAAGCGACAGCTACCTAAATATCCCAGCTATCATAAGCGCAGCTGAGATCAGCGAAGCAGACGCTATCTTCCCAGGTTATGGCTTTTTAAGTGAAAATCAAAATTTTGTTGAAATTTGCTCACACCACAAGATCAAATTCATTGGACCAAGCGTTGCTGCGATGGCTTTGATGAGTGACAAGAGTAAGGCAAAACAGGTCATGCAAAGAGCTGGCGTGCCAGTCATCCCTGGCTCAGACGGCGCTGTGGCTGATACAAAAGCTGCAAAAGAGCTAGCCAAAAAGATCGGCTATCCTGTCATCTTAAAAGCTGCGGCAGGCGGCGGCGGACGCGGTATGCGCGTGGTTGAAAAAGAGGCTGATTTAGAAAAAGCGTTTTGGTCTGCTGAGAGCGAAGCGATGAGTGCATTTGGCGATGGCACGATGTATATGGAAAAATATATCCTAAATCCACGCCACATCGAGGTTCAAATCATCGGCGATAGCCACGGCAACGTGCTTCACATAGGCGAACGCGACTGTTCTATGCAACGCCGTCACCAAAAACTGATCGAAGAGAGCCCAGCCATCTTACTTGATGAAAAAACAAGAGAGAGGCTACATGAAACTGCCATAAAAGCGGCAAAAGCGATCGGCTACGAGGGAGCAGGTACGTTTGAGTTTTTGGTTGATAAAAATTTAGACTTTTACTTCATTGAGATGAACACGAGACTTCAAGTCGAGCACACAGTAAGCGAAATGGTAAGTGGGCTTGATATCATCGAGCTTATGATAAAAGTGGCTGAGGGCGAAAAGCTACCGTCACAAAAGAGCATAGAGCTAAAAGGCCATGCGATCGAGTGCAGGATCACAGCTGAGGATCCAAACACCTTCACTCCGTGCCCTGGCAAGATCACAAAATATGTCTGCCCAGGTGGCCGCAACGTGAGAATGGACAGCCACATCTATCAAGACTACTCTATACCGCCGTATTATGACAGTATGATCGGCAAGCTCGTAGTTTGGGACACTGATAGAAATAGAGCCATCCACAAGATGAAAGTAGCTCTTGATCAGCTCATAATAAGCGGCATCAAAACAACAAAAGACTTTCACATCGCCATGATGGAAAACAAAGACTTTTTAAGTAACAACTACGATACAAACTATCTTTCAAGACATTAAAAATAAATTTTAAACCATTGTCTTTTTGGCTTTGGTTTAAAATTTCATATTTAAATTTTATTTTATATAAGCCAAATTTTTAGATTGAGCTATTTTAAGAGAAATTTAGCCAGATTGTAACTACAAAATGCAATAAATACTAAAAATTTATCTAAATTTATTAGTAACAACTAAGTTTTGTGATATTCATGCCATTTTTAAAATATGGCGGATAGGGCATAGTCACTGTAAATGGAACTGCTTTTTGCTTTGGCAAATTTTGAGCTACGTCAAATTTATATGCCACAGTGTTTGGCCTCTCGTCCTCATCGCCTCCAAAAACCCATGAGAAAAATGAGATCCCGCTTGGTTTAAATAGCGCCTCACCGCCAAGATCGTTTTTGTTTAGCGGTTGATTTATGAGCTTAATTGTAAGGGTGCATTTGCTAATGGTAAATTTGCCGACATTTCTTACTTGACCCCGAAATACAATGCTTTCATTTCTTAACACTCGCTCGCTTTTTACGCCCTCGACTATGCCTTTTTTGGTGTATTTATCAAGAACTAGCATCAAAAAAATGGCAAGCGTGGTTGAGACCAAAATATTTGTAAAAAGTAGCGATAAAAATAGCTTTCGCTCGGCTCTAAGCGAGAGCACAAGAAATAAAATAGAAAGTAGTGCGATCGCAAAAAGCACGATGATATGAACGATGGTAAAGTAGTTTGAACTCATCAAAAACACTCCGCTTTTTTGGTGATATTGTAGTCAATGAAGGCAAAGTCATTGACAAATTCTCTTATCTGCTTGCTCTGCTTTGGCAAAAGCGCTTCATTTAAAATGATCCTTTTTTTAGCAAAAGGGTTTAGCGAATTTAGAAAATTTCTCGTGCTTTGCTTTGAACCAAGGTAGAAGCCAAGCTCGATTTTGCAAACGTTTAATGTGTAGTTTGAATTATTTGTGATGTTAAAATCAACCATCAACGCATCTACATATTGAAGCTGTTTTGTATTTATTTTGCTTATGCTAACTGGTCTTAGATTTTCATTTATATATTTGTTTGCGTAGTAGTTGCCTGCAAAAAGTCCCAAAAAACCAGCTAGGATAAACAAAAATCCTATCTGCCACCATGATTTTATCGCGACGAAAATTCCTAAAAGCACGATAAAAATAAAGGCTAAAAAGACCCAACCATAGGCTAGAAAGTCGATAAGTTTGGCGTTTTGAAGTATGAAAAGTATGTTATGCTTGATGCTATTTAACATCTCGCGATCTTTTTTCTTCGATGCCACTCATGCCAAAACGCCTTGCAAGCTCGTTTTTGACGGCATCTGGATGTATGTTGTGGGCTGAAAGTGCCACAAGTGCGTGAAAGCAAAGATCAGCTGCTTCATAGATGAGGTCATTTTTTGCTTTTTGCTCATCTTGTTTTATCTGCTTGGCAAAACTAAGCTCTTTTGCCGCCATGACAAGCTCCGTAGCCTCTTCGCCAACTTTTTTTAGAATTTGATTTTCACCCTTTTTAAAAAGGCTTGCCACGTATGAAGTTTGCGGGTCAGCATTTAGCTTTCTATCTTCTATAACGTGATAAAGCTCGTCAATGACGCCGTAACTTGGCTTTTTAACCTCGCATTTTTGATCAGAAATTTCTAAATTTTCTAAATTTATCTCGTTAAAAAAGCAAGACCTTGCCCCAGTGTGACAAGCAGCGCCTCCATTTTGAATGACTTTTAAAAGCAAAGTGTCGTTGTCGCAGTCTAAAAACGCAGCCTTGATCTCTTGTGTGTTGCCACTCTCTTCGCCTTTTTTCCAAATTCTATTTTTAGTGCGTGAAAAGTAGTGAGCGTAGCGGCTAGATAGACTTAAATTTAGTGCTTCTTCGTTCATAAAAGCAAGCATCAAAACCTCGTTTGTAGCATGATCGCAAACCACCACCGGGAGCAATCCACTAACCTTTTGCCAGTCTATACTTTTTGCTACGCTATTCATTTTTACCTTTCGCTAACCGAGCTAGCTTTTGCCCTATCTTTTGCATCTAGCCAGATATTTGGCACAGCTCCGCCAGGTGTTAAGAAAATTTTGGCATCTTTGTTCTCTTTAAGAGCGTCGTTAAACCTATTTTGCGTCTCGATCTGTTTTAAATTTAATAAATTTTGATCTACACTTTTTGCGATCTCTTTGTTTGCATACGCAGTCGCATCAGCCTCGATCTTGATAGCATCGGCCTTACCCTTTGCCTCGATGATCGCAGCTTTTGCGCTACCCTCGGCAAGTGCGGCTTGTTTTAGGGCCTCTTGATTTGCACGCTCGACCTCGTATTTTGTCCTCTCGGCCTCTTGTTTAGCGATCTGAACGCGCTCGATCTGCTCTTTTACCTTTGAAGGCAAGATGATCTCACGAAGCTGCACTGTTAGAAGCTCGACTGGCTTGTTTGGCTGAGAGTCGATGTCTTTTCTTATGCCATCATCGATCTGTCTAGCTAGGTCGTTTCTCTTTGTCGGTAGCTCTTCGGCTGTGTATTTACCAGCGATACTGCGAACCACGTCACGAACGACAGGATCAACGATCTTGCTCTCCCAGCTAAGACCCCAAGAGGCGATAGTTTGCGGTGCATTTTCTGGATTTAGGCGGTACTGCACGGTTATATCGATGCTAACTGGCAAGTTTCTAGCGTCCAAAACTGAGATAGAGTTTTTGCGTAAAATTCCAGCTCCCTGATAAGACTTTTGCAAACTCTCGCCCATATCTTCGCCTGAAGTGTAGTTGATGATCCTAACTCTAGTATCAACTACGATGATATCTTGGATAAATGGTAAAAAAAAGTGAAATCCTGGTTGCAAAGGATTTGGCTCATATTTACCCGCTGTGGCTTTGATACCGACCTCGCCTGAGTGTATCACTTTAAATGGCTGAGTGATAGCAAGGATCGCGATAATGGCGATTATGATGTAGGCTAGCGCACCAAATTTGCCAAAGCCGCTTGGTATATTTGGCATTTTAAAATCCTTTTTAAAAGGTGGCTCTTTGTCGTTATTTTGACCTGAGCCCCTGTTGTCATTACCTGGCTTTTTTTTGTTGAAATAATCATTTAAATCAGCGGGCATTTCGTTCCTTTAAATCTTAAATATATGTTAAAAATGATTCGTATTTTTTGTTTAGACCATAAACTACGTCAAAGTAAGCTTTTTGTAGTCTCTTTGTCACTTCGCCTCTAGCACCGTTGCCGATGATGCGGTTATCTATGCTATTTATCGGCGTTACTTCAGCTGCAGTGCCTGTGAAAAATGCCTCGTCAGCTGTGTATGCTTGATCTCTTGTGATGCGCTCTCTTCTTACTTCGATGTCAAGATCGTGAGCTAGTCTTATGACTGTATCTTGAGTGATGCTAAGTAGGCTGTTGTCGTTTGGTGGAGTGATCAATGCGCCATTTTCAACGATAAAAAAGCACTCGCCTGGACCCTCAGCTACAAAGCCCTCGCTATCAAGAAGTAGCGCCTCGTCGTATCCAGCCTCTTTTGCTTCGTAGTTTGCCATTTGTGAGCTTAGGTAGTTTGAGCTAGCCTTTGCTCTGTTCATTTGAGCAGCAGGAGCTAGTTTGGCAAAGCTTGAAATTTTAACTCTGATGCCTTTTTCTAAGCCTTCATCGCCAAGATATGCGCCCCACTCCCATGAAGCGATAGCAGTTTGCACTGGTGCTTTTGTGTGCGCTACGCCCATTACGCCGTATCCTAAAAAGATAAGTGGGCGGATATATACGTTGCTGTTATATTTATTTGCGCGAAGTAGCTCGATCTGTGCTTTTTCAAGCTCTTCTTCAGTGTAAGGCACGTTTAAAACGGTCATTTTTGCTGATCTTAAAAGTCTTTTTGTGTGGTCTTTGAGTCTAAAAATAGCTAGACCTTTTTTTGTTTTATAAGCTCTTGTGCCCTCAAATACGGCGTTAGCGTAGTGCAAAGAGTGAGTTAGAACGTGTACTTTCGCATCGTCCCATTTTACTAGTTTTCCATCCATCCAGATGAATTCTGAAGCGTTCATAATTAAACCTTTCTTTTTTAGAAATTTGATCCGAGTTTATCTAAAATTGCTTTAAATTTACATTTCTAAGCCCAAAATGTCCGTAAATTTTAGGCTAAAGTTACTTATCTAAAAGCTCTTTTATCGTCTTTGCCATCTCATCGATCGATGATGCTGCGTTTAAATTTATTAGATATTTGCCGCTTACTACAAAGGCTGGCACACCGCTAATGCTAGCTACGTCATAAGAGGCAAACCACGCGTCTAAAAGCTCTTTTGCACGATCTGAGCTTAGCGCTTTTTCGTATTCGTCTTTGCTCACATGAGCCGCATTTAGTGCTAGATCTATAAATCTTTGCTTATCTTTGCCATCATTAAAGTCATCTTTTTCATCGTGTCTTGCTTTATATATCGCAAATTTAGCTTGCTTAAATTTAGACTCATCGCTTAACAAATCAGTCCCATTTGCCTCATCTATTGATATAAGAGCGGCGAAAATTTTACTTGTTGTCTCGCCAAGCTTGCCTTTGGTGCTTAGGTGATATGGGATAAATTTGACCCCGTCAAGCTTTGACATCAGCTTTCTTGTGATCGTTCGGTCAAATTTATAGCAGTGAGGGCAGTCGTAGCTAAAGACCTTGACGACTGAGTTTTTAGGCACGTTGAGCGGTTTTGCTAGAGTTTGATACTCCACGCCTTCAGTCAGTGCTGATAAATTTAGCGCAAAAAACGCACTTAAAATTAGCATTTTTATAAGCTTCATCTTTGCTCCTTATTTTGCTAGATCAGCTAGCACTTTTGCGGCGTGGTCTTTGGCTTTTACGCTTTTGTAAATTTTAACTATCTTGCCGTCTTTGCCGATCACAAAGGTGCTTCTGGCGATACCAAGATACTCTTTGCCGTAGTTTTTCTTGACCTGCCAAACGCCATAAAGCTTTGAAATTTCTTTATCCTCATCGCTTAAGAGGATGTGCTTTAAATTTTGCTTTGCGATAAAGCCCACATGCGACTTCACGCTATCTGGACTAACGCCGATGATGACGGTATCATTTTTGATAAACTGATCGTAGTTTGCGCTAAATTCGCAAGCCTCAGTCGTGCAGCCTGGAGTGTTGTCTTTTGGGTAGAAGTAAAGCACCACGTTTTTGCCTATAAAGTCCTTTAATGCGACCTTTACGCCATCTTGATTTAGCGCTTCAAACTCTGGCGCCTTGTCGCCAACTTCAAGCGTTATCTTTCTCTCAATGTCTGCTTTGCTAAATTCGCTCATTTTATCCCCTTTCTTTTGTCCTCTACGCTCTCGCCGCCTACGCCGATATTGCCAGCATCGTGAGTTTCGATAAAGATCATAACCGCCTCTTTTTTCTTGCCAAGCACTCTTACAAGCGTCTCGGTTACCTCTTTAAAAACTTGATCTTTTTGCTCTTTTGTAGGCTCTGGGCCTGCTATTTTGATATTAACATAAGGCATTTTTGCTCCTTTTTTAAGATGCAAAATATTAGCCAAAATGAGTGAAATTTCAGATTAAAGCCGTTATTTAAGAATTTGGCATTAAAATAAGCAAACTTCCAAAAGGAGCGAAAAATGGATTATAACAGGCAAAATAAGGGCTTTGTTTGCTTTATGTATGGCTTTGGACGAAGCAGAGCGGTTTATGCAGTTTTGATGATACTAATGGCGCTTTTAGCTGGTTTTTTAACACTTAGCTCAAACGCTCAAGCTGACGTTTCAAATTTACAAATAGCCCTTGGCATCATACTTTGTGGCCTTTTGCTGATCTTTGTAAATCCTAAAATTTTCATCATCAAGCTAATTGGCTACTTAATCGCTTTAGCTGGCGTTATGATCGCCCTTCACAACGCAAATTTGCTAGGAGCTGATTTTAATTTATATTTTTACGCAAGCCTTATTTTTGGGGCATTTATGATGCTTATGCTTCTTAGCTGGTTTGTCTATAATGCAAGAAGCAGCGAAATAAATGAAATTTAGTTCGCCACTCCCATTAGCACGCTTGTGTAGGTGTTTTGCTTAGGCTCTGAGCTCGTTGCATCGTTTATATTTATGCGGCCAGCCTCAAGCCCAGCTTTTATAAGCGCCTCTTTTACCGCATTTGCACGCTCATTTGCAAGCTCTATTAGCTTTGCTTTATCTACCTCGATGCCCTTTAGCGCCTCTTCTCTTAAGGCTTTCTCGCTTCTATCTTTTAAATTTGGCACAAGCTCATTTAAAACTGCGATGTAGTCTTTGCTGCTTGAAGCGATGATTTGATTGATCTTTTGATCTAGTTTTTTGTTTTTATAAAAGCTCTCATCGAGTTTTGAGTATGTTGGCGTTATGCTAAGCTTCATCTTAGGTTTTGAGCCAGTTAGCTTTATAAAATCAGCTATCTTAGGCGCTTCTGAGCTTATAAGCTCGCTACTTCCAGCAAGAAAATCAATAGAGCTAAGATCTTTGCTGCCAAGTCCTAAAGCGTTGCCTAAAAATCTAAATGGAGCTAGCGTGATGTCAGCAAAGAGTTTTTTTACTGCAGCCCAGATGACGCCGCCATATTTAAAGTCAGGATCGTCTAAATTTCCCTCAACTGGCAGGTCGATGTTTATTTGATTATTTTGATCGCTAAGTATCGAGATAGCAAGCGAAAGTGGTAAATTTACAGCGTCTTTTGACTCAACCTTTTCTCCAAGTGTAAGTGAGTCAAAATTTATGAAATTTGAGCCATTTAGTTTTGAGTCGACGACGCTATAGTTTAGGTTTAAATTTAGCTTGCCTTTTTTGATCTTATAGCCCACAAACTGCCCACTATATGGCGTTATATCGGTTAGATCGATATCTTTAAAGTCAAGCTTTATGTCGGTATTTTGCTTTAGCTCAAATGGAAAGAGTTTTGCAGTGATCTGCGCAAAGCCATTTTTGCCAACCACACCTTGAAACTCACCTGAGCTTGGGCGCTTTTTATCGATGTCTGTTAGCTTGCCATTTAGCTTTGAGATCGTTGTGGCAAATGGCATAAATAGCGATGCGTCCGAGAAATCAACCTCGCCATTTTTTAAAGAGAAGTTTTTAACGCTAAATTTTAGCTCGTCATCTTTCTTGCTAACTGCCTTTTTGCTCTCAGGTTTTGCCTCGGTTTTAGCCTTATTTTTATCCTCTTTTACGATCTGAGATAGGTTAAATTTACGCTCTTTGCTTAGATGAGCCTTGATAAATGGCGAATTTAAGCTCACTCCGCTTATGGCAAGGTCATTTTTGGCAAATGAAATTTTTTCAAGATCAAGGCTTTTAAAGGCGATTAGTTTTTCAGCTTTTTTGCCATTTAGCCTTATATCTTTGATGCTAACTTTTGCGTCTGCTTTGATATCTTTTGCGTAGTGAAGCTGGGCATCTGCGCTCATCTGACCGCTAGCTAGATCGGCCTCTAAAAAGGGCTTTGCGTAGGCAAAATACTTTGGTAAATTTGTATCATTTAGCTTGATTTTTGCACTTACATCAAGTGGCTCGATCTTTATCTTCGAATCAACATCCAAATTTAGCTTTTGTGAGCTTTTCATCGCCACTTTTGCGTCAAATGGCTTGCTAAAATCGCTACTTAAATTTGCTACTTTTACAAAAAGATTATCAAATTTATGAGTGATCTTTTCGCCCTCAAAAAGGTGCGTCAAAGCGATATCTGCGTTATTTACACTTATAATTTTTACATCAAATTTAAACTCATTTTCTTTGCTTTTTGAAGCGCTTTTATTTTCAGCTTTTTTCTCTGCTTTTTTAGTGTGTTTTGCCGCTTTTGTAGCTTTTGTGCTCTGCTCGCCAAATCCTAGCTCATTTACAGCGCTTAGCCCATTATCGCTTAGCTCTGAGCTAAATTTCGCTCTATCTATGCTTACATTTTCAACCCCAAGAGCCATTTTTAAAAGATCAAAACTTATGCTCTTTACCCCCACATCAGCGACGCTTACTATATCTTTATTTTTTGCTTTAAGCCCTATGTTTTTTACATTTAGCTCATCAAGGCTCGCAAGGCTTTTGTTGCCATCCATTGTAAAATTTGTATTTGTCACGCCAGCACTTGCTACATTTGCACTTGCGCTTTTGCTAAGTGGCGCGTTGATGCCATTAAGTGCTATTTTTTCTAGCGTTAGAGCGGTTTTGTTGTTTGCTAAATTTATATTTAAATTTGAAGCATTTATATCTTTTAAATTTGCTAAATTTCTATCCGCTTCATCTATTTTAAGAGTGTTTGCGCCTACGTTTTTTAGCTTGGCTGTGGCATTTAGCTCGCTTTTTTCATTTAAATTTGCAAGAAGCGAGATATCACTTAAATTTAGTGATTTTACGCTCGCGGCGATGGCATTTTTAAAAGAGATATCATTTAAATTTATGGCACTTAAATTTAGCGCAGCCTCTGTTTTATCCGCTATCTTACTATCAAGATCAAATTTTGGAAGCTCTAGCTCGCCAAGGCTAAGCTCATTTGCGCCTTCATCAAGGCTTAGTCCTTTTACATTTAAAAAGCCATCTTTTAAATTTATCCTAGTTGCGTTCTCATCGGCTTTTAAAGTGTAGTTTATCTTTAAGTTTATGATGGCATTTTTGAGATTTAACGTGTCATTGTCGATGAAGCTTATCGCAACTGGCTTTATGCTAAAGTCCTTTATGCTGACGTTACCCTCTATTTTTAGTGGATTTAGCTTGATATCGCCATTTAGATCGATCTTATGTGCGAGGCTTGAGTTTGAGTCAAATGTGTGACTACCTGCGCTATTTTTCTTCGTATTTAGCGAGCTTAGCTCGTAGTTTATATCATCAAAGCTTACGTTAAATGGCTTTGTTAAATTTTGATCGATATATGAAAATGAGCCTTTGATGATTTTTGCGTTATTTAGCGCGAAATTTATCGAGCTAGTGCTGTTATCTTCGCTAGTTGCGTTATCATCGCTTATAAAATTGCTAAAGTTAAAATTTGCCTTTTTATCTCTTGCGATCTTTACTTTTGGCTCATCTAGCCTAAAAATGTCTATCTCAACTAGCTTTTTAAAGATAGAAAATGGTTTTAGCTTAAGGTCGATCTGCTTCGTGCTAAAAAGCGGAGAAGTGGTGTTTAGCTCGGCATTTGTAGCGTTTAGCTCGAAGGTAAAGGGATTAAATTTAGCATCACTTACAAAAAGCGTTGCGTTGTAGTCTTTTAGGTATTTTGGCGCGATATTTTTGATAGCATAAGGCAGTCCAAAAAAGCCAAGAAGCGTGTAGATAAGCAAAAGTGAAACTACGCAGATGCCAGTGATCAGGGCTATTTTTTTCTTTTTATCCATTGTGAAATTTACCTTTTTGTCAGCTAAAATGAGCCTTGATTTTACTTTAAAAAAGGTTAAAAGATAGTTAGAAATTTCAAATTTTCTATACATTGAATTTACATTTATCTTAATAATACTTTTATGCATTTCGTATTACCATTCGTCAAATATTTTTTAAACAAAGGAGCGAGTGATGAAGAGGTTTTTGGTTTTATTGTTTTTGTTATTTTCTACCTTTGCTTATGCAAATGAAAATGCCGTTGTAGTCGCTATCGAGGAGCAAACACCTCGTATAAATCCACTCTACGACGAGGATCACGATCCTACGCTTTCGCTGGTTTTTTCTGGCCTTACTAGCCATGATGAAAATAGCCATGTAGTGCCAGAGCTTGCGAAGTCTTGGCAGGTGAGTGATGACGGGTTGGAGTATATTTTTGAGCTAAGAGATGATGCTTTTTGGCATGACGGGGTGAAATTTAGCGCAAAGGACGTTAAATTTACCATCGAAGCGGCTCAAGATAAGAAGCTAAACGCGCCTGCTATCTCAAACTACGAGGTGGTAAAAAGCGTTGAAATTTTGGGCGATTATAAAGTTAAGATCACGCTTAGTGAGCCTTTTCCGCCATTTCTTGACGCACTTAGCTTTGGCGTTTTGCCTGAGCACATTTTAAAGGGCAAAGATATCGCAACTGATAAATTTAATGACGCCCCTATCGGCACTGGCGCATACAAGCTTGTAAAATGGAAAAAAGATGAGAGTTTGGAATTTGCGGCAAATGATAAATTTTACAAAGGTGAGCCAAAGATAAAAAGGCTATTTTTAAAGATAGTTGGTGATGAAAATTTAAGACTTGTTGGGCTAAAAAGCGGTGAGATCGACGTTGCGCTCATCTCTCCAACTGGTGTAAATTTCATAAAAGATGATAAGAAGTTAAGCCTACTTAAATTTAAAAGCGCAGATTACAGAGCTTTGATGTTTAACCTTGAAGATCCTATCTTTCAAGATAAAAATGTAAGAATAGCCCTAAACTACGCCGTAAATAAAGATGAGATCGTTAAAAGCTTATTTCACGGATATGCAAGCGTAGCGAACAACCCGATAGAAAAAAGCTTTGCAAACGACAGCGAGTTTAAATTTAGCTACGATCCGCAAAAGGCTAGGGAGCTACTTGAAAAAAGCGGCTTTAAGAAAAACAAGGCTGGCTTTTTCGAGAAGGACGGCAAGGAGCTTGGCTTTGATATCTACGCTTTTAATAACGACATTTTAAGGGTCAATCTAGCCAAAATTTTAAGCAGCGAGTTTGAGAAATTTGGCGTGAGAGCCAAAGCCTATGCAAAGCCAAAAACAGCCTTTAGCATAAGCAAGGTCGATAGCTTTGTGATCGGCTGGGGAAGCCCATTTGATCCAGACTTTCACACATATAGAATTTTTGGCGGATTTGCCGACATCGATGTCAATGAAAATGGCTGGAATTTTAGCCACTACAAGGACGCAAACGTCGATCTTGCCCTAAAAAACGCAAGATACACAAAGGACGTGGAGCTTAGAAAAAAATACTACAAAGAATTTCTAAAAGCGCTTTTTGAAAATCCACCTTACATTTTTATAGCCTATCTTGACTATCCGCTCGTTTTTAACAACAAAATTTCAGGCATAAAGACGCAAATTTTAGGCCACCATGGGGCTGGATTTTTATGGAACATAAGAGAGTGGCAAGTAAAATAGTGGATAAAAACTTTGTTTAGAGCCATTTTAAAAACAGCGATCTCAAGCCTTGGGTTGCTGTTTTTCATCTCATTTTTTCTATTTTTGCTCATATATTTTTTGCCAGGAAACGTCACTGATGCGATGTTTTTGCGAAGTGAGGCGGTGAGCGTGGCTATAAAGGAGCAAATTTTAGAAAATTTGGGGCTAAAAGATGGCTTTTTTGTGCAGTATTTTAGATGGCTGGCTCACTTTGTCACGGGGGACTTTGGCACTAGTTTTGTAAGCGGGGCAAGCGTGTCGCTACTCATTAAAGAGAGGCTCTTAAACTCGCTCATTTTATTTTTTACTTCGTTTTTTCTAATAACTCTTTTATCCTTCTTTTTGGGGTTTTTAAGCGCCATTTATAAGAATAAATTTGCCGATATCTTTATAAATTTTAGCTCCTTTTTGTTAGCTTCATTGCCGCATTTTTACATCGCTCTTGTGCTAATAGCGATCTTTAGCGTCTATCTAAACGTGCTGCCAAGCTCTGGGGCAAACGAGCTAGGATCTAGCGGTGTTGGGGTGAAATTTATCATCTTGCCAACGCTTGCCATCATCTTGCCACACCTTGGCGCAAACGTGAAATTTGTGCGCGACACGCTAAATCAAAGCCTAAACGCCGACTTTATCCAGACGGCTCACGCTAGAGGTTTGGGACGCGGCAAAATTTATCTCTTTGCTATAAAGCACGCAAGCACCGATATAGTCTATTATTTTGCAACGCTTGTGGCTGGCGTTTTTGCTGGCTCGTACGTCATTGAGAGCATTTTTTCATTTCCAGGCATAGGCAAGCTTAGCCTTGATGCGGTCATCGCCAAAGACTATCCAGTCGCACTTGCGACCATTTTGCTAACGGCTGTTTTTGTCGTTTTGGCAAATTTGCTAGCTAAAATTTTTGCCATCTTGGCAGATAAGAGAAATTTATGAGAAAAGTCATATTTTTCATAGCCTGTTTTGTCTTTTTAGCGCTCGTCACATTTGCCTTTGTGACGCCGTTTTTTTCTAAATTTGAGCCAAATTTCACTGACTTTATGGCGGTAAATTTAGCCCCAAGTAGCGAGCATATCTTTGGCACTGACATCCTGGGCAGGGACAATCTCATAAGAGTTGCCTGCGCGCTTAAAAACTCGCTTCTTGTCTTGCTGCTAGCTGGCTTTTTAACGACGCTTTTCTCGCTCATCTACGCATATTTTGGCACGAGCAATAGCAGAGTTTGTGAGAGCCTTTTTGATAAGGGGCTTGATGCCTTTTTAAGCATACCAAACATCGTTTTTATCATGCTTTTTAGCTCATTTAGTAGCGGAGATCTGCTTATAACCTCTTTTATCATTGCCGTTTGCTCCTTTATGCAGGGTGCAAAAGTTTTTATGCAAAATTTAAGGCTTAATAGAAAGTGCGACTACGCCGAGCAAGCCGTGATAAATGGGGCTGGTAAATTTAGCCTTATATGCTTTGAAATTTTGCCAAATTTAAAGCATCTAATAGTTAGTATCTTTGGCATAAACGCGATAAACGCGGTCGTCATGGAGGCAACGCTTGGTTTTTTTGGCGTGGGTAGCGACGCAAACAAGATAAGCCTTGGCATCATGCTAAATGAGAGCAAAGAAGCACTTTTCCTTGGCTCTTGGTGGATGGTGCTTTTCCCTGGTGTGACGCTCTTTTTGCTCATCCTTGCAACCTCGATCATCACGTCAAATTCAAAAAATGGCAATATAAAAATATGATAGAGATTAGAAATTTAAACGTTTTTTATAAGGATAAGAAGCTTTTGAGCGAGCTTGATTTTGACATGAGCGAGGGTAAATTTATAGGTATCACGGGTGCAAGTGGCAGTGGCAAATCGCTCTTTGCAAAGAGCCTAATAAGGCTTTTTGATGATCATTTTAGAGTGAGGGCAGATAAATTTAGCATTTACAAAAAAGATATCTTAAAACTTAGTCAAAATGAGCTAAAAGAGCACCGAAGAAAGGTTGCCGCGCTTGTTTTTCAAAACTCTATTGCTAGCCTTCATCCGCTTTTAAACGTGGGTGATCATTTTAACGCCTATCTTGACGGCGACAAAAGGGCGAATAAAGAGCTTGCGTTTGCTTATTTTAGGGAGTTTGGGCTAGATAATGCAAATCTCATCTGGCACAAATACTCATACGAGCTAAGTGGTGGCGAGGCAAGCCGCGTGCAGATCGCTCTTGCGCTTTGCCTGAAGCCAAAAATTTTGATCTGCGACGAGATAACAAGCGGGCTTGATAGCATTAGCGGTAGCCACGTAGCTGGCATCTTAGAGAGCTTAAAGGGCAAGATGAGCGTCATCTTTATCTCGCACGATGAGGCGCTAACGAACTATCTTAGCGATGAGATTTGGCAGATGAGAGATGGGCGGCTAAATTTAAAGGAAAATGCGTGAAAATAAGGCTCAAAAACGTCTCAAAAAGTTTAAATTTTAAGGAGCATTTTAACGCTAGAGCTGAAGTTTTGCACCTTTTAGAGGGGATAAATTTCGAGCTTGGTGATGGCGAAAATTTAGCCATTTTGGGTCAAAGTGGCAGTGGCAAAAGCACGCTTGCAAAGCTCATATCATTTAGCGAGCCAAAAAGCGGGGGCAAAATTTATATAAACGATAAGGAGATCACGGACAAAAATGAGCTAAAAAAAGATATCAGATATATCTTGCAAAATCAAAAACAAGCCCTAAATCCAGCGCTAAAAGTAAAAACTGCCATCGCTCATGTGAGGTCATATCTTAAGCTTAGCTTTAGCGAAAATGAGCTCAAAGAGCTTCTAGCAAATCTAAATTTAAAAGATGAAATTTTAGAAAAATATCCATCTCAGCTAAGTGGCGGCGAGGCGACAAGGGTTGGGATACTACTAGCGCTTCTTTCAAAGCCAAAAATCTTAATCTGCGACGAGATAACAAGCGGACTTGATAATGAGACGAAGCAAAAGATCATAAATTTGCTTTTAAGCTTAGATGAAAAGATCAGCATTATTTTCATAACGCACGATATTTTAAGCGCGATGAAGATAGCGCAAAAGGTGCTAATCATCGAATCTGGTAAGCAAGTGGCGTGGGGTAAATTTGAGGATCTTGCAAGCCAAAATGTCCTTAAAAAATACCTCGATGCAGCTAAATTTTATGACGCCAAACTTTGATATAATGCAAGTAAAAAAGGTCAAATTTGCTAGTTCATATCTGCTGCTCGGTCGATAACCACTACTTTTTACAGCGCCTACGAAAAGATTACCCAAATGAGCGAATAGTAGGCTATTTTTACGATCCAAACATACATCCGTATAGCGAATTTTTACTGCGTTTTGAGGACGTGAAGCGAAGCTGCGAGAAGCTAGGCATCAAGCTAATATGCGGCGAATACGACTACGAAGCGTGGCTTGGTGGCACAAAGGGGCTTGAAGATGAGCCAGAAAAGGGCAAAAGGTGCGAATACTGCTTTGACTTTCGTATGAAAGACTCAGCTAAAAAGGCGTTAGAACTTGGTCTAAATAAGATCACGACGACACTTTTGATGAGCCCAAAAAAGGACTTTTCTCAGCTTAAAAAGGCGCTTGATGAGGCGGTGGCTGGCTCAAATTTAGAGGCGGTTGCGGTTGATTATAGAAAAAATGGCGGCACAAGCGAGCAGTTTATCCTCGCTAAAAAGGACAAACTCTATCACCAAAACTACTGCGGCTGCGTCTTTGCGCTAAAAAAGCAGCGCGACTCGCAAAATTTACCACAAAGTGAGCTTATGAGCGAGCTAAACGCAAGGGCACTTTATGGAAGCATTGAGGCTAGACTTGAGCTTTACAAAAAGGTGCGCCTTTGCGAGGCGAGAGGGGAGAAATTTCACCTTTTTAGAAGGCGATTTTTAAACTACAGACTTTTGCGTGCCAGTGTTAAATTTGATGGAGTTGTGGTGCCAAGCTACTTTGTGCTCTACTCTGGCTTTAAAAGAGAGAGCTTAAAGCTTAACGTGGAGCGCGACTGCGAGATCGATGATGAGCTAAAAGAGGGTGCGATATTTATGAGCATAGAGCGCTTTAATAAATTTACAAATAGCAAATTTAAAAGCGTTGATGAGCTTTGTAAAAGGTCGCTTGAGCTTGACGCTGAGATGAAATTTCGTAGGCAGATATGCGGGGAGTTTTCGCAAAATCCTATCATCATCTTAGACGAAGTCAAAAAGGGCAGCTACGAAATTTACGCAAAGGCTGTTTTTTACAACGACAGTGAAGAAATTTTGGTTTTAGAGAGCTAAATTTCAGAGATTTTAAAAGAGACTAATAATTTTTTTCTTAGTATAAATTTGTTACAATCTGCCAAAATTTACATTACTAAGGCTAAAACGTGATAGACGTCGTAGAAATTCAAAAAATTCTCCCACATAGATTTCCATTTTTGCTTATCGATAGAGTTGTCGAGCTAGAGCCTGCAAAAAGCATAGTCGCTTATAAAAATGTAACCATTGGCGAGCCGATATTTCAGGGGCACTTCCCAGGTCACCCGATCTATCCTGGCGTGATGATCATTGAAGGTATGGCGCAAGCTGGCGGCGTGCTAGCGTTTAAGAGTATGAGCGACGAGCATCAAGCTGGTATCGAGAACAAAGTGGTCTATTTTATGAGCATTGACGGAGCGAAATTTCGCCATCCAGTCCGCCCTGGAGATAGGCTAGAGTATAGATTAAATGTATTAAAACATAAAGGCAATATCTGGGTGCTTGAGGGTAAGGCATACGTCGATGATGTGCTATGCGCTGAGGCTGAACTAAAAGCGATGATAGTCGATAAATAGGCTTTTACTTAAAAAAGAGAGACAATGAAAAATATCCACCAAACAGCAGTTATAGAAGATGGAGCGATCATTGGAGATGACGCAAATATCGAGGCTTACGCATTTGTAAGTAAAGATGCGGTCCTTGGCAACAACGTCACGATAAAACAAGGCGCAAGGGTGCTTGGCAAGACGAGGATCGGCAATAACTCTCGTGTATTTAGCTACGCGATCGTTGGCGACATCCCACAAGATATCAGTTATAAAGACGAGGTCGATACTGGCGTCATCATCGGCGAGCACGCAACTATACGTGAGTTTTGCACGATAAACTCAGGCACGCACAAGGGCGATGGTATAACAAGGATCGGCGATAACGCCTTTATCATGGCATATTCTCACATCGCACACGACTGCATAATAGGCAGCAACGTCATTTTAGCAAATAATGCAACTCTAGCAGGCCACGTCGAGCTTGGCGACTACGCTGTTGTGGGCGGTCTTACGCCTATTCACCAGTTTGTTAGAGTGGGTGAGAGCTGCATGGTCGCAGGAGCAAGTGCGCTCAGTCAAGATGTAGTGCCATTTTGCCTAGCTGAGGGCAACAGAGCCTATATAAGAAGCTTAAATTTAGTTGGCATTAGGCGTAGATTTGACAAAGAGCAGGTTGAAGAGCTTGTTCGCGCTTATAAATTTTTGTTTAATCAAGGCATCAGCCTAAAAGATCAAGCAAACGAGCTGATCGCGAAAACTAGCGACGAAAATGTTAAAAAAATGTGTAAATTTATATTAGAAACGACAAGAGGAATTCCACTTGCAAAAGGAAGAGATTAATGGCTAGAAAGTGTAATTTTTGTGGCGAGGCTGAGTCTGCTGAGAGAAGGTTATTAGCAGATATCGAAGGGAACGCCTATATATGCGAGTACTGCATCAGTGCCGCATACGATATGATACATGGTGATACGAGTGTAGAAGAGAGCAAAAACGAAGAGGCGATAGAGTACCAAAAGCTCACACCAAAGGAGCTAAAAGCAGTACTTGATAACTACGTGATCGGTCAAGATAGGGCTAAAAAGGTCTTTAGCGTCGGCGTATATAACCACTATAAGAGAATTTTTAAACAAAGCGACATCAAAGACGACACTGAAATTTCAAAGTCAAACATCTTGCTTGTTGGTCCAACTGGAAGCGGCAAGACCTTGATGGCTCAGACTTTGGCGAGATTTCTTGATGTGCCTATCGCGATTTGCGATGCGACAAGCCTAACTGAGGCTGGATATGTCGGCGAGGACGTTGAAAACATCTTAACAAGGCTCTTGCAAGCTGCAAATGGCGACGTGAAAAAGGCGGAGCAAGGCATTGTATTTGTCGATGAGATCGATAAGATCGCTAGAATGAGCGAAAACAGAAGCATCACAAGAGATGTCTCAGGCGAGGGCGTGCAGCAAGCACTTTTAAAAATCATCGAAGGCAGCGTCGTAAATATCCCACCAAAAGGCGGCAGAAAGCATCCAAACCAAGACTTCATCCAGATAGATACGACAAATATCTTATTTGTTTGCGGTGGTGCATTTGACGGACTTCTTGATATCATCGAGCGCAGAGTTGGTAAAAATGTACTTGGATTTAATCAAGAAAAACGTGGCAAAAATGAAAAAGAGAATTTACTAAGCCTGCTTGAGCCAGACGATCTTGTAAAATATGGCCTCATCCCAGAGTTAATTGGCAGACTTCACGTGGTGGCTACATTAAATGAGATAACAAAAGAGGATATGGTTAAAATTTTGACCGAGCCAAAAAATGCGATATTAAAACAATATCAAAAGCTCTGTGCGATTGACGGTGCTACGCTTAAATTTGATGATGAAGCGCTTGAAGAGATAGCGAGCCTTGCGATTGAGCGAAAGACTGGAGCAAGAGGGCTTAGAAGCATAATGGAAGAGCTCATGACAGATATAATGTATGATCTGCCAGAGCTAAAAGACTACGATATCGTGATCTCAAAAGAGACGGTAAAAGATAAGGCAAAGCCGATTTTGGTAAAGCACAATAAATTAACAGCGTAAAGGAAATAGATGTTTTTAGATCAGGTTATAGGTTTTTTCTCAAGTGATATGGGTATAGATTTAGGTACGGCAAATACTTTGGTTTTGGTAAAAGATAAGGGAATAATCATAAATGAACCATCAGTTGTTGCAGTAAGACGTGAAAAATATGGAAAACAAAAAATTCTAGCAGTCGGTCACGCTGCAAAAGAGATGGTGGGAAAAACTCCTGGCGACATCGAGGCGATAAGACCGATGAGAGATGGCGTTATCGCGGACTTTGACATGACAGAGAGGATGATACGCTACTTTATAGAAAAGACCCACAGAAGGAAAAATTTCTTACGCCCAAGGATCATCATCTCAGTTCCTTACGGACTTACTCAGGTTGAGAGAAAGGCTGTTAGAGAGAGCGCACTAAGTGCTGGTGCAAGAGAGGTATTTTTGATAGAAGAGCCTATGGCAGCAGCTATCGGAGCAAATTTACCAGTTCGTGAGCCACAAGGCAACCTTGTAGTTGATATCGGCGGCGGTACGACTGAGATCGGTGTCGTCTCACTTGGCGGTCTGGTAATATCAAAATCTATCCGCACAGCTGGTGATAAGATAGATACTAGCATCGTTAACTACATAAAAGAAAAATACAACTTACTAATAGGCGAGAGAACAGGCGAGGAGATAAAGATCGCTGTGGGCTCTGCTGTGCAGCTTGAAAAAGAGCTAAGCGTAGTGGTAAAAGGACGCGACCAAGTGAGCGGTCTTTTAAGCAGGGTTGAGCTAACAAGTGAAGACGTGAGAGAGGCGATGAGAGAGCCGCTAAAAGAGATCGCAGATGCGCTTAAAACCGTGCTTGAGATGATGCCGCCTGATCTTGCTGGCGATATCGTCGAGACTGGTATCGTGCTAACTGGCGGTGGGGCGCTTATTAGAGGGCTTGACAAGTTCTTGTCTGATATCGTTAAGCTTCCAGTATTTGTAGCTGATGAGCCGCTTCTTGCTGTTGCTAGAGGCACAGGCAAGGCACTTCAAGAGATCGGACTTTTACAACAGCTAACAAATGAAGAGTAAGATTGTTCTTTTTGTTTTTATAGCGTTGCTTGCTGGCGCCTCGATGTTTAAGGGCGAAATTTTAAGCAACATCTCTATCAAATTTAGCAACTACGCTATAAATTCATACGACAATTTTGCTAAAAGCGTGAAAGATTATATAAATGAATATTTTAGGCAGGCTAGCGAGATAGAAAAACTAAGAGCGCAAAACAAAGAGCTAGAGCGCTCAGCTACGCTTCTATCTACTTTTGCAAACGAGCTAAATCAAATTTTAAAAGATAAAAACTCAACTGCCTACGCCCCAGCTGTAAAGCTAGTAAAAGGGCTTAGCTATGTGCATATCGGGGATTATAATAAAATTTGGATAAGCGAGTTTGAAGGATACGACCCAAATAAAATTTACGGACTCATCTATCAAGGAAGCAGCGCTGGCATCGTCATCGCAAAAGATGGCAAGCCGCTAGCATACTTGCAAAATGACCCAAAAAGTATATTTGCAGTCTATATAGGAAATGAGAAAATTCCAGGCGTCGCGCATGGAAATCAAGGCCAAATAATGGTGAAATTTATCCCACAATGGCTCAGCCCAAAAGAGGGCGACGAGGTCTTTACGAGCGGGCTTGACGGGATATTTTTTAGTGGAGTGCCAGTAGGGCGCGTGAGTAAAATTTTAAAAGAGAGCTCCTATCAAAGCGTGATAGTTGAGCCCTATGCAAAGCTAAACATACCAAACTACCTATACGTTGTAACAAAGGAAAAATGATGCCAAAAAGAACAGATATAAATACCATTTTACTAATCGGCTCAGGCCCTATCGTCATCGGTCAAGCCTGCGAATTTGACTACTCAGGCACGCAAGCAGCCAAGACACTAAAAGAGCTTGGATACCGCGTAGTGCTCATCAACTCAAACCCAGCCACCATCATGACTGACCCAAATTTCGCCGACGCAACGTATATAGAGCCGATCACAAAAGATAGCATTTTAAGGATCATTGAAAAAGAAAATATTGACGCCATCTTGCCAACGATGGGCGGTCAAGTGGCGCTAAATGCCGCTATGGAGGTCTTTGAGAGCGGCCTTTTAAAGGATGTTAAATTTCTTGGTGCAAATCCAGAAGCGATAAAAAAGGGCGAAGATAGACAAATTTTTAAAGCGACCATGCAAAAGATCGGCATGGACCTGCCTGAGAGCAGATATGCCTATAACATGGACGACGCGCTAAATGCGGCAAATGAGATAGGCTTTCCACTCATCATAAGAGCTAGCTATACGCTTGGCGGCGCAGGAAGCGGAGTGGCTTATAATATGGATGAGTTTAAAGAGCTAGCCAACACCGGCCTTGACGCAAGTCCGATACATGAAATTTTGATAGAAGAGAGCTTGCTTGGCTGGAAAGAGTACGAGATGGAGGTTATCCGTGACCGCAACGATAACTGCATCATCGTCTGCTCGATCGAAAATTTTGACCCAATGGGCGTTCATACAGGCGATAGCATCACGGTCGCACCTGCTCTCACACTAACAGATAAAGAGTATCAGGCTATGCGTGACGCTAGCTTTGCCATACTTCGCGAAATAGGCGTTGATACGGGCGGCAGCAACGTGCAGTTTGCCATAGACCCAAAAACGGGCCGTATGATCGTTATCGAGATGAACCCACGCGTTAGCCGAAGCTCAGCCCTTGCTAGTAAAGCTACTGGCTATCCGATCGCAAAGGTCGCGACACTGCTTGCAGTTGGTTTTAGCCTAGATGAGATCAAAAATGATATCACAGGCACGCCTGCTAGCTTTGAGCCGGTGATCGACTACATCGTGACAAAGATCCCACGCTTTACATTTGAGAAATTCCCAGGATCAAACCCATATCTAGGCACTGCGATGAAGTCAGTTGGCGAGGTGATGGCGATAGGTAGGACATTTAAAGAGAGTATCCAAAAGGCGCTTTGCAGCCTAGAGCGTGATCTTTGCGGATTTAACAGCCTTAGCCTAGAGAAAAACTCTTTGATTTACGGCATCAGAAATGCAAATGAGAGAAGAATTTTATATCTAGCACAAGCCTTTAGAGATGGCTTTAGTGTGGCTGAGGTGCATGAGTTTAGCAAGATCGATCCTTGGTTTTTAGAGCAAATTTATGAGATAGTTAAATTTGAAGATAAGATCGACATGGATATCTTAAACAACGAAGTGCTGCTGCGAGAGGCCAAAAGCATGGGCTTTTCAGACAAGATGATAGCTGTGCTTATAAATGAAAAAGACGATCTTGAGCTTAGCCAAAATGATATCTACTTTGCTAGGCAAAAGCTTGGCATTGAGCTTGAATACAACGAGGTCGATACTTGTGCGGGTGAGTTTAAGGCACTAACGCCGTATCTCTACTCATCTACAAATATCACTAAATTTCCTAAAAAAGAGCTAGCAAAAGATGCTAAAAAGGTGATGATAATAGGCGGCGGTCCAAATAGGATCGGCCAGGGCATAGAGTTTGACTACTGCTGCGTTCATGCAAGCTACGCCCTAAGAGACCTTGGCGTAAAAACGATAATGTACAACTGCAACCCAGAAACCGTCTCAACCGACTACGACACGAGTGATATTTTGTACTTTGAACCGATCGATTTTGAGCACGTTAGATCGGTCATCGAGCGCGAAAAGCCAGATGGTGTGATCGTGCATTTTGGCGGTCAAACTCCGCTTAAATTTGCAAAACGTCTAAGCGTGATCGGCGCTAAGATCATCGGCACAACTGCAAGAGTGATCGACGTGGCCGAGGATAGAAAGAAATTTAGTGAATTTATAAATAAAATAGGCGTCCTTCAGCCTAAAAACGACACCGCCACTAGCCTAGAAGAAGCCTTGCAAAAGGCCGCTACTATCGGCTACCCAGTGCTTGTTCGCCCAAGCTACGTTCTAGGTGGCAGGGCGATGAGAAGGGTGCATAACGAGAGCGAGCTAAAAGAGTATATGAGTGAAGCGGTCAAAGTTAGCAACCACTCGCCAGTGCTACTTGATAAATTTTTACAAGACGCAAAAGAGCTCGACGTAGATGCGATATGTGACGGCAAAGAGGTCTATATAGGTGCGATAATGGAGCATATCGAGGAGGCTGGAATTCACTCTGGTGACTCAGCTTGCATATTGCCACCGATGAGTTTAAGCGATGAGATGATAAAAAAAGTGGAGAAGCAAACCAGAGATATCGCGCTAAATTTAGGCGTTGTAGGCCTTATGAATATCCAGTTTGCTATCTATGAAAATGAGCTTTATATGATCGAGGTAAATCCTCGCGCAAGCAGGACCGTGCCGTTTGTGAGCAAGGCTACTGGCGTGCCTATGGCAAAGGTGGCTACAAGAGTTATGTGGCAGGGAAATTTACGTGAGGCGCTTAAATTTTATGATGATTACAAGGTCGTTTATGAGGACGGCGACATCCTAAAACCTCGCGTAAGTTCGCATGTTTGCGTAAAAGAGTGCGTGCTGCCATTTAACAAGCTAAGTGGCGCTGATCTCATCCTTGGTCCTGAGATGAAGAGCACGGGCGAGGTCATGGGCATAAGCCACGACTTTGCAAGCTCGTTTGCAAAGAGCCAGATCGCTGCTAGCAACACTTTGCCAAGCAAGGGCAGGGTATTTTTAACGCTAGCTGACGCTGATAAATCTTACGCGCCTGATCTTGCAAAAGAGCTAATAGCACTTGGTTTTAGCATCGTCGCAACTGGCGGTACGCATAAAATTTTAATCGAAGCTGGCGTGGAGGCTGAGTTTGTATATAAGATAAGCGAGGGCAGACCAAACGTCGAAGATAGACTAAAAAATGGCGACATAGCACTTGTTATAAATACAAGCGATACAAAATCAAGCGTAGATGATGGCAAAAAGATCCGCCAAAATGTACTTAGATTTAAAATTCCATATTTTACAACGATCCGTGCAGCACTTGCAGCTGCCAAGTCGCTAAGCACAGTTCAAACTGGCAAAGCACTTGAAGTAAAAAGCTTACAAGAGTATCTAAGCGAAAAACAATAATTTTAGTGGCAGTTTATCTGCCACTAGCTAAATTTCACTTTTCTATTTGATTAGCTTTTTTTAAAGCGCTAGTCACCTTTAAAGCGCTTGTAAATGCAAAATGCATGTTATATCCTCCAAGCATACCGGTGATATCTAAAACTTCTCCTATAAAGTAAAGTCCTTTTACGCTTTTACACTCTAAATTTTCATCTAAAAAATTAGTCTTTACACCACCTTTTGTAACTTCAGCCCTTTCAAAGCCAAATGTCCCAGCTGGGGCAAATTCGTAAGCAAAAAGCCTTTTTATGATGCTCTTTTCATCATCGCTAAATTCATAATAAGCTCTATCTTTTAAACCAAAATTTCTTAAAAACTCCAGTACAAATCTCTTTGGCAAAGGCAAAACTGAGCTAAGCTGTTTTTTACCATTTACTAAATTTTTCTCACTAAATTTAGGCAAAAAATTTATGCAAATTCGACCTTTTTGCCAAAAGAGTGAGGCGTTTAGTATAGCTGGACCACTTATGCCTCTATGCGTAAAAAGCAGATCACCACTAAATTTATAGCTCTCGTTTTTGGTATTTATCACTACATCTGCGCTTAGGCTAACACCGCTAAGCTCTTTAAACCAAAACTCATCTTTTTGCACGCTAAAGCCAACAAGAGCAGGGGCAGGCATTGAGAGCTCAAGGCCAAATTCGCTAGCTATTTTATAGCCAATATCGTTTGCACCAAGGGCTTTGTAGCTCAGTCCGCCACTTGCGATGACTAAATTTCTAGCTCTAAATTTCTCATCTTTTGTCAAAATTTCAAAACTTTCATCTACTTTTTTAGCGCCGACAACCTCTTTGTTATAAAAAATCTCTGCATTTTGCCTTTTTAAAAGCAGGCTCAAAACGCTCTTTGCACCGCTATCACAGAAAAATTGATTTTGCTTTTGCTCACTAAATTTAAGCTCACTAAAAAATTTCAAAACCTGATCAGGGCTTAGCACTTTTAAAATTTGCTCTATAAATTTCTGCTCGCCAAGGTAGTTTTTAGCGCTTACAAAGCGGTTTGTGATGTTGCATCTGCCGCCACCACTTGCTAAGATCTTTTTGCCAGCGCTGCTGTTTTTCTCTAAAATGGCAACCTTTTTGCCCTTTAAATTTGCCCCTAAAAAGAGCCCGCTAGCGCCAGCACCAACGATGATGACGTCGTAGATCAAAACTTCAAGCTCTCTTTTAAGGCCGCCTCGCTTGTTAGGCGAGAGTCAAATTTGATCACTTGATTTTTCTCATTTTTGTAATAATCCACCACGCCTTTTTGGCTGTTTAGAAGCTCTAAATTTAAGCTTATTTCTGGGCTTAGGTAGATATTTTTAAAGATTCTAGGATCACTCAGGCTAAAGAGCAAAACAAGCCAGATCACGCAAAGCACCACGCAGACGATGGCAAGCACTTTAAAGTTAAAGGTGTGCATGATGTATCCGCCAAACGCGCCTCCAACGAAGCTGCCAAAGTAGCCAAATGAGTTAAAGATGCCAAGAGCGGTGCCTTTTTGTGAGGATTTTACAAATTTGGTCGCGGTTGATTGCATGATGGGCTCGTGAAGGTTAAAACCTATAAAAAATATCGCGATGCCAAGTACAAAGAGAAATTTCGTAAAGCTCAAGGCAAAAATGGCGTAGGTTAGGGCAAAAAGCAGCGTGCCGGCTATCAAGATGACCTTGCTAAGCCCCTTGCCATCGCCCAGTGCGCCAGCTAGCCCCATAGCTAAAAAGCCAAGCACAGCGCCAAGCGTATAGACCTTGTAAAGCTCGCTGCTCTCATAGCCATACTCTTTTACTAAAACGATAGGGATCACCAAAAATGCGATACTTGTGAGCATCTTTTGCATGAAAGAGGTGAAATTTATGATCATGTAGTCTTTTTGCAAAAAGAGCTTGCCAAATGGCACCTTTTCGGCCTTTGCGCTCACTTTTATCTCTTTTGGCACGACGGTGTAGAGTAGCACGACGCAAAGCAAGCTAAGAGCAGCGCTTAGATAAAATAGGCTTGAAAGCCCGTAGTCCTTGGCAAGAAGCGGACCAAGCACCATCGAAAGCGTGAAGCTAAGCCCTATAAAAGCGCCCATGATCGCCATAGCTTTTGAGCGGTTTTCCTCAGCTACAAAGTCGCTTATCATCGCTGTTGCCACCGCTCCCACAGCTCCCACACCTTGTAAAAATCTACCAAAAAGCATCGTGTAAATTTCACTTGCCAGCGCGCAGACGATAGAGCCAGCCACAAAGATCAAAAGGCCGATGGTTAGGGCTTTTTTGCGGCCGATCTTATCTGAGAGAGCGCCAAAAGGCACTTGAAATATCATCTGTGAGATCGCATAAACACCTACTATTAGCCCCACTAAAAACTCATTTGCGCCGCTTAAATTTAGCGCATAGAGGCTAAGAACTGGTAGGACTATGAAAAGTCCAAAAAATCTGCTAGCTACGATAAAAGATAGTGGCAAAACGCTTTTTAACATAAATTTTCCCTTGTTTTTAAAAGGACTAAGTTTATCATTTTAACACTAATTTAAATTTAAAAATTTTAATCTACTTTTTTGTAAAATACGCCCAAAAATCAAGGAGTTTTGCTATGAAAATCGTGCTTGCGACATCAAATTTAGACAAAGTAAAAGAGATAAAAGAGTTTTTAAAAGGCTATGAAATTTACGCACTAAGTGAGGTTGTAAAGCCGTTTGAGATTATTGAAGATGGTAGCAGCTTTCAAGCAAATGCACTCATAAAGTCAAGAGCCGTTTTTGCAAAGCTTAAAGAGCAAGGGCTTGATAGTGAGTTTATCTCGCTTAGCGATGATAGTGGCATTAGCGTGGACGCGCTTGGTGGCGAGCCAGGGATCTACTCAGCTCGCTATTTTGACCTTGATGAAAATGGCAAAGTGTGCGGCAAAAACGCAAATGACGCAAACAATAGAGCAAAGCTAATTAGCAAGCTAAAGGCGTTAAATTTACAAAGCTCACCAGCTCACTACACCGCCTGTATCGCTGTTAGCTCAAAATTTGGCGACTACACGGCCCATGGCTTTATGTATGGTGAGGCGATAGATGAGGAGCGCGGCACAAACGGCTTTGGCTACGACGCACTCTTTATCCCAGATGGCTTTACAAAGACGCTTGGCGAGCTAGATAACGAGACAAAGCTCAAAATTTCTCACCGCTCAAAGGGGCTTGAACTTGCAAATTTTGTATTAAAGAGTCTAAAGAAAAACTACAAATAAGAGCAGTTTATGAAGAAAATTTTACTTTTTATATTTCTTGCTTTTGGCATTTTGGCGGCGAGTGAGTATAGGGCGCTTGAAGATAAAAGCATAGTTTATAAAGACGAAAACGGCAATGGAAAGATCGACTACATAGCACTTTTTAAGGCAACGGACGAGCTATTTATCTATGCAAGGGCATATCCTTTGAATTTTAAAGATGAAGATCAAAAGAAGGCGACGTTTAGCGACCTTTTGAAGGTAGAAAAAATTTTTGACTTTATGGAGGAAGAAGGCTTTGCTAAGAGCTTAGGCGGGCAAGAAGGTGGGTATTTTAAAATTTGCCAAGCTAGGATCCACGTGATGAAGCATAACTTTGACGTGCATGGCGAGGCTGTAAAGGCGGATAAAATTTATGGTGAGCTTATAAATTTAACGCCAGATAATGGGGAAATTTATGCTGAATTTGCTGATTTTTTAGCAAATTCTAACCGGTTAGAGCTTGCAGAGCAAAACTACGATAAAGCTCTAAATTTAGGCGTAAAGAGGGCAAATTTAGGCCTTGCGCTAGTAAAGCTTGCTAAGATGGATCAAAAAGGCGCGCTGCCATACTTAGAAGAGTATCTAAAAAGCTACGCAGACGATGAGTTTGCCAAGATGCTAGCAAGCTCTTTAAAAGAGGGCACGCTAAAGATAGAGCCCTAGTTAAGCTCCTTTAGCCCCTTGCTGGCTCGCTCCAAAAGACCCAGCGCGCGAGGGTTTTGCTCTTTACCTTTTAAAATTTCAAGCACTTCTTTGTAGTTTTTGGCGGCTTGATCTTTTCCATCAAGCTTTGCTAGGTCGTTAGCGACCTCTATTAAAAGCTCTGATCGCACAAGCTCGTTGTTGCTTAGATCTGGCGTGATATCAAGTAAATTTAACGCTAAAATGTGGTTTTCGTAGGCTTTTGCAAAGTCATTTTTCATGTAGTAGGTGCTGCCGATGGACTTTATGCAAAGCAGCTCGTCGCGCATTGGGGCATTTGGCGTGACGTCATAAATTTTTTGAGCTTCATAAAAGCTAGCAAGCGCCTCGTCGTATTTGCCTAGCGCCTTTTTTGCTGCGCCTATGTTTTGATAAGAGCGAGCTAGTAGCAGTTTGTCACTAACGTTTGCCGCGAGCTCTAGGGCTTTTTGCGAGAGCTCTAGTGCCTTTTGAGGCTCTTTATTTACCATACAAATGCTGGCGCCATTTATGAGCGAAGTGATCGCCTGCTCGGTGTTGCCCTCTTTTAAGCAGACATCAGTCGCTTGCTCGGCTAAATTTATGGCTCTCTCCAAATTTCTATCACTTTTATAAAACTCTCTTACGCTATCTTGCACCAGCTCGTCGCAGCTACTTGCAAAGAGGCAAATAGGCGCTAAAAATGGCAAAATTTTCTTCATCTTTTTACCTTTAAAATTTGGCTAATTTTACCTTTTGAAGCTAGAAATTTATATTAACTTTGCTAAAATCACTAAAATTTTAAGGAGCCAAAAATGTCAAATATCTTAATCATCGGTGCAGGCGGCGTTAGCCAAGTCGCAACCGTAAAATGTGCGATGAACTCGGACGTTTTTACAAATATTACCCTTGCAAGCCGCACAAAAAGCAAGTGCGACGCGATCGCTAAATTTATAAAAGATCGCCTTGGAGTGCAGATAAACACCGCGCAAATCGACGCTGACGACACAGCAGCCGTGGTGGAGCTCATCAAACAAACAAAGGCTGATCTGCTACTAAACGTCGCGCTACCCTATCAAGACCTAACCCTTATGGACGCTTGCGTAAAGGCTGGCATACCTTACATCGACACCGCAAACTACGAGCACCCAGACACCGCAAAATTTGAGTATAAGCTTCAGTGGGCGAAGGATGGTGACTTCAAAAACGCTGGCACCATGGCGCTTCTTGGCTCTGGCTTTGACCCAGGCGTGACAAATGTATTTTGCGCCTATGCACAGCAAAATTTATTTGACGAGATCCACGAGATCGACATCCTAGACTGCAACGCTGGCGATCACGGATATCCATTTGCGACAAATTTCAACCCAGAGATAAATTTACGCGAAGTTAGCGCAAATGGCCGCTACTGGGAGGCTGGCAAGTGGATCGAGACAAAGCCTATGGAGATCATGTTTAAGTGGGACTACCCAAAAGTTGGCGTCAAAGACAGCTATCTACTCTATCACGAGGAGCTAGAAAGCTTAGTAAAAAACATCAAAGGACTAAAGAGAATTCGCTTTTTTATGACCTTTGGACAAAGCTACCTAACTCACATGAAGTGCCTAGAAAACGTCGGCATGCTACGCATCGACGAGGTCGAGCATAACGGTATGAAAATCGTGCCGATCCAGTTTTTAAAGACGCTTCTACCTGACCCTGCAAGCCTTGGCCCTCGCACAAAAGGCAAAACAAACATCGGTTGCGTGATACGTGGGCTCAAAGATGGCAAAGAGCGCCAAGTCTATATCTACAACGTCTGCGATCACGAGGCTTGCTACGCCGAGACAGGCGCGCAGGCTGTTAGCTACACCACAGGCGTGCCAGCGATGATAGGCTCACTAATGGTTGCAAAAGGCATCTGGAGCGGCAAAGGCGTCTTTAACATGGAAAATTTCGACGCAAAGCCTTTCATGGACGAGCTAAATAAGCAGGGGTTGCCGTGGGAGATAATCGAAATGAAACCAGGAGAGAGATACGAAGTTTAGATTTCTGGACTTGTTAGGCTTGTCTTTTTCTACTTATACTTCGTTGGTTTTAAATTTTGCTCGGTCATTACCCACTCGGTAACTCCCATCACAAAATTTAAAACCGCCTCGTCTAAGCGAAAAATCCTGCACCTGAATTTATTAAATTTAACCATTATGTAGATCGTCTTTGCTTCACAATAGCGTGTAGAAGTCTAGCCTTGAAGCGAAATTTACTTCTTTTGTTTAGTTACAAGTGAAGCGAAGTAGAAAACATTTAAATCCATCTCACGATACTTCGCCTGAGTTCTATTAAATTTTATTTTGTTTGGTTATTACCAGATTGGCAGCTCTTGCCTCAAAATTTAAAACCATCTCGTCTAGATAAAAGTCACTTTGCCTAATTTTTGCCTTTAAATTTAAACCTCTTCACCAAACAAAACCTTGATAAATTTACCTCACGCCACCAAAGCAAATTTTCTAAATTTACGCCCAAAGCTAGTTTTAGGCGCTTGTTGCTGTAAATTTATAAATTTATGCTATATCTACGAAATCTTAGTCGCAGCTAAAAAAGGGGAAATCTTGCAATCAACAAAAACATCTATCTGGTTTTTAGTCATCCTAAGTGGTCTAATGGCCTGCACCTCGCTATCAACGGATGTCTATCTGCCTGCCATGCCTACTATGGAGCGACAGCTTCATGGCGATGCGGAGCTAACGATCACTGGCTTTTTGATCGGTTTTGCTATCGCACAGCTCGTTTGGGGGCCTATTAGCGACAGGATAGGGCGAAAACTCCCGCTATTTATCGGTATGGCGCTCTTTGTCGTTGGCTCCATCGGATGTGCCATGTCACAAAGCATGAGCGAAGTGATAATCTGGCGTATCTTTCAAGCCACAGGCGCGTGCATGGGACCTATGCTTAGCCGTGCGATGATCAGCGATGTTTTTGAAAACAGCGAAGCTGCAAAGATGCTTTCAAACTTAGTCATCATCATGGCTGCAGCTCCTATCATAGGACCGCTGCTTGGTGGCGCATTACTAGAGATTGGTTCATGGCACTGGATATTTTGGCTAATGGCAGCTGCAAGTGCTTTTTTGTTTATCCTTATCTTCTTCTTGCCAGAGACGTTGCCACAGCAGAAGCGCTCAAAAGAGCCGATGATAAACTCGTTTAAGAGCTATTTTGTGCTTATAAAAGATGCTAAATTTATGAAATACACTCTAAGCGTGACCTTCTTTTATATTGCAGCATACGCCTTTATCACGGGATCGTCATTTGTTTATATAGATTATTTTGGCATACCGAGCAAGTACTATGGATTTTTGTTTGGCGTAAATATACTTGGTGTGGCGGCGCTTAGTTTTTTAAACAAGAGCTTGGTAAATAAATTTAGTCTAAATTCACTTCTTATCACCTCAAGCACAGTCGCTTTTGTCGCTGCGGCTTTGCTTTTAGCGCTTACATTTTTTGGTATCGCTGGAGTTTGGGGCGTTATCATACCTATGTTTTTCGTCTTTAGTATGAACGGTATCATCGCCTCTTGCTCAAACGCAGCCGCACTTAATCAAGTACCTCAAGAGATGAAAGGCAGAGCAAATGCTCTCATTGGCTCACTGCAATATGGAAGCGGTATCGTCTCATCAGCCATGCTAGCACTCTTTACGACCACGACGCCACTTATCATGTCAGCCATCATCTTTGTCTTTATATTTTTGTGTTGGCTAGCTGCCTATCTAAACAAATAAACTCTCAAAAGGGCTTAAATGCCCTTTAAATTTAAAGCTATTTCACCTATAATAAAGCCAAAATTTAAAAGGAAATTTTAGTGCTAACGATAGAAAATTTATATATTTTGGTGGCAGCTCTTGCACTTGTTTGCGTGGTGTTGGCAGCTTTTTTGATAAATGCAAATTTGAAAAATGCAAAACAAAGAGAAGCTTTAGAAAATTTACAAGATGAGCTAAAAGATAGCGAGCGGCTAAATATCGAGCAAAGAGCAAAGCTTGAGGCAAATAATGACAAGATAAACGAGCTAGCTAAAAATTTAGATGAGTATAAAATTTCACTCAAGCAAAAAGATGAAAAAGAGGACGAGCTAGAGCACGAACTAAGGCGCCTAAACGAGGAGCTTGGCAGCCAGACAAAGATGGCTGAGATGGCAAGGTCGCTATCTTTAAATTTACAAAACGAACTTGGCGCAAAAGAGGATGAGCTAAAAAGATCAAACGAGAGTGAAAACGAGCTAAAACGCGCTATCGTCGCTCTAAAAAGCGAGATCGAGGCCAAAGAAAACATCCTAAGGTCGCAAGAAGAGAATTTAAAAAAGGTGAAAAACGAGCTAAATTTAGAGTTTGCAAACCTTGCAAATAAGATATTTGAAGAAAAAAGTGCAAATTTCTCAAAAAACAGCAAAGAGTCGCTTGAGCTCTTGCTAACGCCACTTGGAGAGAAGATAACAAGCTTTGAAAAGAGGGTAAATGACGCCCACAGCGATTCGCAAAAGAGCGCAGGCGAGCTTAGTGCGCAGCTAAAAGAGGTGGTCGAGCTTGGCAAAAATATGTCAAAAGAGGCAAACTCGCTAAGCACGGCGCTAAAAGGCAGCAACAAAGTCCTTGGCAACTGGGGCGAGATGCAGCTTGAGCGCACACTGGAGGCTGCTGGGCTAGAAAAGGGCACGCACTACGTGACGCAAGAGAGTTTTGACGTGAGTGGCAAGAAGCTCATACCTGACTTTGTCATAAATTTCCCAGATGACAAGCAGATGATAATAGACAGTAAAGTCTCACTCCATGCCTACGAAAAGGCAGTCGCGGCGGCTGACCCTGCACAGAGCAAGCTAGCTCTTGGTGAGCATATCGCCTCAATAAAAAAGCACATCGACGAGCTAGCTAAAAAAGACTACTCATCACTTGTGAAAAGCCCTGATTTTGTGCTGATGTTTGTGCCAGTTGAGCCGGCATTTTTGGAAGCATTGAAATTTGATCCAAATTTATTTAACTACGGCTACGAGAAAAAAGTGGTGCTAGTCTCGCACACGACGCTCATGCCGCTACTTCGTGTGGTGGCAAATTTATGGCGCATGGAAAATGGCAACAAAGAGGCAAAAGAGATATTAAAGAGTGCAAATGAAATTTATGAGAAATTTTGCACCGTCGCCGAGAAGCTAAATAGGCTTGGAAACTCAGTAAGATCGGTAAATGATAACTTTAATGAGGTCGTTAAAAGCGTGAGCGGTCAAGGTGGGCTTGATAGCAGGCTGGAGAAATTTAAAAAGATCGCTATAAATCCCAAAGATACGCAGGTAAAAGAGCTTGAAGCAAGACCTAGAGAGATCTTGCTAGCTAGCTCTAAAGAGTAAATTTAGAAATTTAGAGCAAAGGTTTTTTAGCAGGCGCTAAAAAGCCTTTAAATTTAGTGATGCATGTGCATATTAGTTGAGTTATCATCACTCATATTTTGCATCATCATATTGTGGTGATCATGCATTGGCATACCTTCTGGCATGTTCATTGGCATTTTCATCTGCATATCCATCGCACCGTTTTCAGCCTTATAGCCTGTTATGGTAGGATCAACCATACCAAATATCATAGCGACGTGTCCGACGATCAAGAAAAATATGAGCAGGCAAAAATGAAGCTTTAGCTTTGCCTTTTGGCTTGCATTTTTATAGATCAAATTTAGCTCTAAAAGCGCGATGCCAAGAAGTGGGATGACGCCTATGAGATATGAGTAGATAGCGATGACATCGGCATATCCACGCCATTTTATGGTTGGATAAATTTTTGCTAAAAAGTAGATCACAAGAGCTGTAAAATAGACCCCAAGCACTATGCCAACAAATTTGCTAACGGCCTTAAAGACAGCATTTTTGCCGCTATCCATGTGATACATCGTAAAAAACTCCATCGCCACTAAAAGCTCCGCAAGCCCCATAGGTATCACCATGTAGAGGATTAGATTGTAAGGTTGATCGAGCGATAAAAGCTCCATGTAGTGTGTCATTACCATTGTAAATCCTTTGTAAAAATTTAAAGAAATTTACTACCAAAGGGCTAAGATAGTTAAAAAATATCAAGAATAGTTGTGAGATCTAAGCGGATGTTAAATTTACTCCTAGCTAGGCTAAGAGTAAATTTAAGCTAGTCTTTAAACTCGTGTGAGATGACTGGAGAAAATTCCTCCCAGTGAAGCTTGGTTTTAATAGTTGGCATCTTGCTTTGAAATGGCTCTTTTTTAAGCGCTGCCATAGCGACGCTATCGCCTTGTGGCTTAGCTGGTGCCTCTACGCTTAAAACGGCTCTTTCAAGCTCGATGAAGTCTTTTAAGATGATCGCGTAAGAGCGAAAGAAATTTGCATTTTTATGAGCTAAAAGTAGCGAGCCAAACTCATCTACAAATAAATTTAAAGTCTCGCTAAAGAGCTTGTCGCTGATATTTTTTGCATCGTTAAATTCGTCATTTAAAAACGTAGCCATCGCTAAAAATATAAAGCCAACGTAGTCCTCGCTGTCTTTGCAAAGCTCCTTATCACGCCTATATGGGCTAAGGTTTAGGCAGTGTATCACCCTAAGTCTAGCCGCGCCGTTGTCTCTGCCCTCTTCATAAAAAGAGGCGCTTAAAGGGATATTTGTAAAGCCAAAAAGAACCTCATTTTGCTCATTTACAAGCTCTTTAAAGCTAAATTCTTCTAAATTTGCAAATGCCTCTGCGCTCTGCTCGCTCAAAGGATTTTGTGCTAGGTAGCTTAGCTGCTCTCTCCACCTTGCAAATTTCTCATCGCTCGTGTGAAAAAATAGCGGATAAGCTAAAAATTCGTAAAAATATGCCCTTGCTTTTGTGATGTTCTTATCCATTTAATAAATCCTCTCTCATCGCGTTTAGTTGGGCTTGCACCATGATCTTTGCCTTGCAGTCAGCACAGCAGTAAAGTGACTTGATCTTGGCTCTGTCGTTACCAAATCTTGGCTGCATGATCGCTGCGATCTTCTCGACCGCCTTTTTAGTCGCAAACTCTTTTCCGCACTCCACGCAAGCAAAAAGCTCATCATGTGCAAGCTCGCTATAAACGAAGCTCTCAGGCTTAAGTGCTAGCTTGCCAACCTCAAGTGAGATAGTGTTTTTCTCAGCGCAGCTTAGCTCGCAGTAGCCACAGGCGGTACAGACGCTTGGGTTAAATAAAATCGAATTTGTCTTCTTATCAGCCACCAAGGCGCTTACGTTACAAGCGCCAACACAGCTAAGGCAGAGCGTGCAAGTTTCAGCGTTTATCGCAACCTCGCCATATCTTATCATCTCGCCACTTTTTACCACGCCAAGATCATCACCACCCACGATAAACTCAAGCCTTTTGGCAAAAATTTCTCTCTTTGGTAGCGCATATTCGTTAATTGAGTGCTGAGAGCCAGCTATTAGTTTAGCTTTTTTAAGTGCGATTTCAAGCTCAGCCTTGTCTTTTGCGTGGTGTATCGCTTGCTCTTTAAATTTAAGCTCATAAATTTGATTTAAGATGCTAATGGCGTCCTTTTCGCCCTTGCCAAGGCTCTTGCTATATAAAATCACACTCGCGCCACTTTCTTGAAGAAGCGTCAAAAAGTGCGTTTGGCTTAGCAGATGTGGGGCTAGGATGACAAAAGGTAGGACATTTTGCGGTAGACTCACGTTAAGCTCTTCTAAATTTATCTCTTCAGATACGATGAGAGCGATCTTATCTTTGTAAAGCTTAGCGATAGTGGCAAACGAGCTTTGTGGCATGAGCGTTGAGTCTAGTGAGCCGCTAGGGCAGACGCTGATGCAGTTTCCGCAGTTTGTGCAATCTATCGCTGAAAAGACAAGGTGCTTTGTCTCGTCCTCTTTTAAGATAGCAACCGTTGGGCAAACCTCGGCGCAACGACCGCAAATTTCAGTCCTGCGCTCGTGATACTGGCAGATTGATGAGTCGTATTGAGTAAAGCTTTTGTATCTAAATTTTGGGCTTTTTGCGTTTAAAATTTCAAGCACTTTTTCATCTTTTAGCCCTGAAATTTCATAGCAGCCGCTTTGCTTTAGCATATAATCCCTTGCGTTTTCAACTAAGAAAAAGTCGCAATCAACCTCAAACTCATCATCAGCTCTAAGCACCAAAACGCTTAGCTCACCAGCTGCGCCATATATAAATTTAACCTCAAAGTGCGTGAGCTCGATCACTTTGTAGCTATTTTCTTTTAGTAAATTTGCTAGCTCCTCGCGGCCTGAGTTGCTTACTATGACAACATTTTTGCCGACCTCTTTTTCGTAATCCACATCCTTTGCCATGTCAAAGGCGCTCGCTCTTGCCTCGTATAGCAAAAGTGTGTTTTTGGCTTTTTCTAAGACGCTTGCGGTGGTATTTTTAAGGTAGAAATTTATCTCAGGTGCGATGATGTTTGCTTTTAGCTTTGGAGAGTTTGAGACTAGATAGTCGCCATTTTCGTTGTTGATCTCTATCTGCTCATTTAGCATCAAAGCATCGTCAAAATCGTTATAAAAGCCAAATTCTTTCATTGTTTCTCCTATTATCAAAAACGGGCTTATTCTAATATTAATGGGATTAATAGACTCTGAAATTTATATCCTCCTTTTTGCTCTAAGTTTTAATTTATAATATTTTTATGTTAAAATCACGCCTTGGTAAAACTAACTTACTAGGAGCGCAAATTGAACGATTTAAGAAATATCCCACAAGTTGATAAGATCATAAAAAACGAAGCATTTTTGGGGTTTGATACGAGTTTAGTCACTATGCTTGCAAGGCAAATTTTAGATGAAGTTAGAGCTAAAATTTTAAATGAAAATGCAAGCTTTGAGAGCGAAGAGATAATAAATTTGATCCTAGATGAGTACTATAAATTTAATGAAGCTAGCCTTCAAAGAGTGCTAAATTTAACCGGTGTCACCATACATACAAACCTCGCTAGAAGCGTTATCGATAAAGAAATTTTAAAGCGGGCGACGCCTGTTATCACAGGGTACTCAAACTTAGAGTACAACCTAAAAACAGGCAGCCGTGGCAACAGATATGACTACGTTGGCTCGCTAATAGCAAGGGCCTTTGGCTTTGAAGACGCCATCGTTGTAAATAACAACGCAAGCGCTGTATTTTTAGTGCTAAATACCTTTGCAAAGGGCAGAGAAGTGGTCGTTAGTAGAGGCGAGCTAGTCGAGATCGGCGGCAGTTTTAGAGTGCCTGAGGTGATGGCAAATGCAGGTTGTGTCTTAAAAGAGGTCGGCACTACGAACAAAACTAGGCTAAGAGACTACGAAGAGGCGATCAGCGATGAGACAGCGATGCTTGTAAAGGTTCATAGATCAAATTTTGACATCGTTGGCTTTAGCGAAGAGACTACGGCAAATGAGCTAAGCGAGCTAGCAAGCAGGCAAAATTTGATAGATTATTTTGATCTTGGCAGTGGATTTTACGGAAATTTACCATTTAATCTTGACAAAAACGAGCCAGATCTAAAAAATTTAAAAGATGTTTCGCTAGTTAGCTTTAGCGGTGATAAGCTGCTTGGCGCGGTGCAGTGTGGCATCATAGTCGGCAAAAAAGAGCTCATCGCAAAGCTTAGAAAAAACCAGCTTTTAAGGATGCTTCGCGTAGATAAAGTGATCATCTCGCTTTTAGCTGAGAGCATGAAAGCCTATCTAAACAAAGAATTTGAGCTAATAACAACGCAAAAACTGCTTCACAAAAGCGTAAAAGAGCTTGAAGGCTTAGCAAATTTTATAAATAAAAGCCTAAAAACTCCGCTTGAAATAGTGCACACACAAACCTTTGTAGGAGGTGGGGCGATGCCAAATAAAAAGATCCCAAGTGTGGCTTTGGCATTTGGTGGCGACGCAAATTTAAACGAGCTAAAATTTAGGCAAAAAAAGGTGATCGGACGCATAGAAAACGATAAATTTATGCTAGATCTTAGATCGCTTCTTGATGATGACGCAGAGACGCTAATAAAAATCATAAATGAAACGGAAGAAAAATGAGTTTAATAATAGGAACAGCAGGGCATATCGACCACGGAAAAACCGCGCTTATAAAGGAGCTAAACGGCTTTGAGGGGGACAATCTTGAAGAGGAGAAAAAGCGTGGCATAACGATCGATCTAAGCTTTTCAAATTTAAGTAAAAATGATGAGAATATCGCATTTATCGATGTGCCAGGGCATGAAAATCTCATAAAAACGATGATAAGTGGCGCGTATGGCTTTGACGCGTGCTTGTTTGTGGTGGCGGCAAATGACGGGCTTATGCCTCAAAGCTTGGAGCACCTTGAAATTTTAAATCTTCTTGGCGTGAAATCTATAATCGTAGCGCTTACAAAGTGCGATCTCGTGGATGAGGCCACCATAAATTTAAGAAAAAAAGAGATAAGAGATGAAATTTCTAAATTTAAAAACCTGCAAATTTTAGAAATTTTCGCCGTTAGCATAAAGGATAAGGCGAGCATCGATGAGCTTAGAAACTACCTCTTTACGCTAAGAGCCAAAAAGCGCGATGAGGAGGGCGTTTTTAGATACTACATCGATAGGGTGTTTAGCCTAAAAGGTATCGGAAATGTCGTAACTGGCACCGTTATAGAGGGAAGCGTTAGTAAAAACGAGAAGCTTTTTAACTACGACGCTGGCAAAGAGGTGCTAGTAAGAAGCGTGCAAAGCCACGATAAATTCGTTGATAGCGCCGGAGTTAGCAGCCGCGTGGCGCTTAATCTAACTGGCATAGAGCTTAGCGAGCTAAAAAAGGGTCAGCTACTTAGCAAAAAGGGCTTTTTTAGGGGATTTAGAGAGGTTGATGCGGTCGTAACTGCTAAAAATCTCATCCACTCTCAAAGCGTGACATTTTGCGTGGGCGCTAAAAACGTGCCTGCAAAGGTGCTAATACTAAGCCAAAAAGATGATAGCTACTTTGTGAGCTTTAAATTTCAAAGCGATATGTTTTTGAAATTTGACGAGGCCTTTGTTCTCATCTCAGATGCGCGCGTGATAGGCGGTGGTAGAGTGCTAAACCCTGTGCTTGAGCCACTAAAAAAGGCTGGTAAAATTCTCTTTTTAGCCTCGCTTTTAAAGCATGATTTTGTTGAAGCTTTTTCTATCTTAAAAGAAGCTCACAAAAATGGCTTTGGCATCATCTCTTCTTACCAAAGATTTGGTCTAAATCACGAAGAAGCTGTAGCCGTGGCCAAAAAAGTCTCAAACGTCTTTGTCGATGAAAAGGCTTTAAATATCTACGATCTAAGCGCGGTTGAGCGGATAAAATCAGCCATTAAATTTATGATAGAAAAGAATGAATTCGCTGTCTTTTCAGCTCAAAGTATCAGCCTAAAACTTGCTTGGGCTAGCCAAAATTTAGCCCAAAAAGCGCTTGATGAACTTGAAAGTGCAAATTTGATCGCCAAAGATAGCGGTGTCTATACCAAAAAAGGCGTTGATCTTAGCAAACTAAAAGTTAGGCTTGAAGAGAAAATTTATGAAATTTTAGAAAGTGGCAAGCTAGCCCCAACGGCGCCATATAATATATATGATGATTTAGAGATCGATAGAGTTAGTGGCGACAATGCCCTTAAAAAACTTACTGCAATGGGCAGGGTCATAAGGCTGGAGCATAACCTTTTCATCACTAGAAATTCACTAAAAATGGCACTTGATAAACTAAGAGAGATCATAAAAAATCAAGGCTTTGTAAATGTCACAAACGCGAAGGATGCGCTAAATTTAAGTAGAAAATATGTAATCGCCTACCTCGAGCAGCTCGATCTTGAGAGTGACATAATGAAGCAAGGAAATGATAGAGTTTTTCGCAGTTAGTATTCATTTACAAAAAGCAAATATAATCCGCCAAATTTTTAAAAAGGATAAAAATGAAAAAAGTGATCTTAGCCTCAGTCATCGCGGCAACTAGCCTAATGGCAGCAAGCGATAAGCAAATAGAGGACTTCTACTCTCAAATGGTTGATAGCAGCGTAAAAGTAAAGGTAGCCGATCGTCACAAAGTGGCAGGCGATATCGAAGCTGTCGTGGTAAAACTAAGCAAAGATGGCAACTCACAAGATGAGATTGTTTTTACAAAAGGTGACTTCATCTTCCCAGACGTGATCGATCTAAAAGAGCAAAAATCATACCTAGCTGAAGTGAAAAAAGAGGTCATCGCAAAGGGAATTTCTAAAATTTATAAAGATGAAGACAAGGCAAACATCATCGTTCTTGGTAGCGACCCTAAAAAGCCAACTATCATAATGTTTTCAGACCCAGAGTGCCCATACTGCAGAGCTGAGCTAGCAAAGATCGAGACAACACTAAAAGATAGCAACGTTGAGATCGTCCTAACTCCAGTGCATGACATCTCATCACTTCAAAAAAGCTCACTAATCTACAAAGATGCAAAATCTGCTAAGAGTGACAGTGATAAGGTTAAAATTTTAAGAAAATACTACGCTGAAGACTACAATGTAGATGATAAGAGCGTTAGCAAAGATGATGTCGCAAAGATCGACAATCTGCGCAAAAAATACTTTGCAGCTGGCGTTAGATCAGTGCCATTTATCGTAAATAAAAGCGATCTAAAATAACATTTTCTAGGGAGCTCTCCCTAGAATTTCTACTACAAATAAATTTTATAAATTTAAAGTATATTTAACTATATTTTTAATAAATACTTAACATTCTTAATTAAACTTTTATATTTACTTTGCTTAACTTAGAAATATGCTAAATTTACATAGTTTAACTTTAGGGCGCTAAAATGCCCTTAAATAGGCTATTTGCGATATTTTAGAAATTCTAAATATGCAAATTTTACATATTATTGAACCAAATTTCTCAAAAATTTTTGAGGCATAAGGAGAAAAAATGCAAGGATCAAGAAGAGATTTTCTCAAAAAATCTCTAAAAGTCGGTGCTGCCGGCGGAGTACTCGCAGTCTCAGCCGTAGCGAAAGTGACTAGTGATGACTTGGCTCCTGATGACAATGGCGTTGTCGTAGGCAAGTCAAACAAAAAAGAGGTGCTTTATAAAAAAAGCAAAAACTGGGAAACCTACTATAAAATCGCATACTAAGGGAGAAAACCATGAGTGATGCACGTATAGGAAGACGTTCATTTTTAAAGCTAGCCGCACTAGGTGCTGGCACCACAATGGCTTTTGGACAAAATGATACGATAAGACACGCTAGCGCAGAGGAGATAAAAGATCCTTTCCCTGGCTCAAAAAAGGTTAGAACTATTTGTTCTATATGCTCAGCAGGCTGTGGTATCGAGGCTGAGGTACAAGATGGTGTTTGGGTTCGTCAAGATATGGCGATGTTTCACCCGATATCTCAAGGCTCACACTGCTCAAAAGGTATCGATCAGATCGACCTTACACACAGCAAACAACGCATCAAATATCCTATGAAAAAGGTTGATGGCAAATGGCAGAGAATTTCATGGGATCAAGCTGTAAATGAGATCGGCGATAAGATGCTTCAGATCCGCAAAGAAGATGGTCCTGATAGCGTTATATTCTTAGGATCTGCGAAATTTAACAACGAGCAAGCATATTACTTTAGAAAATTTGCTGCGTTTTGGGGCACAAACAGCAACGACCACGTAGCAAGAATTTGACATAGCGCAACAGTCGCCGGTGTGGCGAATACTTGGGGTTATGGCGCGATGACAAACCACTTTGGAGATATGGCTGCAAATTCAAAATGTATATTTATAATAGGTGCAAATCCAGCTGTGGCAAACCCAGTTGGCGGCATGAAGCACACTTTGCAAGCAAAAGATAGAAACAACGCAAAAGTGATCGTAGCTGATCCAAATTTTACAAAATCAGCCGCACACGCTGACCTTTATCTAAGACAAAGATCAGGCACTGATATAGCACTTGTTTATGGCCTTATCCACATCATCTTAAAAAATGGCTGGGAAGATAAAGAATTTATAAAAAATAGAACTTATGGTATCGACGAGATAGCAAAAGAGGCTGAGCACTGGACACCAGAGGTCACATCTGACGTTACAGGCGTGCCAGTTGATAAGCTGATAGAGGCTGCAAATATCCTAGCTCATACAAAGCCAGGCACGGTGATCTGGGCGCTTGGTATCACTCAGCACTCAGTTGGTAGCTCAAATACGAGAATTTTACCTATCCTTCAACTAATCCTAGGCAACATGGGCAAACCAGGTGGCGGCTGTAACATCATCCGTGGTCACGACAACGTTCAAGGTTCAACCGATATGTGTAACCTCTCAGATAGCTTGCCGATGTATTACGGACTAACTGACGCAGCTTGGAAGTACTACTGCCAAGGCTGGGGCGTTGATTATGATGAGTTTATCAAACGCTTTGCAGTCTCAACTAAAGAGCCAAAACAAGGCGGCACACCAGTTAAAAACACTGTTTTTGAAGAGTATTACTACCACGATCCTAAAAATCCAGAGGATAGAAACTGGAGAAATGAAAAAGGCTGGTCACTTTCAAAATGGTGGCAAGGCGTCTTAAAAGAGGAAAATACATTTAGCAGTGGAGCATTAAGAGTTCTTTGGGTTCAAGGAACTGGTCTAACATCTATGGCGCACCTAGCTAAAATTCAAGAAGCAGCTTCAAAACTAGATATGATCGTAGTTGCTGAGCCATTTGTAAATGAAATTTCTATCCTTTCAGATAGAAAAGATGGCGTTTATATCTTGCCAGTGGCAACTGCCTTTGAAAACGAAGGTCACCTAAACGCTACAAACCGCTCAGGTCAGTGGAGAACAAAAGTCGTTGATCCACTTTATGAGAGCAAGGGCGATCACGAAGTTATGTTTGCATTTGCTAAGAAATTTGGCTTTTATGATGAGTACGTAAAAGGCATGAAGATGGCTGTCGTAGATAGAGAGCTAAAACAAGTAAAAGATGACTTTGTATGGCCAGATGATGCGACAAATGAGATAGCAAGGGTTGGAAATTCTATCGGTTATGGCGGCAGAACTGCTGAGATGTTTAGACGTCACCAAGCAAACTGGGATAAATTTGACCCAGATACGCTAATAGGTCTTGGCGGCGAGGTAAAAGGCGAGTATTACGGCAAGCCATGGCCAGCATGGGATGAAAAACACCCTGGCACGCCGATACTTTATGATATGAGTAAGCCTTATGCAGAGGGTGGCTCTGGCTTTAGAAACCGCTTTGGTCTAGAGCATAACGGTGTTAGTCAGCTAGCTAGCGAAGAGAGCACGCTTGTTGGCTCAGCTATAAAAGGTGGCTACCCACAAATCACAAAAGATAATATAGAAAAAGTCCTAGGCATCACTCTAACAGAAGAAGAGAAAGCTAAGATCGGACCAAGCTGGAGCATGGATTACAGCGGTATCATCTTAGAAAAATGCCGTGAAAAAGGGGTCGTGCCGTATGGTAACGCAAGGGCTAGAGCTATCGTTTGGGAATTTCTTGATCCTATCCCAAAACATAGAGAGCCTATCCACTCACCACGCTGGGATCTTGTCCAAAAGTATCCGACATTTGATGATCAAGCTAGAAATTTCCGTGTTTCTACTAAATTTAAGTCAGAGCAACAAGCAAAAGACTGGTCAAAAGAGTTTCCTATCGTATTTAGCACGCAACGCGTCGTAAATTTAAGTGGTGCGGGAATGATAGAAAGAACAAGTAAATACCTCTCAGCTATCACACCTGAGATGTTTGCTAACGTTCACCCTGAGCTTGCTTTAAAATACGGCATAAAAGATCGAGATATGATGTGGATCCACAGCCCGCAAGGCACGAAGATCAAAGTAAGATGCTACCACAGCTATATGGTCACTCCAGATAGAATTTGTATGCCTTACAACTTCGCTGGTGTTATGCAAGGTGTCGATCTCTCAGCTCGCTACCCAGAGGGCACTAAGCCTTATGTTATCGGCGAGAGCTTTAACACAGTTACTAACTACGGATTTGACCCTGTTACTCAAATTTCAGAATTTAACGCAGGTCTTTGCCGCATAGAAAAAGCTGAGGAGAATGCCTTTAAAACATCGTTTTATCACGAGTATGGCGAAAGAGACGCCTTAGGTAAAGAGTAAGGAGAGAAAAATGGCAAGAATGAAATTTTTTGTAGATACTAATAGATGTATCAGCTGCTATGGATGTCAAGTCGCTTGCTCTTCTGCTCACGAGCTTCCAGTAGGAATTTATAGAAGAAAAGTTATCACGCTTCACGATGGTATCGAGGGCAAAGAGGTCTCAACTACTATCGCATGCCAGCACTGCACTGACGCACCTTGCGAGCAAGTTTGTCCAGTTGATTGCTTCTACATTAGAGCTGATGGCATCGTGCTTCATGATAAACACAAGTGCATAGGCTGTGGATACTGCTTATATGCTTGTCCATTTGGTGCGCCGCAGTTCCCTAAAGACGGGGCATTTGGCGTAAAAGGCGTAATGGATAAATGCACTATGTGCGCAGGCGGTCCAGAGCCAACTAACTCACACGAGGAGAGAGAGCTTTACGGTCAAAACAGAATGGCTGAGGGCAAAGTGCCTATGTGTGCGGCTATCTGTTCTACAAACGCGCTTTTAGTTGGCGATGCTGCTGAGGTTTCAAATGTATATCGCAAACGCGTTATGCTAAGAAATACAGGACTAAACGTATAATAACACTAAGGAGGGCGCTTGCTCTCCTTTTAAATTTATAAAATTTAAATTATTTTTATGATTTTTATAATCTAAAATTTCATCAATAATTTTTCTTATCTATTGAAATTATCAAAAATATATAACTTTTTTATCTCGATATGAAATTTTGATATAATCTTCTAAAGCCCTAAATTTACGTAAATTTAATTATTTATTTGTAAAAAATATTATTTATACTTTCAATTTACATTCTTTTATGATAATCGTTTTTATTTTAATCAAAGTAAAGCATTGGTAATATTTCACTTTAAAATAATCTCACAGGTGGTTTAATTAATGAATAAATTTTTTAAATTTATGCTTATCATGCTACTGCCTATCTGGCTTGTAGCAAAAAATGACGACTACACACAAGTCGCAGCTCAGATAAAAGAGTCATTACAAAAAGTAATAACAGAGTATAGAGCTGGCAACGTCGAGCAAGCAGTTAGCGATACTCAAAATGCTTATTTTGGTCTGTTTGAAGATGTCGAAGCTGGCATCAGAATAAATTTAGGTCAGAAAAAAGCTTACTCTATGGAGAAGCAGTTTGGCGAGATCAGAAAGGCGATAAAAGCTGGCGAAGCACCAGATGATGTGCAAAAAAGAATAGATCAGATAAATAGCGAAATCGCTGAAGTTTTGCCAGTTATTTTAAATGGACATAAGCTTGTTGGTGAGTACTCAGATAGCCCAGTACAAGCTGCTGCAAGTGGCTATGACACTTCTAAATTTATCCCTGAGTGGAAGGTAGCATTTGAAAATTTATCAGCAACTCTTGATAAAGCTATAGCAAGCTACGAGGGCGATAAACAAGATGATGCTAAAAATTCTATCCAAGATGCTAAATTTAATGATTATAGAAATACTCAACTTGAAATCGCTGTTCGTCAATATATAGAAAATGGCAAAAGCATAGATGCTGACATCCAAAGAAAGATGGGTGAAGCGATCAGTGGCATCACAAATGGCATAAGCAAAGATGACTTTAAAGTAAAGCTAGAAGAGATCAAAAAGTTAGCTTATGATGCCGTTGCAAAACTTCCAGCTGAAACAGTAAAACTAGCAAAAGTTGATATGAGTAGTGCAGCATCTAGCGATAGCAGCGAAGATAGTGGCACAGACTACACTCAAACTGTTAAAAACATAAATGACAAAATTCAAGCAGCCATCGCGCTTTACAAAGGTGGCAATAGCGCTAAAGCTATGGGCGATATCCAAGACATCTACTTTGATGAGTTTGAAGGTAGCGGTATGGAGAACAAAGTAGGTGCGATAGATGTAAATTTAAAAACAGCTATCGAAGCTACATTTGGTAACCTTGTAGCCCTTATGAAATCAGGTGCAGACGAAAAAACACTTGAAGAGAGTGCAAGCAAGATGTCATCTCAGCTAGCAGCTGCACTTGAGAAAACTAGCGGTTCAAGCTCACCTTGGACGCTATTTATCTGGGCGCTAACTATCATCTTAAGAGAGGGTTTTGAAGCTCTTATTATCGTTGCAGCCGTCGTTGCATATCTTGTAAAAACTGGCAATGCAAAAGCTATGGGCAAGGTTGTATATAGCTCAGTTGGCGTAGCTGTCATCTTAAGCTTTGTCATGGCTTGGATAATGAACGTCATCTTTGGCGAGGCAGCAGGTCAAAAAAGAGAGCTTATGGAAGGCATCACGATGCTTGTTGCTGTGGGACTTCTATTTTATGTTGGCTTCTGGCTTCTTTCAAATGCTGGCGCTAAAAAATGGAACGACTATATCAAATCTCACGTATCTGAGTCTATCTCAAGTGGCTCAAGCACAGCGCTTTGGTGGACTGTATTTTTAGCGGTATTTAGAGAGGGCGCTGAGACAGTGCTATTTTATCAAGCGCTTATCTTTGATGCAAAAGACTCAGCTGGCTACTTAATGATCGCAGCTGGCTTTGTTGTAGGTCTTATCGTTCTTTTGATAGTCTATTTCTTATTTAAAATTTTCGCTATTAAAATTCCTATTAAGCCATTTTTTATATTTACATCAGCTATCATCTTTTACATGTCGATCGTCTTTGTTGGCAAGGGCGTTGGCGAGCTAGTTGAGGGCAAAATTTTCATCCCAACTATCATAAAAGGACTAAATTTTCCTGACTGGATGAGAGACTGGCTAGGACTTATGCCATATTACGAGAGTTTAATACCTCAAATCATTATGGTGCTTGCCCTAATTATAGGTATCGTTATCATGAAATCAAAACAAAATAAAAACTAATCTTATTAAAAGGAGAGGAAATGAATAAAATTCTTAGTTCAGCTCTAGCACTTAGTCTAGCAGCTGGTTTTGCACTTGCTGGAGAGCACCCAATCGGCGAGCCTGTAGAGGCTAATGGTATGGAGATAGCTGCTGTTTATCTTGAGCCAATCGACATGGAGCCAAAAGGCGTTGATCTAGCTCCAAGCTTGGCTGATCTTCACTTAGAAGCTGACATCCACGCTGTAAAAGGCAACAAAAACGGCTTTGGCGAAGGCGAGTGGATCCCATACCTAAAGATCAACTATGAGCTAAAAAACCTTGATAATGGTAAAACTAAAAAAGGTACATTTATGCCAATGGTTGCAAGCGATGGCCCACACTACGGTGCTAACGTAAAAATGGATACAGGCGTTGGTAACTATGAGCTTAAATTCCACATCGACAATCCAGAAAAACAAGGCTTTGGTCGCCACGCTGACAAAGAGACTGGTGTTGGTAAATGGTTTGAGCCTTTCACAACAACTTATAAATTTCAATGGACAGGTGGTCCTGTTAAATAATCACTTTGGGGCGTTCTCGCCCCTTTTTAAAAATTCTCATAGGGTTTAGTTATGTCAATTTACTTCTATCAGGTCTTTTTAGCCCTCCTTGGATTTACGCTTTTTGCTGCCTTAAATAACAATGGCAAAAGTTTAAAAACGATCTTTTTACCGTCATTTCTTGGCGTTGTTGCTGGTGTGCTTATCTTTAAAGCTGCTCGTCATGCGCTTGTTGATGATCAGTTTAAAATTTTCATAGATTCTGTGACACTAGTTTTTTTACTAATTAGCATTTTATGGATATTTTTCGAGCTTAAGATAGCAAAAATCGTAACGTTTTCTATTTTAGGCATCGGCTTTGGCTTTGGCTATAGCTCAAGTAGCGCTTTGTTCCCGTTATTTGGTGGCGAACTGCTTGACACGCTTTCAGTCATAAGCTTCTTTTTGATGATCTTTGCGATGATCTTGATACTATTTTTATTTTTCTTCATTTCAAATTTAAAAGCAAGCATACCATCATCAATAGCTAAAATTTTAGCTCTTATCACATTAGTATTTTTACTAGTTGATAGAAGCTCACAAACTGCACTTGAGCTTTTGCGTGCAGGCGCTTTAAAGATAAGTAGCGAGCTAAATTCTCAAATTTTATCTATCAGCGCAAAAGGCATCTACGTCACAGAATTTAGTGCCTATTTTTACATAGTAGTGATCCTACTTTTATGTATCATCGCGCTTTGCTTTATGCCAAAAAGTATCGATAAGAGCACGTTTGGCTCTATCAAATACCGCTTTACAAAAGCTATTAGGGAAAATGTCTTTGACAATGCAAAATTTGCATTTTGTAGCGTTTTAATAGCGCTTGGATTTTCACTTTATTTTGATCTTTACGCATCTCGCCCACCTCAAATTTCAGAGCCGATCTTGGTTGAGCCAGTGGGAGATAAATTTATATTTGATGTTGATATGTTAAAAGATAATGAACTTCACAGATTTGCCTACATCACAGATGAGGGCAAACAGATAAGATTTTTCTTGCTAAACCGTTTTAGTGACCGCCCATCTCCAGTCATCGTCTTTGACTCGTGCATGATCTGCGGCGACATGGGCTATATCAAGAAAGGAAACGACCTTATCTGCATCTCTTGTAATGTCAGAATTTTCTTGCCGTCAGTTGGTAAAGAGGGCGGTTGTAACCCGATCCCTATGGCATTTACCTTTGATGGTAAAAATATCATAGTTGATTATAAAACGATCGTCGCAGGGGCAAACTACTTTAGCAAGGTCGTCGAAAAGATGGTGCTTGACCCAGTTAGTCGCAAAAAGGTGAGCAATCTTGATTCAAGATCATATTTATACTACGGACGCACATACTTCTTTGAGAGCAACGAAACTCAGGCGAAATTTGAAGCAAATCCAGAAAAATATGTAGAAACAAATGGAACGTTAAAATGAAAAATATGCAACTAAGAATGATAAAAAGCTCGATCACTGGCTCAAAGGTGCAAAAGACGATGGCGTTTATCACCATCTTACTAGCTGCTCTTTTGATAGCTTGCATGCTAAATATCACGCTAAAAATCGGCGATCAAGTGGCAAGCGAGCTTAGAGGATATGGCTCAAATATCGTCGTTTTGCCACGCGGTGAGAGCCTGAGCATCGAGATCGAGGGTAAAAATTTCACCCCACTAAAATCACAAAATTTACTCCCAGAGGCTGATATCTACAAGATAAAAGAGATCTTTTGGCGAAATAACATCGTCGCTTTTGCTCCATTTTTAGAGGCAAAGGTAAAAGACGCTAAGGGCGATGAGTTTAGCTTTGAGGGGACATATTTTGATAAAAATATCGGACTAAAAGACGAGCCAGAATTTAGCACAGGCGTTAAGAGCTTGTATGGATTTTGGGGTGTTGAGGGCGCTTGGCCAAAAGATGAAAGCATGGATGAAATTTTAGTAGGAGATGAGCTTGCAAAGGCTAAAAATTTAAAAGTCGGCGACAAGCTTAGCCTTGTGGGCAAAAACGGCACAAAAGAGGTTAGCGTGGTTGGCATCTTAAAAGGGGCAAGCGACGAGACACATAAGCTAATAGGCTCGCTCAAACTTGCTGGTGATCTCTCAGGTCACGCTGGCTCATACACAAAGGCTGAAGTCTCAGCTATGACGATCCCAGAAAATGACCTATCGCTAAAGGCAAGAAGAAATTTAGACAACCTTGATAGCGCAGAGTACGATAAATGGTACTGCTCGGCCTATGCAGGATCTATCGCATTTCAGATAGAAGAAAATTTACCAAACGTTAGCGCAAAAGCAAGCCTTCAAGTAAGCGACGCTGAGAGTAATATCGTAAAGAAAATTCAAAGCCTAATGGGTATCGTTAGTATCATCGCCCTTGTGGTCTCAGCTATTGGCATAACGTCGCTAATGACAAGTGAAATTTACCGCCGCAAAAAGGAGATCGGCCTTTTAAAAGCCATAGGCGCAAGTAACTTTGAAATTTACGCCCTTTTTGCTAGCGAGAGCCTTGTGGTTGCCTTTTTTGCAGGCATCACGGGAGCATTTTTAGGATACGCGCTAAGCTACGTGATGTCTTACATCATCTTCTCTCACGGCATAGGCATAGCATGGATCGTGCTGCCAATTAGCGTGGCATTTGCCTTGCTCATCTCAGTCGTTGGCTCGCTAATGCCAATGAGAAACGTCATAAATTTACTACCTGCGGAGGTGCTATATGACCGCAAATAGCAAATTCTTTTACAACCTGATCTACAAAAGCCTAAAAAATGGCTCATCAAGGGTTATGGTCATCGTCATCTCGATCTTACTTGGAGCGTGCGTGTGCGCGGCATTTGTCAATGTCTATTTGGACATCGACTCAAAGGTCTCACGCGAGCTAAAAACTTATGGTGCAAATATGATCTTTGCTCCAAAAGATATGGCGACAAGTGATGATATGAGTGAAAAAACTTATAATGAAATGATCGCTAAAGTGCCAAAAGATAAGCTTTTAGGCGAGAGCGGTTATCTCTTTGCTCAGGCAAATATCGGCCCAACAAACGCCATCGTCATGGGGACAAAATTTAGCAATCTAAAAAAGGTTAAGCCGTTTTTGGATGTTAGAGATGGAACTATGATAAATGTCGATTTTGACGATAAAAACGTTCTAATAGGCGTCGATCTTGCTCGTCAAGCTGGCTTTAAAGCAGGCGATGATATAGAAATTCGTGCCATTGGCTCAAACGAGAGCATAAATGTAAAGATAAAAGGTGTAGTGGCAAGTGGCGATAAAGAGGACGCTCTTTTGATCACGTCGCTATCTTTGGCTCAAAAAATTTCAAACAAAGTTGGCAAGATAAACTATGCAGAAGCTGTTGTGCTTGGAAATTTTGACGAGATAACATCGCTTGCAAAAACTATAAGCAACGATGAAATAGTCGCAAAACCAGTGGCAAAGGTCTCAAAGTCTGAGGGCTACATCTTAGAAAAGATCAAACTTCTAATGGCGCTTGTCAGCCTTGTCATCTTACTCATTACTTCAATGTGCGTAAATACAACACTTAGTGCTATCTTGCTTTCTCGCTCAAAGGAGATCGCACTTCTTAGAGCCATAGGCGCGAGCAAAAAAGACGTGCTAAGACTATTTGGCTTTGAAACATTTGTGACAGCGCTCATTTCAGCGTTAGTTGGAGCGTTTTTAGGTTATCTACTAGCTCAAATTTTAGGTTATGCGATATTTGATTCTAGTATTGATTTTAGAATTCTAAGCATCCCAGTAGCTGTGGTCATATCACTTCTTTTTGCAGCGATCGCAGCGTTTTACCCGATTAAGCGGGCACTTAATAACAAAATGGCAGATACACTAAGAGGAGAATGATATGCAAAATGCACTAGAACTTAAAAATATTTGTAAAATTTTTGGCGATGTAAAAGCACTTGATGATATAAGTTTTGAGGTTAAAAAGGGCGAGTGGGTCAGCGTCATGGGACCAAGCGGTAGTGGTAAGAGTACGCTTGTAAATATCCTTTCTCTAATGGATACTCCAAGTAGCGGCGTATATATGCTTGGCGGCGATGATGCGAGCAACCTAAATGCCGATGATACGCTTAAATTTAGACGTGAAAAGATCGGGCTTGTCTTTCAGCAGTTTCACCTAGTGCCATATCTTAGCGCGCTTGAAAACGTGATGATAGCGCAGTATTATCATAGCTCAGTTGATGAAGAGGATGCTAAAAAGGCGCTTGAGGCAGTTGGTCTCTCTCACAGGCTAACGCACAGACCAAGTCAGCTAAGTGGTGGCGAGCAACAACGCCTTTGTATCGCGCGCTCGCTCATAAACGACCCTGAAATTTTAATAGCAGACGAGCCAACTGGTAACCTTGACGAGGCAAATGAGAGGATCATACTTGATCTATTTTGTAAGCTAAGAAAAGAGGGCAAGACGATACTTCTAGTCACTCACAACCCAGATCTAGGCGAGTATGGCGATAAGATCGTCTATCTAAGACACGGCAAACTAGAGAATATCCGCACTATCGAAAATCCAAAGGTGCCAAATGCGATATAAATTTTTACTTTTATGTCTAGTCTCAGCCCTAGTTTTGGGCTGCGTCAAGCAGTATGAGAAGCACCACATCACGCTAAATGACTCAAGTGGCATCGATACGCAGTTTTTTCCAACCGAAAAGCGCCTAAAGATTGGCGATAAGCCATATATGCTATTTTTCTTTGGCACGGACTGCGGAGTTTGCAAGGCTGCGATCCCTGATCTAAACGCACTTGAAAAAGAGTATGGCAAAGAGGTTCAGTTCATTGGCATTTTAGGACCTAGCAAGGGCTTTGATAAGGATATCGAAATCTTAAAAGAGCACAACATCACCTTTAAAACCACAAGCGACAAGGTCTCAGTGGATTATTTCAGCAAGGCAGTTGGTGGCGTTATGGGCGTGCCAGTTATCTATTTTTTTGATAAAGATGGTAAGATGCGATCAAAATTTATCGGTCTTACACCAAAAAGTGTGCTTGAAGGTGCTATAAGATCGCTCTTATAGGAGTGAAGATGAGAAATTTCTTTTTATTTGTCTTGGCGGTGTTTTTTGTCGGATGTGCTAGCAGCACGCCAAATATCTCAGTAAAAACGAGTGATCCGATCTTTTTTACGCTTGGAGAAGCAAACAAAAGCGTATATGTAAATTTTAAAAATAGCGCGACTGGACAAGATGTAAATGCTGAAATTTTAAGCGAATTTGCAAAGGCTGGCTTTAGAAATGAGCCAAATATCAAAAATGCCGACTTCATCATCCTTGGCGACGTGCAAAGCTTTTCTAGGACAACCAAAAGAGATCCTAGATTTTCAATGGGCATGGGATATGGCTTTGGCAGACCAAGTTTTGGCTTTGGCTACTCGATGTTTTTCCCGTTTGGTTATGATGATTATGATGACGACTTTAGCACAAACAGCTATGCTTACTACATGCAAGTAAGCGTGCTAGTGCGCCCAAAAGATGGCGGTGAGAAAGCGACAAATATCTCGCTCATGCAAGCGGGCAATGTCTATTCGCCAAGCTACATCTGGCCATTTTTCAAAGAGCGCCTAGCAAAACAGATCGTTAGCTTTTTTTATAACGTCTCACAAAGGTAGAGAAATTTAGCGAAATTTAAAAGGAGTTAAGGTGCTAGTTGATGGAAGCTACGAAATTTTATCTTGTGATGATGTGGAGCTTGGCATAAAAAGAAGCTCTGCTTTATCTTTTTATGCCTGTTATGACGATGTCAAGGAAGCAAAAGCTCTTTTAGTCATCATCCCTGGTCTTGGAGCAGACTCTGACTCTGGATATAGAACCCATCTCATGCAAACCATGGCAGAGAACTATGATGTGGCGTGTATCAGTGTGGATTATCACTGTATAGGCAACCGCCCACAGCTTGGGGCGAAATTTGGACTTGATGATATAGATCGTGAAATCTTAAGAAGAGAGCTGTCAAGCATAGGTATAAATTTACCAATCGATCTAAAAAGTATCGACTGCCACGAGAAGGTTGATTTGCTACTTAAATTTCTTAGTAAAGAGATAACTATTCGAAAAGAGAGCGGTCTTTTGCCGGCTGATTTTAGACTAAATGCTAGCATTACGATGGTTCCAACAAAAAATGAATACCAAAATTTTGGCGTTATGCAAGCAATGGACGTGCTAAATGCTGTGCTTTATACAAAAAAATATATAAATAGTGCCAAATTTGAGCATCTGCCAGTGATAATGGTAGGCAGCTCACATGGTGGATACTTGGCACATATGTGCGCTAAGATCGCTCCATGGCTAGTTGATGCGGTGATAGATAATAGCTCTTACGCTATATTTTTATGGCGTCTTATTGGCTTTGGTAAAGAGATTGATTTTACTAACTATTTTTGTTTTGGCACTGACACTTTGTATCAAAATTTATATCTTTATTTTTTTGATAAGACCCACTGGACACTTAATGAAAAATCACCATATTATTTTATTGACGCAAGAGAAGAGATAAGAAATATCCTAAATTTAGATCATTTAAATGTTCAAAGTAGCTACAAAAAGCCAATTTACGTGAGCTATCACTGTACTTACGATAATGAGACTGCCCCCGCAAAGGATAAAACCGAGCTTTATGAGGCTCTTAAGAAGCTAAATTTTGACGCGACGCTTCATATGGTAAAGGATGAGAGCGAGGTTGATGGTAAATTTATAAAGTCTCTAACTCACGGCATGGGGATGTCTTATAAACTGCTTTTGCAAAGAGAGCTTCCTGGCGTTATGAAGAAAATTTTGTCTAAAAAAGATAAAAAAGATGAGATAAATGAAAGATGCATAGAGTATAAGTGCGGTGATTTGCTTTATAAATTTAGTGAAGTATCAGATCAGATAAGGCTTGAAGTTACCAATATTTAAATTTTAGAGCCATTTTATCTAAAGCTAGGCTTTTAAAAACCTAGCTTTAAATTTTCTAATTATCTATCATAAAATCATAAAATTCGTTGTTATATCCGACGTTTCCAACTTTGCTGTATTGTATAAGAGCTGCTTTTATGTTATCGATTTGCTGATACATAAAGCCAAGGGCGGCTCTGTTTTCAACAGCACTTGGATCATTTAGCTTTGTAAGCTCTAAAAGTGCGATAGCATTTGTTATTTTATTCGCTCCAGTGGCCGCCACAGAGGCTAAAAAGAGCGTGCCAGCGTCATTTATCTTAAACTCGTCTATGACCTCATTATAAAGCTTATAGCTCTCATCAAAGTCATTTGTAAAGATATCCACGTAGGCTAGAGTTTGGATCAAATTTATATTTTTTGGCGCGCTCTTTAGCTCGGCTCTTAGCTTATCGCGCTCCCTTGTTAGCAGGCCTGAGATCTGAAGTAGCTTGATGTATTGCTTTTTAATGATATCAGCGCCGTGGTAGAAGGCATTTGAGTCGAGATTTTTATCGATGAAGTAAATTTGTATCGCTTTTGCATACTCTTTGACGTTTTGATCTTTGTTCTTAGAGATGAAATTTAAGATATTTGCGATGATATCATTTGGCAAAATTTTCATGAGCTCATCAGCTTTTTTTGACATTAGCTCGTCGTTGTTTGAGATTTTAGCGATGATGATATCAAAGGCTAAATTTAATGTTGTAGGCTCTTTTGGCTCTTCAAGCCACCTTATCATCGCGCTTTGGTTGCCACTTATCAGGCTTAAAAGTGAGGCGTATAAATTTACAGGTTTTAGGCTCTTGTCGTTTTCTAAATTTTCTCCGATCTCTTCAACTAGCTTTGGATTTAAATTTCTATTTATATCCATGCAGATAGCCCCAAAGATACCAGAGAGGTGGTTATTTACATCCTGATGGTAGCTTGCTATAAAGTGCTTTGCAGCAAGGCTAAAATTCCCAAGCTGAGCGTAGCTAAGAGCTAGGTTGTACTGCAGTATAGAGTGGTTTGGATAGGCTTTGGCAAGCTCTTCAAAGTCCTTGTTTGCCTCTTTTAAGCGGTAGTTAAGTGCCTTTGCGATGGCTTCGCTAAGTTTGGCATTGACCTTTGAGGCGGCGGCACTTTGGCTAAGGTAGTCATTTGCCGCTGAGGTATCGTCTAAAAAGACGCTAACACCGCCTTTTCTTATCTGCTCGATGCTCTGTTTTGCGTCAAAGACCTTATACGGCGCAAAATAAAATAGCGTCTCATAGCGTCTTGTCCTATCGAAAAACATATCGTCGCTAAAGTGCGCCTGAGCTAAGCTGACGTCAAAAAGATCTGGCTTTAGTATGGTTTTTATCTTGTAAATTTTACTTGGCATCGAGGCGTTGTAGTCATAAACATCTTTGATAAATGCCGCCGCATCGCCATAATCAGCCGTTTTTAGATCGATTAACGCCTCAGTCATCTTGATAAGATCGATATTTGGCGTGTTTTTAGAAGCCTTTGTTAGATAGTCCCTTGCCTTGTCGTATTTGCCAAGTCTTGCGTATAGCTGCGCTAGCGTAAAGTCAGCCTTAAACGCCTTTTGCCCCTCAAGTTTAGCTATGGCTCTCTCATCATCGCCAAGAAGCGATAAAATTTTAGCGCTCAAGTAGGCATACTCGCTCTTATAGTCCTCTGTGCTAGGGTGCGAGAGTGCTTGCAGTGCCTCATAGTAATTACCCTTGTAATAATTAACCAGCGCATAGTAGTAGCTGTAAAGTGGCGAGCTGTTTTCATACTGCAAAAAGGAGTCCGCAAGCCCTATGTAGTAGTTGAAATTTTTGGTGTTATTTAGCTCAAGCGAGCAAACAGCGGCGTTTATGGCGCTCACTGCGGTGTTTTCGCGGTCGGTTATCGCTTTGTTAAACGAGATGATCGCTTCGTCGCATTTTTCTTGTTTCATCTGCGAAACGCCGAGGTTGTAGTTTGAGAGAGACTGGTTATAAACAGCTATGTTTTCATAAATTTTTAACGCTTCAAATTTATTGCCACGCTCATAGAGCTGGTTAGCCTTGTTTATCATCTCATCGATCTTTGAAGCGCCAAAATTTTGCGTTTGGTAGTTGTTTTCTATATTTTTTACGATAGCTGTAGTATCTATCTCCTCTTTTTTATCTTTTTTTAATAAGACAATTAGCAAAACAGCGATCAAAATGACAAGCACCAAAGCAGCCGCGCCGATGATGATAAAGAGCTTTTTCTTGCTCTTTTTTACAGGTATTGGCTCTGGGATGCTCTCATCTTGAAGCACGCCATCATTTGCGATGCTCTCAAGCGAGACGATCTCTTCAGGTGCCTCTGCTTTTGCCTCTTCAGGCGCTTGCTCTGCTTGCTCGCCAGGTGGTTTTAGAACTACAACCTCTTCATCAGCCACTACATATACCTTTTAAGAACTTCTGGAATTTCGATAGTGCCATCAGCTTTTTGGTAGTTCTCCATTATCGCTATTAGCGTCCTGCCAACTGCCAGACTTGAGCCATTTAGGGTATTTACAAGCATATTTTTCTTGCCATCTTTAAAGCGAATTTTGGCTCTTCTTGCTTGAAAATCACGAGTATTAGAGATAGAGCTTATCTCGCGGTATTTGCCTTGACCTGGTAGCCAAACCTCAAGATCCACTGTCTTTGCCGCGCTAAAGCCTAGATCGCCGCTACAAAGAAGCATGTGGCGGTGAGGCAAACCAAGGCTAGTTAGCAAGTCGCTAGCACAAGATATCATCTCAGCAAGCACGCCCTCGCTTTGATCAGGTTTTGTGATGCTTACAAGCTCTACTTTTTCAAACTGGTGCTGGCGGATCATGCCCCTTGTGTCGCGCCCTGCCGAGCCTGCCTCTTGGCGGAAGCATGCTGAGTAGCAAGTCATCTTTATAGGTAGCTGCTCGGCTTCAATGATGGTGTCATTGTATAAATTTGTCACAGGCACTTCGCTAGTTGGTATGAGGTAGAGATCCTCGTCACGCACCTTGTAAAGATCCTCTTCAAATTTAGGTAGCTGACCGGTGCCAAAAAGTGTGTTTGAGCTTACTAGATAAGGGACATTTACAAGCTCAAAGCCACGCGAGCTGTTAAAGTCGATCATGTAATTAACAAGCGCTCTACTAAGCCTTGCTCCCATGCCGCGAAGCACGGTAAAGCGAGATCCTGAGAGCTTTGCGCCTCTTTCAAAGTCAAGCCAGCCAAGGCTCTCGCCTAGCTCCCAGTGCTCCTTTGGCTTAAAGTCAAATTTAGTTGGCTCAAGCACCGTTTTTATGCAGACGTTATCGTCCTCATCCTTGCCAAATGGCACGTCATCGTCGGTGATATTTGGCACGCTAAATGAAATTTGCTCAAGCTTTTCTTCGTATTGTTTAACGATCTCATCAGCGTCAGCAAGGGCAGCTTTGTTTAAATTTAGCTCACTCTTAAGCTCACTTACGTCCTCACCAGCTCTTGCTTTTACGCCAAGCTCTTTGCTCTTTGCGTTTTGGATCGCTTGGAAATTTTCAAGTGCTTTGCGCTTTTGCTTTAGCTCGTTAAAAGTGTGCAAAAGTTCGTCTAATAGGCTAGCTTTAACGTTTTTGCCCTCTAGTTTTTTTACGAATTCATCGTAGTTTGTCTCAAGTAGTTTTAAATTTATCATTATCCTCTCCTTATTCTATCCTTAAACCATAAACATAACTTTTGCAAGCAAGACGATCGCCACCGCAAGCGTAAGCGCGATAGGGTGGATGTTGCCAAGTGGGCTAGGGCGCTTAAATATAAATTTGCAGCTTAAATTTACTATCACCGCAGCCACGATCACCATCGCTAAGCAAAATTTGATCATAAAAACGATCTGTAAATTTGTCTCAAAGTAGCCTCCAGCCTTGCTGCCTACCCAGTTACTCATCATCATTCCACCAGTTAAAACTAAAAGTAGCACGCAAATAGGCATGATCCTAACAGCTACCGAGCCGATGGCTTGCTTTGCTTTTTGTGCAAGCTCTGGTGGCAGCTTTTTGCTCGCCGCTCTTAAGATGACCACATCAAAAAATAGATAACCAACAAAGATAATCGCGCAAAAAAGGTGAATTATCTGCGCGTAGGGATATAAATTTTGCATATTTTTCCTTATCTGTAAATTCCAACCGCTTCACGAACTTTTTTTATCGTTGTTTGAGCAACATTACTTGCCTTTTTGGCTCCTATTTCTAAAATTCCAGACACTTCGTCAGGGTTATTTTGATAATGCTCAAATTTCTCTCTCGCATCTTTAAAATAGTCCCAAATAAGCTCATTTAGATAAGCTTTAAAGTGCCCATGACCTTCGCCACCACGCTCATATCTAGCTTGAAGCTCTTTTTGCCCACTCTCGTCTAAGAAAAGTTTGGCGATATTATAGACGTTGCAGTTTTGCCACTGTTTTGGCTCTTCAAGCGGTGTGCCGTCTGTCACGATGCTAGAAATTTGCTTTTTAAGCGTTTTAGCATCGGCAAAGATGTCGATTGTATTGCCGTAGCTTTTACTCATCTTTTCGCCATTTGTGCCAGGCACGGTGGCGACATTTTCATCGATCTTTGCCTCAGGCAATGTAAAAATTTCTCCATGCTCGTTGTTAAATTTAATAGCGATATCACGAGCGATTTCTACATGCTGGATCTGGTCTTTGCCCACGGGTACGATCTGCGCATTATAAAGCAAGATATCAGCTGCCATCAAAACTGGATAGCTAAAGAGTCCGTGGTGCGAGCTAAGACCTTTTGCGACTTTATCTTTGTAACTATGCGCGCGCTCAAGTAGGCCCATAGGCGTGTGCTGACTTAGCACCCAGTAAAGCTCAAGCACGTCTTTAACGTCACTTTGCACCCAAAACGTGCTTTTGTTTGGGTCGATCCCAAGCGCCAAAAAGGCACATGCAGCGTCAAAGGTGTTTTGCTTTAGCGCCTTGCCGTCGCTAAGGCTGGTCATCGCATGGTAGTTTGCTATAAACATAAACATCTCGTTTTTTTCTTGCATATCAACCATCTGCTTTATCGAGGCAAAATAGTTGCCAAGGTGTAGTTTGCCGGAGGGTTGGAGGCCGGTTAGTACTCTCATCTTATCCTTTCGTTTTTGGCTTTTTCTCGCGAGCGCTTTTGATAGAGATTTGAAATTTTAAGCTTTTGGCAGACTATGTGTCTAGCCTCGGCTTAAAATTTCTACACAACTATCAAAATCATCTCACGATACTTCGCCAAAATGCTTTGTTAAATTTCAACATCAGGGTAGATATTTTTATCTAGCCTAATCTTAAAATTTAGTTTGCTAGCTCTAGCTCTCACTTAAAAACAAAATTTCGCCTCGCCTAAACAAAAAACTCTTCGCCAAAACGTTTAAATTTTAACATCACGTTAGACTTTATGTGTCTAGCTTGATCTTAAAATTTATCTCGTAGGCTAAATGCCTAGTCTTGATTAAAATTTGACTGCACAACATTTGCTGCTTTAACGCTCTATCAAAGTGAAGCAAAAATTCATCTCAAAATTTCGCCAAAATTTCTCACTACAAAACGTTAAATTTGGCCCAACATCACAAATTCCAACACCACGCCAGACAGCCATCTAGCCTGATCTTGAAATTTATCGTTGCAAGTAGCCCTCGCCACTTTGCAACTAAACTTTTAAAAGTATCCTTATCTCTTTTACGATCTGTTTTGGAGTTTTGCCCTCGACTTCAACGATATAATCAGCCTTTTTCTCGTAGAGCTTTTCTCGCTCCAGATGAAGTGCCTCAGCCTTTTTTAGGTCGCTTAAAAGTGGGCGTTTGGCGAGTTTTTTCTCGCTATTTTTGCTATTTTTTAGCCTCTGCATGATCGCACCAAAGCTTGCTTTTAGATAGATTATAGTGCCAATTTTCTTTAAATTTTTAACCTTCGCAAAGCCGCCACCTGTCGAGATGATCGCATTTTTGACATTTGTCGCTAGAAATTTAGCAAGGTCTTTCTCAAGCTGCCTAAAATGCTCCTCTCCGTACTCTTCAAATATGGTTTTTATCTTCATATTTTGCGAGCTTTCAAGAAGATCATCGCAGTCAAGGTTCATCGTCTTTAGCGCCTTACTTAGTGCCCTTGCGGTTGTGCCCTTGCCAACACCCATAAACCCTATCAAAACGATATTATTGTTCTTTGTCTTCATTACTCTCTCCACGTTTTTTAGGGATTAGCACGATAGGCACGCCAGCTAAGCTAAAGCTCTCTCTAAGCTTGTTTGTTAGGTAGCGTTTGTAGCTAAAGTGCAGGCATTTTGGGCGGTTCATGATGAGTGCTATCATGATAGGCGCTGTTTTAAACTGCACTGCGTAGTAGATTTTCACGACCCTGCCTTTATCTCGTGGCAGTGGATGCGCTTTGGTCGCTTCGCCGATCACTTCATTTAGCTTTGAAGTTTGGATTTTTTGGGTGTAGTTTTTATAAATTTCAACTATGAGCGGGTAAATTTTATGCACTCTTTTGCCGCCAAGTGCCGAAACGCTGATGATCGGTGCGTATGCGAGAAATTTAAACCTATCTTTTATCTCCTTGCAAAGCTCGTCAAATTCTTCACTGCTTTTGTCCCATTTGTTTAGCACGATGATGACGCCAAGCTCAAATTTCGAGGCGATGCCAGCGATGCGCTCATCAAGCTCAGTTAGTGGCTCAGAGCTATCAAGTACTAGTAGCGCCACGTCCGTCTCTTCTAAAATTTTCTCAGTTCTATTTAGCGCGTATCTCTCGATACCCTCGATCTTGCCGCGCTTTCTGATACCAGCGGTATCGACAAACTCAAAAACTCTGCCATCATGCTCGTAAATTTCATTGACCGGGTCGATCGTAGTGCCTGCCACGTCGCTAACAACGGCGCGGCTCTCTTTTACAAGGGCATTTAGAAGTGAGCTTTTGCCGACATTTACGCGACCTATGATGCCAACTCTGATGTTTTTGCTCTCATAGTCTATCTCGTCGCTTAGCTCGCCCTCGTCGTTATAGTTTTCTAAAAAATCATCAAAATCATCGCTCGTATCGGCCTTTATCTGCACTTTCGCTTCTAAGTGTTTTGCTAGCCAGATGCTAAGCTCATCGACGCCAGTGTTGTGGCTTACTGAAATGCCAAATGAGTTTTTTGCGCCAAAACTTACAAATTCCCACTCTCTTTGCTCGTCTTTTTTGCTGTCGATTTTATTTATGACTAGAGCGATTGGTAAATTTAGCTTGCTAAGCTCGTAAAAAATGGCTCTATCCTCGTCATCTGGCATCATTTTGCCATCGACCATATAGAGGATGACGTCTGAATTTCTAGCCTCTGCCAAGGTCTTTGCTTTTACGTTTTTAAAAAGCTCGCTGCTATCATCAAGCCCGCCGCTGTCGATTAATATACACTCTTTGCCCTCAACTTCGATCTTAGCTTTATTTGTATCTCTTGTAGTGCCGCTAACGTCGCTTGTTATGGCGATGCGTCTTCTTGCTAAGCGGTTAAAAAGTGAGCTTTTGCCGACATTTGGCTTGCCTACTAATATTACTTTTTGCAAATTTTGTCCTTTTTATGATGGCTGATTATACAAATTTTTCTCTTATATAAAGTATAAAATTACGCTTAAAAGCGCCGAAATAAAAGAAAAAATCAACCAAAATTTAAGCCATTTTTTATTAAAATGAGTGCTTTAAATTTAGAGGTTTTGCGATGTTAAAAAGATTTTATATTTCACATCTTGGCATTTTTTATATGCTCTTTGCTTGCTTTATGTTTGCCGTGACTGGCGCATTTGCAAAGTATCTGAGCAAAGATATGCCTTCTATCGAAGTTGTTTTTTTTAGAAATTTGATCGGACTTTTCATCGTCATCTACGCCATATATAAATTTCCATTTAAACAAACTGGCGGGCACTTTTTCTTGCTAATGTTTCGCGGTTTTGTGGGCACGGTGGCGCTTTTTGCCTTTTTTTATAACGTAGCACATGTAAATTTAGCCACAGCCTTTACATTTCAAAAGACAAATCCAATCTTCACAGCCATTCTCGCAGCTATTGTTTTTAAGGAGCGTCTAAGCTCGCTTGGCTGGTTTGCTGTCTTTTTAGGATTTGGTGGAATTTTGCTTGTTATCCAGCCAAATTTAGGTATCAATAAAACCGATATCATCGGCATTTGGAGTGGTCTTGGAGCGGCTATTGCCTACACGAGTGTCAAGGAGCTAAACAAGAGCTACGGCACAAACGTGATCGTGCTAAGCTTCATGCTTTGGGGCTCGTTTTTGCCGCTTATTTGCATGGGGATGGCTGAGTTTTTTACATACGAGCCTTTGGATTTTTTATTTTCTAAATTTGCTATGCCAAGCTGGCACAATGTCGTTTTTATCTTGCTAATGGGGCTTAGTGGCTACTATTTTCAGGCGTTTATGACAAAGGCATTTGCGGTTGGCAAAAAAGCTGGCGTGATCGCTGCGGTTAGCTACGCAGACGTCATTTTTACGCTTATAATTGGCTATTTTATGGGCGATGCGTTGCCAAATCACCTAGCGCTCGCAGGTATCGTGCTTGTCGTGGTGAGTGGAATTTTAGTTGTTAAAGAAAAATAAAGGAGAAAAAATGATCTTAATCGCTGGACCTTGCGTGATAGAGAGCAAGGAGCTTGTTTTTGAAGTGGCAAAAAGGTTAGTTAAATTTAACGAAAATCCAAAGCTTGATTTTTACTTTAAGTCTAGCTTTGACAAGGCAAATCGCACGAGTATTAGCTCATTTCGTGGCCCTGGGCTAGAAAAAGGTTGTGAAATTTTAGCTGAGGTGAAAAAAGAATTTGGCTTTAAAATTTTAACCGACATCCACGAGAGCTATCAAGCTCAACCAGTTGGCGAAGTGGCTGATGTGCTGCAGATCCCTGCGTTTTTGTGCCGTCAGACTGATTTGCTCGTGGCAGCTGCAAAGACAAAAGCGGTCGTAAATATCAAAAAAGGGCAGTTTTTAGCGGCATCTGCTATGAAGCACTCTGTTAAAAAGGTGCTAGAAACGCGCGGCGTAAATGGCGATGGATACGAGGTCGCAAAGGCAAATGGCGTCTGGCTAACGGAGAGAGGTAGCACCTTTGGATATGGAAATTTAGTCGTTGATATGAGAAATTTGGTGATGATGAGAGAATTTGCGCCGGTCATTTTTGACGCGACCCACAGCGTGCAGATGCCAAGCGCACTTGGCGAAAAAAGTGGCGGAGATGCTAGGTTTGTGCCGTATCTTGCTAGAGCAGCAGCTAGCGTTGGGGTGGATGGATTTTTCTATGAGACGCACATAAACCCTTGCGAGGCGCTTTGCGACGGACCAAATATGCTAAATTTAGACGAGCTTGAAAAGGTCGTAAATGACACGCTAAAGATAGAGGAAATTTTAAATTTTTAAACTAAGGAGAGAGGGATGAAAAGGATTTTAGCGCTACTTTTAGGAGTGTTATTTTTAGTAGGTTGTGGCTCATCTCAGCCAAAGGTGCCACTTGCTGGCAAGTATAAATTTGAGGGCATTAGCTACACTCATGTGCAGCGCCACGAACCGACAAAATTTTTCTATCAAAGCCCAAAGATGATCGAGAAAAAGTATAACAAGCAAATTTTAGAGGCGCTTACAAAAGAAAATTTGCTCGATCCAAATTCTAGCGACGAGCTAAAGATAAAGATAGCTCACCGCAGGGAATTTATGGGCGAGGCGACCTTTGCTAAAAGCGATAGGATGGGCAATATCTACCTTACTTATGAGGTAGAAGTTGTTAGAAATGGCGAAGTTTTGAGGCATTATAGCTCTAGTGAGCTAAGGTTTAACCCTGGAGTCTTTGGAAATTTAAAGGGGCTAGTTGGACAAAATAACGATGATAGCTTTGAAAATAAGGCGATTAGCGCAAATGTAAAAGAGATCGTTGATACCATAAAAGGCATGAAGTAAATTTATGTCAAATAAAGGCTTTTTATGGATATTTCTAGGTGCGGTGGCTGAGTGTGGCTGGGCGTATGGGCTAAAGCACGCGTCAAATTTAAGTGAATTTTTGCTTACGACGCTGCTTGTTAGCATAAGTTTTGTCTCGTTTATGAAGGCTTTAAAGTATCTGCCCGTAAGCATCTCTTATGCTGTATTTGTAGGCTTTGGAACGGCTTTTATCGTCATAGCTGAGATCGTTAGTGACTACGTAGCAAGCGGGATCATGCCAAATTTCATTAGGCTGTTTTTCATAGCGACGCTAATTTTAGGCGTGCTTGGGCTAAAAGGCATAAAAGAATGATCCACTTTTTAGCGCTTTTACTAGCTGGATGTTGCGAGGTCTCTGGCGTCTTTTTTATCACGAAATTTTCAAAAAGCACAGGCGTAAAAAAGTGGGCAAATTTCATCCTTTTGCTTGGAAATTTCGCCCTTTCTCTAACGCTACTTAGCTATGCGATGCAAACTATCGCTATGTCGGTGGCGTATGCGATCTGGACAGGCATCGGAGCGATCGGAGCAGCCGTGGTGGGCGTAGTTTTTGAAGGTGAGAAGATAAATTTTAAAAAAGCCTTGTTTTTAGCGCTCATCATCTTTAGCGTCATCATGCTAAAGATAGTTTGACGAAGGGTCTATTTTTAAACAAGCTTTTGCTAAACTTGCATAAAAAATAAAGGAGCAAATATGAAAATAATCGAAGGAAATTTAGCTTTAAAAGGCGATGAGAAGATAGCGATCATAAACGCAAGGTTTAACCACATCATCACAGACCGCTTGGTAGAGGGCGCAAAAGATGCATTTTTACGCCACGGCGGCGATGAGAAAAATTTAACTTTAGTGCTAGTCCCTGGCGCATTTGAGATACCTATGGCGCTTGAAAAGGTGCTTGCAAGCGGTAAATTTGACGCGGTTTGCTGCGTGGGAGCGGTGATAAGAGGCGCAACGCCACACTTTGACTACGTAAGCGCAGAAACTACCAAAGGCATCGCAAACGTGACGCTAAAATACGCAAAACCAGTCACATTTGGCGTGCTAACAGTAGATAACATCGAGCAAGCGATCGAGCGAGCTGGCAGCAAAGCTGGAAACAAGGGCTTTGAAGCGATGACAGGCGTTATAGAGATGCTAAATTTATACAAAAAGCTAGGAGAGTAAAATGGCAACGCGTCATCAGGTCAGACAAGCCATAGTTTCGCTACTTTACTCAAACGAGATAAACCCTGTAACTGCGGAGTTTGAAGAGGAATTTTTAGAAGAGAAAAAGATAAGAAATGAGCGCAAAAATGAGGCGCAGCAGACCTTTAAAGAGGTGCTGGCAAATAAAGAAAAACTAGATGAAATTTTAAAACCGCACCTAAAAGATGGCGACTTTAGCAAGGTTGGTGCAACAGAGCTTGCTATCCTTAGACTTGGGCTTTATGAGATGAAATTTAGTCAGACAGATAAAGCTGTCATCATAAATGAGGCGATCGAGCTTGCAAAAGAGCTTGGAAGCGATCAGGCGCCAAAATTTATAAACGGCGTGCTAGATAAGATAAAGGGCGATCTATGAGGCTCTGTGTCGCTCTTGACATGGCGAGCAAGGATGAAAATTTAGCCCTCGTGCGCGAGCTAAAAGGGCTTGATCTTTGGCTAAAAGTGGGGCTTAGAAGCTATCTTAGAGACGGAGCTAAATTTATAGAGGAGCTAAAAGGGGCAGGGGAGTTTAAAATCTTCCTTGATCTAAAGCTCTATGACATCCCAAACACGATGGCAGACGCTGCTGAGGTCGTCTCAAAGATAGGCGTGGATATGATAAATTTGCATGCAAGCGCTGGCGAGAGAGCGATGAAAACCGTTATGGAGCGTCTTAATGCGCTACAAAATCGCCCTTTGGTGCTTGCTGTATCAGCACTTACTAGCTTTAACGAAAGCGAATTTGAAGCGGTTTATAACGATACGTTATCTCGCTCGGTTAGGAAATTTAGCCAGATGAGCTTTGAAGCGGGGCTTGACGGCATGGTCTGCTCGGTCTTTGAAAGCAAGCTCATAAAAGAGGTGACAGATCAAAATTTCATCACGCTTTGCCCTGGAGTTAGGCCTTTTGGCGAGAGTGCTGGCGATCAAAAGAGGGTTGCAAATTTAGTTAGCGCAAAGCAAGAGGACAGCGACTTTATTGTAGTTGGCAGGCCGATTTATGAAAACGCAAACCCAAGAGAAATTTGCGAGAGAATTTTGGAGCAAATTTAGCGCCCTAGCTTGCATAAAATTTGATCTAAAGTCATTTTAAGCATGACTTTTCGCGTAATAAATTTTAATTAAACCACCTCGCCAGAAGCTTGGATAGCGACTTAGCGTAGTAGCAAGATGAAATTTAGCAAGCTTTGTAGCGCACGAATAAAATTTAAAATTTTATTAAAAGCAGTGAGCTTGGTGGAATTTAAAAGAAATTTGAGGTAAATTTTGAGCGATTTTAAGAAAATCCCATATGTTGGCGAGGCGACGCAGGCGGATCTGCTGGCACTTGGCTACGAGGATATCGCTTCGCTAAAGGGCGCGGATATTGAAGAGATGTTTGAGCGCACAAAGGTGCTTGGACGTGGCAGTGATAGGTGTATCCTCTATGTTTACCGCACGGTTTGCTACTATGCAAATACGCCCAGTCACGACAAAGCCAAGTTAAAATGGTGGCTTTGGAAGGATTAAATTTATAAAATCGACAGCCCGTTTTAGCTTTAAATTTAAAAGGCTGCCAAGCTAAATTTATTTTTTATGAAGTAGCCAAATTTTAAATTTAAATAATAATCTTTGTAAGCCATAAGCAGACTAAGCAAACCAAAAGGCGCTCAAAAGAGTTTAAATTCCTCATGCTCTAAATTTAAAAGACAGAACTGACTATGTTTTTATTTCTTAAAATTTTTCTAGTTGTTTTTGTTTTCTAGTTCTTAGAAGTTGATTTGTTTATGAAATGCCTTGATCTCATAAACAAAATTTGCAATTTTAGTTATTTTCTATTTTTATACCGCTGTCTTCTGGTTGTAAAAGAGGATCCTCCCCAAAACTATTTGCGCCTTGAGAGCCAGGAAATATACACATTATAAGTATAATTATTTGACCAAGAACGATAATGTTTAATAGAAGCCACCAAGCACTTTTGTCTATATCGTGCAGTCTTCTTGCCTGTGCAGAAAACCATGGCAAAATCAATATCAAACCTATAATAGTTGATATTGTTAAGGTATCTTCTCCTTTAGCCTTATCAAGAAAAAAAGTACAAATTTCTACTAAGGCATTGAAAAGGGCAAACCACCAAAACTCAGATCTACTTGCCCTTCCTTGAAAATTTACATACTTACTAAAGCAAGTTACTACAGATGTTCCAAATGTCATTATTTATCCTTTATTAAAAAAATATTTGTATTTTATAATATTTTCTTAATATAAATATTAAAAATAATTTTTATATCAAATTTTTTAATGTAGGCTCTATGAGAAAATATTTTTGGTAAATTGTATGATCCAAGGGCATTGCGCCCTTGAAATTATGATCTAACAGGTGAAAGATAAGGTTTTTCAGAGTGCATAGACATCTCGTTTTGTTGTCTAAATGCTATATACTCCTCTTCGCTTAACCTTTTTATGTTAGCTATAGTGATCTTAAGAGGTGTGATACCTGAGAGTGGGTCGTGATCTTGTGCGTTTGCAAGCTCGTTACCGTCAGCCTCACTATAGTGGAAAGTCGTAAATATCGTGCTTTCTCTAAGGTCAGGATTTACGCGAAGTTTAGCTGCGATCCTACCACGTTTATTCTCTACCATTGCGTAGCAGCCATCTTCTAGCTCTCTTTCTCTTGCGATATCAGGGCTTACTTCGATTAGCGGACCTTCGATGCCAGCGCCATACTCTAACGGTGGGCACTCTCTTGTCATCGTTCCTGTGTGGTAGTGATAAACTTTTCTGCCCGTCGTAAATAAGCAAGGATAGACCTCATCAGGTACTTCACTCATTGCACCTGAGCCTACTGGATAGCCATCAGGTATATGCATTTTGGCTTTAAATTCAGCCTCCATGCTCGCACGCTTATCTTTATCGTCAGCGTAAAGTACTGGAGCTAGGCGGAATTTACCATCAGGTAGCATTGATTTATGATCAGTATAAAGATCAGGTGTACCTGGGTGATCTTCATCAGGGCATGGCCAGCTGATGCCACCTAGTTTTTCAAGTCTATAGTAGCTGATACCACCAAAGAATTTAGGCATTAGTTTTCTAAGCTCGTCCCAAACCTCTTCTGCACTTAAGAAGTCAAATCCCTCAAGTCCCATAGCTTTTGCGATGTTGCAAACTACTTTCCAGTCAGGCTCTACGCCACCTACTGGTTCGCTTGCTTTTCTAGTTCTTTGAACGCGGCGAGATGTGTTGATAAATGTTCCATCTTTCTCACCCCAACCAGCTGCAGGTAGGACAACGTCAGCCTTTTGAGCACTTTCAGTAAAGAATAGATCTTGCACGATAAAGCAGTCTAGGTGGTGCGTAGCATGCACAAAGTGCTCTGTCCAAGGGTCACTCATAACAGGGTTTTCGCCGTAAACGTAAAGCACTTTTAGCTCGCCGCTATCCATCTTATCAGGTGCGTATGTTAGTTTAAAGCCAGGCACTGGATTAAGCTCGAAGTGCCAAACTTTGCGAGCTTGCTCTTGCGCGTAAGCGCTATTTACTGCACCTGCTGGGATGACGTTAGGTAGTGCGCCCATATCGCATGAGCCTTGAACGTTGTTTTGTCCACGAAGCGGATTTACTCCAGCGCCTTTTTTACCTAAATTTCCTGTTAGGATCGCTAAATTTGAAAGCGAGAATACATTTGATGTACCGTCGCTAAACTGAGTGATACCCATAGTGTAGCAAATAGCAGCACTGCCAGCTTTTGCATACATCCTAGCAGCCTCAGTGATAAGCTCTTTTTTGACGCCAGTCTCACGCTCAAATCTCTCAGGAGTGAAGTCTTTTACGGCTTCTTTTAGATACTCAAAACCCTCTGCATATTTTTCGATAAATTCACTATCTTGTAAATTTTCAGAGATGATGACGTTCATCATTGTGTTTAGTGTTTTGATGTTTGAGCCAACTGGAATTTGCAAGAATATATCGGCTTTTTTAGCCATATCGGTGCGTTTTGGATCCACAACGATCATTTTTGCACCACGCTCTAAACCTCTTTGCATCTGCATAGCAATGATCGGGTGGCACTCGCTTGTGTTTGTGCCTATTAGTAAAAATACATCTGTATCAGTCGCAAACTCAACAAGATCGTTTGTCATTGTTCCGTTTCCAAGGGTGCTGGCAAGACCTGCCACTGTTGGAGCGTGTCAAAGACGAGCGCAGTGATCTACGTTGTTACTTCCTAAAGCACGAAAGAATTTTTGAAATACATAGTTATCTTCGTTGTTTGAACGAGCTGAACTAAAGCCCATGATAGAGCTTGGACCATATTTTTCTACGCTATTTTTAAAAGTCTTTCCTAAAAATTCATAAACCTCTTCAAAGCTAACCTCTTCAAGTTTGCCCTCTTTGTTAAACTCTCCGTTTAGTTTTCTCATCATTGGTTTAGTTAAACGTTTTGGAGAATTTACAAATTCCCAACCAAACATACCTTTTAAGCACAACTCGCCATCATTTACATGGTGGTTCTCAGTCGGCTTTGCATCGACTATCCTACCGTTTTCTACGATAAGGTCTATGCCGCAACCAGTTCCGCAATACGGACAGGTTGTTTGAACAATCTTTTGCATAGATTTCCTTTCAAGTAATATTTCTAATAACTCGGTTATTATATACCTTAGAATATAAAATTATTTTTAAAACTAATATTTTTTTTTAATTTTCTTTTAAGTAAATATGCAAAATTTGCATATTTCTTTGACGCTGAATTTACGGAGCCTTTTGCCGTTTTTGTCTTATTTTAAATTTGTTTTTTTGCCTTAAGTGATTAAAAACAAATTTAAAAAATATGAAAATTTATAAAAAGATGGGCGATTGCTCGCCCTTTTAGTTAGTTTTACGTTATCTAAAGCCTTTTATATGGCTCTAGTAATATCTTTGAGATTTTAACTGATTTAAATAGTAGCATCCCCATTCATACCCACTATCGCAAACTTTTTCAAACAGTTTTGTTGCTTCTGAAACGCTTTTTATACCACATGTTCCATGTTTATATGCGATCCCTAATTTAACGCAACCTGCCATATTGCCTCCATTACAAGCATTTTCATATAGGCGCATAGCCTCTACAGGATCTTTTTTTACCCATTTGCCATGTTCAAATGCATCTGCTAAAACGACGCAGCCACTCATTTCACCTTTTTCACAAGCTTTCTTAAAAAGATCTATCGCTTTTTTGGTGTCTTTTTCTACACCTTTGCCATACATATAAGCAAAACCAACATCAACACAACCGCTCATATTTCCGCCATCACAAGCTTTTTGGTATAGCTCATCTGCTTTTTTATAGTCTTGTGTATTTTTATCACTATAATAGTTCATCCCCAAAACAATACAACCCCCTAAGTCCCCATATTGACATTTTGCTTCATTTTTTTCTAGCGGCGACATCTCGGTATGTTTGTCTGCTTTTATTTTTATATTGATTTGTTCATTGTCCGATAGGGTGACATTTTGCTCTCCGCATATTTTATGTGTTGTGCTTTTCCCATCTGGAAAGCATACTTTTATCTCATGCTTACCATTTTCAGCTAAAATGGACGTTGGCTCTTTTAAAGATGTCACTCCTCTTTTTTCGTTATCTACATAGATAGTGCCACCATCTTTTAAGTTCATAAAAAGCAATTTTTTTGTGTAGCCATCTACTAGTATCGTAGCTTTTGCATATAAGAAATTTAAAGAAAAAGCGACAAAAACTACTATTTTAAAAAGATCTTTCATAACTAGTTCCATGTTTGAAATTTATTTACTAAGCGAAAAATAATATAAGAATTATTCTTACTGAATACTTAAATTGTATAAATATATGTTTTATTTTCAGCTCTCTTTATAGATTAATTGATAAGACAAATTTAAATTTAGTAGCTCATCAGTTTTATTCAGATTTTTATATTAAAACAATGAAATATTGATAGAATTTGCTTATTTTATTTACAAGGATAAAATATGTCATTCAAGGTTGAATATGATCTTTTTAATGATGGAAGTAAAAGGCAACCAGATAAAAACCTTAAAATAGATCAAACACCTATTTTAAACTCTCTTGTAAATACATATGCACTCTCTCTTTTTGTTAGTAAATTTTATGATTTTAGTAAAGAAAATGATCTATCTATACTTAAAAAGATGGTTGACAAAAAAAGAGATAGACAGACTAAAAAATTTATGGATGAAGTTTGCAAAGTTTGTGGTAAAGACGAAGATCTAATAGTAAATGTGCCAAGACTTCGTGGCTACATCAAAAATTTTGATGAAAAAATAGACAGCAAAAGAAAGCAGATAAATAAAAAGCTAAAAGAAGTATGTGAAGAGTTTTTTGCGATTATAAAGCTAGATCAAAATTTAGTACCGAGCCAAAAACAGCATATAAATGATAAAAATAGTTACATCCTAGCTCCAAATGAATACCTAGAAAAGCATGTAAAATCTCTAAAAAGTAGGTCAATAGTTGATGATAAAAAATTTGCATATATGCAAGATGCTGCTTTTATAATGATGTGTTTAAGCCCAGGTTGCTACCTTTGGGATTGCGAATACAAAGGCTTTTCAAGTAGCCAGCCAGATGATATGACGCTTTATCTTTTAAGCTATGTTTATGACGAGGCAAAAGTTCAGAGATTTTTAAAATCCATGAATGTTTTGATCATAAAAAGAGGCTTTGTGATGGGGATAGATAGGGACAATCAAACGCTAGTTTTTAGCAATATGGGATCAGAAATTTTTGAACTTGAAATTTTTAAAGATAGATATATAAGCTTTAGAGAAGATGATGCTTTGGTTATATTTTCACCCGCATTTTTTGGAAATTTTGATCAAATTTATGATGAAATTTGGAAGATAAAGCAAAATGTTATAAAAATAAAAACCACCCCTACTAAAAAGCGCTTAAGATCTTTAGATGATAGCTTGCTTTTAGATCCTGAGCTTATATATAAATCCCTTAAAGATGAAAATATCTTTGTATTAAGCAAATTTAAAAAGGAGCTAGATAATCTAAAAAATGACCTTTCTTACAAAAATTTTGAAATAAACAAAGATAGATACGCAAGGCAGTGGCTTATAGATGATATCTACGGACTATATCTTGCCGTGCATACTCCGTTTAAATATAAAAACTCTAAAGAGCTAGCTAAAATTTACTTCGAGGATATTCTTGGAAAAAGCTTAAATTTATTCATCGATGAAAAAAGATCCCCTGCTTTAGGACATCACATAGACGATCTAGAGCTTTTATAAACGACCAAGCCACCGGTTCTAGAAGCAATAGGTGGAATTTAAAGACTCATCTACTATCTTAAACTTCTCTCACAAAAACCAAAAATAAGGAGAGAAGATGGCAGAGTTTGACAAGCTAAATTTCAACGACATTCACATGAGCTTACTAGCTAATAGAAATATCTTTTTATATGGGCAGATCGATCAAGAAATTTGCCTAACTACACAAAAGACACTTTTGTATCTTGACAGCGTAGATCAAAGCGATATAAACATATATATAAGTGGCCCTGGAGGCTCGATATATGATGGCTTTGGACTAATCGACTTTATGAAGACCATAAAATCACCAATCAATACATTTTGCGTGGGGTTAGCTGCCTCTATGTCTGCACTCATATTTTTAAACGGAGATAAGCGCTATATGTTGCCAAACTCAAGCCTCATGCTTCATCAGCCTCTTGGTGGCGCATCAGGTCAGGCAAGCGACATCGAACTAATCGCAAATCAAATTTTAAAAATCAAATCAAAAGTCAATGAGATGATAAGGGCTAACAGCAACCTAGAGATATCAAAGATAGAGCAGATCACAGATAGAGACTGCTATATAGACGCATCATCAGCCATTGCTTATGGCCTAGCCAATGAAATAATACCAACTAATAAAGGAGAATAATATGTCAGTTTTTTCACTAATTAATAATACAAAAGGTGCAGCCCTCCCTGCTGCTTCAAACGCTCTTAGCATACCTATAAGCTTTACGCATGCGATGATAACAGGGCAAACAGGTTGCGGTAAGACCACTTCAGCGATCCTGCCAGCGATGGATGAGCGTATAAAAGTAGGGCATGGGATGCTTGTCTTTGACTACAAAGGAGTTGAGCATAAAAAGGTTAAATTTCTAGCCAAGAAGCATGGCAGGCTAAAAGATGTAGTAATGATAAACGTGCCATGGGGGAACAAAATAAACATAATGGATGATGCAAGTGAGAGTTTATTGATGAATTTCTTTCAAAAGACATTTGGCACAAAGCGTGATCCTTTTTGGGGAAATTTAGCGGCAAATATCGCTACAAAGTCTCTTTCAACGATGAAGGCGATATGTGACCTTACAGAGCAAGGTTTTTGCAACCCATATATAGAAAATAGAGCAAAAGATATAAAGCCAAGCTTTGCAAATTTATGCAAATCAACCCAGCAGCTAGATGACTTTAAAAAATTTTATGCCTTAGTTAAGCTGGTAGATGATCATGTAAAAAGCGACACAGCATTTGCAAAAGGTATAAGCAAAAGAAGACATTTGGTTAGCTCTTTAAATGAGAAAATTTGGGCATTAGGCGAGTTTAATGACAAATCTGAAAATTTCATACAAGCTTTTAAGGAGTATGAAGGTGTAAGAAATGATGAAGAGTCACAAAAAGCAAGGCTTTTTTCAAACTACACATTTATGCTTTTTGCCTTGCAAAGCATAGCCGATGATGAGATGCTAAACTATCATGGCAACAGCATAAGCAAGCTACTAAATGAAGGAAAGATAGTCGTTGTAAATTCTCAAGGGCTAAAGGATAGTGCGGTAGAGCTTATGCTAAATTCCACCCTTTCAAATATGGCGCAACGCATAGCAAACGAAGAGAAGGTGCCAGTTAGTATCTTTATAGATGAAGCGCAGCGTGTGCTAAATCCATTAACGGACCTACACGCTGACGTGCTAAGAGAGGCTAGAGTCGAGCTCATACTTGCCTTTCAAAATGAAGATGTGCTAAAAAGTAGCCTTGGTGGCGACTCAAGATATAAAGAGCTGGTGGGAAATTTAACCAATCAATACTTCTTTAAAAACTCGGTCAGACAATATGCCAGCGGAGAGGATAAAGACTTTAGCAAGTTAAAAAAATTTGAGTATTACCACGATGGTAAAATTTATAAAGCCTCGCCTATATTTATAGATGAAAATGACCTTTTAAAGGCTGAGCTAAGCTATCAAAAAGAGATTGGCATCGGTAGTAGTTTTACTAATGTAGATCTTGGAGATAATGAAATTTTGGTATATAACGAGCAGCTATTTAAAAGGCGCTCTTTACTCATAAAGCAAGACATAGTGACAAAAAAGAAGTCTGAAGTGCCAGTGCTAAATCAAAAACTTGATGCGCTGCTTAAAAGACTAAATGCTTTAGTTCAAAAAGCAAACGAAGCAAACGAGGCAAGTGACGAAGATAAAGAGCTCTGGCAGATTTTATAAGATGTAAATTTACTCATGGGAGAGCTTCCCATGAGTGTTTAGTTGCTAAAATATTGATTAAGTATATCTAGTGCTTTCTTGTCGCCAAGTTCATAGTATGCTTTATTTAGCGCGTCTTGTGCCTCTTGTTTTGCATTGGTATAATTGCCATATTTGCATAATATTTCGCCTAAATTTGTGCATCCCCTAGCATAGTTGTAGTCATAACAAGATTTTTTGAAGTAAGAGTATGCTTTTTGCATATTTTTGTCAAAGCCAGCGCCATCTCTATAATTTACACCAAGGTAGTTACAACCTTTACCACCTAATCATACTTTTCAAAATAGGTATTTTTAAATAATTAGTAAATAAAAAATATCAAGTCCCTTTAATGCCTCTTTTTTGGCCTTCAAGGACACTCCTTTTGCATATGTATCAGTTGCTAGGTCTGTGCTATGACCCAAAAGAACGGAAGTAAGATCTGCTAGAGAATTTTCCAAACAATAGTCTTTAATGGCTTTTGTAAAATTGCCACGTAGTCTGTGAAAACTAACATTTGCACTTGGGATAGATTTATGGATATGCCTATTTAGACGCTTCCCAAAATAATCACTACTCTCTTTTCCTTTCTTGATTTGCTCTAGCCACTTTAAATCAGCCAAATGCTCAATATTCTTATGTAGTGGAATTTGCCTATATTTGCTAACGCCTCCTTTTTGCTTGGCAGTCTTAACATTTATAAATTTTATGCCATCTTCTTCGCCTACACTTTTGCTATCAAGTTGCCAAATTTCATTAAACCTTAGCCCAGTATGAAGAGCAAACATCATATAGTTTCGTAGATCAAGCCTTTTTGTATCAAAAACTATTTTTAATTCATCTAGGCTAAAATTATCTTTTGGCGACTTCTCATCAGATGTAATTTTAAAAGATGTAAGCATTTTAAAAGGATTGGTCGTGAGCTTGCCCATCTTTATGGCATAGTCAAAGAGCCTTTTTGAGTAAGATGTGTAGTTGTTGATGGTCTTTTTATTGAGCTTTTTGCTTGCTAGAGTTGTTTGAAAGTTTTCAGCATCGCCGTAGCTAAAATCTTTACCTTGATGATCTTTAAAAAACTCATCCAGGAGCTTGCCAGTTTTAACATAATAGCCCTTGGTTTTATCGCTAGATTTTAGCTTTAAACACTCGGTTTGCACATATCTTTTAGCTACTGCTTCAAAAGATATCGGAGTGGCTTCTTTTGGGCTTAAAGGTGCGTCCAGTGATGTTATGAACTCTTTTTCAAGCTTTTCTTCTGGAACTACTATATTATAAAATTTAGCTATCACCTCTTGTGAGAGCTCTTTATATTCGCTAACATCTAAAAATATGCCATTTTGTTTAATGCACCGCTCATTTTGTCTTTTAATGTTTATCAAGGCTCTTAGATTTTTAGAGTTTGTATGTGCTGTGGTTATCTTTTTAGCAAGAGCTTTGTTGGCTGCGACTTTTATAGAATTTGCCAGTCTTACCGCCTCATCTAGATTTTTTGTGAAAAGGCAAAATTTAATAGTTAGCTTTTTGCCATCTTTAAGAGCAGTATCAAAAAAGTAGAAATTTGGTCTATTAGGAACCCTTGTGATCAATCTAGAGCTCATAGAATGATCCTAGTTTCTGTAACAAAAGTGCAAATTTTCTGTAACAAAGCTGATTTGTCTGAAATTTAAGACAAAAATATCTGCTAATAAATACAGTTAAAACACCGAAATTTAGGGAAGTTGGAAAGAAAAATATTGTATTGGTGGCGGACAGAGAGGGATTTGAACCCTCGAGCCCCGATTAAGAGCTGCACCCTTAGCAGGGGTGTGGTTTCAGCCGCTCACCCATCTGTCCAAGTATTAGAAAAGTGGATTATATTTAAACACTCCTGATAGAGTGCTTAAAGTTCAGTAAAAATACACTTTTGCTAAATTTTAATGATTTATAGGTGCAAAAAACACCTATAAATTTACGCTTTTAGTTTTAGTCTGTCGCCAGCGTAGTAAGCGATCTTCCAAACAGTAGTTTGTTTTAGGTCTTTTTCGCCATAACCTCTTGCAGCAACTCTGTCATTGTAGATTTTTTCGATGACATCTGACTCGCCAACTAGTAGAGCTTTTGTAGAGCACATCGCAGCACAAACTGGCACCTTGCCCTCAGAAATTCTATCTTGTCCATATACTTCGCGCTCTTCTTCGCTATTGGTTGGTAGCGGGCCGCCTGCACACATGGTGCATTTATCCATTACGCCTCTTGCACCAAAGGCACCATCTTTAGGGAATTGTGGCGCACCAAATGGGCAAGCATATAAGCAGTATCCACAACCTATGCAGATATCTTTATCGTGAAGTACGATGCCATCAGCTCTGATGTAGAAACAATCAACCGGACAAACAAGCGAACAAGGCGCGTCTTCGCAGTGCATACATGCGATTGACGTTGAAATTTCTTTACCTGGCACACCTTCATTTAGCGTTATAACGCGGCGTCTTCTTACCCCGATAGGCAACTCATGAGCTTCATCACATGCTACTGCGCAGCCGTTGCAATCAATGCATCTATCTGTGTCGCAGTAAAATTTAAGTCTATTGTTATCGTTAAATGCGCTCATATTATGCCCTTTCTATGCGGCAAAGACCGCCTTTTGTTTCTGGAATTTGAGTGACTATGTCATATCCGTAGTTTGTTACGGTATTTGCGCTCTCACCAACTGCAAAAGGTCTTGTTCCTTCAGGGAAATTTCCAGTCATATCAACACCTTGCATATATCCAGCCCAGTGGAATGGCAAGAAGATCATATTAGGCTTAACCGATGGCACTATCCTTGCGCGAACCTTGATCTTAGTGCCCTCAGGTGAATGAACCCAAACAAAATCCCAATTTTTAATGCCATGTTTAGCCGCTAGCTCTGGGTGGATGTCGGCAAACATCTCAGGCGTAATGCGTGATAGATACTTACTAGCACGCGTCTCCATACCAGCACCACTGAAATTTACGAGACGAGCTGTGATGAGGTTGATAGGGAATTCTTTTGAGAAGTCCTTACTTTGTTGCAAGCTCTTATACTTCGTATAGACGCGGTAGTGATTTGGTTTATCCTCAAAGCTTGGATATTTTTGCGCAAGATCTTGACGCTGTGAGTGGATCGGCTCTCTATGCTGAGGGATCTGATCAACAAATGTCCAAACTATCGCTCTAGCACGTGCATTGCCGTATGGAGCTATGCCCTTTTGCATACATTTTTCAGCGATTATGCCACTGCCATCAGTCGCCCATGTAGCGCCCATTTTTTCGCGCTCTTCGTCTGTAAGTTTTATACCAAGAACCTCTTCGATATTTTTCTTTGTTATCTCAGGATATCCGCCATTTATCGCGCCTTGTTCTGGAGCAGAGCCCATTGCGGCAAGCTGATTAACGCCGTTGTGCTCTAAACCAAAGCGGTTTCTAAATCCCATACCACCTTGCATTACTGGTTTGCTTATATCATATAAATTTGGACTACCAGGGTGCTTTTCCGTCCAGCAAGGCCATGGCAAGCCGTAATACTCGCCAGCTACGTCAGTGCCCTCTTTGCCCATAAGTGTTTTTTCATCAAATTTATCCCAGTTCTCTTGGTGGCGTTTTAGGCGCTCAGGTGTCCAGCCTGTAAGTCCGATACTTTTTACGATATTTGCTATCTCGCGGGTAGCAGCTTCTGGCCACTCTATCTTACCATCAGCGTCCCTTATGGTGCGAGTTAGCTCATCATAGAAACCTATGCGTTTAGCTAGTTCAAATAGAACTTCATGATCTGGCATGCTCTCATAAAGTGGCTTACATACTTGGCTTCTCCATTGACCACTTCTGTTTGTAGCTACGACTGTACCGCTAGTTTCGTATTGAGTTGCTGCAGGGAGAAGATAAACGCCATCTTTTTTATTAGTGATAACGCCAGCATCATTTACAAATGGATCCATAAGTACTAAAAGCTCAAGTCCGTCAAGACCCTCTTGAACCTTTGCTTGTTGTGCAGTAGATGTTATGCCGTTGCCTATAACTACAAGAGCTTTTAGGCTATCGCCTGCGTTTTCAATAGCGTCGTTGCCATCTTTGCCATCAAGCACGCCAGCCCACCAGCGAGCTAGGGTAAATCCAGGCTTCATCATCCACTCTGGTTTTACGAAATTTCCTTGCAACCACTCGTAATCCACTTTCCACATTTTGGCAAAATATTTCCATGTAGCTTCGTTTTTAGCGTAGTATCCAGGCAAGCTATCAGGCGCGTTTGCCATGTCGCTAGCACCTTGAACGTTGTCGTGGCCTCTTAGGATGTTACATCCTCCGCCACTTACGCCCATGTTGCCAAGAACTAGTTGCAAGATCGGAGCTATACGAGTGTTTGAGCTGCCTATTGTGTGCTGAGTTAGACCCATCGCCCAAACGACTGAGCCAGGGCGATTTTTAGCATAAATTTCTGTGATCTCTTTTAGCGTTGCAGCGCTCACTCCAGTCACATCTTCAACGACTTCTGGTGTCCATTTTGCAGCCTCTTTACGGATCTCATCGATGCCGTATGTGCGCTCATCTATAAATTTCTTATCTTCCCAGCCATTTTCAAAGATGAGATTCATCATGCCATACATAAATGGTATGTCTGTGCCTGGGCGAATTTGTGCGAAATAATCAGCCTTTGCTGCAGTTCTTGTGTATCTTGGATCGACAACGATTAGTTTTGCGCCATTATTCTCTTTTGCTTTTAAAAAGTGTCTAAAGCCAACTGGGTGATTTACCGCTGGATTTGCGCCGATTATAAAGATAGATTTCGCGTTTTGGATATCTCCAAGGTGATTTGTCATAGCTCCATAACCCCACGTATTCGCCACACCGGCGACTGTTGCGCTATGTCAAATTCTTGCTTGGTGATCTAGGTTGTTTGTCCCAAACATCGCAGAGAATTTACTGATGTAGTAGCTCTGCTCATTGCTATCTTTTGCTGATCCTAGAAACATAACTTGCTCTGGATTTTTCTCGCGGTAAGCTTTTAGCTTTGCGCCGATCTCGTCAAGTGCTTGCGTCATAGAGATGCGTTGCCACTTGCCGCCAACTTTTTTCATCGGATATTTTACACGGCAGTGTGAGCGCACCATATCGATAACGTCTGCACCTTTACAGCAGTGACCACCAGCACTTACTGGGTGATCTTGTGCTACTTCTTGACGTACCCATGCACCATTTTCTACCTCTGCTAGCACTCCGCATCCTACAGAGCAAACTGTGCAGACAGTTTTTACTATTTTTGAGTCTGGAAATGGGTTTGCCATCTCTTGAGCTGTTGCTTCTCTTGTGACATTGCTTGCTGCAAAGCCGGCCGCTCCACAAGTACTTGCTAATGCAGCCATTTTTAAAAACGATCTACGGCCGATGTTGTTTGGCGTAGCGTTTAATCTAGCTTCAGACATTTTCATCCTTTCTTAAATTTCTATCAAATTTTATTTTGCTTGTTTGTAGTAAAGTTCCCAGTTTTTGCTTCTTTTGTAAAGCACTTCGGTCTTTTTACTCTTTCCTGATTTTAAATTTTCATTAGCATTTGCTGCTACCGCGCCACTTGCTGCCACAGCGCCAACTAGACCGACTTTTTTTAGAAATTCGCGTCTATTTTGCATATGTACCCTCCGTTCTTAGTTTTCTTATCCTATTTTTTTCTCTTCTTATACTTTCAGATCTTGAAAGACCATCGCTCTTTTTGTGGTCTATCTTGACTGGTTTTGGTGAGTTTAGTGCCACGCGCTCAAACGCGATAAATTCGTTTAGCAAAACGGCCACATCCTTGTAAATTTCACTATTTTTATGCTCATATAAATTCTCTATAAACTCATCAATGTTTGGATTTATAATATTTTTAAAAAGCTCCTCTTCGCACTCGTCAAATTTACCGATAAACTCGTTCATAAGCGTAAAGACAAAGCCCACATTATCTTCATTCTCTTTAAATTTACTCTCATCTCTTCTGATGTTTGTCTTAGCCAAAATTTTACGCACATCAGCACAAGCATGACCCACTTCATAACCCTCATCGTAAAAAGAGAGCGAGTTTCGAAGCGGACTTGGCGGAGTGTGAAAAATGTCATCAAATTCGGTGATCAAATTCTCTGGATTTTTTTCATTAAATTTACTTTTTATATTAGTAGCAGCTCGCGATACTTCATCATTGAGGCTGTATTCTTCTATGAGATCAAGCATTTTACTAAGGCCATCAAATCTCTTTTCATCTTCACTAAATACGAAGAATTTAGAGAAAGTAGCGTAGTAAAGTTTTCTGCCAGCTGCAAATTCCTCTTTTGTGCTCACCTTTTTCCTTAAATAGTTTTTTAACGACACCGAAACTATACAATTAATTGCCTTATTAATGTGCCTTAAAATAAAATAAATTAGAAAAGTTAAAAAAAGCTTAAATATGCCTTAATTGCATATTTAAAAACGCTATTTTTAGGGAGTTATGTAAGATATGATTTTTTAGCAGGATTATTAAAATTTAGCTCTTTTTTGATATCCATTTTTATTTTGGGACTAAATTTAAAGGGTGGGAGTAAATTTTACTCTAAAGCGAGCATCGAGCCATCTTCAAATTCTAAAAATACCCTCTCGCCGATCTTTGTAATTTCATCATCGTGGCTAAAAATTTTGATCAAAAAGTCGCCAACTTTGACCTTCAAAAGCTTTTCATTGCCCATGTAAAGCGAGGCTGAGTGCAAAATCCCTGAAATTTGACCCTCACCGCCTGTTTTAGAAATTTTTATCTTGCTTGGGTTGATCGTGATCTTGCTTTTGCCTTTAAAATTTAAAGGCAAATTTAGCCGTGCTTCGTCACCAAAGCTTAGCACACCACCTTCTATCTCGAAGATATTTTTGTATTCAAACTCACAGACTCTGCCTTTGTGTAAAAACACGCACTCGTTTGCTAGCATACTAAGCCACTTCTCGTCGTGACTTGCGATGACAAAGCCGCAGCCATATCTCTCGTGCATCAAATTTATAGCCTTGCTAAAGAGCTTTGAAGTGGCGATATCAACGCTATTTGTCGGCTCATCAAGCAGGTAAAATGGCACCCTTAAAGAAAGTGCAAGTGCAAATGCGATGCGCTGCGTTTGCCCCGAGCTTAGCTCAAAGTGGCGCTTGTCTAAAAACTTCTCATCAAGTCCCACGAGAGCTAGTGCTTCGCTGGTTCGCTCCTCAAATTCGCTTAGTAAATTTCTACTTTTTAAAATGGCTTTGAAATTTTCTCTAACGCTTCTTTTTAAAAGGGCAGGCTCAGGCAGCAAAACGCAAATTTTACGCAGCATTTCAAGGCTTGGTCTATTTTCACCCCAAAGTGAAATTTCGCCGCTATCTGGGCCTTGCAGGCGTGAGAGCATTCTTATTAGCGTGCTTTTGCCACTGCCATTACTGCCCATTAGAGCGGTTATCTTTTTAGTATTTATATCAAGACTTGGGATATTTAGGATCTCGCTTTTGCCGTAGCTTAGGTGTAAATTTCTTATCTTTATCAAAATTTGCTCCTATTTGTCTAGTTTTTTGAGCGCAAAGATCGCTAAATTTACTAAAAATGCGATGAATATCAAAACCATGGCAAGCGCAATACCCATGGCAAATTCGCCCTTGTTCGTCTCAAGCGAAACGGCTGTGGTGATCGTTCTAGTAAAGTACTTGATGTTGCCACCTATCATCATCGCAACGCCCACTTCAGCCACGATCCTGCCGTATGCGGTGGCGATAACTACCATGAGTGCGTAGCGCAGCTCGTAAAGCACACAAAAAACTAGCTTTGCTGGCGCAAGGCGTAAATTTAGGATAGTTAGATAGTGTTTTCTATCCATATTTTCAACCACGCTTGCAGTAAGCGAGATAATGATAGGAAGGGCGAGCACAAACTGGCCTAGCATGACCGCTTTTAGTGTAAATAGTAAATTTAGGCTGCCAAGCGGGCCATTTCTAGTGATAAATGCGTACAAGATAAGACCTATCGCAACTGTTGGCATGGCAAGAGCTGTGTCACTTAGAAGACGTAAAATTTTGCGGCCTTTAAAGTCGTAAAAACCAAGTATAAAACCGAGCGGGAAGCCAACGAGAACAGCAAAAAGTATCGACACGCTTGATGTGTAAAGTGTAGCTTTGATGGCTGAATATGTTTCAAGGTTGCCGTTTAAAAGTAGATTAAAGGCTTCTGTAAAGCCATTAAGTAAAAAATCCAATTATTCTTTCCTAGCATATTTCTTAAGATTATTTTAAATGTGCTATAATATCACAATTTTTTTTAAAGGAGAAAAATGAAAAAGATTATTTTAGGCTCACTAGCAGCTGCAGTTTTGGCGTTTGGCGCTGACAATGAACTAATCATGGCGACTACAACAAGTACAGATAACACTGGCTTGCTTGATGCGATCTATCCAGCTTATAAAGCAAAAACAGGTGTTGATATAAAATGGACAGCTGTTGGTACAGGTGCAGCTCTAAAGCTTGGCGAAGACTGCAACGCTGACATACTTTTTGTTCACTCACCAAAAGTTGAGAAAGAATTTGTAGAAAAAGGCTTTGGCTTAAAAAGAAATGCCGTAATGTACAATGACTTCGTCGTTATCGCTGATAAATCAATCGCTGATAAATTTAAAGGTAAAGATATAAAACAAAGCTTTGAGCTTATCAAAAAAGATGGTATCAAATTCTTCTCACGTGGCGATAAATCAGGCACAGATAATAAAGAAAAAGGCATCTGGAAAAAGATCGCTGGCGAAGTCCCTGAAAAAGATAGCTGGTATATGCAAACAGGTCAAGGCATGCTAGCTACGATAAATGCTGCTGCTGAGCAAAAAGGCGTTACATTTACTGACCGCGGTACTTACATTAAATATGAAGCAAACCAAAAAGGTCATCCTGAGATGGTCATCATCAACGAGGGCGACAACGACCTTAAAAACTTCTACTCTCTAATCGCAGTAAATCCAAAACACTGCCCTAAAACTGACATCGAAAATGCAGAGAAATTTATAAAATGGGCAACAAGCGAAGAGGGTCAGAAATTTATAGGTGACTTCAAACTTCTTGATAAGCCACTTTTCACTCCAGACGCAAACACACGCAAAAACTAATTCAAAGGGCGAGCAATCGCCCGTTTTCTAACTATCTCCACCTCATTTATATCCTCAAATTTGATCTTAGTTTTTACGATCATGAGGGTTTTGTCTTTGAAATTTACATCCGAAACTAGTCCGCTAGTTTTTACGTAAGTAAAGCCGTTGTGGTAGCTCACACGCACCTCATCAGCTATCTTTATCTCGCTTATCTTTTTTAAAATTTCATCGACCTTGCTCTCATCAAGCTCTAGTTTTTCGCATTTTTCTCGCTCTTTTTGACGCAAGGCTCGCTCTAAGGTAGAAAGAGGATTAAACGAGCTAAAAATTTTTGCCCTATCTTTACTCACCGCTCTTGTGCCCTCCTATTTTTTTGTTTCTATCTTGCCCAGTCGCTTCTGGCAGCAGGTCGATCGCGCGCAGGATCGAGTTTTTACCAAATTTCTCTTTTATCAAATTTAGTGACTTTAGCACCGCTTTTTCTTTGGCGTCATCTTCAAATAGGCTAAACTCAACCAAATTTTCTTTCACCACATCGTTTGCTGATATGCCTATTTGCCTGATTAGCCCGACATTTTTTATCTTGTTTAAAAGTAGCTCCTCAGCCGCACTCATCAGCACGCTTGAGATGTTTGTTGGCGTTTTAAACCTCACGCTTGCACGTTGCTGAGGCTCAAGCTTATCGGCAAATCTCACATTTATCGTTAGCCCACTCGCCCTTACATCTTTGTTTATCATCCTAAGTGCGAGCCTGTCAGCCATCTCTTTTAGCACGATCACCGCCTCGCAGCGCTCATAATCTCTTGGCAAAATTTCCGAGCTAAAGTAGGACTTCATGCTTGGTTTATAGGCCTTTATCTCAGCTATCGTCGTTGGCTCTATGCCGTTTGCGTGATCGATCGTGATGTAGGCATCGACGCCAAAAATTTTTTCAAGCAGGCTTTTTGGTGCATTTGCGATATCTTTCATGCAAAAGATGCCGCATTTTTCGAGCTTTAGCCTAGTTTGCTTACCGATACGCCAAAAGTCGCTTAGTGGCTGATGCGTCCAGAGCTGCTTTTTGTAAAGCTCTTCGTCAAGATAGGCGATGCCGTCATCTTGGTGCTTTGCTAATATATCAAGCGCGATCTTTGCGAGGTATAAATTTGTCCCCATGCCGCAAGTCGCCGTCACGCCAGTCGTTTTTAAGATCTCATCCATCATCATCTTTGCCATCTCTTTTGCGCCAAGAGCGTAAAATTTCAAGTAAGAAGTGAGGTCGATAAAACACTCATCGATCGAATAGACGTAGATATCCTCTTTGGAGACATATTTTAGATAAATTTCATAGATCCTTGCGGCGTAGTCGATGTAAAACTGCATCCTAGGTGGCGCGATGATAAATTTGATATCCATTGGTATCTCAAAGAGCCTGCAGCGGTTTTTCACCCCTTTTGCACGAAGCGCAGGGCTAACAGCTAAGCAGATGCCGCCACTGCCACGACTAGCATCAGCCACGACTAGATCAGCCTTAAATGGATCAAGCCCGCGCTCTACGCACTCAACCGAGGCGTAAAAGGACTTTAGGTCGATAACGGCGTAAATTTTGCTCTTTGGATTTTCATTTTTCATGAGAGGATTATAGATGAAATTTGGTAAAAGTTAGTTTGCAAATTTTGTTTGAAATGGCTTAAAAATTTAATAAAAATCTTTTAGAAAAAGGCTAAATTTGAGTGCAAAAACCACACACTAAAGATACCGCCTCCACTCACAGCTAAATAACTCAATAATCAGAAACTACGCTGAGGTGGGCGCTAGAGAGCCGATGCTCATAAACGTAAATGACGCCAAAGCAAAAGGCATCGCAACTGGCGACGTGGTGAGAGTATTTAACGAGATAGGGTGAAATTTAGTTGGCGCGCTTGTCACTCATCATCCCAGAGCACGTCATCGCCATCTGCGAGGGCGCATGATATGATCCTGAAGCGCTAAGCAAAAGAGCCTTTGCAAGCATGGCTGCGTCAATGTCCTAACTCACGACAAAGACATATCTGGCACCACTCAAAGCAACTGCGGACACGGGGTCTTAGCAAATTTAGAAATATATAAAGGCGAGATCAAGTTTGTCGCTGTAAATTTATAAATTTGGCCCTAGTTTGGTGGCAAAGTCAAATTTAGCCGTAAATTTTCTTTAAATTTTCAAGCTTTGTGCTTGCATTTAGTAAGAGCATATCAGCAAGAACTAGCCTTATCATCGCGGTTGCTACGACGCTGCCACGTATGCCTATGCAAGGATCATGCCTACCTCTTAGCTCAAAATCCACCGCCTCGCCAGCTAAATTTAGCGTCTTTTGCTCTTTAAATATCGAAGGCGTTGGCTTAAAATGGCTCTTTAGCACGATTTCAGCGCCACTGCTTATGCCTCCAAGTATGCCACCAGCGTTGTTGCTCAAAAAGCCAAGCTCGTCCATTTCGTCGTTGTTTGCTGAGCCAAGCATAGAGCTTACATTTACGCCAGCGCCGATCTCTACGGCTTTTACTCCGTTTATGCCCATTAAAGCAGCTGCCAAAGCGCTATCCAGCCTATCATAAAGTGGCTCTCCAAGACCAGCTGGCACGCCTCTAGCCACGCTTAAAACCACAGCTCCGACGCTATCGTGCTCACTTCTAGCTTTATTTACCGCCTCTTTCATCGCCTCTTCGTTGCCAAGGGCGTAAATTTGCGAATTTTTGGCAAAAGCAAAATCAACCTTGTCGCTAACAACCTTGCCAATGCCAAGCACACCGCTTAAAACTTCTATCTTAAATTCATTTAAAAGTAGCTGTGCAAATGCCCCACCAGCAACCCTTACTGCAGTCTCTCTAGCACTCGCACGCCCACCGCCTCTGTGATCTCTGATGCCATATTTTTTAAAATATGTTAGATCAGCATGCCCAGGGCGGAAAATCTCACGTAAATTTTCATAGTCATTTGACTTTTGGTTGTTGTTAAAAATGGCAAAACCTATCGGCGCCCCAGTACTCATGCCATCAAAGACGCCGCTAAAAATTTCTATCTTATCAGCCTCATCTCTTGCCGTTGTGAAGCTACTTTGTCCAGGACGACGTTTGTCAAGCTCGCTTTGGATAAAATCCACATCGATCTTTAACCCAGCAGGTATGCCGTCTATCACGCCACCAATCGCCACCCCATGGCTCTCGCCAAAGCTAGTTAAGGTTAGTTTTTTGCCAAATGTGTTCAAAATTTATCCTATTTTTTGATTTTTTCTAGCGCTATCTTTGCTGCGAGCTGTTGGGCTTGCTTTTTGGAGTTGCCAACGGCACGTGAAATTTCCTTGCCATTTAGCAGTAGAGCTATCTCAAATTCTTTCTTGTGATCAGGGCCAAAAGAGCTTATAAGCTCGTACGTTGGTATAACGCCAAGGTTTGCTTGAGTGACCTCTTGAAGGGCGGTTTTGTAGTCTTTTTCAAGGTGCGCAAAGTCGATCTTTGGGTAGCAAAGCTCAAGCAGTGTGATAGAAATTTCTCTAACTTTATCAAGTCCAGCCTCAAGGTATATTGCACCCATCACCGCCTCAAATGCGTCGCTTAAAATGCTATCTTTCTCTCTACCGCCGTTATTTTCTTCAGCTTGGCTAAGCCTTAAAAACTCGCCCATTTTTAGCCGCCTAGACATATTTGCAAAGCTTTTTTCATTTACAAGTGCGGCACGAAGTTTGCTCATGTCGCCCTCTGCGATCTTGCTAAATTTCTTAAAAAGATACTCAGCCACGAGCAGATCCATCACCGCATCGCCCAAAAACTCAAGCCTCTCGTTATTTAACGCCTGCTTGGTGCTCTTATGCGTTAGCGCCTCTTCTAAAAGCTCAGATTTTTTAAATTTATAGCCAAGATTACGTTCAAATTCTTCTAAATTTTTCATATCTTATTCTCATCTTTTATTTTTAATGCCTCGTCTCTTGCCATCTGGTCACACTCCTCGTTTTCAGGATGTCCAGCGTGCCCTTTAACCCAGCTAGCCACGACTTTATGTGGCTTTGAAATTTCTAAATACTCCTGCCAAAGCTCGACATTTTTTACATTTTTAAAATTTCTCTTTTGCCAGTTTGCAAGCCACTCATTTATGCTATTTACCACGTATGAGCTATCGGTTATTAGCCTAACTTCACATGGCTCTTTTAGTGCTTTTAGCCCCATTATCGCAGCTTTTAGCTCCATTTGGTTGTTTGTCGTATATGCCTCGCCGCCACTTGCTTTTTTCTGCGCTTCGTTAAATCTCAATATATAAGCCCAGCCGCCAGCTCCAGGGTTTCCAAGGCATGAGCCGTCACTAAAAAGTGTTACTATCTTCACTTGCTTTTTCTGTGATGTGGGATAAAATTTTGACACTTCCTAGCTCGTGACAGACTGGACAGCGGTAAAAGTGCATAGGAAATGAGTTTTTGCAGTTTTTGCAAACGTAGTTAAAGCTTAGCCCTGCCGCGTCAAATTTAGCGTCCTTTAGCCTTTTTATGACATTTAGCTCAAAGCCGTAAATTTCGCATGGACCTTCTATATCGCCCTTTGCATAAAAGAGGGATTTATATTTTGGATCGCTTAAATTTATAGGTGTTTTTAGGTTGTAAAGTAGATCAAGCACATCTTCAAATTTGGCAAAATCTTTTAAATTTTCTAAATTTTCATTGTGTCTTATGAAAAGGGCTAAGATCATGCGCTTTAAAAGCTCAAAATTTTGGCTAAGGTGTGAGAGAATTTCCACCTTTTCACTAAAGCTTAAATTTCTATCATCAAGCGTGCTGATCGCCTTTATATAGGCCTTTTGATCTTTTACATTTGTCCCTAGCTCTTCAAGCGAATTTAGCGCATAAAGGGCTTCTTTATAGTTTTTAAGCTTCTCATCTATCATCGTTAAAAAGCGCAGTGCGAGGACGTTTCTAGGGCTTAGCTCAAGCGCTTTTTCAAAGACTTCGCTAGCTTTTTTTAAAAATCCAGCCTTGAAATAGACCTCTCCAAGCTCGTTTAGGATAAATTCCTTCTCGTTTTTATCTTTTACCTTTTCAAGTGCGATTAGATAGACGCCGATTGATTTTTCAAAGTCGCCATTTTTGGCAAATGTTTGACCTAGCATGCTAAGGCTTGGTATATCTACTTCTGGACTTTTTAGCATCTGCTTGTGCTCGTCGCTTATGCCATCTTTGCTGTCAAATTTCTTGATAAATTTCTCGATGCGTTTTTTCTCATCTTTACTTGAAAATATGCCCCAAGCGTAGCTTAAAGCAGCGATCATCAAGATGATACTAAATAGAATAATAAGGCTAAATATCGGATCTCTGTGCCCAATGAAAAAAATATCCACGCTAACACTTTGTAATAAAATTTTACTTTAATTATAACAAAGCAGTTGTATAATTTTGCTTATGATAGATCCAAAATCCATTGAAAAATTAAAAAACCAAATAGACATTGTTAATATCATTGAGCAGTATATCCCTGTTAAAAAGATGGGCTCAAGCTACAAGTGTGTCTGTCCGTTTCATGACGACAAAAACCCAAGCATGAGCATAAATCAAAACAAGCAGATGTATCACTGCTTTGCCTGCAAGGCTGGCGGAGATGCGGTTAAATTTGTGATGGATTATGAAAAGCTAACCTACCCAGAGGCGATAGAAAAGATCGCTCAAATTTCAAATTTCAGCCTTGAATACACAAATGACAAGGTGCCAACGCAAAAAGAAAATAAGCACATTTTAGAAAAGGTAAATGCCTTTTATAGAAGTGAGTTTTACAAAAACGAAGCTGCCGTTAGATATATAAAGTCGCGTGGCATAAATGATGCGATGATAGAGAAATTTGAGCTTGGCTGGGCTGGAGATAGTAAAAGCACTATTAGGCTTTTGCAAAATGAAAATATCGAGCCTAAAGAGGCGCTTGAAGTTGGCATCGTAAAGCAAAATGAAAAGGGAATTTACGCTAGTTTCATCGAGCGCATAACATTTCCTATCTACTCGCACACGACAAGGCTAGTTGGCTTTGGCGGTAGAACGATCTCAGATCACCCTGCAAAATATGTAAATTCGCCCCAAAGCTCGGTATTTGACAAGTCAAAGCTGCTCTATGGCTACCACCTTGCTAGACAAAGCATATTTGAGAAAAAGCAGATCATCATAACAGAGGGCTATTTAGACGTCATCATGCTTCACTACGCTGGCTTTACAAACGCTGTTGCCGTGCTTGGCACCGCACTTACTACAAGTCACTTGCCGCTTTTAAAAAGGGGCGAGATAAGCGTGGTGCTTTGCTTTGACGGAGATGGCGCTGGCATAAATGCGGCCATAAAGTCGGCTCATCTACTAAGTATAAATAAGATAGATACCAAAGTAGTCATCATAAGTAACGGCGCGGATCCTGCTGATATGGTCTTTGCAGGCAAGATAAAGGAGCTTAATGAGCTCTTTGGCTCAGGCGAGGACGCGGTGAAATTTTATATAGAAAAGATCATGCAAAAGTATGACATCACGCGTTCAATGCAAAGAGATAACTGCCTAAGCGAGATAAAAGCCTATATGGACGAGCTTGGAGATGAGATAGCAAGCTCGTATGTGGCTGAGGTAGCGGCAAGATTTAACCTCACTCCACAAAGCGTAGCAGATAGGTTTGGGCTAAAGCAGAAGCCAAAAAATGAAAATAAATTTAAAAGAGAATTTAGAAAAAAAGGCAAAGATGAATTTAGCAACTCTGTCATGGTAGATGAGGTGCCAGCTGTGATGAATAAAGACCCGCTTGAGTTTGCACTTTTTAAAACCATGCTAAATAACCCAAACTACAGAGATGAGATACTCTCAAAGCTTGGGGCTAGATACTTTATAAAGCATCCTGAGTATCTAAACGCCATCCTTTATAGATACGACGTGAGCGATGAGCAGATGGTTAGAGAAATTTTAATGGACGAAAATATCCATGAGATCACCGATGCAACCACTTTGCAAAAGGCTATTTTAAATATGCAAATCGCCTTTTACGAGAACGAACAGCAAATTTTAAAAGGCTCTGACAACCCAAATAAGATAGAAATTTTAGAAAAACTTCTATTTATCATTAAAGATCTCAAGACTCAGCTTTATAAAATTTAAAAACTCACACTTTTTCAGCTTCAAATCATAAAACAAAATGTAAAATGCTTAAAGTAATAAATCTTTTTAAGATTGGCTTTATATTTTAAGGATTTATGATGATAGACGCTAAAAGATTTGAGAGAAATTTTAACGCTATAAGCGAGTTTGGAGCGCTAAAAGGTGGAGGGCTGACAAGACTAGCCTTTAGCAAAGAGGACCTTGAGGCAAGAAAATTTCTTATAAATTTGATAGAAAAAAATGGCTTTAAACTTAAAATTGACAATGTCGGCAACATCTACGCCATCTATGATGATGGCTGCGAGGTGGGAGCAAAGCCAGTTTGCGTGGGCTCTCACATAGATAGCGTGCCAAATGGTGGCTTTTATGACGGCACACTTGGCGTCATGGCTGGTCTTGAGGCGCTAAGCTCTATAAAAGAGGCTGGCATCAAGCTAAAGCGCCCACTTTGGCTCATAAATTTCTGCTGTGAGGAGTCAAGCCGCTTTAAGACAGCCACTATCGGTAGCAAGATAATAAGCGGCAAACTAAGCCAGCAAAGGCTTCATGAGCTAAAAGATGAAGATGGTATCTCGCTTTTTGAGGCGATGAGCGCGGTTGGGTTTAAACCACAAAATTTAGATGAAGCCATCCTAAAAGAAAACTCCCTACACGCCTATCTTGAGCTTCACATCGAGCAAGGCCCAGTGCTTGAGCGAAGCGGCATAAGCGTTGGTGTGGTAAGCGGGATCGCAGCTCCTATTAGATTTGAGATCACAATACAGGGCAAGGCCGATCACAGCGGCGCAACGCCGATGAATATGCGTAGTGACGCCCTGCTTGCCGCCTCACACATCATAATCGCTGCAAATAAATTTGCTAAAAACAAAAAAACAGCCGTCGCAACCGTTGGCTACGTGCATGCAAAACCAGGCGTTTTAAACGTCGTGCCAGGCGAGGCAAGGCTTGGCGTTGATCTAAGAGATATCAACAAGGCTAGCTTAGATGAGCTAAATTTAGAGCTTAGAAATTTTGTGGCTGAGCTAAGCCGTGAGCTTAAATTTAGCTACGAGATAAGAGAGCTAAGCAGCGACGAGCCAGTAAAACTAAGCGAACACGCCATAAATTTACTTGAAGATGAAGCCAAAAAGCTTGGCATAAAAAGCCTCACGTTGCCAAGTGGTGCTGGGCATGATGCGATGAATTTAACAAAGCTTGCAAGCAGCGTTGGCATGCTCTTTATCCCTTGCGTGGATGGTATAAGCCACAACACCAAAGAGGCGATAAATTTTGATGACGCCGTTATGGCAACTAAAATTTTAACAAACGCACTAATAAGACTTTCAAACGAGGAGTAGTCATGGACAAAATAGCAAATTTAGCACTATCTTTAAAAGAGGACATGATCAAAGATCGCAGATACTTTCACTCGCACCCAGAAACTGGCTGGTTTACCTTTTTTACGACTGCGGTTTTAGCAAAAAGGCTTAGCGAGCTAGGATATGAAGTGAAGCTTGGCGAAGAGGTCGTAAAGAGCGATGCAAGGCTTGGAGTTGGCAGCAAAGAGCAGTGCCAAAAGGCGATCGAACGAGCAAAAAGCCTTTTAAATCCTGACGAAGCAAAATATCTTGAATGCATGAAAGATGGCCTAACTGGGCTGACAGCCTTCATCGACACAAAAAGACCTGGTAAATTTAGCGCCTTTAGATTTGACATCGATAGCGTTGATGTGACAGAGAGCGCGGAGGCTGCTCATAGACCTTGCAAAGAGGGCTTTGGCTCAGATATCGCTGGCATCACGCACGCTTGTGGGCACGATGGACACATGGCGATGGGTCTAGCGCTTGCAAAGCTGATCGCTAAAAATTTAGACGATTTTAACGGCAAATTTAAATTTATATTTCAAACAGCAGAAGAGGGCACAAGAGGCGCTGTGGCTATGGAGGCTGCTGGCGTGCTCGAGGGGGTTGAGTACCTACTTGGCGGACACATCGGCTTTCAAGCAGAAACCAACGGCGGCATAGTTTGCGGCACAAACAAACTGCTTGCAACTTCTAAATTTGACGTGCATATCACAGGTCGCTCAGCTCACGCAGCAGGAGCACCAGAAGAGGGAGCAAATGCCCTTTTAGCCGCATCTCAAATGGCTCTAAATATGCATGGTATCACAAGGCACGCAAAGGGCGTGACTAGGATAAATGTGGGCGTTTTAAGAGCTGGCGAGGGCAGAAACGTCATAGCACCAAACGGCTATCTGGCCTGCGAAACAAGGGGCGAAGATACAAATTTAAATGAGTTTATGTATAAAAAATGCATGGATATCGTAAAAGGTGTGAGTGAAATTTATGACGTTGAGAGTAAGGTCGTGATGACTGGTGGCACAAGCGGGGCAAATAGCGACAAAGAGGTGACTGAAATTTTCTATGAAGCAGCAAAGCAAAGTCCATTTATAGATGATGATAAGATCGTTAAAGAGCTTGATTTTGGCGCTTGCGAGGACTTCGCTCACTTTATGAGAGCTTTGCAAGATAGGGGCGCAAAGAGCGGATATATGATGATCGGTACAAATTTAAAAGCAGGCCATCACAACAGCAAATTTGACTTTGACGAGGAGTGCTTGGTCGCTGGGGTTGATATCTATCTAAGGGCTGCTTACAAACTAAACGGAGCTAAAAAATGAAAAATGCTTTATTAATCAGCGCTTCAAGCTACCAAGATACTGGCTACTTGAGACACTGCAAAAACTGGGTTAAGGACTTCTTGGGTGAGAGCGGTAAGGAGGAGATTTTATTTATCCCTTACGCTGGAGTTAGACGAACAAATGACGAATACGAGCAAAAGGTGATCGACCGCCTAAAAAATAAAAATATAAAGTCGATCCACCACTACGAGGATAAAATTTCAGCTATAAAAAATGCCAGCAGCATCGCAGTTGGCGGCGGAAATACTTTTATGCTTCTTTATACGCTTTATAAGTTAAATTTAGTTGAACCTATAAAAGAAGCAGTGGCAAAGGGCACAAAATACTTTGGCTGGTCAGCTGGCGCAAACATCGCTGGTAAGACGATGATGACGACAAATGATATGCCTATCATCATGCCAAAGTCCTTTGATAGCCTAAATATCTTCCCTTATCAGATCAATCCGCACTTTATAAGTGGCAAACTAGCAGGTCACAACGGCGAGAGCAGGGAGGAGAGGCTAGAAGAGTTTTTAATAGCAAATCCAAAAGAGACTATCTACGCACTGCCTGAGGGCACGGCTTTGCTCATAGAGGGTAGCGAAGCTGAGGTTATAGGACATAGCGAAATTTTAAAATTTGAGTATCAAAAAGAGATAGAAAAAATAGAAGTTGGAACTAAATTTAAAATCTAAACAAGGAGAGAGGTATGGATTCATTCAAACTCATTGCTGCCATTCTTGGCATCGTTGCAGTCGTCGCACTTCTAGTCTTAAAAAAAGAGACAAGAACGGTGCTAATAGGTGTTGGTTTGGTGCTTTGTATAATCGCACTAAAACCAATGGGCGCACTAAATGCTTTTACTGACTATATGACAAAAGCTGGTCTTATAAAGGCTATTTGTGCGAGTATGGGTTTTGCTTTCGTTATGAAGTACACAATGTGCGATAAACACCTTGTTGCGCTTCTTACAAAGCCACTTAAAAACGTGGGATTTATCTTGATCCCTGTAACAACCGTGCTAACTTACTTTATAAATATCGCCATCCCTTCAGCTGCTGGCTGCTCGGCTGCTGTTGGTGCGACGCTTATACCACTTCTAATGGCATCAGGTGTTCGCCCTGCGATGGCTGGTGCGGCTGTTTTTGCTGGTACATTTGGCTCAGTCTTAAGCCCAGGCTCTGCGCACAACATATATGTGGCTGATCTTGTTAAAAAGACAGTTGCAAACTACACAGTTCAAGACATTATAAAAGTGCAAATTCCTAGCGCATTTACAGCTCTTGTTATCGTAGTTATCATGCTAACTATCGTTGCTTTGCTCTTTAAAGACTATCAAAAAGGTACAAATTTCACTATCGAAAGCGGTGCTACAAGCGAAGAGAAGCCGCTATTTAAAGTAAATTTAATCTACGCACTTATGCCACTTGTCCCACTTGTGATCTTAGTTATCGGCGGAACTAGCCTTGCAAAAGACTATAGCTTTTTGGCATGGACAAAGATGGGCGTTGCTGAGGCGATGATACTAGGTGCGATCATAGCTATCTTTGCTACCCTTACAAACCCACAAAAGATCACAAAAGAGTTCTTTAACGGCATGGGTCACGCTTACGCTGATGTTATCGGTATCATCATCGCAGCTGGCGTCTTTGTCGCAGGTCTAAAGGCGTGCGGAGCTGTTGATGTGGTCATCGCGTGGTTAAAAACAGATCAAAGCTATGTTAAATTTGGCGGAACATTTGTGCCATTTATCATGGGTATAGTCACAGGCTCAGGCGACGCTGCTACATTTGCGTTTAACGAAGCTGTCACAACAAACGCCGCCGCTCTTGGCTTTGAGCAAGATAAGCTTGGTATGGCTGCAGCCATCGCTGGCTCACTTGGACGTTCAGCTTCTCCAATAGCAGGTGCAGCTATCGTTTGTGCTGGCATTGCTATGGTTAGCCCAGTCGAGCTCGCAAAAAGGACATTTTTGGGTATGTTTCTCTCTGTTGTGGCGATCGCATTTTTCGTCATCTAAGGATGAAAGATGGATATCGTAGAGAGATTTATAAACTATACGAAATTTAACACCACGACAAATAAAGAGAATGGATTAAAAGGCATTATGCCTTCTAATCCAACCGAGTACGAGCTAGCTCTTTTTATAAAAGATGAGCTTAGCTCGCTTGGCATCAAAGATATCATCTTGCAAGATAGTGCTATCTTGATAGCAAAGATCCCCGCAAACTGCGAAAACGCCCCAAGTATCGCCTTTTTTGCACACTTAGATACAAGTAGCGAGCAAAAAAACGACACAAAAGCGAAGATGGTAAAATATACAGGCGGCGACATCTGCCTAAACGAAGAGCAGGGCATTTACCTTAAATTTAGCGACAACCCAGAGCTTAAAAAATACGTTGGTGACGACATAGTCGTGACTGACGGCACTAGCTTGCTTGGGGCTGATGATAAGGCTGCGATCGCTAGCATTGTAAATATGGCTAGCTTTTTCATGCAAAATCCTGATGTAAAGCACGGCAAGATCGTGATCTGCTTCGTGCCAGATGAGGAGCAGGGCTTACTTGGGGCAAAAGCGCTTGATGTAAATTTGCTTGGAGCTGATTTTGGTTACTGCTTAGACTGCTGCGAGATAGGCGAGCTAATATATGAAAACTGGAACGCGGCTGACTGCACGATAGTCTTTAAAGGCGTTTCGGCCCATCCGATGAATGCAAAGGGCAAGCTTGTAAATTCGCTACTTCTTGCGCATAAATTTATCTCGCTTTTGCCAGGCGGCGAAGTGCCAGAGTGCACCGAGGGCAAAGAGGGCTATTTCTGGGTAAAAGAGCTTAGCGGAAACAGCGCAAAAACGACGCTCAAGATCGACATAAGAGAATTTGACGAGGTGAAATTTCAAAAAAGGCTTGAGTTTTTAAGTGAGATGGCAAATTCTTTTAATAAAATTTATGGGGATCGTTGCGAGATCACGCTAAAAACACGATATGAAAATGTCTTTAAGTTCTTAAAAGATGAAAACTCACTGCCTATAAAACTGGCAAAAGATGCCTTTAGCGAGCTAAATATCACGCCAAACATAAAGCCGATGCGAGGCGGATACGACGGTGCTGCGATCTCTGCAAAGGGCGTACCAACGCTAAATTTATTCACAGGCGGAAACAACTTTCACTCTATCTTCGAGTATTTGCCAGTTAGCAGCCTAAAAGCCTCAAGCGAAGTGATTAAAAAAATCGTAATTAACGCTGCTAAATAAACTTCATAAAAGCCTAGATTTAGTAAATTTAGGCTTTAAATTTTACTTTCAGGACAAAAATGAAGGCTTTAGCTTTGTTTAGCGGAGGGCTTGATAGCATGCTCTCTATGAAAATAATAAGCGATCAAAACATCGAAGTGGTCGCACTTTATATGGATACTGGATTTGGCGTGGATGAGGAGAAGCACGAAGTTTTAAGGCGCCGTGCAGCCTTGGCTGGAGCTAGCCTAAAGGTGGTTGATATGAGAAATGAGTATCTTCGTGATGTGCTTTTTAACCCAAAATACGGCTACGGCAAGCAGTTTAACCCTTGCATCGACTGCCACGGATATATGTTTAAAACCGCTCTTAATATGCTAAAAAGCGAAAATGCAAATTTCATAATCACTGGCGAAGTCGTGGGTCAAAGACCGATGAGCCAGCGCAGAGATGCGCTCTTTCAGGTTAAACGCCTAGCTGATGACGAGGATGATCTAGTGCTTCGTCCGATGTGTGCTAAACTCTTGCCGCCAACTAAGCCAGAGCGCGAGGGCTGGGTCGATAGAGAGAAGCTACTTGACATAAGCGGGCGCGATAGAAAGCCGCAGCTTGCTTTGGCAAAGGAATTTGGCTTTGAGGACTTTGCAACGCCCGGAGGTGGGTGTTTGCTAACGATCGAGAGCTTTGCTGTAAAGATAAAAGACTACTTGAAATTTGATAAAGAGATGCGAGATATCGACGTTACGTGGCTAAAACTTGGTAGGCATTTGCGCTTACTTGAAGGCGCTAAAATGATAATAGGGCGTGATGAGAGCGATAATAACGCACTTTTGGCTCATCCAAATGATAAATTTGAGCAGGTGAAATTTAAAGAGAGCGATGACATCGTGGGAGCTGTTAGCTTCATAAGTAAAAACGCAAGCATTGCCGACAAAGAGCTTGCTGCAAGGCTCGCACTTGCTTATACAAAAGCTAGCCAAGATGTTGAATTTGAAGTTAGCATCTCTAATGAGAAATTTATCATCAAACCTGAAGATAAAAAGCTAGCACAAGAGTTTTTTGTGAAGTAAATTTAAATTTGCAAAGGAATTTGCTCTAAATTTCTTTGCAATATCTAAAATTTCTAACTATTTCAAACCCCCATAAAATCTAAATTTACAAAATTTCCAGTCATAAATATGTCACAACTGTACCAAAGTACAATGGTTTGATTTTAATAAAACCGTTAAATTTAGGAAAAAATTTAAAAAGGGAGATGCATGTCAAAGGAAATAGGCGTAGTAAAAAATGTAACGCAAGGAAGCGTAAAAGCTGTAAGTCTAACAGGCGAAAGCAGAGAATTAAAAGTAGGTGACATAGTATATCAAGGAGAAAAGATAGTCACTGAATCAACTGACGCAAAAGTAGTAATAGCAAAAGCAGACGGAAAAGAGATAAGCTTAATAGGCAAAGACTCAATAAATTTAGACCAAAGTGTTGGTGAAAATTCTCAAACAACAGCAGACATAACTTCACTTCAAAAAGCGATCTTAAGCGGTGAAGGTCTAACTGGCTTAGAAGAGACTGCAGCTGGTGGAAACCAAGCAGGAGGAAACGCTGGAGGTGACGGAGTAAGTCTTGGTGCTGCTAGCTTTGCACAAGGTGGTCACTACTCAAATATAAATGCAAATTTTAATAACCTCTCATCTCAAGCAAGCGCAAATGCCCCAGTTCAAACAGGTGTAGGTGGTGCAGTTACACTTGACAACCTTGCAGCTGCTATTGATGCGATATATCCAACTAGCAATGTTCCAACTCCAACAATCACAACAATAATAGATGGTAGGTATGGTGGCAAATGGAATGCTGATGTAATAGGTGATCTATCAAATGACAATAGACCATTTATCAAAGGAACAGCAGAAGCTGGAGCTATAGTTGAAATCTATGACAATGGCAATAAGATAGATGAAACAAGAGCCTATGATGATGGCACTTGGGAGTATGTGGTGCAAAATGACTTTCCTGATGGAAAGCATACTATCACAACTGTGGCTGTTGTAGATGGCGAAAGAAGCCTTAGCAGCAAAGGAGCTGAGGTTACTATTGATGCAACTAAGCCAACAATAGAGTGGACAGATTTGCCACATAACATTATAAGAAAAAATGTAATTTCTATGAGCGATAGTGATCCTGAACCATCAATGACTGGAAAGACTGAGCCAAATTCTGAAATAAATGTAAGAATAGGCAAAATAGAAGATAGTGGAACTCATACAGTTTTTGAAGGTAAGGTAACAGCCGATGCTAATGGCAACTTCACAGTAGATAAATCTACAATGGGTGATGGTTTCCCAGAGCACTTTACGCCTGGCGAATACTCTTTCACAACACAGGTATTTGATCCTGCTGGTAATTCAAATTTTACAAAATTACCTAAAAACTATACGCCAAAAAATGGTGCATTCTCAATAGAGCGCATATATGATGATGAATTTAGTGATCTAACAGAAGTGCAAGGCGATTATAGTCCTGTTTATAGACCTGTTGATGGGGATAGAAAGCCAACATTTGAGGGCACAGCAGAAGCAAATGCTGAGATAACATTAGTTGTTAAGCATCATGGTTATGATTTTAATACAGAAACGAGAACTCCAGTTGAGATACAAGATATTTTAACAACAAGAGCTGATGAGAATGGCAAATGGAGCGTAGAGGCAAAAGTTGATTATAAAGATTCTATGCTTGACTACCACACAGTTGAGGCAAAAGCTACTAATCCATCAGGTGAGACACTTGATCTTACCCCAACTACATTCTTTATGCCAACAACTGCACCCGAAGATCACCTATAATCAATTATGCGAAGAGTTTTTCTCTTCGCTATTTCTTATTATTTAAAAAATTATTATTTGACACAAATTTAGATTTATACAAATGGCGAAAAACCAGTAAAAGTAAGTCTAGATGAGCTATGAGTTAGAGTTCTTGCCAAGTGCTTTAAAAGAGTGGCAAAAGCTTGACAAAAATTTAAAATATTTACTATCCAAATTCACAACTATGTTGCAAATCCAAAAAATTTAAAAACTATTTCCTATTAAATTTTTTATCATAAATCACATGATCGCTTTCTTTGCCTATTCAAGATACTTTATAACCACTTTATCACAATTGCGATCAGTTGGCTCTAGTAGTTCTATATTGCTGTTTTATTTAGATCTATGATGATAGTGTTATAGAGATGGTTGGGGGAGAGGAAAGAATGAGAAAGAGTCAGTGCCTAAAAACATAATCCATTTTTTAGCCTGAGATTCTCGCAATTAAATTAATTGCTTTTCAAAAATTTAATTAGAGATTGACCTATTATATAAGTTCTTTTGTCGCCAGTTATACTAAAAGGAGAAGCTAATGCTACAAAGTAGTCACTGCTTAAATATACATAATCCCTCTACACTATTTAGTTTCTATAAAATTATCTTTTATGCCTTATAAACTTAAGCCAACACTTTGTTTAACAAATTTATAATAAGTGTTTTTATCTTAATCTTAAAGGAACAAACATGAAAGGAACTGTATTAGCTCCTGGCATAATATTAAATGCTGATGATCAGCGTTTTACTTATCTACAAGAAGACGTAGCGTCTGTGGCAAAAGATGGAGCTGCCATAGTTTTAAAACAAGGCGATGAGGTTGATTTTATCGCGGATGGACAAACTGCAAAACAAATTTATCTCACAAAAGCAAAATCCATGAATCTAAATTTAGATAACATAAATTTTGATATTAAAAGCAATGATTTATCTACTATTAGAACGCTGGGATTAGCAGGTTCTGCATTGCCTATTTTGGGCATTATCCCATTCATCGGGTTTATCTTTTTTATCGCTGGATTTTTATGTATGTTGTTTGCTATATTTAAGCTATCAGATAAAGTCGGTAGTCCTACACTAAAGAAAAACTATATCTTATATCTAGTTGTCGCAGTAGCATCGACTATCCTGATCTCAATCGGCGCGATAACTGGAGCATTAGGCTTTGCTGGTATGGGCTCTGGCTATGCAAATGCTGGTGGGACAGGTGCTATTTTTGGCGTCATTTTAGGCTTAGCGGGCGTTGTAGGTATGATTTATGCATTTTTCAAAGAATTTCAAGTCTATAACGAGCTTTCAAACATATCTGGCGATAAATTTTTCCTCTACTATTTTATAGGTTCGGTTGTTGGAACTATTACTTTATTTATAATCATTGGTTACATCTTGTTGATTGTAGCATTTGTTTTACAAATCATAGCATGGTATAGACTACAAGAGATCAAAACAGCTTAAATTTTAATCATAAATCGGAGAGGAATTTTCTGCTCCGATTTTCTTTATTTATATAACACAAAACTTGTATTTAATTGCATTATGTATAGTAAGTTTGCAGTATAAAATTTTGCTAAATACTTATGCTAAGCCTATTAATGCAAACCATACAAGTAAATTTTTCAGCTATTAAAAATGGCAGAGATAATAGAAGAGTATCATCTAAGTAAAGCGGTAGATACTGCCCTAGCAAGAGGTGAAAAACCAGTAAAAGTAAGTCTAGATGAGATATGAGTTAGAATTTTGCTAAGCGTAAAAAAGAGGACTTTATAAAAAATTTAAAATATTTGCTATCTAATCTTTTAATAATAGAAAATTTAACAATAAGAAAAAGAGTAAATTTACTGAAATCATTTTGCAAAAATTTAAAAAACTGTACCATACTTTTAGGAAATTTTAAAGAAAGGGAAAGAGCAAAAGCATCACTACTAGTGCCTAGAATAGGATGTTTTGGTGTCAAAGGGGAGACTTGAACTCCCGACTTCCGGCTTATGAGGGTTTAAAAATAAACCTTGTGTAAGCACCAAAAAGACGGCACATAGCTAGTTTCACACTAGGTATCTGCTACATTTTGCTACAAAGTTATATTGTATAGGTAACAAAGATGCAATATCTAGTCAAACGAAATGGTATATACTACTTTAGAGTAGCCATTCCACCATATTTGAGACCTTATTTTGGTAATAAAACCGAATACATAACCTCCTTCCTCACAAAACGCTTTGATACAGCAAAAAATCGTGCTAAGATCTACTCTATAATTTTTAACGCGATCAAAAAGGCATGGAAGATGAATTTGAGCAGCGAACTTATAGAGCACTTGGTACTTATGCTTTTAAAAGCCAAGGAGGCCAAAAGTATCAAAGAGCATGATATGCTTGGCAGATATATAAATTTAGATGGACTACTATCACTAAATTTGTTTTTAAAACAGAGTTTAAAAGAAGATAGCTTGCCCAGTGTGATATCAAAAGAGGTTGATGATATCTGCAAAAAGCTATCTTGCGCCGATCCTCAGACCAAAAAGTTTCTTGGTAAAAGAGTGCTTGAGGCAACGATAGATAACATAAATCACATATCATATAAGATGTGCAAAAATCAAAAGCTACTAAATGATAAGCAACAGACATTTGTACCACTTGGTAAAAAGCATAAGAGTGCAAATTTAGATGATGGCACCAAAGACGAGATAGCAAAATGCGTTAAAGATAGTAACTTGCATAGCTATCAAGACGACATAGAGACTTTAAAAAGGCATAATTTGGTGCTGCCTTTCACTAAAAAGTCCTTAAAACACTCTGTTTGTGAGCTAAGAGATGCTATAAATGAGCTAGCTAAACAAAAGGGTGCACTCACACAAAACGATATCTTAAGAATATTTGGTTGTGAGTTATCGCCAGATGGAGATAATGAGCTAAGTGATGATCTAAAATTTGGATATGGAAATTTAAATGATCCTACCTTTGGTGGTCAGGTAAAGCTATATAATGCAGATGAATATGAAGATAAAGGCATAGTTTTAAGTGACATTGAGACTAAAGATCTTGCTTTGAATGATAGAAGTGATGCTGGTAACATGACTTTTAATGAAGCTATAAATTTCTTTCAAAAGCTCTTTTCAAACAGAGCTAAAAGCTTTATATCACAGCTAGACTCTTCTACTAAAAGCGAGAATAAGGCTGGTATGGTCACGCTAAAGAGTGCATTTGAAAACTATGTATCAAACACAAGCATTTCAAACAACTGGAGTGATAGCACATTAGGCCTTGTTAGACATGTAGGACGGCTAATGTCTATGAAATTTGGCGAAGAGCTAGATATTAAAAAGATAAAAAGAGATGAGTTGCTAAATTTTAGAAATATCTTACTGCAACTACCAACCAAACTCTCTCAAAATAGTCTCTATAAAGATAAGAGCCTAGATGAGATCATAGCTTTGGCAAAGGATAGACCAAAAATTTCTAAATCAACCATCAAGAAGTATATTGTTAGAGTTAGTGAGTTTTTTAAATACTGCTACGATAGCGACTATATAGATAAGAATCCAGCTATAGATCTACAAATAAATTTAAACCAAGATGATGTTACAAATAAAAACCCTTATGAAGATAGTGACGTAAACGCACTTTTGGATATTGTGAGTAAGATAAGATCAAATGGTGATACCAAAAGTCAAAGAATTAACAAAGATGAGCTATTTTTCGTTACTCATATAGCAGCCTACTCTGGCATGAGAATAAATGAGATAATACAGTTAAACACAGATGACATAGTCGAAAAATATAACATAGTATGCTTTAGTTTAAATACAAAAATAGATGTAAAAACTGGTAAGAGTAAGACTTTAAAGACCAGAAACTCTGCAAGGATTGTTCCTATACACTCTAAGTTAGGTAGTATTGGGCTGTTTGAATTTATAGAGAGTAAAAAGAAGCTAGCTAAGCAATGCGGCAAAGCAGTTAGGCTATTTAATTGCGACAATAAAGACTTCTCTGAGTATTTTAGAAAAAAGATTAATACTCAAGTTATAAAAGATAGTGATAAGACAAGGACATTTCACTCATTTAGGCACACTTTCATAAACAAGCTCATCCAAAGTGGCCAAAGGGTTGAACATATAGCTGCTCTTGTAGGGCATGAACAACAATACAAGATCACTATGAATACTTATGGCGAGCCAGTAACTCCAAAAATTCTAAAGGATCTAGTTGAAGAGGTAAAATTTGATCAAGGAGGGGAAGGGTGAGTGCTTCTTGATTGTAAATGTATATAGTCATTTACAATCAAGAAGAGTTTGGGCCTTTAAGATCAACCATATTTGTATCCTATCCCATATCTTTTTATGATATAATTGTATTACATTACATAATTCAGGGATAAACTATGTTAGATCAACTTTTTTTAAAAAGCAATGACCTTATAAGGTTAAACAATCATAAATTTAAAAGATATTTTATAGACTCCAAGGACTTATCTCATAGACTTATTGTTATCCTTGGGCAAAGAGGGATAGGCAAAACAACTACATTGGCTCAGCTAGCTAGTAAAAACAAAAATAGTCTTTACCTAAGCCTAGATGATATAGAGATATCAAATGATATAACCTCGATCATAAGAGAGTTTGTATTAAATGGCGGAAAACATCTATATCTGGATGAAATTCATAAAAGCAAAGATATATCGGCCGTATTAAAATTTGCCTATGATAACTTTAAAGAGTTAAACATAGTAGCTACTGGCTCATCTGCTCTTGAAGTGCTAAGAAGCTCTCATGATCTAAGCAGAAGAGCTATCGTATATAAGATGAGTGGAATGAGTTTTAGGGAGTATCTAGGGCTAAGATACGACATAAATTTAGAAGTTATTGAGCTTGAAAATTTACTTGAAAGTCATCAGGAGATGGCTGTTGATATAATTAATGCGTTGAAGCAAAAAGATCTAGCAGTTATTAAACTTTGTAGAGAGTATCTAAAGGCGGGTTACTACCCATACTATAATGATATGCCAAATGATACTGCCTTTTATCAGACCCTAAGGCAAAGCATAGAAGCTACGATAGATAGCGATCTTTTAAGTATATATCCAAATTTAAACGGCAACACAGCAAGAAAGCTAAAGATCTTAACTCATGCTATAAGCACAAACGTCCCATATCAGCCAAACTACTCAAGCCTAAAATCGCTTGTTGATATAAAGGATGATAGGACACTAAAAGAGTATCTTGCTATGCTTGATAGTGCCGGGCTTATAAGGCTTTTAATGAAAAACGAGCTTGCTATAAAAAATATGGATAAGGCAGACAAAATTTACCTTGAAAATACAAATTTAATGTATATAAACAGCCCTGATATAGGAAATGTGAGAGAGACGTTTTTTGCCAATCAGCTTGGAAATATCACTGAAATTTACTCGGGCAAAGCCGGAGATTTTATAGTAGGCGAATTTGTCTTTGAAATAGGCGGAGCAAAAAAGAGCTTTGAGCAGATTAAGGATATGCCAAATTCATTTATAGCAGCAGATGATATTGAAGTAGGAGTTGGAAATAAAATTCCACTTTGGCTGTTTGGGTTTTTGTATTAGGATTTATATATGAGTAAAATAAACCAAATAGAACAAGAGTTATCTCAGATAGATGCTTCAAAATTTCACAAATTGATAAACACATATTTATCCAAAAAGTTTTCTTTTATGGTTCATTCAAACGGTACAAAAATAGGCGAAGATAAACCTATTTCAGGGACCCCAGATAGTTTTGTAGCTCTAGAAGATGGGAATTATGTCTTTGTAGAATGTACAACGCAAAAAAATCAGATATAGTGTCTAAATTTTTAAAAGATTTGGAAAAAAATGTTTTTGATGAAGCAAAAAAACTGGTATTGGTATCTCTAAAATAAAGAAAATTATTCTAGCGTGTAATTGCGATATTAAGCCTAGTGAGTTAGAAATTTTACAAAAAAATATTGTAATTCAAAAGATAAATTATTTTTATAGAATTTCAAGTCTAGCAAGTGACTTGTATGTAAACTATTCTAAAATAGCATATGACTTTCTTAGTGTAAGTATAGATACTATGCAAATATTAGACGAGAGTGAATTTATTACGGAGTATGAAAGCGGTGGCTATGCTACGCCACTAAATACGGTACTTTGTTGTAGAGATAAAGAGGTGGTTGATATAGAACTTGCTTTAAAGAATAGTCAAATAACATTTATAACAGGAAAAGCTGGAGTTGGAAAAACAAGATTAGCAATAGAGGTTGCACCTAAATTTGCCAAGGAAAATGGGTATAAATTTAAGGCCATTTTTTTAGTAGAGGTGTCAATATTTACGATGATTTGATCACGTATTTTTAAAGTTGAAGATAAGAAATTTCTTAATATTTATCGATGATGTCAATAGAATTCATCAAGCACTTGGATATTTGCTTAACTCTTTTAACAAAAATTACAAATCTCAAATTAAAATAGTTGCTACAGTTAGAGACTATGCTAAAGATATTATAGAAAAGTTCCAAGCAACATTAGTTGCTCAGCTATTGAAATACAATCTATGGACAATATCTCAGTAAGTGAAATCATTTCTAAAAATTTTAAAAATATAGATTCTGCATATAAGGAAAAAATTTCTAAATATTTCACAAAAATAATCCTAGAATGGCTTTTTATGGCTTTGTAAGATAGCCCAAAATGGATCTTTTGATGCTGTAAATAATACGTATGATTTATACAAAGAGTATTTTAAAAAGTGCCGACAATGATATAAATATTTTTTTGGTGATATTGACATTGGAAAAAAATAGTTGCGATAGCGGCATTTTTAGAGTGATTGATAGGCAAAAACGATAAACAAGTAGAAATTATAAAACAAGCCTTTTGAGGTTGATGTTGTTGCTATTTGGGATAAAATAGAAAAAGCTTCATATATATGAGATATTTGATATGTATGAAAAAATAGTGTCGTTAAAGTATCAGATCAAATACTAGCATCCTATCTTTTTTTATAAGACTGTATTTGTGGATAAAAAGCCTAAAAAAATAAGTAGTTTTATAGTAAATTTTTCCAAAACCATTCAGGCAAAATAAGAGATGTTTTAAATCAAATAGTGCCGGTTTTTTTGATATCAATTTAATCTTAAAAAGAGCTAAAAGATCCCGTAGATAGGTTGTGGATAAAATACTCAGATAAATCGTTGTTGTCGGGGCATGATAATAATCCAATAATAGAGTTTGTAGAAATTTCTTTGGTATCTAAAAGAATCAGAAATACTAGAAAAAGCTACATGAAGAGATACAAGACTTAGAACAAGAGCATATAGATGTAAATAGTATTGATATTTTTTTAAAAAAATGGCGATAACAAATCAAATTTAGTGCTAAAAAAATACTCTCTTTACTATCCAGAAGTAATGATGAAAGCAACCTAAAAGATCACAATAGAATTAATAGTGATGTATCTAAATAAAAAAAGCCAAATAAAACATATGAAGTTATTTATACTTTGGTAAAAGATTTTGGATATGAGCTTAATAGCTATGGATATGGATACAAAAAGAAAAATATAGTTATGGATAGGCTTTGGGAACTATCAAAAATAGCGATACTTTACTCTTAAAAAGACTATTTATTAGGATTGCCAGTGAGATGTTAGGCACTGACTTTCAAGATGCTAGATATTATGGTGGAACATTCAATTTATACAACTATACTCTTGTTCCAACACAAGCTTTGAATGATTTTAGGAAAACTATATTTGAAAGGCTTGATGAGATTTTTAAAAAAATAATTGTTTTTGGCTGACTTGGAAAAATTTATAAATACATACTATCGAAAACCTAATATTTCAAACAGCATAGAAATAATAGAGCAAGATAAAAATATATAGTAGATTTAGTTGTAAAAATACTTTAACCCAAAGAAAATTTATAAACATTGTATAATAGTAAGAAAGAAAATTTTTATCTTTTTTTGGATAAAAAAATAACATTACATATGATAAAAAGTATACAAACTCTATTTAAGCATAGTTGTTTTGATACAGATGATTTGTTGTGCGCAAGTCCTTATAAAAAAATTTTAAAGGCAACAATGTTGAACAAAAACAAGGCATATATAAAAATGAACTAGAAAAATTTCGAATAATAATAAAACAAAAGACAGGTGGCTAAAGCTACTTAATATATGTGTAGAAATTTATAATGTGATTGATGATAGTGATACATATAGTTTTAAAAACAACTTTAGTATGTTGCTTGAAATTTTATCAAGTGATGACTCAGGGCTATTTATAGAGGTTTTAGGCGAGTATTTTAAGCTAGGCGATCCATTTTTTTATTATATTTAGATCGTCGTGTTCTTATAAAGATTTTGGGCAAAAATGGTGCTTTTGAGTTTATAGAAAAACAGAATTTTAAAGCAAAAGACTTTTGGAGATTTGGGATATTTGCAGCCATAGACGAAAAACGATATCACTCAAACAGATGCCAAGAATTTGCTTGATTTGTATAAAAAGTGCCGATATTACAAATATTCCACGATATTTTGACCATTTACAAAAGTATGAAAATATCAAAAAAGACATTACGCTAAAAATATTAAAAGTACTTTGCAATAGGGCTATCAGCAATAACAAATTTTAATAACTATTGAGATGTTTTTCTACCAGTCTACCAGCATGTTAGATAAATATATCAAAAACAGATAAAAACTGATAGAAACAGCATATTTTATGAGACTAAAAAGATAATATAAATTTTTGATCATGAAGCCAACATCTTAAATAAATTTCTAAACTATGATTCTGATTTCATACACAGATATATAATTAATATATTAAACGCTCTTGGCAATGGTGTTTCTAGCGCTGATATGCATACAGATTTTTTTCCATCCTATTTAATAGAAAAAGACCATGAAGAAATATTTTTTTAAAAAAATTATAGAAACTATACATAAAAATCCCTGATAAGAAATTCGTTTTTGGAAAAGGGGATTTCTGAAATCATTTTTATGGGATTTCATTCGCCATTATTAGATGCGCAAAAAAACAATAAATATTATAGAACAATTTATAGATAAATATTTTACTGATAAAGAAAGGATGGTGTTTATATCTAGACTTATCTGCGAGTTTAATAGCGATGAATCTGAAAATGCCGAGATTGATACCAGAGCACATCTATACGCCTATATGGTTTCAAAAAATAGTGATTACGAGTTATTTAAAAGCCTAAAATTTGAGAAAAATTTAAGAACATCCCATGGAAGCTGGGTGCCCGTAATACAAAGAGATATTGATTTTTTTATGAAAAACTAATGTCTGTGATGAATACGGCAAACTTATTAAAAACACAGGACTTTTTATTAATGAGATGATTGATGATTTAAAAACGTCGTATTGATAGAGAAAAAGAAATCCGATTTTATGGAAGATGAGCGATTTGATAGATATTAAATGTTAGTTTAATAATACATAATTATAAAATAAATTGATATAAATCTTTACAAATAAAGCTTCAAATCATGCCGTGCACTTACTAATTTAAATAGTAAGCATAAACAAGGCGACTTTATTGTGGATGATAAATTTACTTTTGAAATAGGCGGATCTAAAAAGAGATTCGAACAGAAAAAGATATGCCAAATTCCTATATGACTGCCGATGATATAGAAGTCGGAGTTGGAAATAAAACCCAACTATGGTTGTTTGGGCTTTTATATTAATACATACCTGATCAGATTAATTTTATTTATTTGTGCATATTAGTATTATGTTCCTAAATATTTAAGGATTAGAGACTAAAGACTAGTATGATTGACAAGAAAAGAAGAAATATATTGCCGCAAGGCTAGCAATCAAAAAGATATAGACTTTTAGCTGATACGTTTAGTTTTATAAGAGACTTTCATACCTCGCTGATATTTGTTTTGCCTACCTCCTCAAACTATCATGCCCTGACTTCACATTCCATTCTTTGGTTTCTATCATACTTGATGGTTGTTTTGTTTGCTCTATTCCAAAGTTACTATCAAGTCCCTGATCATATAGCTCTTGCTTTGTTATTTTTAGTGAGCCAAATGATATATGATCATTTGCTAGAGAGATCTTATCTGTTTTATAACATTCTTTTAGCTTATTAAAGCCTTGCATATCTTGCCAATCTTTCATATAGGTTTTTATATTATAAATTAAGCATTTATAGTTAATTCTAACTATGTCTGGCAGGTATTTTTTAAAGCTTTCAGTTCTATTTATAAAAGCTAAGTAGTATCTATTTATATCTAAATGGCCATCGATAGCTTTTACGAAGACTTCATATTCATTTTGTGTAATACCTAACTTTTTAATGACGCCATCATTTAAAAACCCAGTTTTTATCTTTCTAGCTGCTTCATAAAATTTATCTCTAATGTAGATATATGGAGTATAGTGTCTATTTTGACTAAAAGAATAGGCTGTATTTTCTTCTGGCAAGTATAGGTATCTGCCGCTATTGCCAGAAAGTATTTGATGATTTTTATATTTTTTAACCATACTACTCTCGTCAAAGTATTCTATTAGCTCTTTTATAGAAATCTTTGATGATATAGCCTGATAGCTTGCTCTTTTAATATGTAAGTTGCTATCTTTTGGTTCATGGCTAAGCTCATATTTTCTTAGATTTTGTAAATTTTTCTCTATGACTTTAATATCCATATTATTAATATCTGTTTTTAAGCTGGCATCTTCAATGGCTCTTGTATTATCAAAAGTTTTTCCACTAATGCTTATAACTTCAGATCCTGGCACCGGAGTGTAGTGAAATTTACTAGGATATAGGCTCTGGTTATTTACTATGTTATATAACCCAAGCTCTCTTGTTATCTCTTTTATGTATTCATCATATTCATTTAAGCTTGGAGCCCTTGTTGTGGGTATGATGAGTTTAAATTTCTCTACTTTTGTGTCTGGCGCTTGATAAGCGGTTGGGTATATGAAGCCTTTTATTCCTTTACTTTGTAGTAAATTTTGAGCATCATTTGCAGTAAATTTAGAGCTATCTATATCATATATAAGCGTAGGAGTTATGCTGTCAATACTGCTAGCTTTTTCATTTTTATCTTTGAAACTTGCCACTGATATAGCTGAATAGTTTTTAAGTACCGATTTTAGGTTATATGGCTCTATTTGTATCGTTTTCCAGCTATTTAGCACTTGAGTTTTCGGGTCCTTATTTGGCGTGTTAAAGTCACTACTTACACTTAATGTTATCTTTGGCTCATTTTTATTAGCTTGAAGCTCTATAAGCATTTGCTCTAGTTCATTAACTACGTGAAATAATGCTCCTTTTCTGCCATTATAGACTATCTTGCACATTAGATCAGTTAGATTATAAGTTCCCTTAAACCCATCTACACTTACTTTATATTTGTCATTTACCACTTCAGGTTTTGCGGTGATGTTAAATTTTGCATTGATCATAGGTAAAAATTCTCTTATATCTATCGCATTAAGCCTCTTTGCTCTATCATAATAGTCTTTTTTGAAACTCTCATCTTCTTCTATCATTCTTAATAGATAATCAGCTGTAGAATTTCTAGCGTCAGCTAGTAGCTCTTCAACACTTATGTTTTGCTCTTTTGTGCTGTCTTTTGGCTCGATCACTACATTTGTTTCTATCTTCATCTGTGCATCTTTTTCTTTGCCTTTCCTAACCTTTTGTGCTGCACTTTTAAAGCTTTCATATTGTTTATTTAGTTGGTCTTCATCCATACCTAAAGGCTCTATATTATTTAGACCATACTTGTTAGATAAGATGTCATTAACCACTCTTTTAAATTTTTCTGCTGATTTAGCCATGATGGCTTTTGCTTGTTGCTTGGATGCACCTTTTGTATATATAGCTCCACCAGTTTTTACACTATGGGTAAATTTCATATTTTCAAAAGAGACTATTATATGGATGTGAGGTTCTCTTTTTAGTGGTTCACCATTTTTATGTTTCTTGTTTAATACTTTATTTTCTAGTGTCCCTTCTGGGCGAGGAATGTATGGCTCTTCTTTGATTATAGGCAGATGAGCTTCAGCATAAAAAAGTAACTCCTCTATGTCGTGATTTGGGAAAGTGAGCTTCAAAAAATCCATTATAAGATCATCTATATTGCCACTTTCATATAGCTTGTTCCACTCCTCTGAAGTAAATGACAAGGATATATGATAGTAGTTATGTTTCTTATTCTTTTTCTTGCTCTGGTGCCTTTCAGACATCTCGATAAGATCTAAATTTCCAGCCAGTGGCAATCTATCATCTTTTTCATCTCTAGTTAGCTTTGAATCTCTTTTCTTACCAGTTTTTAAATAATCAGCTACGCCTTTTTCTCCCTTTGAGATCTTAACTATCATAGTTACTCCTTATTATGCTTAAAATTTCAGTTAGGACTGATTGAACTTTGTACAACTCTTCTTGTGTTCGCAGTATCACTTCTAAAGCTATATTACCACTAGTCTTATAAGCTATATTTAGTCTCTTTGCTATTTGATTAATGTTATTAAAAGGTCTAGCAAAATTTACAATGATTGCTGAATCTAGCTCTTTCTTTTTTATAGATTCAGAATTTACAGTGCCATTATCTATAAGATAGGAAATGATTTCTGATCTTGACATATCTAACTCTAGAGCTATTTTAGATAGCTTATCGTATTGTTGATAAGTGATCCTTGCGGAGAGCACCTTATCCTTGACATTTTTTGACATATGATATCCTTTCATAAAATGTGATAGCGAGATGAAGTGTTTTAACGCTTCTTATATCTCGCATTGTGGCCCTCGGCAGAGCAAGATTATACAAGGTATGAAAACGAAGTGTCATACATTGTATGTGTCTTGCTATTAGAAAAATTTGCTTACTACTGAACATTGCCGTAACCATTTTTGTTTAGCCATTTAGTAAAATCCTCTCTAGCTTTTTGACTATCTTGGTTGTAGATATGAACGATAAAGCCTTTAAGGTTAGACACGTTATAAAGTGCTTTATCTAGCTCGCTTTGTAGTGCAGATTTGGTTTCATTTGTCTTATGGCTATCATAAAACAAATAGCCAAAAAATAAGATCACTTCTATAAATACAAAGGCAATTAATGCAGATGTTATATTCTTCATCAAGGAGCTAAAAGATGAGTTGATCTTCGATATAGTTTTGTCTGCACCTTTTAGAGTATTTTTAAAGTTGTTTTGAATCTCTTTTGTTACATTTATGAGTTCAATGCTTCCTTGCTCTATAAGCTCTATTTTTTCTTTAAAACTTTTATCAAAGCTATCTGTGGCTTGATTAAAAAGTTCAATATTATTTCTAATATTTTCACTAGCCTTATTGCCCATTTCAATATGTTCTTGTAGAGCAATTACGGCGTTTGCCGTAATTGCTGTATCGCTACTCTTGATTGTTAGTGCCATTGCTTAGCTCCTCATCTTCTTTTTTGTTTTCGTTGGGTACGAGAATATGATATGCATCAGAGGATTGATTGGCATTTGTTGCCTCATACTCTTTCCTCCATTTGGAAAACTCCTTATTTGATAGCTTTACGCTAAAACTTTTTTCGATTAGTAACTTGCACTCTTTGAGTGTTGCTTGTTGTGGAAACAAGACTTCAATACATACTTGTTTAATCTCTTGTTTTGTTTTATTTTTTCTAATGATTTTCAAATCATTTAAAATTGTTTTTTACTTGGCATTTTTTCTCCTTTTGCCATTTAAAAAATCAAGAGACAGCAATAGCCATCTCACCAAATGGGCATACCTATAGTGTGCTCATTGCTTTAATATAGTAGTTGTTGATAAGGTTTTTATTTAAGTAGTTTAAAAAGTAGAGAACGATTACAATAAGAGCGTCACCAACTTAATGTAGAGGTTCTCTTTTAAAAAAACTTAAATAGAGCCCCTACTTTTAACTAATTTTGATCATCTTAACCTCCTTGAGTAAAATATTTTTTTAAATTTACGTGTATTATAGGATATTTTGGTGGCTAGATTGCTTAAAGTGGTAAATAATTTTTGACTTTTATCTCAGAAGCACGATGTATCAAGGGGTTTTGCTTATGATTTATTACATATCATAAAAAAATACTTATAAATTACTTAATGATAGTATATATATTAGGAATCGAAATAAATATCTTAAAAATTATAGACCATGAATGACCTTATTTTTTTAAGCGGAAAGATAAAAAAATATTTTTATTAATAACATGTATTTCTTTAAAAAGATAAACGAAAAAAATATTACATAATTATCAACTGCATTCTAGATACTCTTCAAGCAATTTCTCAAATTTCACCCTTAGATACTCAGGCTCTTTTATCTTGATAAATGGCAGCCAGTATTTGACCAAGCGTAGGATCTCGTAATGCTTATGTAGTCTATCTCTATTTTGTGCTTTATTGCTAGGAGATATGAATGAATCATAATCATCAAAAATATTTTTTAGCCTATATTCAATAGCTACAAGCGCCATTTCTACTATGCATCAATACTCATTTTATTTAAGTCATGATAAAAATTTAACCCAGTAGAGTGAAAGATTATATTATAGTAGATTATTCGTTAAAAAATTTTACTTGTTTTTTAAAATTTTACAAAAAACGTGTTAAAATTATCTCAAGCTTAAAAATTTGCTACATAAATTTTTATTTTGCTACAAACATTAAGCTATATTTAATGAAAGGTGACTGCAATATAAAATTGTAGAAACATCGTAGTTTAGGTATTTATGGTGTCAAGGGGGAGAATTGAACTCCCGACCTCCGGCTTATGAGGATTTTTTATATGAGCTCACAAAAGCCTGAAATACGCACTTTAGACGATTTTTACTTAGTCGTTACATAAAACTGTTCCATTTTTGACCGGTTGACTATTAAATATGGGACAACACTTAAGGGAGCGAAACGGTATATATTACTACCGAGCCACACTTGCTCCAAGCATTAGAAAATTTTTTAACGAAAAGCGAGAAATTTGCTTCTCCACATCCACTAATCTCTTGGAAAAAGCCAGAAAAAGGGCTAAAATTCTAGATAATAATCTTTACTTAATAAAAAGGGCGGTTCACATGAATCTTAGTGATAACATAATCCAATCTTTCGTAAATTCGTTTATGAAAGTAAAGCTTAGTAAGAGCATCAAAGAGCACTCTCTTCTTAATAAGAAGATGGATGTAGAATTTCTAAATGCGCTCAATGACTACTTTAAACAAAGTTTGATAGATGGCGGTCTGCCTCAAATTTTAATTAAGGATATAAGTAATATCACTAACACTGCTGGCGCCATTGGTAGCAAGGATAAAGAGAACATAGGGCAAACCCTTTTAGAGAAGAATATACTAACACTTAACTATCTTGTATCAAAGCTTGAGAAGAGCAGTGTGCTCTTTGATGACAAGCGTGAGCACTGTTTCCTTGAAGATGATTCTAGTGATAACTTAGCCAAACATGCCAAACCTAGTTCGTTTGATGCTAAGGATATAGATTCTTTTCAAGAAAATATAAAAGAGCTTGAAGATAGTGGTTGTTTGCCCATTACTGATGGGCAGCTTAAGGCTATGGCTCAGAGGATTAGCGAGACGGTTTATGCCATACTAGATCAAAAGTATGGCTCAACTTCAAATTTAAAGCTAGTAAGAACAAAGAATGACCATAGAAGCATGGAAGATATTATATTGGATCCAAATCCACCAAAAAATATCAAGATAAAATTAGATGACGATAGTAGCTTTAGTATTTTTAATCCTAGCGCCAAAATAACCAAAGAGTATGAGATCAGGCAAGTACTGCAAGCGACATCTGGCTCTAGCAATCAATTCTCAGCTTTAAATTTAGAAGATCAAAAGAGCTTAAAGGATGCATTCGAGATATTTGAGACAAACACTAAAAGAGCTGACAAGTGGTCGCCAGATACGCAAAGATTAGTTACTGGCGTAAAAAAGCTCTTATTTTTATACTTTAAAGAAGATACGCCAGTTTATAGGATCACAAGAGATAATTTGCTTGAATTTAGAGATCTTCTTTATAAAATTCCAACCAAGCTAGCTCAAAAGAGTAGGTATAAAGATAAAAGTTTATCTCAGATACTTAAGCTAGGTGAAAAGGACGACAAACTCTCTGAGCCTACTATCCAAAAATATATGATAAGGGTTATTCAGTTTTTTAACTACTGCTTTGATAGTGGCTATATAAGTAAAAGCATAACTGCTAAAATGAATGTCAAGATAGACATAGACCCTAGCGAAAGGGCGGTGCTTCCATACGATGCATTAGAAGCTAGAAAGATCTTTGAGATAGTAACTAGTATCAAACAAAGTGGCAAATCACCAAGCTCAAGGATAGAGGCTAATGAGCTCTACTATGTCACAATGATAGCTGCTTATAGTGGCATGAGGATAAAAGAGATCACACAGCTTCATAAGGAAGATATAGCCTTAAAAGATGGAATTTACTGCTTTAACATAAATACAAATGATGGTAAAACCACCAAGACCAAAAACAGCATTAGGTTTGTGCCTATCCATAGTAAGCTCATAGATCTAGGTCTGCTAGAATATGTTAATAGTAAGAAGAACGGAAATATATTTAAGGTAAGCAATAAGGACTTCTCTGAAATTTTTAGAAGCCAGATCCAAAGAAAGTTTATAGACAAAGACTCTAAAAAGACCTTCTACTCTTTTAGACACTACTTTATAGACTATCTAGTGCAGCGCGAGGTAGAAGCTAACCTTATAGCTCAGATAGTAGGACATGAAAAGCAGTATAAAATTTTGCTAAACACTTATGCCAAGCCTATTAATGCAAACACACTAAAGGCTAAAGTAGAGATGGTATCGTATGATAATGAGTAGGGATAAATTTCAAAGCATAAACTTTTAAGACTATCTTTATATCTTATTTAGTATTATTTTAGGTATTAAATAAAGGATAAAAATGCAAACTATACAAGCAAATTTCACAGCTAGCATAAGCGAGCTCAAAAAGTCTCCAGCTCAAATTTTAAAACAAGCTGGAGATAATGTTGTAGCTATACTAAACCACAATGTCCCTAGCGCCTATCTAGTACCTAGCGCTGTCTATGAAAAAATGGCAGAGATAATAGAAGAGTATCATCTAAGTAAAGCAGTAGATGTTGCTTTAGCAAGTGGTGAAAAATCAGTAAAAGTAAGCCTAGATGAGCTATGAGTTAGAGTTCTTACCAGGCGCTTTAAAAGAGTGGCAAAAGCTAGACAATAGCATAAAAGTGCAGTTTAAAAAGAAGCTAAGTGAGCGTCTAGAAAACCCAAAGGTTGCCAAGGACAAGCTACGAGGCTACGAAGATGTCTATAAGATCAAGTTAAGAGATGTCGGCTACCGCTTGGCATATCAGGTAAAAGATAGTGAGATAGTAGTGTTAGTGCTAGTTGTCGGCAAAAGAGAGAACAACGAAGTATACGAGATGCTAAAGGATAAATTTAACTAAGCATAAAGCTAGACTTTAGTTATCTGTGATTTGCTAGTAACTAATTTTATGTTATTAGCTTGTCCTATCTAAAGTGCTCTTTTATGATGAGCATAACCCCTATATTTTTATTATTTTATTTTCTTAATTTCATACTAGACTAAATTTTTAAGAGAAAATCCAGAAGCTACAAAAATTATATTATATATTTCATAGTATTTTTAAAAAACACGCATTTTAGCGGCCTGAAGCCTACCGAATTCCTTGTTTTAGGCTGTGAAATTTTATAAAATAACCTTAAAAGATATTTAAAGAGCAAGTCTGACAAAAATTTTTATGGCATAGGATTTTTTGAGTGGCTTCTTCTTAGATTGGGAGTAAATTTACGTGAGTTCTGAAAAGATAAAAAAACGCAAGGTAACCAAAGTCATAACTAAAAGACTTAGGCTAAGTAATGCAGAATGGTTGGTGATTAATAATAAATTACAAGAAAGTGGCCTAACTTTCTCAAAATTTGCCCTAAGAGCTATGTTGTCTAAGCAGATTTATGCACCAATTATAAGGGAACTTCTAATTGAGCTATCTAGACAAGGACAAAACATAAACCAAATAGCCACCAAATTAAATAGTGGGCAAAGCCTAGATAGAGTTGGTATTGAGATCATAGCCGACGATAATAAGATCTTACATAAAATTTATGAAATATTGGGTAAAAAATATGTTTCTTGATTCGCCTTGTATCAATACAAATAAAGGCACTAGTGATGCTAGTTAAATTTCTTCGTACTTATACTGGTGGTGGCCTTGGGAGCATAAATTATCTTTTAAATGAGAGAAAAGCTGCTGGAACAGCAAGAGTTATAAAAGGTGATGAAAATTTAACTAGAGCTATTATAAAAGGCATCACCTATAAACAAAAGACCTGTTTTGGTGTTTTATCATTTGAAGAGAGGCATGACTTTTTAACTGAAGAGCAAAAACTAAAAATTATTAAGGATTTTGAATATGCTCTTTTGGGTGAATATATGCTTGAACGTACAAATGTATTATGGGTAGAACACTCAGACAAGGATGGACGGCTTGAGTTAAATTTCCTTATCCCTAAGATAGATCTTGAAACAGACAGGTCATTTAATCCTTATTTTGCCAAATATGATCAAACGAGAATAGATCTAATCAAAAAGATCATTAACGATGAGTATGGACTATCAAGTCCAGATGATCCAGCAAAAGAGCAAACTATATTGTCTAGCAAGAAAAACATCAATCATTATAAAAATTTAGAAGAGCTAGACCAAAAGTTGCACGATCTGGTTAAGCAAGGCTATATTAAAAATAGAGACCACATGATTGAACTTCTTAAACAAAATGGTATCGAAATAACCAGGATCAACAAAAAAGGCATAACGATCATACTGCCTACTAAAAAAACAAAAAATCGTCTAAAAGGAGGAATATACGATGTAGACTTCACCAGTGCTCAAAGACTTGGAGAACTCAGCCAAAGCTCAAGCAGAAGAATTAGAGAATTCCATGATAGAAATACACAAGCAGAGTGCAGAGAAAATAGGCGAAAACTTGAGGAGCTTATTGCTAAAAGAGATAGATTTAATCAAGAAAGATATGTCGAAAGAACTTCAAAAAACAATATCCTTGCATCACAAGGACAGATCGGTGATAATCTCGCTATCAGCGGCTACCGCACTAATTTTGGGAATAGCAATTGGCTGGGTAGTGCACGCAATGATATTAAAGGAAGAAGTAGCTTGGACGATACCAAAACAATGGAGATACAGCCAACCTACTGCGGACAAGACCCAGAGGGAGTATTACATATCGATTCCAAAAGACAAAGAGATAATAGAGAACGAGAGCAGGAAATTTATATTAATGAAAATGGAGTAGAGGATGACAGCATTAGAGAAAGCATTGCTAGAAGAGAACGAGCGCTTGACGAAGACGATCGAAGACGAAAGGAGCAAGCACGAATTAGAAACAATGAATTTGCAACAAGACTGCGAGAAGAAGCTCGCGATATTACAGACAAATGTGACAGAGCTAACAAAGAAAGTCAAGAGCTTGAACAAAGATTGCAACGACGCCTTAACGGAATCTTTGCAGCAACAAAGAGATATGTACGAGAGTTCAATATCTTGCTTGGAAGAAAAATTAGAAAATTTAGAAGAAAAATTCCAAAATTTGAGAGAAGAATACGAGAGCTTACAGATAGAGCACAAGATGCTACAAGAATATGTAGAGAATTTATAGAGGAGCGTGAATACTCCCAAAAAGCCAGCATATATCACCATGTGGGTGATGTATGCAAGGAAAAAACTCAAAGTCTAGATATGTTTTAAACGTAGAGACTCTACTAAGTTTATTACATAATCATCTCATTTATTACTTCCAAACATTATTTGTTACGTTGCCATTTTAAAAATATACTAAAATATATTTTGTAGATCATAAAAAATAATTTAGTCTAATTATTTTTGTTCTTATGGCTGCCTTTAATCAACTTAAGCTTTTATTAAAAAAAGCCTATCTTGCATGGCCACTTTAATAAAGAAAATATTTTTTAAGCGTGGGTCAAGGGAGCGGCAAGCTATCCTTGCGAGCCTCTATGGAGATGCAAATGGTAACATTTTGTAGCTACATAGAGTATGCTCGCCCTAATATCTGAATTGAATTTTGGCGCATACTGGAATTAAATCAGTCCCACCAAAGAATGACTTAGTAAAAGTAAATTTTTGTAATTTTTGTGATTGGCATATTTGTCACTTGTTTATTTTGACTGATAAATTTGGATAGTCAATTATTTTATGGTTACTTTAATTAAAACTTAAAAAGCAAGAAGCTAGGAGGCAAACCACGAATGATATTAGCATCTTAAGCACCAATATAAATTCATACACTAAGCAACAGCACAAACAAGGCAGGTCTGCAAATTTTAGTGATATTTTTAACCAAAAGACCAAAGAAAAGATTAGCGAGCCAAACCTGTAACAACTTGTCAAGGACTTTCTAATCATTTTTATCATTTTTTTGATGTTTTTCACTCTCAATTTCTCTAAGCATTATGCGTTTCAATTTGTCTTGCATTGTTTCAGTAGTATTTTTATTAAAATGTACAACAACTTCATAGGTAGTTTTTCCAATCTTCTTTATTGTTTTTGTTTCTGTATTATTTTTTTGCATATCATCATTCCTTTTCTTGCAATTAAAAAGCGATTAGAATTTTTTACTTTTCCAATCGCTCTCATTCATCTATTAAGTTTTGTGCTTTCTTCAGCTTTTCTTTGCTCTGTATTTTTCTTCTATCAAGTCCCGTTATCCTAAGAGGTAAACACATCTCGATTATCCTTGAATAAATCCTGCCAAGCATTATATCTTCCTGTTCTTTTTCTATATCTTTGAAATTAAGGTTAGTAGTTATAATGGTTGGTCTTGCCTTTAGGTATCTTGCATTGATTACATTGTAAATTTGCTCTAAGGCATATTCTGTATTTCTCTCTATTCCAAAATCATCAAGAATTAGTAGGGTAGGGCTTGTTATCTATTCGATATATTCGTTTCTATCAAGATTAAAGCCGCCTTTTTGTAAGTCGTTTAATATCTGTGCAAAGTTCCTCATTTTTACTGTATGGCTATATTCTGTAATTATAGCGTTGGCAATAGCACAAGCTACATAGGTCTTGCCACTTCCTACATTTCCGTAAAGTAACAGTCCAACATTATCTTTTCTCATTTCTTCAAAATGTTTTACATAGTTCTTTGCTTTTTTGATGATTTCCTTATCTGTATCTTCATCGGCATTTTTAAAGGTGTAGGCTATTTGATTTTTGGATATAAAGCAGCTTTGTCTCAACCTATCTTGTTTTAACAGTTTTTTCTTGTTCAGCTCTATCTCTATCACATTTACAAGCCGTTCTGATAATCATAGGCTTATCCAACATCGGAATTACCTTACCGTCTATTCTTTCATTACAAATCTTGCAATAGATATGTCCGTCTTCTTCATAGTGAGTATCTTTGTTGTAGATAAAATCTGTCCCTTGAATTTTTGTAGTAATCATATTTTCTTTATCATTCATAATTTTAGTCTCCTTTTCTACATCAGGCTCTATAATGCGTTTTTAAGGCTTATTTTTATCTTAACCATAGTCTGACACCTCTTTTATGATTAAACCCTTAAAAACACCTTTTATAGGCTGTCGCTGTCTTCATAGTTGGTTGAATAGGTTCTATGGCTTTTATTTTGATTATTTTTCTGTGATAGCTTTTCTTTATCCTGTTCATACCAATTCATACCAATTAAGGATTGTTACATAGTGGTCTTTGTAGTCTGTGCCTTTACTTTTGATATATCTTAATAGCTTTTCAGTCATTGTATCTGTATGACCTTTCAGCCTATCTTTTAGATTTTGGTATTTTTCATCGGTTAAATGAATATTTTGATACTCTCCATAAAGGGACACTGGGGCAACCTGTTCTATTCTCCTCTTATCTAATCTACCCTTAACTATACTATGCGGACAAACGGTTGACACTTGGTTGTCATTTGGTATACCAAGATTTTCAACCTTGATATATGCTCCATTTTCCGTTTGCGTTATACTTTGCTTTTCTTCAAGATACATCGTTTCTTTTCGTCTGTCATTTCTGATGTAGTTATTTATCTTCCAATAGGTAATGACTATAACCCCTCTTTAAAAGACAATTACAAAACCTTTTGTAATTAGAATTTTTAAGTCATCATCATCTGCCCTCATAGATAGATGAAAATACAGGCATTGGCTACTTAATGGCATATCCAAAAATAAGTCGCTATCCACTATCTTTATTGAAAACATCCTTTTATCTGCCATTTTTCTCTCCTATCTTTTGTTATGAAAATGTAGCAACAAATCGTTACTCCTTTTATCTTTTAAGGAAGTCGTGTTTCACTACCCCCTTTGATTAGTACTGTCTTTGATTTAGGTACACTCCCATTTTGGGAATGTGGCATTTGTCATCTTCTTATTTTTCTTTTGTTGTTTTAGATGTCGGTCTTAAAAATACTTTTGCTTTTCTATAAACTGAATGAGCGTTTTGAAACGGTACAATAGAAAAAGCCGACTTTTGTTGTTTCAGTATGTCGGCTTAATGTAAGCTATCTGTTTCAAATTTTTATTGTCAAGGGTGAGCGATAGTGAATGTGCTTTACCCTTGATGATAAAAAAGCGAATGAATTATATTCAGTTGTCTTTTGCCTTTAATACGGAAAAATGCTTCGGCTTTTTTCTTTGCTCCCCGCAAGGGTAAAAGCACCGCAGGTCGCAAGGACACCTAAAGGGTGTATAATTGCGCCCTTAGAAAATCTAAGGGAATTACAATTATACTATGTCCTTGCGTTTCTTAGTCTTTTTGAAATGCTCTTTGCAAAATAGCCTTTATTTCTTCATTACTTTTCTCGCTTGCTCCCTCAATTAAACTTTCTAAGATTGCTCCTCGCTCTATCAATCTATGGTTTCGCTTTTTTCTTTCTTCAAGGCTCGTTTGCTTTCTGATTTTCTTTTCCTGATTTTTAAGCTGAGATAGTTTCTTTTCATATTTTTTTTCTTCTTACTTGCTTTCAATCTTTTCTTTTACTTTTTCTAATTCTGTTTTTATTGTCCATAAATTTCATCTCCTTTCAAGTTTTTTTCATAAGAAAAGACGATAGATGTTTTACTTTCTATCGTCTTGAATCTGTATTATTCAGCTCGACAAACTGAAATTTGACTTACTTCTTGTATTTCTCAACGATTATGCCTGCTACAATACCTACAATAAATCCCGCCGTAGTAACAGCCGAAAACTTAAACTTACCCCAAAGAGAAGGAAGCGCAGAAATCGCAAGTGCATACCAAAACAGATTACTACTGAGCAACCAACCATATAAATAACTATGCTCACCAGTTGAAATATTAGTAAATAGCCAACCAATCAAGTTGCTCTCACCAATATATCACCAGATATACAGCTATGTATCCCAATGTTATATAAACATTTTTCTTTCTCAAGTATAATCACAATCCTTTGTCAAACGGGAATTTTATTTTCCTGTCACTCGTTTATAGGATCATAGTCGGAAGGGACAGGTGCTACTATACTTACAAAGATGATATCCTCATCTCCAGTATTTTTTGCTCCGTGGCAGGAGTCTTTCTTCGATACTATGACATGGCCTTTCTTGAATGGAACCTCTTCATTAGGCTGGGGGTAGAATATTCCCTCTCCCTGAAGGACGATCCATATATCGTCGGAATTGTGGTGATAGTGCTTTTGCAATGTCTGACCGGGTTTGATAACCCAGACCGATCCACCTGTAGATTCTGTCTGATAAAACGGTGTTCTGACAGCCTTTTCCGGATCCTCTTTTTTTACAAGGTCCATGCAATAGATTCTCTGTTCGCTCATGATTATTTGCTCCTTTGTATTCCATAGTTTAATCGAAAAAATGCGATTTAATGATATACCGACAAATTCTAATTTGTCTACTTCTTTATGTTTTTTAATCTCTCATCATAATATTCTTCTACAAATTTATGATTTTGGTGTTTTTCAATTTGCTTAGTGATAAGCTCTATCATTTGCTCATTTTGTTCTACTGTGTAGTTGAAATTTTTCCAATGAGAAACATTGTCTAAACATATTTCAACCAACTTTTCAAAGGTTAATACCCTTTCATTATCGGAATAATATGTTTCTTTTATATTTTTTGTTGTTGTAACTTGTATATTAGCCTCATATAGAGTGTTCAATACATCAGAGCTAATAGAAGTATCAAGAGTTGCTAAAAACATTTCTCTTGCACCTGTTCTTCCCATTTCTTCAGGTACTTCTTGCCATCTTTCTCTTAATGTGGTTTTTGCACTAATTAAGACAGTATTTCTCTTATTTACAATGTATTCTAAAACACCCGGAGAAACTAAATCTACCAATTTACCAAGACCTTTATTGACAAACTCTTGTTTACCTATATTACCTTGACTGTCAAGTGGAATCCCTGCACCAATCAAAATGAGTTCTATAATACTTTCAAATTCTTTACCTGCTCTACTCCTCCTACTTTGAGTATTTGACAAAGTCAAAGCATATATATGTTCCGGAAATTCTTCCACAAACCAAGTAATTGCCTCTATTGGTGTAAGAGTTTTGATATACTCATCATCAACTAACTCTTTTAGCATTTTTGAAGTAAAGTCTTTTTCTAATGGCTGAAATTCACTCCAACAGCTATTTCTAAGTTTTTCAACAACTTCACTTGCATTACTTAAAAAGAATTCTTTAGGGGCTTTGTCGTATCCTAATGTAATAAAATTATCATAAACTAAGTCATAAGGCTGTTTAAAGCCTTCTTTCCTTTTTTCTTTAACTAAGTTTTTATATTCATCAAGAGAAATATTTGCCATAACTCTTTTCCTTTCTTGAAAAATTTTCTTCTATATGGTACAATAGTGTCAAATAGAGGACAGTTAGTCCTTGAAATAACATATATAAATATAAACTTGAAATAACATATATAAAAAGGAGAATATATATGAATATTATACCACAAGTCATAGATAATTCCCCTGCTATTTTAATAAAAAATAAGCGTATCAGATTACAAATGACTCAAAAAGAATTAGCTGATGCTGTTGGTATGTCCAAATTCGGAGATAGGACAATTCGCAGATGGGAAAATGGAGAAAGTCAGCCATCGTCCATTGAGCTGAAACATATTTTATCATTTCCTGAAAAAGTACCTTTCCCCAATAATGAAAATGCCCCCTATAAAATCATTGATTTATTTGCCGGAATTGGTGGTACAAGGCTTGGATTTTACCAAACAGGTAAAACAAATGTCGTATTCAGTAGTGAAATTGATAAATTTGCAGTAAAAACATATAAGGCAAATTTTGGTGAAACTCCTTTTGGAGATATTACAAAAATATCTGAAAAAGATATTCCTAATCATGATATTATTGTCGGTGGTTTTCCTTGTCAAGCATTTAGTCAAGCCGGTAAAAAGCTTGGTTTTGAAGATACTCGTGGAACATTATTTTTTGAAATTGCAAGAATTATTAAAGAGAAACGACCTAAGGCATTTCTTCTTGAAAATGTCAAAAACCTAAAATCTCACGATAAAGGTCGTACCTATAAAACAATAGAAAAAACATTAAAGGATTTAAACTACGATGTTCATTCTATTATACTTAAAGCAAAAGACTTCGGTGTTCCACAAAATAGAGAGCGTATTTACATTGTTGGATTTGATAAGGATAAAATAGATAACTATAAAGATTTTTCTTTTCCAATTCCTCCCTGCCCAGATGTTTCTGTGGGAAATATTTTAGAGCAAAATGTTGATACTAAATACACCATTTCAAATGCACTTTGGCAAGGTCATCAACGACGAAAGAAAGAACATAAAATAAAGGGAAATGGATTTGGTTACACATTGTTCAATGAAAACAGTCCTTATACAAATACATTATCTGCAAGATATTATAAAGACGGGAGTGAAATACTTATTGAGCAAAAAGGAAAAAATCCACGAAAACTAACACCTCGTGAAGCTGCAAGACTTCAAGGCTTCCCCGAAAACTATATCATTCCTGTAAGTGATACTCAAAGTTACAAACAGTTTGGTAATTCTGTTGCCGTTACTGTTATCCATGCAATTGCAAATAACATAATTGATATACTTGATACCTGTACTAAAAAAGAGATTAACTAACTTCAATCTCTTTTTTCTAACTTATTAACTTGTATACCTGCCCTTTTCAGAACCTTTAATTTTTCTTGTTTTCTCTGTTCTCTCCTTGCCTTATACCTTTCCTCATATTCCTGTTGTTTTCCATTTACTTTACGCTTTAAGTAGTTTTGATGAAGTCTATCTTTTCTTTCCTTGATTTTTCTCTCTTCTTCCTCAATTTTTAATCTTTCTTCTTCTTCAGTCAATTCTTCTTTTGGTGGCTCATAGTTACCGATAAAATTAAAATATATCTCTATTTTTTTGCTTTGATGTTTGACTACTTTTTCTATTCCTTTCATGAACAATAATCTTTTCTACAAACTCATTTATCATTGTAGTTGTAAGTTCATCAAAATTTTCATATCGGCTTATTAGAGATATAAACTTTTTCGCCTTATCTGTTTCTTTTTCATATCTTAATATTGCAAACTCTAAGTCTTTAATTTCTTTGCTTAAAGCTATTTGCTCTGTTTCATATTGACTGTTAAGTATCTCATATCTATTACTTGGTATTTTTTCAAGTATCATATCTTCGTAAATATGGCACATCAATCGTTCAAGTTCCTGAAGCCTGTTTTTACTTTCCATTAATCTTATTTTTGTCTTTTCTATCTCTACTTTTTCCTTTTCTTCCATTTCATTTTAAATGGAACGGATAAAGGCTTCGTGATCTTCATCAAGATATTTTTTAATGTCTTTTAAGGTTTCCTGTATAAGGTTTAAGACTGCTTCCGCTTTTATCCTGTGAGTAGATGGACAAAGCGTTCCACAGGGTACTTTCGTGTAAGCACTGCAAGTGTAGTAGGGAATATTTTTGTAATTACTTGTTCTATGAACATACATTTTACTGCCACAATCTGCATAATACATAAGGCCCAGTTAAAGGGTGATATTCTCCCCAACCATCGGGATACCTTTTTACATTTCCTCTTATCCTTTGCACATTATCAAAGGTTTCTTGGTCTATAATTGCCTCGTGGGTATTTTCAAATATCAGCCAGTTTTCTTCAGATACATATTTGCTTTTCTTATCCTTGAAATGCTTTCTTGTTTTGAAGTTTACAGTATGACCTAAATATTCCTGTTTCTTTAAGATACTTACAATTGTAGAACTGCACCAACGATAAGGATGTTCAAACACTTTGCTTTGATGTAGTCCATATCCTAATTTTTGCTGATGGTAAGCAGGTATATCTACTTTTTCACTTTCCAATATCTTTGCTATTCGATACGGACCATTGCCTTGCATGGTCAGATTGAATATTCTCCTTACTATCTCCGCTGCTTTTTCATCTACAATCCACTTATCTTTGTCTTTTTCATCTTTGATATATCCATAAGGTGGAGAGCTTGCCGTATGCTTTCCGCTTTCCCCCTTTGACCTGAATGTAGATTGTATTTTTCTTGAAGTATCTCTTGTATACCATTCATTCATAATATTTCTAAAAGGGGTAAAATCATCTTCTCTATAAAAGCTATCTACATTATCATTGATAGCAATGAGCCTAACTCCCTTTTGTCTTAAGATTTCCATACATTGACCGACTTTAAGATAGTCTCTGCCAAGTCTACTCATATCTTTTACGATTATACAACCTATTATATTACCTTGATTAACTCCGTTCATCATTGCCATAAAGCCCGGTCTATCAAACTGTGTTCCGCTTATTCCATCATTTGTAAAATGTATGATGTTGCTTAAATTATTTTTACCTGCATATTCTTCAAGGATTTTCTTTTGATTTACAATAGAATTGCTTTCTCCTTGAAGTTCATCATCACGACTTAATCTCTCATAGAGTGCTGTTATCTTTTCATAATTCCTCATTTTTACCCCCTTTCTCTTAGTTTCTTAAATAAAAAAGAATTAAGAAGTACATATTTCACTAATATAGTGATTAAGTGTTCTCCTTAATTCTATTACTCCAAGAGCCAGCTAAATTTACTTATACTATTCCCTCTCAAAACAGTCTCGTCTCTTTAAATTTTAATGACCTTCAAGCTTATGGCTACACAGTGGATAAAGCAGGTTTTATGGGAGCTGATTTTAACAAAGCCGCAGGCTTGCCAAAGGACTTTAAAATCCATAAAAGCACACTTGATGAGCTTAGTAGATTTGCCGAGCGCAACCATGTGCTAAACCGCATCAAGAGCAAGGACGAACAGATAAAGATCTTTGATAACATTGATATGGCTGACACCATAAAGCACTACTACAGACTATTTGATCAAATGACCTCTGCTTTAGGCGATGATAAAAAGAGCTACACCCTTGCAGATATAGACAAACTACCAAAAGGCTACAGCACAAAAGGCACTCGCTATGATGCCAAAGGACACCTACTAAAAGATCTATCAAACTCTACTATCTCAAACATCTACTCTAGCACCGATGAGCTAAATAGCACTAAATCTCTTAGCAAAGAACTTTCAAGTGCAGGCGTTAGGCTCATAGTAAAAGAGGTTGATTTTACGATGAGCGAAGCAGGCGATGAGTTTAGCTTCAACCCTGATATGTCGGTATATCAAGCAGATGAAGGTTACAGCAAAGAGGCTCTTTTTATGGGATTTTTGCGCAGCTCTAGACCGCTACCAAGTGATAGTGCAAAGACTAAGCTTAGCAGTGCTGCCTTAAATGATATCTCAAGCACTGGAGAGCATAAAGAGTATTTTGTGGATTTTGAAAAAGTGGGTAAGGATAGTGAGAGCATAAAAGCGCTCATAAAAGAAAGACTTAAAGAGCTAACACTTTTAATGTATGCAAGATCAAAGAACATTAACGCAGAAAGTGTCACCTCAAACGAATATGAGAAATTTAAGCCAGCTGGCGAGGATATAAATTCTCTAGCAAATTCTTGGAGTGAGAGGATAAGCTCTATCAGTAAGACTTTTGTGTAGAGATAAGTTATATATAAACTAAATCGCTAAAAGGTCGATTTAGTTATTGATTATACTCTAGCCCATAAAAGCATTAAACCTAAGTAGGTTGAATTTATATTCTTTAGCTGAATGTGTGTTAGTGTATAAAACAGCATTGCTGGATAGGTGGTAGCAAGATGCTCTAATGCAAATTAATACCATAAAAAGAATTAAAACCTATGAAAGAGATGCTGGAATACCTAAACAAAGTGAGACCTTAGCAATGCTTAATAATATAACCTATTCGCCAAATCTAAATAACAACTCACTATTTGAAGGAAAAGAATTCGCAAGTAGAGTTAATTATAAGAAAGTGATGGGCAATAGCACAAACTTTACTGGAGCTTTTAAATCCTACAATGATGATAAACAAACCATTTGGGGCAAAAAATCAGATAATGATCTAGAAGGACAAAAGATACGTCAAACTTTAGAAAGATTTGGTGTGTCTTTTAGTAATGAGGGTCGCGAGCTCCTTGAATCGTCTAATATAAGTGTGGATGAATTTATTGAGAGATATTCTAAGGTTATAAATAGGGGTATGCCGCAAGAGGTTGGTGACTATGGGCTAATGGATCAAAAAAGCGATCATGAAGAACAAGACAATCAAACTGACACGCAAAAACAAGAAGCCTTTAAACCTATGCAAGTAACTAAAAAATTTAAAACTTATGATATGCAAGCCGATGAAAAATTTAAAGAATTTTACAAATTTATAAAAACTGAATTTGATAATGGCGAAAGTATATTCGAAATTTTAGAAAAAGTCGCAAATAAAAAAGTGGATAAAACCGTATAAAAGGACTAAATTTAGAGCAATCATTGCTTTCTACAATAAAACAAAGTAGCTATTTTTTATTCATCAAGCCATCTTATTTAAAATTTGCTTCTTGTCTATCTTTTGCATAAGCTCTAAGACGTCTATGCCTCTTTTTTCTTTGAAATTTAAAAGCTCTCTTGCATAGAGAAATTTTTGATCCTTATTTATATCATATGTCTCATACTTCTTCTTAACCTGCATAGGTTTAAATTTCTTCTCACTTTGCTCTTTAGCAAAATTTGCATTGTATTCTTGCTCTTCTTTGTGTAGTTTAGCCAGAAATTCTTTATGCTCTTTTGTGGTTTTTTCTACGTCTTCTCTATAAAGCTTCTTAAACTCTTCTATGCTTAGATCTGCTCTAGCAAACAATCTAGCACCATCATTACTCATCATTGTATCTTCAGAAAATGATTTCATAAAATCTTCTAGCTCAGCCTCTTGTTCTGCTGTGCCGATACCAACCATCAGTCCAGAAATTGTTGGTTTGCCATCAACAGAGTTGGTAAGCAACCAGTCCATGTGAGATTGTAATACATTGATCTCAAATTCTTCTAAGGTCTCTGGATATTTTGATAATAAAGCTCGCCTTTCATCAATGGTATAGCTATACTTTTCGGAGAGCATACTGTCTATCTTTTCTATGGTTTCTGTTATCCAATTTTTACTACTTCTGTCTTCCTTGATGTATTTTTCAACATTATCAATTATTAAATTTTGCATATATGAATCAATTAGAGCCTTTTCTTGCTCCTTTGACATTTTTGCATTTTCTTTTTGGATAGTGTTATCTTGTATCGATGTGTTGCTAAGTCCGTTTATGCTAGTTATCATTTCAGCCCCCCCTTACGCCTTTATATCAACATCTCTTTTTATACCAAGCATATCTACTAGATGTTTTCCAGCTGGGTTTTCATTTAGCTCTTTTACTAAATTTAAAGGCGGCATGCTAAATTTCAAAAAGCTATCCATAAAGTCCTTGCTCTTTTTGCCGTCTTTGTCTATCTCACCAAAGAGTAGCTTTAACATTTTTAGATTATGCTCCATCATCTTTTTAAATGAGAGTTCGTCTTCTTCATCTGAATACTTACCGACAAACCCAGTCGTTAGATCTACATAGACAAGGTCTCTTTTATACTTAACATACTCTTGCATATATTCAGGCATGCCAGCTAGATCAGAGTCGCTTGCCTTGTTGAAATTTGCTCCAAATTTCATCTCACCCATAAGCTCAAATAGCTCAAATGCCCTACTAAATTCTTTACTATCTACGCTCTTATCAAAGCCTTGCTTCTTTCCAAAAACGGTAGTTTCACCTTCTTTAATATCAAGGTTGCTATTTATGACGGCTGCTAAAAGTCCGCCTTTGGTTATAGAGCCATCTTTATTAGTGTATCTTTCGCCGTGTGGATCGATAAAAACACCACTTCCCACGCTCTCCTTGCCGCCATTGTTGTTGTTAAAGATATCTGTTGTTGGCTTTAGTGGTTGCCTGCCATCTCCGCCATTAAAGCTTGGGTTGAAAAAGAGCGTGCTTATCATCTGCTTGTTTGACTCTTTGTAGTTAAAGCTAGAAGCAGCTGCATCAAAGTCATGAATGGAGTTATGTATCTTGGTTACTTGCATACTTTGGCGATTATACTCAAAGCCTTGAGGGAAATTTCTTATCTCATCTAAGCTAAAGCTATCTTTTGAATTTAGCGTGTCTTCGCCAACTACTTGTGAGAGTATTTTATAAGCATTGCCAGCAGTCTTTGCTATATCTATGCTTTTAAAGGTGCGACTAAAAAATGAAGTTCCCTCTGCAACATTGACTAACGACTCCAGCGTGCTTGAGTGAATTTTATAGTCACTTGGGATGCCAGCTTGCTTATTAAACTCATCTGTAAAGTAGCCATCCTTATCTACCTTGTAGCCTAAAACCTCAGAGCTCGTTTGTTTAGTGGCAACTTTGGTTGATACCTTTATGTTCTGCTCTAAATTTAAGGGGTAGCTACCAAGTGCGTTTATCATCTAATATCCTTTTAGCTTCATGCTAAAGATATCGTCTTTTTTGTGAAAAGATTTATTTTGCAAAGGCTTTTTAGTCTGCATAAATTTACTCCTAAACTCTCGTATCTACCTTTTTATAAAGCCTATCTTTGCTAGATAGCTCTTTAAATTTCAAGTCGTTTTCAAGGTAGGTGATGTTGTAAATTTCTTTGGTGGTGATGCTTTTGCCGTTTTCAAGTCCGATCAGGAATTTACTCGTAAATTTATCAGAGAGGTTTTTAACTAGCTTTGCTCCAAGATCTTTTAGGCTAGATATCTTCTCATCTTGCTTTATGCCTATATCTTTAAAGTCAAGTCTATTTAGCTCTACATCATTCATGCTCTTAGCATCTAAATTTATACTTGCTCTTTTGCTGTCTTTGTCATCTTTGCTGATTAGCTTGCCAGTGTCACTATAAATTTCTTTTACCTCTAGCTCTCTTCCACTATCAAATTTAAGCGTGATAGTGCCATTTTTGTTTAGCTTCATAGCTATTACGCTGTCTGTGTCCTTTAGAGCAGCTGCAGCCTTGCTCGTATCACTCTCAAAAGCATGCTTTACTCTTTCTAAATTTTCTAGGCTAAAATCAAGCCCAGTTGCTTTTTCAAATTCACTCTGCATAGCGATCATATAAGATGACTTTGTGGCTTTTAGCTTTGAGATGAGATCATCTGCGTCTTCTACATCATTTTCTTTTAAATTTTTGCTTATCCACTCTACATCTTTGCTGTGAGCGCTAGACTCTTTTTGGTAGTCGTTATAAAATTTCATAAAGCTATCTTTTTGATAGCCTGCGTATGAAAAGCTCTCATCTTGTTTAGACCCAGTAGGTTTTATGATAGGGTTAAACTCGCTAAGCCTTTTCTTGCCGTCAAAGCCAACTTTCTCATAGGCAAAGTTGTTTAAGCCACTCTCTTCGTTAAATATCTTATTATCCCTAAGATCTACCCAGCCGTCTTGGTCTGCATGCTCTTTGAAAAATTTATTAGTCTCTTCTTTGCCTATCTTTTGGTAGCGATACTCGGCTGAAAATAGAGTATAAGGGTTTGAGTTGTTTAAACTAACTCTGTAATCAACCGTGTTTTTGCTAGCAAAGTCCATAGCCTCATGGCTTAAATTTCTAATATCCTTTTTAATAAAGTCGTTAAGGTTTATCTCGCTTACAACTTCGCTTAGTTTAAAAATTTTCTCGTTTCCGTCTTTATCGTAGCCTCTAACCTTTAGCTTATCAAAGTATTTATCACCAGAATTTATCACTCCGTCCTTGTTGCTATCAAAGTTAAATAAAAATCCATTTGCATCTAGCTTGCCTATGCCTAGTTTGTCATTATCGTCATAAAGATCCAAAAAGATCTCTACATCACCCAGTGAGGTTTTTATCGTTTTTTCATAGGCATAGTCATTTAAATTTGTAAATTTAGTATCTGCTGCTGCAATGGGCTAAATGGGAGTTTTTGAATTTATAGATGAGAAATAGGTGCTAGTTTGATCCACTTTCCTTAGTGCTGAGGCATCTTCACCAAAGAGATATTTGTTTTCAAAGTCTTTTTTGTCCCAGTTTCTCCTCTCGATGTCTCTATAAGAAAAAGCATCGTTTACCCCACTATCTGTTTTAGAATGCTCCGACTTCACGCCACTGGTGCTGGCACTTTGGATGATAGAGTAAGTGCTATTTGAGATAAGCTTAGTAGCGATGTCTTTAAGCTCAGACTTTAAATTTGTGTTGTCTAAAGCTTGCACTCTATCTACGCCAAGAAGGACCCTTGAATAGATCATATCTTTGGGTAAATTTATATTTATGGGCTCTAAATTTGGTGATATATTCATTTTAAATCCTTTTAAAATATATATGTTATATCGGCAAATATAAAAAATGTTTAGTAGTATGGGAGCTAAAAAGGCTTAGAGCGAATGCTTACTATGTTATATATTTTTATAGCTCTCTTACCTTCGTCCTCTCATCAAATTCTTTTAAAACGTCCATTATTTTATTTGCTAGCCCCTCAAGCGTTTGATCTTTTTTAAGCTCTAAATTTCTAAGCTTTAAAATCCTAGCTAGTATATCTTTTAGATCTTTCTTGCCAGATAGTATCTCATCATAATAAGCCTTTGGTATGCCTATCTCGCTTCTATCTTGCTTTGTAAGTATTAATGAACTTTTATACACACTAAGAGCCTCGTCAGTTATCCTTGTTGTGCCACCTTGTAGCACAAGACCTTGCTCATTTTTCAAGAATGCGACAAAGATTTGCTCCTTTGTATAGCCTTGTTCATTATCATATACAGACATATCAGGCTTGAAGTCATATCCAGCACTACTAACCCACATATAAGGGATAGTATGCTCAGTTGTCATCACTTCTGGAGAAAAGTCAAGGAAATTTCCATTGACTTCTACATTTATATCGCTTAGATCATCCCATAACCTATGTGCATCTTCTGCGTCTTGGGCTGTCCTAAAGATATGAGTTACCTTCTCATTACTCCTATCAGTTAGCCCATCTAGCTCATCGCTAGTCATCCTACCCATTAGGTATTCAACATGCTCTATTTTTTTATCTTTTGAAAAGTAGCCCTTTGGCATCTTTGCTAGATCTTCATTTGAATAAAATTCTTTACCCTTGCTAATAACTCCAGCCGAAATTTGATCAAAAATTTTATAGTATTGCTTTATGGTATTTGCTAGATCGATATTTGCAAAGCTATCCTCTCCAAAGAGCTGGTTATCTTTTTTTGTTTCCATTATAGAATTTGTATAGTTTGGATGTTTTTGATTGTGTAGCACTATCGCATCAAGTGTGCTTTTGTGAATTTTAAAGTCCTGTGACAAGCCTGCAGCCTTGTTAAAATCAGCTCCCATAAATCCTTTAGCATCTACACTATATCCATAGCCCTCTTGTGAAGAAAATTTGGCCTGATAAAGAGAGTCGATAGCGCTAGATGAAACAAAGTCATTTTTAGGAATAGTGACTTGGCTGATCGAATTTATATTTGGAGTGTTAGGCAAGAAATTTGCAAAGCCTTCGTTTTTTGTCTGTTTTTGGTAGTGCTGTTTTGTTAAGATGGAGCTCCCTGAGACTTTCATAGCTTACCCCTTGAAATTTAGCTTCAAAGAGTAAGCAAAAGTTGTGCCGAAAAATTTAAGAGCGAGATAAATTTAAGTTTGTTCACTTTGAGATAAAAATTTTATCTATCAGTAAAAATAAAAGCAAATTTATAGAAAGCATCTTGTAAAATAAACCTATCCTGAAAAACTGTACCGCTTTTTATAAAAACTGTACCATACTTTTAGGAAATTTTAAAGAAAGGGAAACTGCAAAAAGGGCAGTTAAAGTATCGATAAGTAGGTCATCTATGGTGTCACGGGGGAGACTTGAACTCCCGACCTCCGGCTTATGAGATAAATTTTTAAATATCGCTTAAAGCCCTGCTATATCGCCATTACAAACCATTTTTTGTCATAAGCATTAGCCAAGTGTCCCACTTTTGTTCCACTGCAAATCCATGGTACACCTAAAAAACCGCAATGGAATTTATTACTACCGAAGCGTCATCGCACCAAACGCAAGAAAAGTTTTAAAATGCTCAAGAGAGCTATCTTTCTCCTTGGGGACTTATTCCTTATTAAAAGCCAGAAAATCTGCTAGAATTTATGATAGATATATCTATCTCATAACAAAGGCAGTTGATATGAAGCTAAATCAAGGAATTATAGATTCATTAGTTGATAGTTTTATGCAGGCAAAGGTGGATAAGAGCATAAAAGAGCATTCGCTTTATGATAAAAAGATAGATATTGAATTTGCAGATGCGCTAAATAGGCATTTTAAAGAGGCTTTAAAAGATCATACCTTTTCTGATTTGCTTAATAAAAGTAATGAGACTTTAAATGGCATGGCTAAAATTTTATCTAATAGTCCAGATGAAGCCATAGACCAAGATGATAAAGCCAGCATAGCTCAAACCCTGCTTGAAAAACACATATTATCCCTAAACTACCTAATATCAAAGCTCGATAAGAGCGCAAACCTTGTGTCTAAAAGACTTAAATTCTTAAGCAAACAAGATGAAAGTTATAAATTTGAGCCAACTGGTATAGATAGCTTTCAAGATAATATCAACGCTCTAGATGAAGCAAATGGGCTACCTCTTAAAAAAGAAGATATCAAAAGCCTAGCTAAAAATTTCTCACATGCCATAATGGCAACTGCTGAGCAACAATACGGACTTAACAATCCTTTTAAGCTAGTAAAAACAAAAGGTGATGAGAGGAGTGCAGAGCAGATACTATCTGCTAATAGTCATCTAATAGGCAAACGCATAAAAGTAGGAGATAGTAGCTTTGGCATGGGTAGTTTAAACGATGAAGCAGTCCAAGAATACGAGATAGTTCCATGTTCTACTAGTCAAAGAAAGATAGAGAGCAGGGAGATCATCACACTAAAAACAGCATTTGAAAATTTTATAGCTAACACTAGCGTTAGCCAAAAGTGGTCAAGTAGCACTATGGATCTGGTAAATATTGTAGGCAATATATTGTTTAAATTCTTTCATCCAAGCAAGGATATCACAACCATATCACGAGATGATCTACTTAAATTTAGAAATACTTTAGCCCTCATACCAACTAAACTAAACCAAAAAGCCAAATATAAAGACAAAAGCCTAGAGCAAATCATACACATAGGCAAAAACGATGCCAAGCTATCACAAGTAACCATACAAAAATATATGATAAGAGTAGTGCAGTTCTTTAAGTATTGCTATAACAGCGACTACATAAGTAAGAGCATCGTAAATGACCTAAGCGTAAAAGTAGAGATAAATCCAATGGAGCGTAAGGTGCTACCTTATAGTAAAGAAGAGGCTAATGCTATCTTTAAAATAGTCCAAAATTTTAAAGAGACCAACAAGTCACCAAGCAAACGCATAAGTGCAAATGATCTATACTATATAACCATGATAGCAGCATATAGTGGCATGAGAATAAACGAGATAGTTCAGCTAAGAGCACGTGATATCGTGCAACAAAATAATGTGCTTTGCTTTAGTATAAATAGAGATGATGGTAAGAGCACCAAAAATATAAACTCCATAAGGCTTGTGCCAGTTCATAGCAAGCTAATAGAGCTTGGACTAATGGAGTTTGTAAAACAAAGAGCTAGTGCAAATAAAAGCATCTTCAAAGTAAGTAACAAAGACTTTTCAGAAATTTTTAGATCACAAATACAACGAAAGCTAATAAGCAGCGACAAGCAAAAGACTTTTTACTCGTTTAGGCACTATTTTATAGATACGCTTGTCCAACAAGAAGTAGAGCCAAATATCATAGCTCAAATAGTAGGACATGAGAAGCAGTATAAAATTTTACTTGGAACATATGCTACAAATATAAATGCTAGTGTATTAAAGGCAAAAGTTGAAATGGTGTGCTATTAGATATTAGACGTATGGTTTATATAGTGGATACATACTTCCTTTTATAAACCATAATCTACTTGCTTGATGTTAAATCTCTAATCCTTTATCTTATGCTCTTTAGCATAAGATAATATCTTTTGCCTAAGATCTTCTGGGAAGCTATCTCTATACATTACTGGTGTTAGAGGGTTTAGCTTTTTATCTAATTTACCAGCCTCATATAGTCTTGTTAGCTCTTCTGGTGTATTGTAGTATGGTGCATTAGGATATCCCTCTGGTGGGGTTAGGGACATTATTTTTGCTTCTAAAATATTAATATCTCTGTTTAAAATCACTTGCCTATATTCTTGATCATCTGGTTCAGCTACGTCAAAAGGAAGCATTTCATCTTTTAGGACGTCTTTCATTTTTGTCATAAATTCTTCCCTTGTAGTCTCGTTTGCATCTATATCTCTAGGGTCTAGCAATTTGCCTTCGTCTTCAACGAGTTTTCTAAAATACCGCATAACCCTACCATCAGTATCAAGTGCAAGTCCTCTATTAAAATCCATCACGAAGTAGCTTCCTACTATCTCATCAAGATAAGGCATCATTCCATATTCATCTAGTGGGGGATTTTTAGCTAGTTTTCTAAACTCTTCAGCCATTTGTAAATTTTTATTTAGGCCTACTAAATAGGTAGAGTATTCAAATAAATCAGCTAATGCCTCTAGGGCTCCGTCTTGACCAAGTTGGGCTGATAGAAACATTGATTGATATGCTCTTGCTTTAAATCCTGCATAACCTAATCCAACACCTCCTACAAATCCTCCCATATCTCCTAATACTCCTGCACATATATTCCACTCTGCTGCAAATAGTTCTGATTTTAATGTACCTTTGTGAGCATTTACTTCATCATAAATTTCAGCATACTCTGGCTTTGTTAGTTTGCCATTGCTATCTACTCTACCTATGGCATCATCTGGTATATCTATCATAGTGCATTTTAGATTGCTTCTTTTTACTAGATAGATATATCTATCTCTCTTATCTTTTAAACTTTCATAGTATGCTTTTTCTGTCTTAGTCCAAGGTGATAGTTTATTTGAGCTTGGTTTATAGCTAATATCTAGCCATGGTTTAAATGCTAAATAGTCTGTTTGACCTAGAGAATTTGGTTTAGGGTTATAGTATAGTGGTTTATAGTTTTTATATAAAGATGAGTCTAGGATGGAGCGGGCTTCAAGTAAATATTTAGACTGAATTTCTAAGTATTCCTTATTTGTCCTAGGTTTTTTATAATTGTCATTGTTTGGTATCATTAAATTTGTCTTTTTATCAAATGGTATTTCCATGCCATTTGGAGCTATAACTGTATATGTATTATCCATTAAATTTTCTTTACTCATTAAATTTCCTTTATTTATTATTAATAGTGATCCTGCTACTAAAAGAGCTATGATGATAAATATGATCTTCTTCATATCTTATCCTATATATAGACCATCTTCCATTACTATGGTGGTGGCTAAACGACCTACTAGGCGAGGAGGGATAGAGGATGTGGTTTGAGTACTCTTGCCTTTTCTATCTGACGATCCGAATTCCTTACACCCCACATATATACCCTTTATGTTATTGTTACCAATAATATCAAGAGCTTCTACTAGTTCTCTTGATAGGTTGCGGTGAGTATTGTCATAGTTGGTGTTAAAAATTCCTAGTCTAAGCTTATATATAATACTTGCAGCCTCTTGATAGGCATCTATCGGATATTTTGGTTTGCCTGCTGCTTTATTTGGCAATGCGCCATCCTTGTAATTATTATATATCTCTTTCTCCTCTTTAACATCCAAATTTAACTCCCTTATCTCCACATCAGATTCAGTGTATCTACTCCTAGCATATTTAAAGTAGTTTGCATCTATCTCATTGCCAGCTCCTCTTAGCTCATCTAAGCATAGATAAGCACTAAGGTTATTTAGTGCTAGTTTAGAAGCTAGGTTAAAAGATAGTTTGTTTTTCTTATGGTCTATGTCATAGTATATAAATGAGTTATAGTCTAGTCCTCCACTACTTATATTAGCTCCTAGAAATAGTCTATTTAAATTTAGGCTTATATAGTTTTGATAGATCATTACTGGATAGTAGCAATATGTATTTGTACTATTTTTATCATAAGCTTCTTTTATAGACATAGGTTTATATGAGATATTATTTAGTGCATATGCTTCATTAAATTTATATGTGTATCTTGTATGCATTATCTCGTTATAGTTCTCTTCTAGCTTTTCGTATGAGGTTTTCCAGAGTTCTAATGCACCACTAACCATAGAAGCACCTATACTCTTACCTAAAGATCCTGCATAATCTTTTATTAGCCTCTTTATCTCTTGAAAATCTGTATAGCTAAATCTATGAGTATATCTCATAAAGGTATATGTTGTGATCTCTGTATAGGTTATACTTAGTTTATAATACTCCATCGCCATATGAAGCCTAAAAGCATTTGAAGCTTGAATGATTAGATTAAGCTTTGAATGTTGTAAAACTACGCTTGTAGTTTTTAGACTCGTTATTAGCAAGATATATCTATCTATCTCTTTAGTCTTTCTTGCACCAAGTAGGTTTTTTACTAAATTTAATACCCCAAGCTCATCAAGAAATGTTTCTCTTAGTGCCTTTGCGTCTTTATTAAATATATAAGAGCCAAGGGATTCATATATCTTAGATATGCCATCTTCACCAACAAATTTTGAAAGTGGAAATACCTCTTCTATAGTAGTTTTTACTAATAACGAGGTTACCTCTTTATTTATATCTCTATCATTGCTATATGCTATATCTTTTAAGTTTATAGCCTCTTTTAGAGTGTTTTTATTCTTAGCAGCTATAGCCTCTTTTATAGTAGCTTCATCTTTTTTATAGTTATCATCTATCTTGTCAGCTTGTTCTATAAGAAGTTTCATTAGATCTTTTTGCAAAGGATCTTTGATATCTGCATTTTTACCAACTTCATTTTCTGCTAAAAGCTCTTCAACGCTAACTATATCCTTGTTATTTACTCCATCCATATATTTAGACATTTCTTCTATACATAGATACTCGCCACTTTTTAGTCCGCTATTTTTTACTGAGTCTTTGTAGAAAAATAACTTTAAATCTCTATCAAAAACTCTTATTATAGAGTTTGAGTGTAGGGCTTTTATTTCATCATCTTCTATTACTATATATTCATCACCATCTTTAATGCTTTTCTTTATCATTTTTTTTGAATAGCTTTTAGTTATTATAAAGTAAGCTACGCCAAGAGATAGTGCCTCTATGAAAGAGTAGCGTTTTGGGAGGGTTTGTATTATACGTTGCATTTGTGATTGGTATTCATCTGCGGTTGATGAGCCATTTTTTATATCATCTATAAGTTGGCTTGAGATACTACTATTGTTATATGCTTCAGCCTCTCTTCTGTTTAAGGCGTTTTCATTTACCTTATCAAACACTGCTTTAAAAGAGAGAGTTACCTTTTTCATATACTCTTCTTCGCTTTTTTTGATCTTTTCCATATCGTTTGGCTGCTTAGCATAAGCATTTACATGAGAGAAATTTGTCTTAAATAACTCTTCGTATTTGGTGTAATTATCAAGATAGTTAGTGTCATCTTGATAGGCGATCTCTTTAAATTCTTCCCTCTTTTGCTCTATGTTGTCTATATATTTTTTATCTATCCTTGCAAATGGGGATAAATTTAAAACAAGGGTTGATCTATTGTTTTCCTTATTGATGTTTATGCTGTACTGGCTGTAGTCCTTAATAGGACTTAGGGTCTTTATATCGGTGAATTTTTGTTTTACAAGGTTGGATTTGTTGGGTCTATTTAGCTCGTCTTCTATCACTTGATCTAGGCATTTACTTATTACTTCTTCTCTTAGCCCTGCACTTGATCTAAAAGGTGAGTTTGAGAGAACTACATAGTTTTTATTTAAATTTGAAAAATCTTTGCTGTTCATCTCATCGTTTGCAGATGTGCCATTTTTGTCAGACTTGTTCGCTATTAGATTGGCTAGTTTTATAGAGTTGAAATTTGAAGCACAGATAAAATTTAAATTTGCATTTAGTCCTTTTATTTGATCCTTTAGTCTTTTAAAGAGCGTATCATCACTAGAGCCAAAGCCTAAGTTTTTATTTACTATATCATAAGAGCAAACATCCTTAGTGTGATCAAATACCGACAGATCATCTAAATGACCAAACACACTATATCCCTCATCTGCATTGCAATTAACCTCATTTAGGTTATTGTCGTCTCTAAAGTAGATATAGTCTAAATTTAGATGGGTAAAGTCTATAAAAAAGCCAGAGTTAGAGGATTTATCTTGCTTAAATACTAATACATTGCAACTTGAGTTTATATTTAGAGTATTTATAATAGAAGCAAATCTAGATGTGAAAAAACTAAGGATAGGTAAGGTTACGCCATAAAGAGATCTATTACTTTGATGCTCGACCATCTTGTAGGTTAATTTACTAAGCTCATAGAACAAAAAGCATCCGTTTGCCTTTTTAAGTGCAGCCTTTGGGTCACTTAGATCAACTATGCTTAGTATAAAAAGAAATATTTGTTTTAGTAAAAACTCTCCGCTTTCTTTATTTAACTCGCTTAAATTCTTATCTAACTCTCTAAAACACTCTTCAATGCTTTTTTCAAATTTAGCTCCATCTAGTCCTTCACTAGATATCAAAGAGTTAGCATCGCTTAGTAGATCATTTTTTAAGGTATTTAGGCACTCTTTTACGATATCTTTGGTGTCATCATAGTTGGATACTACGACCTCAAACATATCATAAAAGCTTATAGCTTCTGTCTTTGTTTCACCCATGCTTTTTAGCAAATTTCTCTCATGCTCATCCTGAGCAGCTTCAAGTTCAGCTTCATATCTTGCTTTGCTTTTTATGGGGCTTATCTTCTCTTTTAAATTTGCAAAAAACTTGTCAACTGCACTCTTTTTATGGACAATCTTTACTGGTATATCTCTATATTCAAATTCTCTTATTCTATTTAGCTTACTATCAGTAAAGCTCTCTTTATCTATGTAAAAGTCAGATATGATCGACACATCTTTTTTATCTCTCTTCTTAGAAAATATTAGATTAGATATGATCTCATTAGCTATGCCGTTAGAGTACGATGTGAGTGAATTCAAATTAGACGTATAAAGAGTTACACATTTTGCATCAGTCATATACTCTTTTATCTTTTTTAAAGTCTCTTCGCAAGAGTAGGTTATTTTTATTTCGTTGTTTTGCATATTAAGCCACCACTACTGTTTTAGATATTTTATTGTGATTGTATTTATAATATTATTAATTTATTATGGAATAAAGGAAGGTAGGAAATGTTTGATGCTTGGGCTTATATTTTTTAGCTTGACAAGTTAGTTAGATAAAGCCATCTAAATTTATATCATAATTATGCTATAATCATGTCATATTATTAAAAGGAAATAGCATATGCCTCAAATAATACCTATAAAAGAGCTTAGAAACACAAATGAAATTTCACAGCTATGCAATAGCAAGGATGAGCCAGTGTTTGTCACTAAAAATGGCTATGGTGATTTGGTTGTGATGAGTATAAAAACATATGATAAGCTAGTAGCCACAGCCGATATAGATAGCGCCATCGCATCATCTGAAGCTAAGATAACAGCAGATACAAAGATGCTAGAAGCAAAAGATGTTTTTGCTAGTTTAAAAGATAAGTATCTTGAGCAAGTATAAAGTCCTTATCTCACCACAAGCTTATGAAGAGCTTGAAGCGATTTATAAATATATTGCACTATCTTTGCTCTCGTCAGGTGCTGCAAACTCTACGCTAGAGGCTATCAAAAACACTATCCTTAGTCTAGATGAGATGCCAAATCGTGGTGCTATTAGAAAAGTTGGCAGATATGCTAATATGGGCTATAGACAGCTATTTGTTAAAAACTACACAGTGATTTATAGGATCAATGAAAAAGATAAGGCTGTTATAATCATCACTATTAGATATACACCAAGTGCTTTTTAGACATACAACTCTTTTTCAATAATATCTTTCTAGAGAAATATCCACCCATCCTAATACTCTCTCATCTGCGAAAATATACATAACATCACATACTATACGTTACGTCACCTACTGCATGTTACATCATGTACTATACATTACATCATGTACTGTATGTTACATCACATACTGAATGTTGCATCATGTACTGCACATTACATCACATGCAGTATGTTACATTATGAATTTATTTGTTATAATTCAAGAAAATTTAATGCCAGTTTCTAGCATATTTATCAACATTTTTAGTATGTTGATAAACTTACTTAGCAAGCTCGGACCGAGCTTGCTGTAAGGTCTTAGCCAGACGGGCAAAATTTTTATTTAGAAAGATACAACCTAAACAAAACTTTATCCATTCAAGATGACCTTTGTCGATAAAATGTCTAAGTTTTATTTAAGATAAATACTACTTTAAGATATGCAAAAACCTCTCTCAAAATTTTACTCATAAAATCTCTTTCTCCTAAAACAACAATCCCTATCCATAAAATGCTAAAAATAAACAAAATATAAATGGCTAAATTTACAAATGCTAGAGAGCGACCTTTGGGAGTCGGCGGATCTTTTACGCTCAGGCTCAAACCTCACATCATATCAATACTGCATGCCGGTACTTGGTCTTATCTTTTTGCGCTACTCACTAGGGAGAGTTACCTGAGTGCTATGATGATATGAGTATCTCGGCGTGCAGAGAGAAAATTTACGAGTATGTCTATATGAGATATAGGAGTGTTGCGTAGGATATACCGCAAGTTTGTAGGCAAGCCAGTGTAAATTTACTTAGTAAAATTTACACGACTAGCTTACTTTGGTGGCTTAAATTTATAGATTACGCATTGTAAAATTTAAAGGATGCTTGCTACCCCATCTCCATCAAAGCATCATCTTTTGTAAATTTACCCCTTAGCCCTGGAATTTCATTTGCTATCATATCTCTTAGCTCAGGGTTGATATTTGCTATTTCTAGCAAAAGACCTAAGCTTTTGTCATTAAAGTCTCTTAGTTTGAGATTTTCACTTTGTAAACTTTCGGTTTTACGTGTTAGAGATTGATTTTCTCTATCCTTGCTCTTTAACAATGCATTTTGTTCATCTATCTTTGTTTGCTGATTAGTATGTGCTTTTACTCTATTTTTAAGAAGCATTATCTCTTTGTCTTGCTCAGCTTTGGTCTCTTTTAAATCATCTAGCTCTTTTTCTAGCTGTTCTTTTTCTTTTAAGACTTCTATGCTTTTCTCTCTATCTTCCTCTATGATCTTGTTTTGTTCTGTTACTTGCCCAGCAAGAAGCTCTACCTTTTCTTTTAGCTGCTCATCAGATGTGATGGTTATGCTTTCTTGCATTTGTTCAAAAACAGAATTTCTAAGACCTACTATTAAAGCTCTTTTTTCATTTGGCTCTAACCTAAAGTACTCGTCGCCCAACAAAGGCTCTTTCTTTTGCATATACTTATTTGCTTCCGCTTCTATAAGCTTTTGAATTTTCTCTTTTAACTCTTGCTCACTCTTATATTCACTTGCTATTTGGTGCATTTGGGTTAAATTCTTGTGTCTATTTTTACTTGACTTACCACGAAGTACCTGACCTTCAAATGCCTCTGCACCCATATCTTGTAGCTCTTGGCCAAATTTTGCTGTTTTTGACCTGCCGCTAAATCTCAAATTTGCATGCTTCTCAAAGTTGTAGTTTGTAAAAAAGATATGAAAGTGCTTGGTCTTTTCGTCATTATGCTCAGCCACAAGCAGACACTTTGCGCCATACTTTGCGCAGTATGCATTTATAAATCTCATAACTCTATCCATCTGTATGTTTTCATTTATAAATTTCGACTCTTCTTCGTTTAGCCCTTCTTTTGGCTCCTTCTCTCTGTCTGTACCAAACGTGATGATAATCTCACAAAAGCTACGCATATCTTTGCGCCAAGACTTTTTTATAACAGTATCTTTGCCATTTCGCTTTTGCGTATAGGACTGCGCAGTATAGTCTTCTTTAAAGCTATCCTGAAAGCCTTTAAGTAATTTCTTTACAAAGGCCATATTATGTAGTTCATCATCTTTGCTGTTAGCATCTCTCATATTGCCATTGCCATTAAATTCACTTAGGAGCTTGTAGCGATTAATAGTGGTTGGATTCTTGTTAAGATACTTTATATGCTCAGTTTGATTTTTCTCACGGCACGCATGTGCAAACCTGCCTATGGCTCTACCATATGTTAAAAAACCTGACCTCACATTTATGACTAGGCTGTGATCGTTTATTGTATATGCATTAGCCATGGCAAATCACCTCACTACACAAACTTTCTTCCCTGCTAGCGGTGCTAGTTGCTATAAATGAAATTTTTTTCATTTTCTTCCTTTTGAAAAGATATTTATAGTAATTACACCAATTTTGGAAAAAATCTGCGCTAGAAATGCAAATTTTTGTGAAAAAAATCATAATTAGAAAAAGAATAAATTAAGAATAGTGAAAGGATATAGGGTGAAAGTAGGTATATTAAATTTGTATTATTAAAAACTTTGAGCTTTCAGGTTGCCCCAAAAGCTCATATAAATGTTATTTTACTAGCTCGTAGCTGTGTTCTTTTGTGCCGTCGAGTAGATTTAAGACTTTGTAGCCTTTGTCGCTTAGCGTTTGAGCTAGTTTAGCGCTGCGGTTGCCGCTGTAGCAGTGTGTGACGATAGTTTTGTCTTTGTTTGCTTCAAGCACGTCTTTGTAGTTATCCACTGGCTCGCCATCAGGTATGCTAATAGCGCCTTTCATATGTCCAGCGTCATAGTCTTTTTTCTCTCTAACATCGATGATTAGAACGTTTGGATCGTTTGCGATCTTCTTAAATTCCTCTGCGTTTATGCTGCCAAATTTAACTAGATCGTAGCTAAATTCTTTCACGCCCTCAGCGTTGCTAAGCTTGTTAAAGCCCTTTGCTTTTAGTATATCTAGTGCCTTGCCGCTGCGGTTGCCGCTGTTGCAGTAAAGCACGACGTTTTTATCTTTGTAGCCGTTAATCTCATCTAGTCTAGCCTCGATCTCTTCAAGTGGGATGTTTATAGCGTGTTTTAGGTGGCCAGCGTTATACTCCTCCACTTTTCTCACGTCGATGACCAGATAGTCCTCTTTTTTCTTGTTATCAGCTTGTATCGCAGCTAGGTCAGCGCCCTTAAATTTAGCGTCTGCTGGCGCTTTTGTATCGCTGCAAGCTGTGAGAAAACCAAGTGCAAAAAGCACGACTATACCTTTAACTATTTTACTTTTGACGAACATTTCGTCTCCTTTTGTTTTGATAAAATTTCACTATTTATTTTGCGTAAATTTGCCAAAATCCGCCAAGCATCGCCTCTTTTATCTCGCCCTCGCTACCATTTGCTATGCGGTCTCTGTATGAGACCTCGGCTGGACTTTGAGCCTCCCAAATTTGATCAAACCACTCTAAAAATTTCGCCGTGTCATATCGCACAGGAAGTGCCTCGATGTAAATTTCGCCCAGCCTAGCGCGGTATATCGCCTCTTTGCTAGGCTTAAGCGCGATGCGAGTTATGAGCCCATAAAGCTTGCCGGCGAAATTTGGCATGCCAGCCGCGCCGTTATTTATCACTACGCCATTTTCTAGCGCTATGGCGGCAGGGGCGCATGTGTGCGTGCAGGCTAGCACGTCAAATTTACGCTCTTTAAACCATAAATTTAACTCATCTTGCCTGACTTTTTGAGCCAAATTTTCACGAGAGCAGCCCCAGCCAGCTAGAAATTTCTCATCTCCGTGCGTGATAGCGATATTTGCGCCGCCGACGCTTACTAGCTCGCATTTGGCACGCTTTTTAAAAATTTCTATAAACTGCTCGCACCCCTCTTTTATAAGGCGGCTTAGGCGTGCATGGATCAAATTTGAGCGATTTATGGTGCCAGCGTCGGTGCATGAGGGATAGAAGCAGCCGCATCCGTTTTGTCCGCTTGCTTGCTCGAACTCTACATTGCCATTTATCGCCGTTAGAGCGCGTTTTTCTATCTCACGCTCTATCTGGCAAAAGCTCTTTGTCTCCGCGTCAAACCAGTGGATGTCGCCGTTAAAAACGACATCCGCACCCTCGGCGTCCGCCATAGCTAAAATTTCATTGAGCGCAAAGACGTTGCCGTAAAGTCCGCCTACGACATATAGGCAGCGGCTTTGAAATTTTGGCCCCGGAGGGAAATTGAGCGCGTAGCTAAGCGGGCAAGAGCTCATCTTTTATCTTTGCAGCCGCAAAGTAGCCCAGGCAGCGCATAGGCAAGCGTGCAAGCGATGAGTCCATATAAATTTATGCCCAAGAGCATTGCGTATTTGCCGCTGCCGATCGCTAAAAACTCAGGGAAAATTTTCGCGTCAAATGCAAATGCGACACCCAAAAATATCCCCAGCCAAAAGCTAAGATGAAAGCCAAGCTTTGTTGGGCTCACAAATCCATGCAACAAAAATACCGGCGCTAGGCCGATCACCATCGTGCCGCTAATCGTCGTAGCCTTTAAGATATCGGTGCCCACAATCATCGGTAAATTTCCAAAAATGGCAAAAAGTATCATCGAGATGATGCCGATTTTTATGGAAATTTTAGCGACGTCTTTGTTTAGCATCGCTGGGATATCGTAGCCAACTAGCTTTGAAAGGCTTGCAAAGGTCGAGTCCAGCGTCGATCCAGCAGCCGCTATCATGACGGCTGTCATCAGGATAGTTGAGCCAATCCCCATGGTTTTAGCTAGCTCGGCTGGGATGTTGCCCTTTGCGGCTATGCCCTCAAGCGAGCCGTAAATGCCGATAAAGCTAAAAATGACGATGGCTACAAAGCCTAAAATACCAGAGATCACAAAGCTTTTTAGCATCGTTTTTTCTTCGCAGATGAAGCCTCGATCGGTTAAAACAGGGTCGTGAAAAGGGTAGCTAACTAGCTGTAAAACAGCGACTAAAAGCAGATCCACGCCGCCACCTAAGCTCCAGCTGCCGGTGCTAACTAGCTCGCCCACGCCGTGCTTTGGCAAGATAGTCACGATGACCCAAAGCGTGGCGATGATAAAAACTAAAGCCTGGATGACGTCTGTCACGATAGAGCCCCTAAGTCCGCCGCGAACCGAATAAACTAGCGTAAAGAGCGTAAAAAGCGAGGCTGCGACGATAAAAGGCATGCTGCCGCTATCTCCGTAGTAGCCGCCCACGACTGCTGTGTTGCTCCAAACTTCGTTAAAAAGCCTAACCAAGATCGCCACGCAAAATGCGATGCTCGCCGCCGCGCCGTAGTTGCTAGTTAAAAACTGCACGAGTCCGGTTGCGCCAAATTTGCGCCTTAAGCGGTAGATGACGATGCCGGCTATTGGTATACAAAGCCAGTATGTTGCGTAGGCTACGCCTCCGACGATACCGTAGCTAGCGCCTAAATTTGCGGCGTTTGTGACTGATTTTGCAAATATCCAGCTGATAAAAATGCTAGTCGTTAGCAAAAATGGCGACACCTTTACGCCGCCTTCGTCCTCCCCTTTAAAAAACGAGCCGATACTGCGTGCCTTTGGTGAAAAAGCGTACATTATCACGCCGTAAACGATCAAAAAGCCCCAAAAAAAGAGCGACTGATACTCTTGCATTAATTCTCCTTAAACTCTAAAATTTGATCCAAAGCCCTCATGCTATCGCTTATAGCGCAGGGGCAAATTTTCGCAAAGAGCCCTTTTTGCATTATCGCTTCAAGTTCATCCGGCTTGCTTAGATCATGCCCCAAGACCTCTTTGCATATGCTAGATTTTTGCGTTTTAAAATATATCTCTTTAAAGCGCGCCAAATTTGCATTGTATTTTTCTTTATCATCGCCGTAAGCAAGCCCCAAAACTAGCACTGCCGCTAGATATGCGCCACATACCGAGCCCTCCTGCATGCCGCCTAAGAGCCCAAAGCTAAGCTTCATAAGCTGCGCCTCGTTTGCACCTAGGTGCTGTGCGTAGCGTGCTAATATCATCTGCGCGCAGTTTTGCTCGGCAAATTTTTGCGCTATCTCTTCATTGCTCATCATTTTTTATCCTTTAAATTTAGGCTAGTGCGCCGCAGCAGCTCGACCCAGCACCTGCTGTACAGGCGTAGCAGTAGTCTCGAAAGACAATCTGCCTACCAAGCTCGCCGCTTTTAGCTAGCTCAAAGATATCCTTTGCGCCGTGCGCCTTAAGCCCCTCCATCTGGTTAAAATCGCAATCATAAAGAGCTCCGTCATATCCCACTGAAATTTGCGCTCTACACATTATATTTTGCGCGGCATTTGGGTTAAAATTTGCTTCTAAAAGCTGCATATAAGGCTCAAATTTACCGCTTTTTTCAAGCGATCTTCTAAATCTGCCAATCGGCACGTTCGTGATCGTAAAAAGATGATCAAATTCCACGCCAAAAGCGCTTTTTAGCTCTCTTTTGTAGTCCGCTTCAAGCCCAGCTTGATCGCCTGGCAAAAACGCACCACCTGGGTTATAGACTAAATTTAGCACCAAATTTCCGCCCTTGCCGTATCCTAGTGCATTTAGCCTCTTTAGCGCCTCTATGGAGCCATCAAATACGCCTCGTCCACGCATGCCATCGACGTTTTCTTCGGTGTAGCAAGGTAGGCTCGCAACTAGCTCCACGCCGTGATCTGCGTAAAATTTAGGTAGATCCTCGTAGCCATTTTCAAGTAGTATGGTCAAATTTGTTCGCACGATGATGTGAGGCGTGATCTTAGCGGCCTCATCGATAAACCAGCGAAAGTGCGCGTTCATCTCAGGTGCGCCGCCAGTGACGTCAAGCGTGCTAAATTTATGCGCGCTAATCGCCTCCAAAACAGCCTGCAAAGTCTCCTTGCTCATCGTCTCCGTGCGCTTTGGTCCAGCCTCGACGTGGCAGTGCGAACAGGCGAGGTTGCATATCTTGCCTAGATTTACTTGGATAGTTGAAATTTTATCAGTATGCCTGATCTGCGGTGCTATACGCTCCGTGAAGTTCATTTTCTACTCCTTTTATAAAATTTTAAACTAAGTACGTTTTTTAGATAAGCGGTGTTTGGCGCTTCGTTTACGCCGCTCATCACCGTGGCGAAGTGTTTTATGTTTTGCACGCCGTTTTTGGCGAAATTTCCGCAGCAAGTGGCGCAGTAGGTGTAGAGATTTGACAAATTTTTATCCTTGACGGCTTGCGGATATCCTGCGGCAATTTGCGGTTCGCTACTTTTTGCTAGTCCGCCAAGCCCACAGCAGTTTACATCCTTAAAGCTATCTTTAAAATTTGGCACATACTTTTTAAAGGTCTCAAAAATAGGCTTATGTATGCGCTCAGGGCAGGGGTAAAAGATGTGCGCCTCCTCTGTGATCTCGTGGTTTAGGCCAAGCTCCTCAAATTTCTCGTATATGGTCTTTATCTTGACATCCACCTTGTCTTTTAAAAAATGGTAGCAGTTTGGACAGGCCAAAATGAGCGTCTCTACGCCCTTTGCGGCAAAGAGCTCGTTTAGATGTGCCTTTGTCTTGTTAAAATTTGCATTTGCTTCAAAAAGTGGCTTGCCGCAGCAGTCTATGCTAAAATCAACCCCTAATGGCTCTAAAATTTCGATGATTTTTCTCGTGGTTTTAGGCAAAAAGCCCGGGAAATTGCAGCCGAAAAAGACTAGCTCGCGGCTCTTTTTGGGCGAGTTGTTGGCGTAAAGATAGGGCGATTTTAAGAAATTTAGGTAGCGAAACGGCTTTTTTATCTGCTCTCTGTGTTTTAGCGCGATCTCGTTGCCGCTGATGTCTTTGGGGCAGACCTTGTAGCACTCGTCGCACAAAAAGCAGCTAAATGCGAGATCTTTTCGCTTTGAAAAATCAAGCAAATTTATATCGTATTTGGTCAAAAACTCGCAGTGTTTCGTACACGCTCCGCACTCTATGCAAAGCTCTGGCGGGTTTTTAATAACTTTTTGCGATCTCATCAGCGCTAGCTCCATTTCTAAATTTATACTGCAAAATTTGCATTTTTATGAGTGTTTTTATGACACCCTCGCACCTAAATTTACGCGCATTTGTCACTATATTTTGAGATAGCTGGCAAAATTTCACACCAGATCTTTTTAGCTTCATGCTTAGCTTATAATCCTCCATAATAGCTAAATTTTCAAAGCCGCCAAGTGCGTTAAAAAGGCCTTTTCGTATAAAAATCCCCTGATCGCCGAACGCGATATTTCTAAGCTTTACGCGTAAATTTGAGCAAAGCGCGATCAAATTTAAAAGCACTCCGCCCTCATCAAATTTAAGCCTAAAGCAGCCAGCCTTGCAGCGATCAAGCGCCCTCTCAGCGGCCAAAATCGCCCTCTCATCGCAAAACGCGCTATCAGCGTGCAAAAAGAGAAGCTTCTCAAATTTAGTTACACTCGCCCCAGCGTCTAGCTGCGTGCCTCTGCCTTTTTTGCAAGGCAGAATTTGAAATCTCTCAGGCGAGAAAAATTTGCTCAAATTTAGCGCTAAATCAAAATTTTTGCCCTCATAGAAATTTGGCTCGCTAGCATCAGCAAATATCACTTCAAATTCACCTTTTTGAGCTGCCAAAAGAGCACAAAAACGCTCCAAATTTTCGCACGGCTCGTTATAGATCGGCGTTATTACCGAGATCGCCACGTTTTGCTCTTATCTTTTTTGCGCCCCAGCTAGAAAGTACCACAAGCGCCGCCATCAAAACGCAGGCTATGATAAAGCCGTTTGAGCGCATATCAAGGGCTTTTTCACCCAAATTTACCATTATAAAAGTTGCCGGCACGATGCCTACAAAGGTCGCCACCACGTACTCACGCAGGCTCACGTTCATCACGCCACATGCGTAGTTTAGGGCATTATACGGCACTAGCGGCATTAGGCGAAGGATCAAAATCAGGCTAAATTTACCGCCAGGCTCGCCAAGTGTTTTTAAAATTTTGCTTTTTGAGTTTTGCGTGAAGTCGCTAACGGCGCGAAATCCCAAAAATCTTGCGATATAAAACATCAAAACGGAATTTATCATCGCGCCTATTATGGTGTATAAACTGCCGGCAAATAGCCCAAATACCGCACCTGCAACGACAGCCAAAACCGGCACTGGAAACAAAAATATCGGCAAGATAGCAAAGCATAGGACATAGATCATTGGAGCAAATAGTACATGCTCGCCGATGAGCTCACGAAGCTCGCTAACGCCGATATTTTGCATCAAAAATACAGCCACGAGCATGATCGCAGCGATGATAGTAAATTTAAGCAGTCTTGTTTGCTTCAAGCTGCGCCTTTTTCGCCTTTTTATCATCTAAAATTTTCTTTGCGACGTAGGCCACGATTGAGAAGGCAAATAGTATAGTAAGACCCACAAATAAAATTTTGCCACCGCCCATCAAACTGCCGCCAAAATACGAATATACAATCGTCGCAGGAAGCTGGCCGATACCAGTCGCCCAGAAAAATCCCCAAAATCTCATTGATGTAAGCCCTGCTGCGTAGCTTACTAGATCAAAGCTCACAAACGGCAGCAAACGGCAGACGATGATCGTGTGCTTGCCAAATCTCGTGAAAAACTCGTCCGTAGCTGCAAGCGCCTTTTTGCCAGTTAGCTTTTCAACGACGTCGCGACCTAAGATGCGCGCTATGTAAAAGCAAAGCGCAGCGCCCACCATAGCTGAGCTCCACGATAGCACAGCACCCCAGACCCAGCCAAATATCATCGCATTTGAAAGCGTGATGAGAAACGCTGGCACCGGCGCCATGATGCTTTGAAGCACCATCAAAAAAAAGCTCACGCAAGCTGCCGTAGTCTTGTCAAAGCTTTGCAAATATGCATAGACTTCATTTAGGTCAAATTTGCTAAGCATCACGACTGAGTCGGTAATCTGCTTGTTTACCGCAGGGATAAAAAAGTATGCCAACGCGACTATCGCGACGGCGACTAGGAGAAAAATTTGGGATTTTTTCATCTAAATTCCTTAAAATATTGTTGTAAATTCGACAAAAACTTGTCGCTAAGATAGGCTTTTATCTTGTTAAAAGTGTATTCGTTTTTAATGGCTCTAGCACCGTTATACTCGACAAATGCCATCGCGCACCAGCTAGTTCCTCGCAAGCAAGTCATCGTAAAATACTCTTTAAATTTTCGCCTATCTATCATTTTTTTCGAGTAGTTTTCATATAAATTTATAAATTTTTCTATCTCATCAGCACTAAATATCACGTCCGTCTTCCAAAACGTGGTCGTTGGCACACTAAAATGTGCCAGATCTTGCTCACGCTCGCCAATTATCGGCTTTTCCCAGTCGATGATGTATGAGCTCTCTTTACCGATGATGAAATTTGAAGAGTTTAGCTCGGTATTTATGATACAAGGCTCCTCTATATCGCGCTCAAGGTCAAATTTCTTTGCTATTTTTAAGAAAAATTCGATCATCTCAGCGGTTTTTGGCTGGGCTAAATTTGAGTCAAAATAGATGTTAGCCATCTTTTCGCACTCTTCAAACATCGCTTTTAATGGTTTTTGCGCAGTGATTAGGCTGTGATTTGACGGGATCTTGACTGTGTGCACGCTAGCTAGCAAACTAGCTGCCGTCTCAAGATCGCTCTCGTATCTTAGCGCACGCCCTTTTAAAAACTCCATGCTCATCGCCCCGCGCGGCAAAAATGGGCTTGGCTCGTAGTACTCTAGCGGCGCTGGCGTGACCTTTGAGCTTTGTAAAATTTTAAGCGCATCAAATTCATATTTTATTTGATTTTCAAGCGCCATTTGCGACTTTGTATTTATGCGAAATACCTTTTGGCCGCCTTTGCGAAATTTGTAGTTTATGTTGTATTCGCCGCTAGCAAGGGGTTTTATAGCGCTTGGTCGCACGCTCAAGACGTAAGCGAAAATGTCCTCTTTCGTATCGATGTCGCGAAGCGGTTTAAATTTGACGTAGCTTAAATTTAGCTCTTCAAATTTAGCGCAAACTCCATCGCACACGCTCTGCCTTAAAGAATAATCGCTTGAAAAAATCTCATCTTTTAGGCTGGCGCTTCTTAGAGCGATCGCGCAGTATCCACCATCAAGCGTTGGGGCGATAGCGGCGCCATTTTTGCTAAGCGCTTTAAAATAGCTATTAAAGCCTTGGGTAGTGAAATTTACAATGTCGCTGCCGATTAGTAAAATTTGCTCATATCCAAGCGCCTTTACATGTTTAAATGCTTTAAGCATTCGCTCGCTTAGTGAGCCCTCACTTTGGGCAATAAATTCATACTCATCGCCTAAAATTTGCTCTAAAATTTTAGCCTTATCGCTTGGCGTAAAAAAGATGAAAATTTTGACGTTTTTTAGTTTTTGAAGCTTGGTGTTTATATCTTTTAGTAAAAATTTATGTAAATTTGCTGCTTGCTGTGGCGTCAAAAAGTCAAGCAGTCTGGTTTTGGTCTTACCAGCGATCGGAGCTCTGGTAAAAAGTATCAGCGCTTTTTTCAAATTTTGCCCCTAAAGAGGGTAAATTTAAATAAAAAAAAGATATTTAGAAAGGTTAAAATGCCTAAAAATAGGTACTTTACTTGAGTTAGAGTTAAAATTTCTAAATAGCTCTCTTTGATGAGATAAAAGAGTAGCTCTTGCTTGCCAAGCCAAAGCGTGACTAAAAATAGCAAACTTTGGCTAAAAACTAGCGCAAAAATAGTCGTGCGCTTTTGAAAGAGCCCGTAAAGTAGCCCAGCCACGAAAAATCCAGCCACGATATAGCGGTTGTGCACGCGCATCTCGAGCCAAACTGATAGCGAGACTAAAAGCGCCGCGCTAAGCCCTAAAAGCAAAGCGCAAAATGCGTAGTATAGGGCTCTAAGGGCGTGCATCAGTTTGCAACCCTAAAGCTTATAGCTACAAATGTGCCATCAGGCGGTAAAACGTCTTTGTTGCCGTGAAATACGACTTCGTTGCGTTTTTCAACTGCGCCGTGAGTGTAGGTGTGGTTTGAGATGATGCCGACTGAGCAGCTATCTAGGCACGCGATGCAGCCGGTATTAAAGCTCTTTGCGGTCGCTTCATTGCCGCCAAAACGCATGTCGATTTGTTTGCCGTTACTATCTGTGATGACTTCGTTGATGTCGTAGCTTTTTGGTGCGCCGTTCCATGTTACTTCGATCTTGATCTTGTCGCCTTCGACGTGTGTTTCAGGGCCATTTTTTAGAGTCATATTGTTGCCTGGTTTGGCGCCTATTTTTTTCATAGCTTGGTAGAAATCGTTTTGATTTGCAAGTGCGATAAACACAGGCTTATCGCCAAATCTTCCATCTTTGAAAACTACTGCGTGGCGAGTGTTTTCAGTAAAATACTTGCCATTTACCTTGGCTAAAACAGTGATAGTTTTGGCGCTTTCATCTACTACCATCGGATTTTGAGCGCTTACTACGCCAACTTGATCGTCGCTAGCTTGAACGCTTGCGGTAAAAAACAGACTAAAAATAGCCATAAAAATAGCTTTTTTAAACATATTAGTGCCTTTCTGTGAAGAAAATTTGAAATTTGATTTACGAAAACTTTAGAGAATTTGTAAATGTTGCAGGCGAACCTCGCCTAAAAAATATTTTTGAATTATATTTTGTTTAAAATAAAAAATTGTTTAAATGACATTTTGTTCATAATGCGCAAAAATTAGTATTTTTCATTGTTTTAGAAGTGTAAATGAGATATAATTTTGGGATTTTTAAGAGGCTGTCCCACTTTAGTAACTAAGTGTTCCACTCTTAAAGGAAATTTTAAAGAAAGGGAAAGAACGAAAGCATCACTGCTAGTGCCTAAAATAGGGTGTTTTGGTGTCAAGGGGGAGAATTGAACTCCCGACCTCCGGCTTATGAGGGTTTAAAATAAACCTTATGTAAGCACCAAAAAGACGGCACACAGCCAGTTTCACACTAGGTATCTGCTACATTTTGCTACAAAGTTATATTGCATAGGTAACAAAGATGCAATATCTAGTCAAACGAAATGGCATATACTACTTTAGAGTAGCCATTCCACTATATTTGAGGCCTTATTTTGGTAATAAAACCGAATACATAACCTCCTTCCTCACAAAACGCTTTGATACAGCAAAAAATCGTGCTAAGATCTACTCTATAATTTTTAACGCGATCAAAAAGGCATGGAAGATGAATTTGAGCAGCGAACTTATAGAGCACTTGGTGCTTTTGCTTTTAAAAGCCAAGGAGGCCAAAAGTATCAAAGAGCATGATATGCTTGGCAGATATATAAATTTAGATGGATTACTATCACTAAATTTGTTTTTAAAACAGAGTTTAAAAGAAGATAGCTTGCCCGGCGTCATATCAAAAGAGGTTGATGAGATCTGCAAAAAGCTATCTTGCACTGATCCTCAAACCAAAAAGCTTCTTGGAAAAAGAGTGCTTGAGGTAACGATAGATAACATAAATCACATATCATATAAGATGTGCAAAAACCAAAAGTTATTAAATTATAAGCAACAGACATTTGTACCACTTGGTAAAAAGCACAATAGTGCAAATTTAGATGATAATACTAAAGACAAGATAGCAAAAGGTGTTAAAGAGGCTAACATAGATAGCTATCAAGACGACATAGAAACTTTAAAAAAACAGGACTTGGTGCTGCCTTTTACTAAAAAGTCCTTAAAGCACTCTGTTTGTGAGCTAAGAGATGCTATAAATGAGCTAGCAAAACAAAAGGGTGCACTCACACAAAACGATATCCTAAGAATATTTGGTTGTGAGCTATCACCAGATGGAGACAATGAGCTAAGTGATGATCTAAAATTTGGATATGGAAATTTAAATGATCCTAGCTTTGGTGGTCAGGTAAAGCTATATAAGGCAGATAAATATGAAGATAAGGGCATAGTTTTAAGTGACATTGAGGCTAAAGACCTTGCGATAGATGATACAAGTGATGCTAGTGGCATGACTTTCAATGAAGCTATAAATTTCTTCCAAAAGCTCTTCTCAAGTAGAGCTAAAAGCTTTAAATCGCAGCTAGACTCAACTGCTAAAAACGAAAGCAAAGCTGACATCGTCACGCTAAAGAGCGCATTTGAAAACTATGTATCAAACACAAGCATTTCAAACAACTGGAGTGATAGCACATTTGGTCTTGTTAGACATGTAGGACGGCTAATGTCTATGAAATTTGGCGACGAGCTAGACATCAAAAAGATAAAAAGAGATGACTTACTAAATTTTAGAAATGTTTTACTACAACTACCAACCAAGCTCTCTCAAAATAGTCTCTATAAAGATAAGAGCATAGATGAGATCATAGCTTTAGCAAAAGATAGACCAAAAATTTCTAAATCAACCATTAAGAAGTATATTGTTAGAGTTAGTGAGTTTTTTAAATACTGCTACGATAGCGACTATATAGATAAGAACCCAGCGGTGGATCTACAAATAGATTTAAACCAAGATGACGTTACAAATAAAAATCCTTATGAAGATAGTGACGTAAACGCACTTTTGGATATTGTTAGTAAGATTAGATCAAGTGGTGATACCAAAAGTCAAAGAATTAGCAAAGATGAGCTATTTTTCGTTACTCATATAGCAGCTTATTCTGGCATGAGACTAAATGAGATAATACAGCTAAACACAGATGATATAGTTGAAAAATATAACATAGTATGCTTTAGTTTAAATACAAAAATAGATGTAAAAACTGGTAAGAGCAAGACTTTAAAGACTAGAAACTCTGCAAGGATTGTTCCTATACACTCTAAGTTAAGTAGAATTGGGCTGTTTGAATTTATAGAGAGTAAAAAGAAGCTAGCTAGGAAATGTGGTAAAGCAGTTAGGCTATTTAGCTGTGATAATAAAGACTTCTCTGAATATTTTAGAAAAAAGATCAATACTAAAGTTATAAAAGATGGTGATAAAACAAGAACATTTCACTCATTTAGGCACACTTTCATAAACAAGCTCATCCAAAGTGGCCAAAGGGTTGAGCATATAGCTGCCCTGGTAGGACATGAACAACAATATAAAATCACTATGAATACTTATGGGGAGCCAGTAACTCCTAAAATTCTAAAGGATCTAGTTGAAGAGGTAAAATTTAATCAAGGAGGGGAAGGGTGAGTACTTTTTATTGTAAATGTATATAGCCATTTACAATAAAGAAGCGTTTAGGCTTTTAAGATCAACTATATTTGTAGTCTATTACATACCCTTTTATGATATAATTGTATTACATTACATAATAAAGGGATAATATGCTAGATCAACTTTTTTTAAAGAGCAATGACCTTATAAGGTTAAACAACCATAAATTTAAAAGATACTTTATAGACTCCAAGGACTTATCTCATAGACTTATCGTTATCCTGGGACAAAGAGGAATAGGTAAAACAACTACACTAGCTCAGCTAGCTAGTAAAAACAAAGATAGTCTTTACCTAAGCTTAGATGATATAGAGATATCAAACGATATAACCTCGATTATAAGAGAGTTTGTATTAAATGGCGGAAAAAATCTATATCTGGATGAAATTCATAAGAGTAAGGATATATCTGCTGTATTAAAATTTGCCTATGATAATTTTAAAGATCTAAACATAGTAGCTACAGGCTCGTCTGCTCTTGAAGTGCTAAAAAGCTCCCATGATCTAAGTAGAAGAGCGATAGTATACAAGATGAGTGGAATGAGCTTTAGGGAGTATGCAGGGCTAAGGTATGGTATAAATTTAGAAGCTATTGAGCTTGAAAATTTACTTGCAAACCATCAGGAAATAGCTGTTAATATCAATAACGTCTTAAAGCAAAAAGATCTAGCAGTTATTAAACTTTTTAGAGAATATCTAAAGGCGGGTTACTACCCATACTATAATGATATGCCAAATGATACCGCCTTTTATCAGACTCTAAGGCAAAGCATAGAATCTACGATAGATAGCGATCTTTTAAGCATATATCCAAATTTAAACGGCAATACGGCAAGAAAACTAAAGATTTTAACTCATGCTATAAGCACAAACGTCCCATACCAGCCAAACTACTCAAGCCTAAAATCGCTTGTTGATATAAGAGACGATAGAACCCTAAAAGAGTATCTTGCTATGCTTGATAGTGCTGGGCTTATAAGGCTTTTAATGAAAAACGAGCTTGCTATAAAAAATATGGATAAGGCAGATAAAATTTACCTTGAAAATACAAATTTAATGTATATAAATAGCCCTGATATAGGAAATGTGAGAGAGACATTTTTTGCCAATCAGCTTGGAAATATCACTGAAATTTACTCTGGCAAAAATGGTGACTTTATAGTGGATGATAAATTCACCTTTGAAATAGGTGGAGCCAAAAAGAGCTTTGAACAGATAAAAGATATGCCAAATTCATTTATAGCAGCAGATGATATCGAAGTTGGGGTCGGTAATAAGATCCCATTATGGTTGTTTGGGTTTTTGTATTAATAATTTAAAACTAGGAGTATGCTGTGTTTGAATATAAAATACCAAAAGAAGATGGTGGGTTTGATCTAAAATCAACAGAAAGTAATAGTGTAATAATTATAGGTGCCAATGGTTCTGGCAAAAGCAGACTTGGAGCATGGATGGAGCAGCAGGATCTAGATAAAATTCACAGAATAGGTGGTCAAAGAAAATTAAATTTTCATGAGGAGGTCCCTTTAAAAAGTGAAAAGGCTTCGGTTAATGGTTTCATGTATGCACGTGAAGATGCATCCGATAGCTACTCGTTGAATAAAAATTTTCGTTGGTCGGATGGTAAAGAATATGTGACAAAACTTATTGATGATTTTGATTATGTATTATCTGCTTTATTGGCCAATAAAAATACTACCAATTCAAAGTTTGTCGAAAACTGTAAAAAGGCTGAATGCGAAGGTAAAGAAAAGCCAAATGTTCCACTTAATTCGCTAGATAAACTAAAGTCTATTTGGAGTGCCATTTTTCCGCATAGAGCCATTATAGAAGAGGATAGCAAGTTTTATGCTATTTGCAATTGCAATGGTGAAAGATATTCTGCAACGCAGATGAGCGATGGTGAACGTTCGGTACTTTATTTGGCGGCACAGGTTTTATGCATACCTGAAAATAAAACTATAATAATAGATGAGCCAGAGTTACACTTGCATGGTTCAATAATGAATAAGCTTTGGAGTGAGTTAGAAAAAATTAGAAACGATTGTTTGTTTATATACATAACTCATGACACAAAATTTGCAGCCAATCACTCAGGATCAGACATTGTCTGGGTAAAAGAATATAATAGTGGGATGTGGAAATATGAGTACGTAAATGACGATATATTTCCAGAGGATATGCTTTTTGATATATTAGGAAGCAGAAAAAGAATAATTTTTGTAGAAGGAAATGGTAATAGTTTAGACGCGCGTTTATACGCATTAATCTACAATAATCATAAAATAATACCTTGCGGATGTTGTGAAAAGGTTATTGAATACACAAAAGCTTTTAATGCCATAAAGAATATGCACAATAATGAGGCGTTTGGTTTGATAGATAGAGATTTTAGGTCAGAATACGAGATATCTAAATATAAAAAAGATAATGTATTTGCAATAGAAGTTGCGGAAGTTGAGAATTTATTTATAGTGAAAGAGCTTATAGAGTTTATGTCAAACAAAATGGCATATGATAAATTTGACTTTCTAGAATTAGAAAGACAAATTAGAGATAGATTTTTAAAACAAAAACAGCAACAGATCAATAATGCAGTGATTTCGGAATTAAAATTTCAACTATCAATGCTAGAAATATGTGATTTGCAAACAATATACGAAGACATACGTACAAAAATTAAAATAGATGATATACAAAAAGAAAAATTAACAATATATGATAATGCTAAAGACTATGTAGAAATATTAAAAATTTTCAATGAAAAAGGAATTGTAGAAAGCGTAGGGCATTATTTCAATTTAAAAAATAAAGAATACTGCAATCAAGTGTTGCGCTTCCTGGAGAGAGAAGATAAAAATACGGTAGTTAAAATTTTTTCTAACTATTTGCCAAGAGATATTGATTTAAGTTGATCTTTCATTACGGTCTTTTTCGCATCTCGCAAGCAAGATTGCTTTATTGTAGAAAAGTAAGGCTTGATAAATTTTGCTTTTACTAATACTAATAAGCATATCAAATAAACTCACAAATATGAGATTATTCTATTACAGTCCTAAATATCTAAGGATTGTAATATAAGTATTTGAAATAAGCCCGTAGATAATGACAGAAAAAGAAGTATATCTAAAGTTTCATAGTGGCTTTAATAAACCGACAGATAAAATAATTGTCGTCCAACTTCAAGTTTGCTAAACTACATAAATTTTTGAAAATACTATATGAAAGTATAATCGTTTATAGACATTGACAATTAAAAAATTTCATGTTAGTATGCCTCAATATTGTTTACGTTTATAGACAATTACATAAAGGAATAAAAATGTTAAATTTAATAGAGCAGTATCAAGAAAGATTTCTTAAAAATTTTAATACAACATACAAGCGTTATTTATACAATGAAATAAATTTTAGTGAGAAGCTTATCGGTATAGTGGGAGCTCGTGGCGCTGGTAAGACTACAATGCTATTTCAAAAGCTGCTTGAATTAAAAGCTCAAAATAAAAAGGCTCTATACATAAGTCTTGATTATCCATTTTTGGGTTCTACCAGTCTTAGCGAACTTGCTTTTGAATTTGTAGATAATGGTGGCGAATATCTGTTACTAGATGAAGTTCATAAATACGAAGATTTTGCTGCACATCTAAAAACCATATATGACATGAGCCCTTTAAATGTAATTTTTACGGGCTCATCGGCGGTAAGCATACTAAATGCAAAGAGCGATTTATCGCGTAGAGTTAGCGTATTTAGCCTAGAGGGGCTTAGTTTTAGAGAGTTTTTAGAGCTTGAAAACAGTATGACGATAGATAAATTTGCCCTAGAAACAATACTAAAAGACCACCAGGCAATAGCAAATGACTTAAAAATAAAGCAAAATCTATTTAAAAAATATCTCAAATTTGGCTACTATCCATTCTACTTTAATAAGCAAAGCTCATACTACGAAAGCTTGCTAAATACTATTAATTTAAGTATAGACGTAGATCTAACGTCTCTTGGGTTAGTTGAGCAAAAATATACATATAAGCTTAAAAAACTGCTTGAAGTAGTTTGCCAAAGCGAGCCGTTTGAGGTGAATTATACTAAAATTGCGGCTCTTGCCGAGATAAGTAGAGCCAAACTGTATGATTACATTGCCTATTTAAACGATGCAAGGCTAGTAAGCATGATAGATGAGCAAAGCAGAGGACTTAGTAAGCTAGTAAAGCCGGCAAAAATATATATGAATAATACAAATTTAATTTACGCTTACGGCAATGATTGCAAGGCGGGTACCATAAGAGAGACTTTTTTTGCCAATCAGCTAAGGGTAAAACATAGGCTAAATATCCCAAAACAAGGCGACTTTATAGTGGATGATAAATTTACATTTGAAATAGGTGGAGCAAAAAAGAGTTTTGAGCAGATTAAGGATATGCCAAATTCATTTATAGCAGCAGATGATATTGAAGTAGGAGTTGGAAATAAAATTCCACTTTGGCTGTTTGGGTTTTTGTATTAGGATTTATATATGAGTAAAATAAACCAAATAGAACAAGAGTTGCCAAAGGGCGGTGAGATAATATTTTTTAGAATATACAACACAAAATTGGAAATAGTGTCTAAAATTTCAAAAGATTTGAAAAAATGATTTAACGAAGAAAAAACTGGCTCTACTTTAAAATCCTATGCTAATGCTACTGGATATAGGCTGGATGTAAATTTTGTGCAATAGCCTTGGAGCGATTTGCATTTATATAAATCTACTATGTTGACCTTCTAACATCCTTTGGGTGCTTTTGCTTTCTTGTGTAGGTCTTTTTAGATCTCACGACTCTTACATGCAGGCTGATGCTTCCTTTGATAGACGCTACTATAGCCACGTCTCTTGCTTTTGTTTTCATTTTTATCCTTATTTTATAGAAGTACAGCAATTATAAAGCCCAAAAACGACAGCATGTGTCATAAAAATTAAAAACTAAGCAATTTTTCTATTTTGCTCCTTTTTTGCCACAATGTGTCCAACTTGCTAGATACTATCCCGTCTTGTTTATTTAAAAAGGAATAATAATGAAAAAAATGTTTGTTCTAATAAACCATGATTTAACACAAGAGCAAAAAGATCAAGCTATAAAATCATTTGATATCGACTCTATAATAAACATTACCGACGATACGTGGTCAAATATCGACCCAGCAGATGAAAATATATTATATGCTTTAAACACATATAAAAAGGAGTTGATGCTTGAAGCTGAAGCTGGTGATATATTGCTGGTGCAAGGTGACTTTGGCGCTACTTATAACATGATAAATTTTGCTAAAAATATCGGGATAAAAACCATCTATGCTACTACTAAACGCATCGTTAAAGAGCTTGCTATAGATGGTAAATTGGTAACTAGGCGTGAATTTAAGCATGAAAAATTTAGGGAGTATTTATAAAACCTACCTTTTTTTATTAAGTAAAACACAAGTTGCAAAACGAGATAATCTCCTATACTTCAAAAATATAAGTTGTTAAATTCAAAGGAAGCAAAATGCCGCTAACTATAGTCAAAAAAGCAAATCCACCCCAGAGTGAAGAGATCAACAACAAAACAGCCGTTATCACCATCCTTGGTATACAAGGACAAAAAGACAACATCAAAACCAAAGGCTGTGCTAAGTACTATTTTGCTGGTGAGAGCCCTGATAACTCGCAAGAATTTTTTAACACCTTACCTCTTCTAGCAGATAAATTTGGTGCTGAAAATATAGTGCCCATATATACTGCCGATGCTAGAGAGTTTAACGAAGAGGTAATGGCACACTATGTAAATTTTAGGATAAATTTTAACGATAGCTACAAGATCACAGATGAGAAAAATTTTGAAGCTATATTTGAGATATTTGAAAGAGCTGTAGATGACCTAGTTAAAGGTGGTGTTGGCAAGATCGTCTTTGACGTGACGCATGGTTTTAGGCATCTGCCTTTGTTAGCGCTAGTTGATCTACTCATACAAAATTTCTCAAATGTCTCTCAAATAGATCAAATCTTATTTGCAAAAGAGATAGAAAAATCCAAGCTATACGAGATAATAGATCTAAGACAATACTTAGATATTGCCAACATTGCTTTTGTGATCGCAGCTTTTTCTCAAAACTATACTTTGGCTCAACACATAAGAGCAAAGAAATTTGAGTCGCTAGTAAATGCTTTAAACGATTTTTCAAATAATATACTAAGCCTAAATATTGCAAAGTTAAAAAGCTCGCATAAAGAGTTGATCAAAGAACTTGACAAGATAGATGATATCGCACTGATATCAAGAGCTAGGGATCTAAAAGATAGGCTAAATAAAATATGTGACTGGAGCGATAGCGCATATATTTTTAGGTATAAATTAGCCAAAGATATGTTTAAAAAGGGTTATTTGCTGCAGTCGTTGGTGCTGCTGTTTGAAAGTGTGAATAGTTACATAGTTGGAGTTTTTGAAAGAAATATCCCTATCGTGTATAAGAAAATTTTAGATGAATGCTCTACTATGGGCGTTAGAAAAAATTATCTGATAAGCAATTTCTTTATTCAGTCGTTAAAAACTAGAGCTTATGAAACTGATGATGACTTTGTTGGCAGGACTATGAAAAATTTAAAGTATCTTGAACTTTCAAAAGAAGATATAAAAGAGATTAGACGGATTATAAATACAAAATTTGGCTCTAGCAATGAACTGGCAAAATATCACAAGCAGTTAGACGACCTACGCAACGACTTTGCACATGGCAATATCAGCGAAGAAGAATTTAGCCATATTAAACAAGAGATAAAAAAGCTGTTTGATAGATACCATAATTTTATAAATATACAACAAAGCCTATAATTTAATATTTTTAGACACTATATGTCTATAATACCCCTTATAATCTCCGAAAAAATAACGGAGGTTATAATGAGCAACCAAGCTTTCTTAGACGGCATGAGAGAAATTTTCCATATGACAGACCGAAATAATTTACAAAACATTTTACTACATGGCTTGCAAAATCACTACAACACTTATAAACAAGTAGATATCAGCAACCAAGAGGTAAATGCAAGGCGCGAAAAGGTTGAGCGCATATATGGACATAAAATTCACGACTATGTTCCTTTTTATTTTAATCCACGCAATGCCATGCTCTATAGAAATAGAAGCAATGCTCGCGTTATCATTCTAGGACTTGACGTTCGGGTTATCAAAGATCATCGCAATGGTTTTTTGATCTCAAATCGCAATGCGTCTGCAGATGAGGCTAAATTTAGTAAAAATTTGCCCGATTTACAAGATCCAAATTTTATAAATTTTGATGATGTCTTTTCTTCAAGATGGTGCAACAATGGCATTGCAAACAATGATATCAAACAAAAAATGATGGCAGAAATTTTGATCAATGATGTAGTTTATAGCCGTTACATACGCTCTATATATGTTAAAGATCAAGCTAGTAAAAAAGCTATCGAAGAGCAACTAGCTGGTGATCTTAAAATGTATAATATCAACGTCATAGTTGATCTGGCTAAATTTTTCTAAGGATAAAAATGGTAACACTAAAATATGGAAATATATTTAACACCAAAGCAGACACTATCGTAAATACTATTAACTGCGTAGGCGTCATGGGCGCTGGTATAGCCTATGAGTTTAGGCTGCGCTATCCTGAGATGTTTGCGCGGTATGTCGAGCTTTGCGGTGAGAACAACCCAAATAAAATAGATATAGGAAAGCTATGGCTATATAAAGCAGCTGACGGGCGACAGGTGCTAAATTTCCCTACCAAAAAGCACTGGAAAGATCCATCAAAAATGAGCTACATAAAAGCAGGCCTTGAAAAATTTGTAAATACATATGCTAGCAAAAATATCAACCACATCGCATTTCCGCTTCTTGGCGCCGCAAATGGCGGACTTGATAAAGACGAAGTTATAAATTTGATGATGGAATTTCTGGAGTCTTTAGAAATAGAGTGTGAAATTTGGGAATTTGATGAAAATGCAAGCGATGATCTATACGATGAATTTGCACTAAATTTTGATATCGATGAGCTAAAAAGGCAGACCAAGATCTTGGGTATAAAAAATATAAGATTTCAATCTATCAAAGATGCGATAGATAGCGGACTATATCACTCGCTAAGCTCTTTGCTAAAAGCTCCTGGCATAGGCGATAAGTCCCTTGAGGCATGTTTTAGACTGGTTAAAAGCATGCCTCAAAGGCTATTTTAGAGTAAATTTTTACCTTCTTCTATCTTTTTTATGATCTTTTGTTTTAGCTCCACTGGGGCTAAAATTTTAACGTATCCCAAAAACTCCATTATAAAAAACTCTATCTCTTTAAGATCCGTAAAATGATAACTAACCACGATCGCCCCGTCTGACTTGTGCTCTATGATCTTTTGTGATCGAAAAAATTTTTTTCTCTCAAACAAAAAGGCCTTTTTTGGGCTGATCTCGAGCTGTACTTCTACAAGCGAGCTTCTCCACTCATGAGAAAAGACCGCAAACGGCGTCTGGATATTTTTTATAAAGTCGTCGATGTTGTAGTCGTGGTTAAATGTTTCGCCTTTGATAGCCTCTAAATTTACTATCCCAGCTATCCTAAAAAGTGAAAAATCATACTCGTTGTTGCTATTTGCCAGATATAAATTTTCATTGATTAGCAAAATTTTATATGGCTTCACCTCTTTAAATTTTTTGCTATTGGATCTGCTTGTAGGTGTATACTCAATTGCGAGCTTTTTTCTATAGCGTATTGCATCTTCTAGTGTTTTTATGACGCTTTTGTCTAGCTCTGTCTCGATCGGACTCGTGATAAAGTCATAAACGTCCAAAGACTCGTTTATAGCTTGAGATATAGCCGTTTTCTTACTGGTTTCATTAAATTTTTGAGAGTTTTTGGCAAGCATTGTGTAGATTATCTTTAAGACATTCCTCTTTCTCTCATCAAGTAGATCATCAAGTAAATTTGTATTGATAGCCTGGTAGCAGCCAGGATCTGTGCGCTTTATCTCTATCTCACCAAATACACTTTTTATAGCATCAAAGTCTCGTCTTATGGTTTTGTAGTTTAGTCTTGGGGTTTCATCTTTTTCATTTATCCATAGCTCGTCTTGTGCAGTGTCGATTATTTCGCCACGATTTAGCTTTTTAAGTAGCCATAGTATCCTAGTTTGAGCGTCCATTACTTTATCCTTTATATTCTAAAGTTTTTTATGAATTATACACAATATGTCCATACACTCTTTTATAATTCTCCCAACAAAACAAAATAATTCAACACAAGGGGGCCAAAATGGCAAAAGGTTATTCACGTTCTTATTCTTCATCATCTTCAAGCAGATCTTACTCATCTGCTCGTGCTAGTCAAAAAGTGGGTCAAAGCTTTGGTGGCTATACCAAAGTCCAAACGACTAAGGGCACGTTTCGCATGAAGCCAACTTCTAAATAGTTGGCCCATGCAAGCCATGAAGTAAAATTCATGGCTCGTTTTCGTAGCTTTTATTTATCTACGCAAATCACAAAAACCTATCATCTCACATCTTCTTATCTAAATTTATTCAACAAGCATATAAGCACTACACATTTTTTTATAACATAAAGCGCCTACGCTTTGTCATTTTTTATTAATCCCCTTGATCGGGTCAAATTTGTTTAAATTCCAAGTAAAGATAGCGGCTATCAACTGAATTACATAAAGTTTCAATCCCCTTGATCGGGTCAAATTTGTTTAAATTAGCTAATGCTGCTAAAGAAGAAGCTGTAAAAGAGAAATCTTTGTTTCAATCCCCTTGATCGGGTCAAATTTGTTTAAATGCAACTGAAGAGTTGCGTCATTTTCCATCAATCCTAATGTTTCAATCCCCTTGATCGGGTCAAATTTGTTTAAATAAGATGAGATAAAGGATCTCGCCGATAAGTATTCCCCAGCGTTTCAATCCCCTTGATCGGGTCAAATTTGTTTAAATAAGCAGACTCAGCCTATGAGTCTGGTTCATGCGACGGTGTTTCAATCCCCTTGATCGGGTCAAATTTGTTTAAATGTATATCATTAGTTTCATCTACAGTATATACTCTTACGTTTCAATCCCCTTGATCGGGTCAAATTTGTTTAAATTCAGATGGAATGGCTTATTGCTATTGCTATCTTCTACGTGTTTCAATCCCCTTGATCGGGTCAAATTTGTTTAAATTCTCTAGAAAACCAGACAGAGAAAAGCTATTAAGTATAGTTTCAATCCCCTTGATCGGGTCAAATTTGTTTAAATTCTAAGCAAGAATGTCTAGAAGAAGGCGCAACTGAGAAATGTTTCAATCCCCTTGATCGGGTCAAATTTGTTTAAATGAAACATTAGAGATAATTGGTGACAAGGAAATCAAGTTTCAATCCCCTTGATCGGGTCAAATTTGTTTAAATTTGGTCTCATTGGGATGAGTCAATGGAGTGGGTTTGGGGTTTCAATCCCCTTGATCGGGTCAAATTTGTTTAAATTTGGAGAAAAAGAGGTTAAAGAATTCGATCTAGAATGTTTCAATCCCCTTGATCGGGTCAAATTTGTTTAAATAAAAAACCAGTGTTTTTCAATTCGATGGTCTAGTGTTTCAATCCCCTTGATCGGGTCAAATTTGTTTAAATAGCCTAAAAGACTATTTTTGCAAAGAAAAAATTAGTAAAATTATTTAAGAAACTGGCTTTAAAGATACCTAAAATTCGTGAAAATCTCAAAAAAGTTCGCAAATGTATAGGTATTTAAAAATACTAACTCCATAAAATTAACAATGATAAGTGAAAGAACCCCTAAATTTAGGCATTTGTCATCTCAAAAAAGTTCGCAAGTCTCTTTTAAAAATTTCAAATTTTATAGGTTTGCGAACTTTAAGCGGTATATAAGTTTCGCAAGGTCCTAAAATAGGCTATCCTAAACTTAGCCATAACTAAAAGTTCGCAAATGTATGAGAGATATTTTGAAAAAACTAGATTTGCGAACCTATTTCGCGAGATTTTAGCTAAAAAGGGTCAAATTTCAGCTAAAAAAGTTCGCAAATCAAAAATCCAAAAGAAATTTAAGAATGACATAAGCTAGACAAAGAGCTCTTGCATCTCAAAGATACCTTTTTTATCGCATAGCTCAAAGCTTTTTCCCACGCAGTTTTCGCATAGTCTATAAAATCTCAAGCTATCTGTTTTGACATTTAGTAAAGCCTTGGCGGACTTTATCAGTTTTTTGAGCTTGGCTTCATTGAGCTCGCACTCAAAGACGCTAAAATTTACACGGTAGCCGATGCCTTCAAGGATGTCTGAGAGCTTTTTGCGATTTTTATCGCTTTGTATGTCGTAGGCTATTACAAATTTCATTAGAATTTCCCTACAAAAGGTCTATAGCTTTTGCTCTCGCCGTTTACGAAGCGAGCTAGTTCGTAGCACTCTTGCATGATTATGTTTTCGCATTTGCATGACTCCTTTTTCCACATAGTGTAGCTGCCGAGTTTTTCTTTCATGTTTTGGGCTATGAGCTTTTTAGAGGCGTCGGTGAGAAGCCCCTCTTTGTTTAGTGAGATGGGCTCATCTTTGTTTAGCATCGAGACTATGACTCTATCTACCATAAATGTCCTAAACTGCTCTATCATGTCAAAGACTAGGGTCGGCTTTGTGCTGTCAAGCGCATGTAAAAATGAGATATGTAGGCTAAGGCCTGCTAGATATAGGCACTCTTGAACCTTGGAGTAGAGTATGGCGTAGGCGTAGTTTAGTGAGGAATTTACGATGTCTTTGGCGCCAAATGTTATGCGCTTTTCAAATTCTAGCGGCAGTATGCTCTTTATGCCGTCCCAGTAAATGGCGGCTGCCGAGCCCTCAAAGCCCATGAGCTCGTTTGTGTTTTTGACGTATTTTAGCTTTCTAGCCAGGATATTTTCTAGTTTTAGGATGTTTGGAGTTAGAAATTTATGGTATTTGTTTAGGTATTTTAGATAGTTGGTTTGGTTTCTTATCTTTGCCTCGACAAAAGAGGTGGCGAGATATAGCTGGGCCGGTGTGTTTAGGAGCATGGCTTGTTTGTGTGCTGTCTGCGTAGAGGTGCTGTTGTAGGCTAGCACGGTAGCGTATGGGACATAGTGCTTGTCTATGAAATCGATGTGGATCTTTTCTCTTGTGCAGCGCCAGATCACCGCAGAAGATAGCGAGATGTGTTCGCTATCAACGATGATGCGGGAAATTTTAGAGATGGGAAATTCTTTATAAATTTTGCCGTATTGTTTTATGACAAATTTGTTTTTGCTAAGACCTAGATGGACTCCGATCTGATTGATATGAAGCGTAGAGTCGGTGGCGATCTTGGTGGCGTAGAAATTTCTCTTTTGGTTTATCTTGCGGGGCTCGTTTTCGTAGCTTTTTTGAGATAGGTATTTGTCATAGCCTTTTGTTATGGCTAGTGTTATCTTGTCTTTTATCTCGTTTTGACCAAACAATACTCCAAAGTCGATCTTTTCAAGATAGAGGGTGAACTCTTTTTTTGAATTTATACTTTTGTTTCGTTTGTATAGGGCGATCTTTTGGGCTAAAGAGTCTATGAGATGCTCTTTTATCTGCATTATCTGCGGTGAGTTTGGCGGTATGATCTTTAGATAGTAGTTTTTAAGCGTAAATAAAATGGCGTTTATCTCATCAATATAGTCTATGAAATTTGACTTTTCTTTGCTTGCAGAGTGTAAATTTGAGATGATCTTTTGAATTTTGTCGTTATCTACGCAGCGGTTTTTACCAAAGAAACGAACGCCTAGGAAGACAAAACCGTCGTTTATGTTTACGACTTTTGTTTTTTCTTTGTTGAGAGATAAATTTAGTAGTTTTAAAAAGTCATCTAGCTTTTTCTCAAATTCTAAAGCTTCGTCTTTTTCTGCAAAGCATACGATAAAGTCATCTGCGTATCTTATAAATTTATCAGTAGTCTTGTTTATAAACCTATCCATCAAATCAAGATAGATGTTTGATAGCATTGGAGATAGTATATCGCCTTGGTTTACGCCGATTTTATGCTCTTTAAAATCGCGCTTTAAAAATCCGCCGGTTTTTAAAAAGAGTGAGATAAGGTTTATGATCTTTGTGTCTTTTATGTGTTTTTGTAAAATTTGCAGTAGCTTTGAGTGGTCTATCGACTCGAAAAAGTCTTTTACGTCGGCTTTTAGTATCCAGCAGTCATTTTCGTTTATGAAGCTACTGGCTCTGTTTATGGCTTTGTAGGTGGATTTGTGCGGGCGGTAGGCGTAGGAATTTGATAAAAATGTCTCGTCGAAGTATGGATTTAACTCCGAGTATAAAACCCTTTGAACTAACTTATCTTTTATAGAGGATATGCCTATGGGTCTTACGCCATTGCGATTTTCTTTTGGGATGTTTATCTTTCTTAGCGGCTCTGGTGTGTAGGTGCCATTTAATAATGAACGTATGAGATGGTCTACGTTTTCGTCGAAGTTCTTTTTAAAATCAGCATATGAGATCTCGTCTAAACCCAAAGAATTTGCAGAAATTTCGTCAAATGCGGAGCTTAAAGTAGCTTTTGTAAATATGTGTTCTAGGTTTTTAGTAAACATTTTGAATTTACCTTTTTAAGTGTGGTATGGGTCGCCATATCCCCTGGAGCGGGTCAGAGTTGTTTAAATAATGACTTTAACGAGAGTATGCTTCACTACGATGCGTTTCAATCCCCTTGATCGGGTCAAATTTGTTTAAATAGCAAGAGAAGTTAAACACGCTGACTATTACGAGTTTCAATCCCCTTGATCGGGTCAAATTTGTTTAAATTTATGTCGGATGGAAACTACTCGACGTGGCAGAGATGAAGTTTCAATCCCCTAGAACGGGTCGAATTTGTTTAAATAAGATGAGCAAGCTGGAGGACAAACAGAGCCAAAAGCTTCGTTTCAATCCCTTAAATCGGGTCAAATTTAACAATGATAAGTAAAAAGAACCTATCTTAAATATCTTTAAAATCACGAATTTTCGAAATTTTAGCCAAAAAGATAGAAATTTAAATTAAAAATAAGAGCGATAAAGGTATGCACAAATATATAAAAAATAATAATTTTTAAATAAAAATCTAAAAAATATAAACATTTGCCTTTAAATCATATATAATAAGATAATTTGAAAATTGAGCATTGAAGTGAATAATGAAACTAATATGATTTTGACCTTTTCTAGCGATATAAGGGCGATAAGAGATAGTCTTGGCGTGCTGATAAAACTACTAGATGCTCTAAAAAAGAGCATGGTGGGTGCGGTTTTAGACTATGTGAAGATAAGGAGTTTTGATGAGGTATGCCGAGCTTAGAGTGAAATTTGAGCCGTCACAAAAGCCGCCATTTTTTATCGGCTCGCAGGTGCGAGGAGCCTTTGGGTATGCGCTAAAAAGCGTAAGCTGTATAAATCACGCCCATAAGTGCGATGAGTGCTTTGCAAATGAGAGCTGTTTATACTACGACTTTTATGAGAAGAAAAATAGCTACCATAGATATAGGCTGGACTTTAAGTTAGGGGCTAAAGTGTATGACTTTGGCATAGTTTTACTAGAGAGTGCGTGTGAAAAACTACCATATATCACCTCTGCGGCATATATGATGCTAAAGAAATATGGACTTGGTAAAGATAGGGTTAGGTATGAGAAATTTGATATGTTTGTAAATGGTGAGGCGTGCTTGGCGGAGGATAAAATAAGCCTGCCTAAAGAGTATATAAGAGAATTTAGCTTTGATGGTGACGTGGGCGATGTCAGGGTCAAATTTATAACTCCGCTTAGGATAAAAAAAGATAATGTTTTTTTAAAAAATGACAATATAAGTCTAAAAGAGATACTAAACTCCATTTACCAAAGAAGGCTTGGCCTCTTTGGACAAGCTCACGAGGCGCTAGAGTGCGAGATAAGGGGTGAGATAACCAAAAAAGACCTAAAATACGTGGAGCTAACTAGGCGTAGCAATAGACAAAACACTACTATGAATTTTGGCGGCTTGACGGGGTCTTTAGAGATGAGGGGCATTAGCAAAGAGTGTATGGAGCTACTAAAGCTAGGCGAGATAATAGGCGTAGGCAAGCAGACTGTTTTTGGACTAGGGAAAATAGAAACGGAGGATATGAATGAGCAAATTTAGCAGTTATTTTAGCGACGGGTTTGTCTCTTTGGAGCAAGGATCTAAGAGTATAGATGAGATATTGCAAGATAGGATGTTTTTAATAGGCGGAGACTTTTATGGGATACAAAAATTTATATTTGATAATCTAGGCTCAAAAAACGCAGCCAAAGTACTAAGAGCAAAGTCTGCATTCTGCGAGCTTTTTATGATGGTCTTAGCTAAATTTATCTGCCAAAAACTGGGCATAGATGAAAAATGTATCTTATCATGCACGGCTGGTAAATTTGAGATACTATCCCCCAAATTTGATGAAGCTGCTTTTAAAGAGATAAAAGGCGTTATAAATGCTTATTTTATAAAAAATTTCTTTGGCGTTAGCGGTGTTAGCCTATCTTGCGTGGAGTGCGAAAGGGCTGACTTTACGGAGCCTAAGCGATATAAAGAGCTAAGGGATAAGATCAGCAAGGCTGTGGAGCTAGAGAAATTTAAAAAGTTAAATTTAAAAGAGCAAGAACCGGTGCTTTCATACGACAAGGGCATAACAAATCAAACTCTTTGCAGGATCTGCAATATAAGAAAGATAGCTCACGACAAAGATAAATGCGAAATTTGTGCCGCCTTTGTACGTCTTGGCGAAAAGCTAGCTGGCGATAGTAAGAAGATAAATAGCAAAGATATAGGCATAGACTTTATGGATGTGGATCTTGAGATAAGTGAAAATATAAGATCATACGTCGCTAAAAATGCGGGCAGCATAGTGGATTTTGAAGATCTGGCTAAAAAATCGTGCGGAGATAATGCGATCGCCGTGATAAAAGCTGACGTAGATAATATGGGAAATTTCATAAAACATAGCGATGTTACGCAAAACTTTGCAAATTTTGACACCTTTTCAAAGGGGATAAATAACTTTTTTTCTTTATATGTGCCAAGAAAGATGAAAGAGAAATTTGAAAATAGCTACACGGTCTTTGCGGGTGGAGATGATCTGCTGATAGTTGGTAGCTATGACCAGATGATAGAGCTCGCCGTTTTTGTAAGGCAAGAGTTTATGAAATTTATAAAAACAAAAGATCTAAGTATCTCTTTTGGCATCGTTTTAGCAAAACCATCTACGCCTATAAGCTTTCTAGCGCAAACTAGCGAAAAGTGGCTGGAGAGCTCAAAAGAGATGAGTGGAAAAGATGCGATCAGCATCTTTGGAGAGACTGCTAAGTGGGATAGCTATCTAAATGTCAGAAGTCAAATTTTAGATGAATTTACTAAATTTAATATAGACAATACGGCGTTTTTATATAGACTGCTTGAGCTTTGCGAGATGAGTAAAAAAGTATGTGAGGATGTGAAAAATACGATGTGGAAGTCAAAGCTAAGCTATAGCTTTACTAGAAATATGCAAGGTGGTGGTGAGATGAACGAGCTGCTTCTTATGCTAAATAATGTGATAGAAAACAATCCAAAGGAGAGTAAGATGGCTATTTGTGAATACATATATAAAAGGAGAGAACGATGAGTGGATACAATAGAAGTGGTGGTGGCAACTATAATGCCGGCAATAAACCGCAAGCTGACTTTTTACCGCCTATAGTTTTGGACTACAAGAAAAATCCAAATTTGTTTGATGAAACAGCAAAGATCGTCGCTGATCTAGTCTCTGCTAGAACAAAAGCTACTCAGATAAGAGCATTTTATGACTATATAATCGAGCTAGAGCAAAAGTCAAATAGTGAAGACTTCAGCGAAGTTTTGCCATTTGTAAAGATGCTAAATTCAAAAGCGGCTTACTCTAAGTCAAGAAAATGCTCAAGCGATGAATTTGTCGAGATGATAAATAAATGTGTGGCTCAGGTAAAGACAAAAGATGATCTAAGGGTATTTAAACTCTTTTTTGAGGCCGTTATAGGCTTTGCTAAAAAATAAGGAGAGAATATGAAAATTTTAACTTTAAAGGGACAAATAGAGCTTTTAAGCGGACTTCATATAGGTGGCGGCGATGATACTATGAAGATAGGTGGCATAGACTCGCAGGTGATAAAAGATATAAACACAAGTAAGCCTTACATCCCTGGAAGCTCGCTAAAAGGTAAAATGAGAAGCTTACTAGAGTGGAATAATAGGCTAGTTGGATATGGTGAAGGAGAGGTCTTTAACTCTAAAATTTTAGAAAAAGTACCAGAGCCAGATAAAAAAGCGGCGCAAAATTTACTAAAAATTTTTGGCGATAAAGAGAATAAATTTGGCATTACTAGGATAAGTGTTGGGGATTGTTTGTTATCTAAAGAGTGCGAAGGGCTAAAACTAAGCGAAGCAAAATATGAAAACGTGATCAATAGAGAAAGCGGAACTGCCGAGCATCCTCGCCAGATCGAGCGTGTGCCAGCTGGAGTGAAATTTGACCTTGTTATTAGACTAAAAGTTTTTGATGAAAAAGAGCCTTATAACGACAACGAAAACGAGCTAAAAGAGATGGTTGATAGCGGACTTAAGCTAATACAAAACGACTATCTAGGCGGTAGCGGCTCAAGAGGTTACGGAAGGGTTGAATTTAAAAATTTAAGGTGGGAATAATGACACTTTGTAAAACTACCATAACACCCAAGTCAAATTTCACAACGCCTCTAAAGGGTGATACTTTGTTTGGACAAATTTGCTGGGCGATCAGATATAGGCTTGGAGAAGATAGGCTAAATGAGCTACTAAGTGACTATGACAAAAAGCCATTTTTGATAGTATCTGATGGCTTTGCTAGTGGATATCTGCCAAAGCCTAGCATGCCAAGTCATCTTTTGGGCGAAAATTTGGAGCTAAAAAAAGAAAATAGGAAAAAAATTTGGCTTAGCATGGAGGATCTGCAAGGTGGAAATTTCAAAAATGCTAAAACAAGTGACGAGGCTGGCTATGAACTAACAAAAAACGCAACGATAAAAAACTCCATAAACTACCATACGTTTACGACCGATGAGAGCGGTAAATTTGCGCCTTATGCTTTAATGGAGATGAAATTTAGCAAGCAAGATATCTACTTTTTGCTAGATGATAAATTTAAACTTGACGAACTAGAAAAAGTGCTTGAAGTTGTATCTAAAAGTGGATATGGCAAGAGAGCTAGCATAGGCAAAGGAGCGTTTGAGTACAGAGCGTTTGAGAAGGTGTCTGTAAAAAAGAACTCAAATGCCTTTATGACGCTTAGTCCAGTCGTGATAGATGATGAAAATTTAAAAGAATTTTACTATGAGCCATTTACTAGATTTGGCAAACATGGTGGAGGGCTTGCAAGCACAAATCCTTTTAAAAGCCCACTCCTAATGGCAGATAGCGGTAGCGTGGTGATATATGATGAAATTTGCGAAAAAGAGTATATAGGAAAGGCTATAAGCGGACACTCTACAAACGCAAACACAGTGCACCAAGGATATAGCATACTAATAGCTACGGAGATAAAAAATGCACAATGAAACTAAAAACTATAAGATCAAACTAAACCCTATAAGCCCTATACATATAGGTACTGGAGAGGCCTATGAGCCTATGAACTACGTCATAGATAGAGGCGCGGATGATAAATACTATATGTATGTTTTTGATGAATTTGAGTTTTTTAAAAAACTTGACGATAAGTTTAAAGATGAATTTATGAAAATAGCCTCAGACACTACTAGTGATGGCATATTGAAGCTGCAAAAATTTATAAAAGAGAAGAGTTCTTTGGCAAAAAAGGTCTCTTACTACAAAATGCAGGCACTAAAAAACATCGCAGAAGACTATAATGACAAAATAGGCAAGGTAGTTCAAAGAGAAGGTGGCGGTAAAAAAGTTATAAACCAACTAGTGGTCGAAAAGACACTTATATCTCCAAATTTAAAAAAAGCCATAATCCCAGGAAGCTCACTAAAAGGCGCTATAGCTACAGCTTTTGGTGAAATGCTTTATAAAAAGAGTAAAAGCTATGATACAAAAGAGTATTTTGGTGATTTTCTAGTGGCTGATAGTGAGGTGATAGAGTCACATACTTTTGCTTCTGTTGCTACAAATATAAAAAGAAATAGGGCCTCAAGAGACCAAAATGCAAGTCAAGGCATACCAGTAAGATATGAGGCAATAAATTCAAAAAGTGAATTTAAAACAACATTTACGATAAAAAATAATAAATTTGGCATAGACGAGCTAATAAAAGCTTGCAACTCTCACTATATGCCGATATTTGCCTCTCAGTTTAGCTATGAAACGGACGAATTTACACGCGAAGGACTATCTGATAAATTTATTGAGAAATACGAGCATTTAAAACTTGAGGATAATCAATTTTTATTGAGAGTTGGAAAGCATAGTGGTGCAAGAGCCGTTACGGTAGATGGCGCGAGAAGGATAAAAATAATGAGAGGCAGGGAAAAACCATCTATCCAAGAGGAGGAGACCACAGCTTGGCTTATCAATAAACAGCCGTTTGGTTGGCTACTTTGTGAAATTTTAGAAGAGGATTGATCTTTTAAAAACAATGCAACCTAGTTTTTAATGCAGTCAGAGCTAAAAAGTTTTGAGTAGAACTATATCCACTTTCTCAAAAAGAGTTAAGCCATAGTGATGAAAATTTGATAGATATTTTAAGTGATGATATAGACTATTTGGTGCTAAAAAAAGATGATAACGACGGCTTATCTGAAAAGATCATAAACAGCGGGCTATTCAGAGATCGCAAAGATAATCTTGGAGAAATCAAAAATATCTTTGGTTAGCTCATATTTTAACAACACCCTAAAAATTTTTGCTACTGGTGCCTAGATGATGATATGTTTGCATTGCCGTTTGGATTTATAGGGTGAGAGATGGCTAATAATTTGGCTTCTATAATAGCTTACGATAATCTACCTTCTCAAACCATCATATCCTAACTTTACATTTTGCTCTTTGCCCTCTATCTCATTTGATTGTTGTGTTGATTGCTCCACCCCAAAGTCCTTATCAAGTCCTTGATTATATAGCTCTTGCTTTATTATTTTTAGTGAATCAAATGATATATGATCCTCTGCTAGACATATCTTATCTGTTTTATAATGCTCCTTTAGATTATTAAAACCTTGCATATCTTGCCAATCTTTCATATATGTTTTTATATTATAAATTAAGCCTTTATAGTTAATCTTAGCTATATCTGATAGATATTTTTTAAAGTTTTCGGTTCTATTTATAAAAGCTAAATAGTATCTATTTATATCTAGATGGTTATCGATATCTTTTACGAAGCCTTCATATTCATTTTTTGTAATACTTAGCTTTTGAATGAGATCATCATCATAAAATCCAGTTTTTATCTTTCTGGCTGCTTCATAAAATTTATCTCTAATATAGATATATGGAGTATAGTGTCTATTTTGACTAAAAGAATAGGCTGTATTTTCTTCTGACAAGTATAGATATCTACTGTTATTATTAAAAAGTATTTGATAATCTTTATATTTTTTAACCATAGTACTCTCGTCAAAGTATTCTATTAACTCTTTTATTGGAATCTTTGATGATATAGCCTGATAGCTTGCTCTTTTAATATGCAAGTTGCTATCTTTTGGTTCATGGCTAAGCTCATATTTTCTTTGATTTTGTAAATCTTCATATATGGCTCTAATATCCATATTATTAATGTCTGTTTTTAGGCTGGCATCTTCAATGGCTCTTGTATTATCAAAAGTTTTTCCACTAATGCTTATAACTTCAGATCCTGGCACTGGAGTGTAGTGAAATTTACTAGGATGCAAGCTGGAGTTATTTACTATGTTATATAACCCAAGCTCTCTTGTTATCTCTTTTATGTATTCATTATATTCATTTAAGCTTGGAGCATCTGTTGTGGGTATGATGAGTTTAAATTTCTCTACTTTTGCGTCTAGCGCTTGATAGGTGGTTGGGTATATGAAGCCTTTTATTCCTTTACTTTGTAGTAAATTTTGAGCATTATTTGCACTAAATTTAGAGTTATCTATATCATATATAAGCGTAGGAGTTATGCCATCAATACTGCTAGCTTCTTTACTTTTATCTTTAAAACTTGCCACTGATATAGCTGAATAGTTTTTAAGTATTGGTTTTAGGTTGTATGGCTCTATTTGTATCGTTTTCCAGCTATTTAGCACTTGAGTTTTTGGCTCTTGATTTTGTATGTTAAAGTCACTACTTACACTTAATGTTATCTTTGGCTCATTTTTATTAGCTTGAAGCTCTATAAGCATTTGCTCTAGCTCATTAACTACGTGAAACAACGCTCCTTTTCTGCCATTGTAGACTATCTTACACATTAGATCAGTTAGATTATAAGTTCCATTAAAACCATCCACTCTTACTTTATATTTGTCATTTACCATTTCAGGTTTTGCAGTGATGTTAAATTTTGCATTGATCATAGGCAAAAATTCTCTTATATCCACTGCATTAAGCCTCTTTGCTCTATCATAATAGTCTTTTTTGAAACTCTCATCTTCTTCTATCATTCTTAACAGATAATCAGCTGTAGAATTTTTAGCGTCAGCTAGCAGCTCTTCAACACTTATATTTTGCTCTTTTGTATTAGCTTTTGGCTCGATCACCACATCTGTTTCTATCTTTATCCGTGTATCTTTTTCTTTGCCTTTCTTAACCTTTTGTGCTGCACTTTTAAAGCTTTCATATTGTTTTTTTAGTTGGTCTTCATCCATACTTAAAGGCTCTATATTATTTAATCCATACTTGTTAGATAAGATGTCATTAACTACTCTTTTAAATTTCTCTGCTGATTTAGCCATAATAGCTTTTACTTGTTGCTTGGCTGCACCTTTTGTATATATAACTCCACCAGTTTTTACGCTATGAGTAAATTTCATATTTTCAAAAGAGACTATTAGATGAATATGAGGCTCTCTTTTTAGTGGTTCACCGTTTTTATGTTTCTTGTTTAATGTTCTATTTTCTAGCGCCCCTTCTGGACGAGGAATATATGGTTCTTCTTTGATTATAGGCAAATGAGCTTCAGCATAAAAAAGTAGCTCATCTATGTCGTGATTTGGGAAAGTTAGCCTTAAAAAGTCCATTATAAACTCATATATATTGCCACTTTCATATAGTCTGCTCCACTCCTCTGAAGTAAATGACAAGGATATATGATAGTAGTTATATTTTTTGTTCTTTTTCTTTATCTGGTGCTTTTCAGACATCTCTATAAGATCTAAATTTCCAGCCAGTGGCAATCTATCATCTTTTTCATCTCTAGTTAGCTTTGAATCTCTTTTCTTGCCAGTTTTTAGATAATCAGCTACGCCTTTTTCTCCCTTTGAGATCTTAACTATCATAGTTATTCCTTATTAGGCTTAAAATTTCAGTTAGGACTGATTGAACTTTGTACAATTCTTCTTGTGTTTGCAGTATCGTTTTTAAATCTATATTGCCACTAGTCTTATAAGCTATATTTAGTTTCTTTGCCATTTGATTGATATTGTTAAAAGGTCTAGCAAAATATGTAATGATTGTTGGATATAGCTCTTTCTTTTTTATGGATTCAGAATTTATAGTGCCATTATCTATAAGATAGGAAATGATTTCTGATCTTGATATTTTTAGTTCTCTAGTCATATCAGATAATTTGCTATTTTGCTGAGAAGTGATCCTTATAGAGAGCACCTTATCCTTGATATTTTTTGGCATATGATATCCTTTCATAAAATGTGATAGCGAGATGAAGCGTTTTAACGCTTCTTATATCTCGCATTGTAGCCCTCGGCAGAGCAAGATTATACAAGGTATGAAAACGAAGTGTCATACATTGTATGTGTCTTGCTATTAGAAAAATTTGCTTACTACTGAACATTGCTGTCGCCATTTTTGTTTAGCCATTTAGTAAAATCCTCTCTAGCTTTTTGACCATCTTGATTGTAAATATGGATGATAAAGCCTTGAAGGTTGGACACGTTATTAAGTGCTTTATCTAGGCTGCTTTGTAGTGCAGATTTGGCTTCATTTGTCTTATGGCTATCATAAAACAAGTAGCCGAGAAAGAAGATCGCTTCTATAAATACAAAGGCAATTAATGCAGATACTATCTTCTTCATCAAAGAGCTAAAAGATGAGTTGATCTTCGATATAGTTTTGTCTGCACCTTTTAGAGTATTTTTAAAGTTGTTTTGAATCTCTTCTGTCGCGTTCATAAGTTCAGCACCTCCTTGCTCTATAAGCTCTATTTTTTCTTTAAAACTTTTATCAAAGCTATCTGTGGCTTGATTAAAAAGTTCAATATTATTTCTAATATTTTCACTAGCCTTATTGCCCATTTCAATATGTTCTTGCAGGGCAATTACGGCGTTTGCCGTAATTGCTGTATCGCTACTCTTGATTGTTAGTGCCATTGCTTAGCTCCTCATCTTCTTTTTTGTTTTCGTTGGGTACGAGAATATGATATGCATCAGAGGATTGATTGGCATTTGTTGCCTCATACTCTTTCCTCCATTTGGAAAACTCCTTATTTGATAGCTTTACGCTAAAACTTTTTTCGATTAGTAACTTGCACTCTTTGAGTGTTGCTTGTTGTGGAAACAATACTTCAATACATGCTTGTCTAATCTCCTCTTTTTTCTTATTCTTTCTAATGGTTTTTAAATCATTTAAAAGTGTATTTTTGCTTGCCATATTTTCCTCCTATGGCTTTTAAAATTTTACAAAGACAGCAATAGCCATCTCACCAAATTGGCATACCTATAGTGTGCCCATTGCTTTCATATAGTAATTGTTGATAAGGTTTTTATTTAAGTAGTTTGAAAGTAGATAACGATTACAATAGGAGTCCCAACAACCTATCGTAAGGGTTATCTTTTTCAAACATTTAAAAGAAATCCTTACTCTTAATTGATTTTAGTCATCTTAACCTCCTTTAAGTTAAAATTTTTTAAATTTGCGTGTATTATAAGATATTTTGGTGGCTAGGTTGTTTAAAGTGGTAAAAAATTTTTGACTTTTATTTCAGAAGCACGATATATCAGGGTATTTCTAGTTCTATAACATAGTAATACTTATAAATTACTTAATGCTAGTATCTATATTAGAAATCGAAACAAATATCTTAAAATTATAGACCAAGAATGACCTTATTTTTAATCAGAAAGATAAAAATGTTTTATTAATAACATGTATTTCTTTAAAAAGATAAACGAAAAATATTACATAATTATCAACTGCATTCTAGATACTCTTCAAGCAATTTCTCAAATTTCACCCTTAGATATTCAGGCTCTTTTATCTTGATAAATGGCAACCAGTATTTGACCACGCGCAGGACCTCATCGTCATAGGCTACCTCTGTGCTTAGGATGATCCTATCTTTATCCTCGCTTATTATTTTAAAATTTGGCAAGAATTTCTTTCTTTTAAAGTAGCTCATCGCCTCGCTTTTTATCTCCAGTATCACTTCAAATTTCACATCTGAAAACCAGTTTGTATCGTTTTGCTTGATGCGGTTTATAAATTCTTCATTTGGCTTAAATGTGCTATCTTTTATCTTTATATTTTCAAGCTTTGAAAGGGTGAAATTTTTAAGCCTACCACTATCATCTGCTAGCAGGTACCAGACGCCATTGTTGTTTATCAGTTTGTATGGTTTTAGTGACCTAAATTTAGCGTTATAAGAGCACTCAACTATCTTATTTTTAATGATAGCAGCGCTTATCTCTTCAAACTCGGCTCTTGAAATTTGCAGATCCTCAAAGCCTTGATTTTTGATGAGATAGGCCTTGTTTAGCTTCTCGTTTAAGATGTCGCTTATAAATTTATCGTCTAGGTCCGGAAACAAAGACTTCACTCCACTCAGTATGGCAAATGCATGGATATCTTTATAGCTAAGCTTACCAAGTGCATAATCAGCCAAAAAGTATTTGCCATTTGCTTTTTCTATGGGCAGTATATTTAGGCGCTCAAAGTCCCTTAGAATGGTTCTTTTATTGACACTAAATTCCTCTGTGAGCTCATCTATGCTAAGCCTTGCTCCGTCATTTAGCTTTATTAAAATTTGAGCGAGCCTAAAGGCTATCTTGTCGTGTGAGTGCATCTTAAATCCTTTTAAAATTTTCGCTATTTTATCCTATAAGCACATTAGAATGAATTTGTGTTGAAAATTAATCGATGCTTAAATTAAATTTAAAATCGTATATATGTTTTATGCATAGTATTTACATTACATATTTTAAATAAAATTTAGTTACGCTAATAAGATTTTTTATCACTATCTTATAAAGTGTAAAACGATACTAATCACTGAAAGCAATAGCGAAGCTATGGCTATGATATAAATTTTTGTATCCTTTCTTGTTTGTAGGTTGCGTAAAATTTCAGTATTGGCCATTATGGCTTGTGCATTTTTGGCTATTAGCTTTTCTTGCTCTTGATCTAGTTGCCCCTTTTCATCCATATGCAAAAGTAGCTCACTTATCTTATTAGAATTGCTTTGTATAATTTGGCTTTGTTTCTCGTCTATCTGATGGTTTTTATCTAAGTTAGAGTAAATTTGATCTATTTTATAATCAAGTCTTGCTTGACTTGCAGCAAATTGATCGGCTGCCTCTAAAATATCGCAAAATGCTCTCGCACTCTCATTGCTAAGCTTTGTGATGTTGCCATCTGCATCCTTTAGACCATTTTTAAAAAGAAAAGACATAGCTTGTTGTAGAGAACTTGAAAATTTACTTGTAAGCTGAGTAAATTTAATTGAATCCTGAATAATCTTTGACAGTTCAAAAATTGCTTCATTTTGGCTGATTTGAGCTTTATTTGTTAAATTTATTCTATCTGATAACTTATCTTCCCTGCTTTTACCTGCAAAGCCAAATGTTGCAAAATTTATTCCATCTGATCCGTCAGTCTCTACTGTGCTTGCTCTAACGGATAGCTTTTTGGCCTCCTTTATTTTTTCATTGGCATTATGGATATTTAAAAATATCTCCCTAGCTTTTTCTCTTGCTAGCTCCTCTAGTTTGCTTTGTGACATACTTTCTAAAATTTCAATAGAAAGTGGTTCGTCTTTCACCATATCCGTCATCTTTTTACTCCTTTGTGATTTGTTTTAATTTAGATCTCAAATTTGCCATAGTTTTAGAAAAATTTTCTACAGACTCGCTTGCTTGTTTTGTGCTTTGATTGATTTCCAGTTTTGCTTGTTCAAACTTAGCATAGCTTTGTTTGGCGTCGTTAAAAAACTCATCATACGCTTCGCCAAGCACAACCCAAGTTTGAGCAGCTTTCATATGAACTATCTCCCCGCTTTTAGCCATAAGTTGGATTTGGATCTTACTTTCTTTTGTTTCTCTCTGAGCCTTGTCCATAAAATATAGCGCAACCGTAGTTAGCAGCCCTCCACACATTGCACTAAGCGTTACAGCTATCGCATCGCCGATGGTTTGATCTCCAAAAGGCAAAGGAAGGCTCATGATCGGAGTAAGCACTGGCACTGACAATAAGAGCTTTTCTATTCCTTCTGTTAATCCAAGCGATAGTGCCCCGATTAGTCCAGCAGTTAAAACTTTAAGGGCTTGATAGTTTATTTCATCTTTTGGCATATCAGCTGGTGGATTTGCTAAAATTTTGATAGCTTGAACTAACGAAACAAATCCTGCTCGTATTATTGCTACAAATCTTTTAAGCGTAGTTGCAAATAAATTTATAGCAAACACTACGATATTTGATAAAAAGGCAGTGATACCAGCTTCTAATGAGCCTGTAAGTATATCTTTCCATTTTGATTTTATTTCAACTAGAATTTTGCTCACTCTATCTTTAAAGCGATTAAAAATTTCTCTTAATGTTTCATTACCTCTTTTTTCAAAAGTCAAGCGAAGTTCTATCATTATTCCTTGCACTAAATCTTTAAGAATAATGCCGATTGCTGAATAAGCTGCTATTTTTGCCGCATCTTTTGTGCCAGTTTGAAGTAGCTCTTTTGAATTTTTCTTTAGAGCCTCAATAGTTCTTTTTTTATTTTCATTTTTTTTCGCATCATTATATTTTTTCATTGCTACTTTTTTGTCTACCTTTGAGGTGTACTCGGGATTTCCATCTTCAAGCCACTCTTTTAAGCTATTATCTTTTTTTGAACGATTTACCCCGCGATCAGCATATATTAAATTCTTGTCACTCGACGCTATTTCGGCTCTTTGTTCTACGCTAAGATAGAGATGATTTGATGCATTTGACTCTATTTCTTTGACAGACACAATATGCTCTACATCGGTATATGATTTTGGTATCTTTTTGTTAGTATATCCATCTACCACGATCTGATCCGTATTATCATACATTGCCTTATAGTTGTTGTGTTGATCATAATTATCATGACGATATTTTTGCCAGTCTTCGCCTTTTAGCTCTTGTACTTTTTTAAATTCTTGATATTTACTTGCATCTGAAGCATTTGATGTTATCCCTTTTTCAAAGTTATGAGTTGTCGTCACACTACCACCATCACGTGCATCTATAAATAAGCTAGCCAATCCAAATTGTGAGGTAATAGTATCTAAAACATTATCCTTACATAGTTCAAGAAGCGTTGCGGTTTGTTCTTTTGGCAGTTGTGATTTTAAATTTTCAAATTCGTTTAAAGCCTGTGCCAAATCATCATTTAACTCTATTTTTTGGGCTTCAAATTCAAATTTTTCATCTAGTTGCATAAGTTCATTTTCAATGAACGATGTATTTTCATCAAGATAGTTAATAGTATTTTCTTGCAACATTTCTTACCTCTCTTTTTATATATGATCCGCAAAAGTATTATTTCTCTATATCGTCAAACCACTCTAAAAGTTTAATAAAAATTAAATAGTAATAAATTCATAAACAACTAGACTTCCTCTTTTGCCACTATGCACTCTTTCCGCCATAGTAGTTTTTATAAAACCTAGCTACATCTTTAAAAGTGAAGGCTAACTCTTGTATAGAGCTGGCACCCTTTAGCAAAATACTAGCTGTAAAAAACAAATCTTTAAGCTCCTCTTTATCTTTAGCCTGCTCGCCAGCCATATTTGCAGGCATATATCTAAGCATAAACGAAAGGTCGCTTAAAATTTGTAAATCATCATCTGTTTTTACAAACCTATAAACATCCAATCCTTGAGCGCTAAATTTAATGATATTTCTTGTGATAAACTCATCTTTAAAAAGCACAAGAGAAAGTTCATTTATAGCTTGATCTAGCTCATAAGACTTACCAAAAGCTTTTGCTCTTAAAAATTTATCAGTAGTGCTCATCTTGTCCGTCTCAGCCTATTTTTGATTGATATTTTTAAAAGCATTTGAGCTATTTCTTGCAAAATGCAAAAAAAGAGCTTGATATTAAAACCGCTCACGCAAAGGCCTTTTTAAAGTAGTCATTCTCATAAATTTCCTTCCACTCATGCAAAATGTCCAAAACCACATCGATATCTTTCATCTCGTTTATCCGGCGAAGCATGGTTACAAATTTATTATTTGCTTCAACTAATGCGTATATAAGTCCCGCTTGATGTGCATCTACTTTTAAAAAGCTATCTTCCTCTTTTGTATCATCCCTTTTTTGCGTTATCTTTAGCAAGATATTGCTTAAGACGTTGCTTAGGCTATCTAAAAAGCTAGTATCTCTTTTGCTGTTATTTACTAGGCAGATGAGAGCAAATTTATACTTTTCGTCATCTTTGCTAAATTCTATGACCTTAGCATTCTCAGCACCTATAAATTTCCTAAGACCACTTTCTTCAAGTATAGTAGGCAGTGCTCTTTGTAAATTTTCTATACCTGCATAAATTTCTAAAAATTTATCTTGCAAGGTGCTTTTATCTATCTCGTCATTTGTATTTTGTGCGGATTTATTTAAATAATCACAATAATGCTCACTCTCACTAAAATATTTACCAAGCCCAAAACCAATAGCTCCAAGCGCCACGCCACCTATGATATATCTTAACATCCATACTCCTTTGATTTAATTTATGATGAAAATTTAACCTAGTGGCGTGACAGGTTGTGTCGCAGATGATAAATTTACTCAAAACCCACCGCGCACTTATTCTTTAGCTTCCTGCTATACCTACTTTTATCTTTTTTGACCCTTGTTGAAAGAGAAATTTCTCGCCTTATATGAGACAATATATTTTGATCTCGCTTTTGCATTTTTTATCCTTTAAATTTAACTTTTTTAGAAAATAGGCGAAATCCTACAAATTTGCAGCGTCAAATACTGACATTTAAGTGCCCATTTTGCGTGCCCCAGCTAGCTAAAGCTTCTTTTAGAGTATAATTTTAAAAAATCTCTCAAAGGCAACCATGCTAAAGTATTTAGAGTTAGCCGTTTGCGGCACAAATTTAAAGCCCACCTACCCATTTATAGGCTCTACTATTAGAGGCACCTTCGGACACGCACTAAGGTACGCAAGCTGCCCTTTCGTCAGACAAGAGTGCGGCACATGCGATATTTCTGGTAGCTGTATTTATGATGAATTTTTTGAAAACATCTCTGATACGCCAAATTTTAGGCTAGATATCGAGCTTGGCCAAACGAGCTTTGACTTTAAAATTTTGCTTTTCGAGCATGCCGTTAGCTACCTGCCATATGTAGCTATCGCTGTTAAAAATATGCAAGAGATCGGCCTTGGCGCAAGTAGAGATAAATTTAAGCTCAGCCACTTCGCGCTAAATGGCAAAATGGTTGAAACTAAATTTTTACTAAACTCCGAGCCAGAAACTCTAAATTTCACACCAAATTTCACCGCAGGCGACTACGAGATCCGCCTTCAAACCCCACTTCGCATAAAACAAAAGAACACCCTTGTTAAAAGTGAGATAGATTTTAGGTTATTTATCCGCCAGATCGCCATGCGATTTGATGGCATTTCAGGCACGAAGATGGATAAATTTGAAGTTAAATTTGAGCGTTTCGAGCAAGAGCTTAGCTTTTACGACCTTGAGCGCTACTCAAACCGCCAGCACACCAAGATGCAATTTGGTGGCGTTATAGGCAAGATGCGAGTTTATGGCCTTGATGAGCGCTCAGCAGGGCTTTTACAGCTAGCCACTATCACAGGCGTTGGCAAAAGCACCGTTTTTGGACTAGGCAAGATAGATGTGACGCAGATCTAGCCTTTCATAAGTGGCACTGGCTAGCTTTTGCACCAAGCACTAAAGCACTAAAAGGATAGCCTATGTTTGATCTAAATTTAGAGGATATTTTTACAAAAAGCTCATTTGAGTACGCATTAAAAAGGCTCAAGCACACAGCCTTAGGGCTTGACGGACTTAGCATAGATGATCTCTGCTCAGAGGCATTTTTTGCCGAGCTAAAGGATGAAATTTTAAACCTCTCTTATTCGCCCCAGCCCTTAAAACGAGCCTTCATCCCCAAAGAGAACAAAGACGAGCTTCGCAAACTAGCCATCCCATCTTTAAAAGATAAATTTGCGCAAAATATCCTTATTAGCGAGCTTTCAAGCTATTTTGACAAGAGCTTTTCAAACCGCTCCTACGCCTACCGAAGTGGCAAATCATACTCAAACGCCATCTTTCGAGCCAGAGATTTTTGCTTGACGCACGACTTTGTCTTAAAAACCGACATAAAAGACTTTTTTGAAAACATAAACCACGCAAAACTGCTTGAAATTTTACGCTCAAATATCAAAGACACTCGCATTATTAGACTCATCGAGCTTTGGATAAAAAATGGTATTTTCGAGCATTTTGACTATACTTCTCACACAAAAGGCGTCCATCAAGGAGACGTCTTAAGCCCACTTCTTTCAAACATCTACCTTGATCAAATGGATAAATTTCTCGAGCATAGCAGTATAGAGTTTGTAAGATACGCAGATGATTTTGTTCTATTTTTTGGCTCACGTGAAACCTGCGAGCAAGGGCTTGCCAGACTAAAAGACTTTCTAGTAACCACATAAATTTATCCCTAAACGAAGCCAAAACATCCTTGCACGACAAAGATAGCGAATTCACCTTTCTTGGCGTAAATTTCAAAGCTCACGAGCTAAGCATAGGCGAGGATAAATTTGCACGCATCTTAGCAAAACTCACAGCCTCGTCCAAAAAGCCAGAGATCGCCCAAAGCGTAGAGAACATAAATGCCCTTAAATTCGCTATCTTAAGCTATCTATAAGCAAAAGAGTGCGAATTTGAAAAATTTTTTTAGCCACATTTTCGAACATTTTGCCATTTGTGATATAATGCGGCCTATCAATAGTTCTTTTAAAACTCATTGTTAATTCACAATCGTTTTTTAGGCTATTAGATACAAATTTCCCCGATCTAGGGGATTGAAACTCAGCAGAAGCTAGGTGATTTTGAGCGTTATAACATTAGATACAAATTTCCCAGATCTAGGGGATTGAAACGTGAAACACACCGTCAATATTGTAGTAAGTCATCTTTTGCATTAGATACAAATTTCCCCGATCTAGGGGATTGAAACACAATGGAGTGTTCATTTTTATCTCCTTTATAAAAAATAAAAACAGATTAGATACAAATTTCCCCGATCTAGGGGATTGAAACATTACTGTCACTCTCTTCAGGAAAGACAAAATAGTTTTATCTGATACAAATTTCCCCGATCTAGGGGATTGAAACGGTAATACTGATGCCGATGCATCTTCACCGCAGAATTTAATTAGATACAAATTTCCCCGGTCTAGGGGATTGAAACTAATGATGTTCTCATTGTAAATCCTTTAAAAAAAATAATATAATTAGATACAAATTTCCCCGGTCTAGGGGATTGAAACAAGACCCGGCGTCATAAGCCGAATCTGCGTTGAAATAAATTAGATACAAATTTCCCCGGTCTAGGGGATTGAAACATCTCCGTTTGAATAAGTGCTAGTGGAGCATTTATAAAAATCCGATACAAATTTCCCTGATCTAGGGGATTGAAACTTAGGTCTAGTCTGGACTACATCAGTGAACTCGTCGTCATCAATGTAATCCGATACAAATTTCCCCGATCTAGGGGATTGAAACAAAGGAACAAGTTGGCGGCAACACTTTCTGCCCAAGCCATTTAGAATTAGATACAAATTTCCCCGATCTAGGGGATTGAAACTATCTGTGCGTACCATAATGTACTCCTTGTGTTAAAATTTTGGTATTAGATACAAATTTCCCCGATCTAGGGGATTGAAACAAAAGCTCGGCTAAGTCGAACTTTTTTGTTTGCTCTTCATCAGTAGCATTAGATACAAATTTCCCCGATCTAGGGGATTGAAACTGAGAAAAAAGGATATTTTTAAATTTTCCATTTTGATCTGATACAAATTTCCCCGATCTAGGGGATTGAAACGCTTACTAGCAATAAGCTAGCTATTAATACTCTTTTCATTATCATTAGATACAAATTTCCCCGGTCTAGGGGATTGAAACATAAAGCATGTCTCTTCACGTTTTTCGCCATTGACATTAAAATCCGATACAAATTTCCCCGATCTAGGGGATTGAAACTACCTCTTTCGAAAAAATTTCTTCTGCAGCAATTGATCTTATTAGATACAATTTTCCCCGATCTAGGGGATTGAAATCTTATCAAGGAATTTCTTGAGATAAAGTCTTCTTTGCATTAGATACAAATTTCCCCGATCTAGGGGATTGAAACGTATTTATCTCTTCAGATTGTTTATCAAAGAAACTCTCTAATCTGATACAAATTTCCCCGGTCTAAGGGATTGAAGCCTAAAAGCAGGAAAAAAATAGAAATAATCAACTAGCACGAGATCTGATACAAATTTCCCCGATCTAGGGGATTGAAACATTATATCGTTTGCTCTGCTGAAGGCATCTTTTTGGGACATCTGATACAAATTTTCCCGATCTAGGGGATTGAAACGCAATTCTCAGCGTAAAACTGATAATCTTTTTCATAATCGTATTAGATACAAATTTCCCCGATCTAGGGGATTGAAACTCGAAAGAAACGATTGGACATTGTGGGATGAGGGACCAATTAGATACAAATTTCCCCGATCTAGGGGATTGAAACAGCTAAAGACAGATAAAGCCTATTCATATCTTGCATATCGCATTAGATACAAATTTCCCCGATCTAGGGGATTGAAACAGGAGCAGCTTTTTCTGTCCCAAAACAATTCAACATTGAATCTGATACAAATTTCCCCGATCTAGGGGATTGAAACAACTATTCTCTTAACTATGTCTTCTGTTAACGTACTCATATCTGATACAAATTTCCCCGATCTAGGGGATTGAAACACAGATGGTGCTTCTTGTCCGTTGTTTTGCTCTGCTTATCTGATACAAATTTCCCCGATCTAGGGGATTGAAACGCGTAGCACCAATATTTGCCGTCAATCAGTGCCATGTCATATTAGATAGAAATTTCCCCGATCTAGGGGATTGAAACAACATCCCAGTCGTCAAAAGCTTAATCGAAAAAGCTGAAAATCTGATACAAATTTCCCCGATCTAGGGGATTGAAGCGGGCAGATCTATTGAGCATAGTTCCCAAGTATTAATTCATAGATATATTTCATTTTAGTTATTTTTTAGTTGGTATATAAAAAAATAATCGTCATATTGACCATATCTGACAACGAAACTTTTTATAATTGCCTCCGAAGTTGATGCTAAAGCGTCAATAAAAAAATTAAGGAGTTTTTATGAAAAAGATCGCATTATCTTTAATGGTTGCAGGAGTTGTAAGCTCTGCTTTTGCTAGTGAGGCTGCTAATCTAGCTAATATAGCACCTACTAATCACGACAAAGTTGCCATCGCGCTAGACACTTACTACAAAGGTACTGACATATGGGGCGCTTCATCTTTCGCTCTTGGCTTTGATGGTAAATATGGCTTAGTGCAAGCTGCTAATGGCGAGCTATACTTCCGCTTAGCAGGCCATGCTGGCGTTAGAAGCAAGGATGTGCATAGATTTCTCGAGATAGGTGGCGGACTTGGCTGGTCTCAAAAGCTATCTGAAAATCAGTTTGTAGCACTTGAGACAAACTACAAATACGGCCTTGTTACTGGTGATGTCGGCAGTGATCTTAAAAACTGGCGAGAATACGGCGTGCAAGCAACATACGGCTATAGAGTGGCTGAGTGGTTAAGTGTCGGTGTGAGTGGATCTTACGATAAAACTAAGTATGATCTATATGCCATCAAAAATATCAAAGGCTCTACATACGGCTTTGGCGTGCCTATATCTATAAGTATCTCAAAGGGAGCAAACCTTAATATATATGGTGGCTATCAAAGCCAAAGACTAGATGGTAGCGACCTAAAAAAGGGACAGCCTATAGTGACTTTGGGTATTACGGCGAAATTTTAGTTCATAGTAGCCAAGGTGTATGCTTTGGCTAAATGTTTCTTTTTAGAAATATTTTTAACTAAATTTGCAAGCCTTAACTCTTTTTAAGTAAATGAAATATGAATTTAAATAAAATGTCAAACTTATTAATTTTAATAAAGGTAAAAAATGAATAAGTACCAAAACAGAGAACTTCAAAAAATAATTGTTTCGCTTCTAGGAAGCTCGCTTTTGGGAGTTAAGGCGTTTTTGATAATAACTGGGGTAGCTGTCTTTTTTGCATGGCTACCCGATGGTATGTCTGCATTGCTAGATAAAATTTTTGGAGGAGAAATTTTTACTTGGAGTGCAAAAGATGGAACTATGCTAGTTCAAATTTTAGGCTCTATCGCAATATTCTTGCTAGTTAAGCAAATAATCCCAAAAAATGTTGCTAATGTAGAGATAAGCATAAATAACGAACCTAAAAAAGCAAAAGCATTGGTGCTATTTTTAAGTCCGAATAAAGAAAAAGAAGAGGATTTGATAAGACTAAAAACACTTGAGGATATGAAACCTTTTAAATATTTTATGCCTTTTAGGGCGATAGACTATCACAAAGATACACTTACTAAAATAATCATTTCTTGTTCTGATCAATCCTTTAACGATAAGGATAAATTTTCAAAATGTGTGCAAAATATTTTTGGTAGCAAGATCGCAAAAATCATAGAGATAAAGAATGCTGGTGACTTCGAAAAAGCTAAAAATGTCTATGATTTTTTAGAAAATACATATGAAGAGCTTAAAAAAGACGGGTTTAAAGAGAATGATATCGTATTTGACGTTACTGGTGGCCAAAAAGTAATAGCCATAGCTGGAGCAATGTTTGCGATACCAAATGATAGGCATTTACAGTATGTTTCTACAAATGATTATAGTGTTAGACACTATGATTTGACCTATATAAAAAATGAGGAGTAAGATATGAAAGTCGTAACATTTTTGGGAACTATAAAAAAAGCAGAAGATCATGACGTACCTATTTATAGATATGATAACAAACTAAAAGAGTTATATTCTTTAAAAAGAGAGAGATATGTAAATATGCTTCCTCTATTGATAGACAATTTTGAAGCAAAAAATATTGTTCCAATATTTACAGAAACAGCTCTAAAGATTCAGTCTAAAGTTTTAAAAGATGAACTAGGAAATAGCTATGATGAGATATTTAATAATGAAAATTTAATAGAAGGCGAAAAAAACTTTTACGATATCTTGCGTATCATAAATAATGCAACATCAGGCGATAAAGAATACATAATAGACCTAACTCATGGATTTAGACATATCCCGATCTTGGCAACTATTTCACTTATCTCTCAAAGTTTAAATAATACAGACAAAATTAAACATATATTTTTTGCAAAAGAAATGAAGCCCAGAGAAGAATATGAAATAATCGACTTAAAAGAGTATCTGGAGCTTGCAAATATCTCATATATACTTGAAAGCTTCAATCACAACTACACAGTAGCTTTAGCCTCTAAATTTAAAAATAAAAATTTTCATGATCTTGCAAGTCAGTTATCAACTATTTCAAACCATATACTATCTAATTCATTAAAAGCACTTAGTAACGATACTGATAAAATTTTAAATAATATAGAGTTGATTTTAAAAAATGAGCAGATCGAAACATTTAAAAGTAGCCTTAATGACATACAGCAACATATAAAAGAGCTTCAAGACATAGGCAAGCAAAAGGATTCTATGAAATTTTATAGAATGTCTAGGTTGTTAAGCTCGAAAGGGTACTTATTAAATTCTATAACCCTGTTATTTGAAGCTATTGGGTATTACTGTGCAGAAAGCTTTGAATGTTTTGGCAATAATGTAAAAATGCATATTGATGCCTTTAGAAAAAGTAAAAATTTCAATGCCTATGATCTAACACACGAGTCTAGAACTTTTGTAAAATGGATGGAACTAAGAGATGAAAAGTACCTAAAAAAAAGTGGTGCGGCATACTATGATATAAAAAATAAGCTGGAGAGCATAAGAACCCTTGGTAATTTTAGAGATTTTATAAAAGAGGCCGAAAAACTAAGAAATAATCTAGCTCACGGTAACGCAAGTGAAAAAATAGAAGATTCAAAAAAAGAGCTCACAAAAATGTTAGATAAATATAATTCATTTTGTATAGTACAAAACATACTGGGAAATAAAAAATGAAAACTCTTTTTATTCTAATGAATCACGCTCTAACTCCAGAACAAGAGGAGGATGCTAGGGATAATCTAAAAATTGAGAAATTTGTAAATATAGCTGATGCAAAGTGGAGTGACATAGATCCGTTTGAAAAAAGTGTAGTAAATGTCATAAATATCTACAAAGATAGACTTACGCAGCAGGCTAGTGCCGGCGATGTACTGTTAGTTCAAGGTGACTTTGGAGCAACATATAACATGATAAAATTCGCAAAAAATATAGGCTTAACCGTCATATATGCGACTACAAAGCGTATAGTAAGCGAATATATAGAAAATGGAAAAGTTGTAACAAAACGAGAATTTAAACATGCAAGATTTAGAGAATATGAGGATTTATAATGGCAGAGTTAAACAATAAAACATTAATTATTTTTGAAATTTTAAAAAAGTTAGTAAAAAAACGAGAAATTTATCCATCAGATGCAGAGCTTTTAGATGAATTTGGCATACAAGAAAGAACTCTAAGAAGATATATAGAAGAGATCAAAATTTTATTCCCAAATTCATTTATAATAGAAAATAAGCTTGTAAAAAATGCCAAAAGACCTATGGGTGTATTAAGAGTAGCTGATAAGAATAAAGACATAATCATCGTTTTAGAGTATCTTTTAAAAAATAGCGACAATCTAGGCTGGCTAATCACCTTACTAAACGAAAACGACCCTAGCTTATTGAATGATTTAGATAAATATGAAAAAGAGGTATCTAGGCAGCTACAAGAAGACTCTGATATATTTTTATTTAAGACAAATCCTTTAGAAAATTTACAAGATGAGCCTAGTAAAAGGTATTTGAGCGAGCTTCGTAATGCAGTTGCAAACAGAGAATACCGAGACATTAAGTATAAATATATCGGTGAAGTCGAGAATTTAACCGATGCAAAATGCCTAAAAATAGTCTTTACTGATGGAAATTGGTATTTGGCTATAGAGGATGCTAACGAAAATTTTAGGCTTTTAAGAGTGGCTTTTATAGTATCTTTAACCAAAAGTTCAAAAAACTATCAAAAAAAGATTTTGTCAAAGTACAAAACGTATTTTAATAAAATACAAAATGCCATGAGCTTGCCATCAAATATGCCACAAAGAGCCCTACTTAAAGCCTCTCCTAAGGTAGCTATATATTTTCGTAAAGGCATGAAGAGCTTTTTCCCATCTCAAAGATTTGAAAAGACTTTAGAGGATGGCAGTGTTACGTTTAGTATAGATTTTACTCAGGATATAGAAATTTTGCCTTTTATAAAGAGATGGCTCCCAGATATTGAGATATTAGAGCCAAAAAGCCTAAGGGATAAATTTAAAGAGGATCTAAAAATTGCTCTTGATTTATTAGATAAATAATAAAGTGTAAATAATACAAAAGAATAAACTATGTTTGCAGGCATTCTGATGTTTAAGCACTAACAGCATCTTCAATTAAGTATTGTGTAATAATTTTTCTTTGATGCAGCGAGTTTCTTTGCCTATCTTCTCATAATGTAAATTGTATTTACTAATAATAAAATCATAGCAGAGATCATAAGAACGGTGCGTATTATTGAGCGTGTAATAAATTAATAATATTATAATTTCAAAGACAATAAAATAAGCAAAATAAAATTTCTAAAAGAATATAGGATGAAATTTATAGGCATTATACTTCTACTATTAACAAGCATATTTTTAATAGCTTGCTCTGCAAATCAAGCAAGTAATAAGATAAGTAACTCTGAGCTAGAGAATTTGGCTAGTAAATATGGCGGAGTTTATGTATTTAATCAAAAATTTGTTGATGAGATAGATAGAAGAGAAGCTGAGAGAAAAGAACTAAGAAAGAATATAAAGGGAAAAGATTTAGGTGGCGGACTATATGCTGTTAATACGAAAGTTATTGATGAGAAATTGCCCCAAATTCTCTCAAACGGTAAAAAATACTATACACGTTGGATAGATTATAAAAAAGAGATGAAAAGAGATGCAAAAATTCCAAAGAACTTTATAGATATGATCATAAATTTTATAGGTTTGGAAAATTTCAATAAACAAAAACCTTATTTGGATTTAGGAAAATTATATGTAGATGATAATGGAGAAGTGGTACCTATAAGCATAGATGTTTACTATGAAATTTATAATACTAAATATGGGCTATTTGGCGATGAAGGAATGGGTGTTAGCTTTAGTAAAAAAAGCGTAGTCCCTTTAAGTGGTGGTAATAAATTTATACTAACTAATGGCAAATTTGAAAGAGTAAGTAAGGATAAGTAATGCAACCTAAAAAATCAAGTAAAGAGCTGATAAATTGTTTTAAAGACTACATTGATATTGCCGATGCAAGTTATGCAATGCTTCATAACATTTTTGAGAATAAAAGAAATAAACTAAACAATAGCTTCAATCAATAAAAAATTTAACAATCTACAAATAAAACATAATAAATTAATAATATTATAATTTCAAAAACAATAAAATAAGCAAAATAAAATTTCTAAAAGGATATAGGATGAAATTTATAGGCATTATACTTCTACTACTAACAAGCATATTTTTAATAGCTTGCTCTGCAAATCAAGCAAGCAATAAGATAAGCAACTCTGAGCTAGAGAATTTAGCTAGCAAATATGGTGGAGTTTATATATTTAATGAGAAATTTGAAAAAGAGATAACTACTAAAGAAAAGATAAGACGAGAAGCAGAATTGGCAATAGTGAATGCTTCAAAAACGGATGCTGAGATGAGAAAGAATTTAAAAGGATTTGATACAAAATATCCACAAACTCTCTCAAACGGCAAGCCATACTTTAAGGGTGGCACATCTAGTAAAATTTCAGAAAGCTGCTATGAAGAAATTTATAAATTCATAGGTGATGAAAATTTAAAAAAATATAAACCTTGGATATTTTCAAATCTATATTACAAAGATAAAGACGAAAGAATTGTTCAAATTTCATGTACTGTTGCATACGAAAGAGTAAAAACACAATACGGCTTATTTGGAGACGAAGCCAAAGGTATTAGTTTTAAGAAAAACAGCTTTGAAAGTGTTGGTGGTGGTAATAAATTTATACTAGTAAATGGCAAATTTGAAAGAGCAAGCAAGGATAAATAATGCAAACTAAAAAATCAAGCAAGGAACTGATAAATTGCTTTAAAGATTACATTGACATTGCTGATGCCTCTTATGCTCTTTTACATAATGTCTTTGAGAATGAAGAGGGAGAGCTAGATAGATTATCAAAAAAGCATGGGTTGGAAAATTTACCAGAAAATACAATAAACTCTTGTAAAAAAGAAGAAATTGATAATCCTGTTTGGAGATACTCGGACAATATACGACTTGGTGATAAAATAACAGAGGATAACCAAACTAGACAATCAAGAATAAATAACCGTCAGCTTGGTGATACCACTGCCTATGCTCTAGCAATAGAAGCTAACTTTATGGCCGATAAAATAGTTAAAAAGCCAGTTGGCGAAAATGGAGAATTGAAAGACGTAAAAATAGATAATGATGTTAAAAATTTTATATATTACGACAAAGACTCAAAAGAACAAAGACTAATTGTAGGTAAAGATGAAATTTATACCATTTCCCCTCGCACAAAACTCTTTGTCAATCGCTACGAGCTAGTAAAACATATACCAAACCAAAAATCAGGCTTTAGCTCGTCAGTGTTTTATGACACTGAAAAGTCAAACTATATCATAGGCTTTAGAGGAACTGAGATAAAGGGAAACGACTTTGTTGACGACTTTTTTATGGCTATTACCTCTAAGGCCATTATGCAGATATCTGCACTAACATCACTCCAATCAAGCATGGTTGAAGCTATAAATTCTCATAGTTTAAATTTAAATAGTGTGGATGGCGAGGATGAAAGCTCTTTAAATTTAGACCAAGAGCAAGCCTCTCATGGTCCTAAAGAGGTCATCCTCTCAGGTCACTCACTAGGCGGACATCTAGCACAGATATATGCTGTTACATTTAAAGATAGTGGAGTAAAAGAGCTATATACTTATAATGCCCCAGGAATTGATGGTGGGATAATTGGCTCAGCTTTTACTTGGGTGGTAAGGTTTCTTAGTCTTATAGCTAAAGGCATAGTAAGAGGGGCAAAGTATGTAGCAAGACTTGTTGATCCAGATGGCTTTTTAGGAAAGCTAGTAAATTCTGCTTTTAATAAAATAAAAGGTATGTTTGGTTTTAAAGATGACAAGAGCACGGTGAAAGAGTGTGTAAATGCAGTTGAGAAGAACGATAAGGCGTGCAAGACTCTATCAAACAAAGATACAAACCTAAATATAAAAAGAGCTAGCAAGGGTGATGATCTAGGCATAGAGATACATCATATAGAAAGTGTAAAGCAAAGCATCAGCAAAAATGAGGATGGCTATGAAAGAGATTGGCATATGTTATGGGAGCCTACGCTTTCTGCTATATCTGATCTTGGGTTTAAGCTAGGTGTTGGTATGGCTGATGAGATAGAGTATAAAAACACTGATAATAGACACTTGATCAATATATTAGTCAGGTCACACTCGCTAAAAGATAGTGTGATGGTTTTATACTTGATGTGCTATCTTTTAGAGCATAAAGAAAACGAAAGCAAGATAGAGGGTAAAGATATCGTAGGCGCTCTAGACTACCTAAATGAGTATATCCAGTCGCTTAAATTTAAACTAAGATGTATAAGGATGAAGCTAAATTTAGATGTGGATATAGATAGTATAAGCAACACCTCGATGCTTGATACACCTTTATATATATTCTATGCTTATCTAAACCTCTTTTATGAGCAAGGGAAATTTAGCGATGATAAATTTAAACAAGATATGGTTGGATATATCATCGAAAATTTAGGCAAAAATATAGATAAAAATAGCGACAAAGAGGCTCACTTAGTTAGGCTTTTGGATGCCGAGGATATAGAAAAGCTAAATGCCTCGCAGATAGTGAGCAGTGCTAGAGCTGGTGATATAGATATGCTAGTGGCGATATGTGCTTTAAATTTATTTGTCTTTGATAAGAAGATAGAAAAAGACGAACTAGGTAAATACTTCGCTTATAATAAAAATATCTATAAGAGCATAACAACCCTGTGTGATGACAAGGTGGATATGAAGCTTGCTACTACGTACGTAAAAGATAGGATAGAGATACTAAAAAGCATAATAAGCCTAAAATATGCCGACTACAAAAAACTTGAAGAAAACGAGAATTTCTTAGCTAGCGTTAGCTCTAATGAGGCAAGCTCTAGTGATGAAGCGATAGTCATAGCGCATAAACCATCAACTTTAAGCAATAACGATATAGCACGCAATAACAAACTAGCAACTGAGGATATAAGAGCTCTTGCAAATGAGAGCTTTGGGGATATCTTTCATAAAAAAGAAAACACTCTTAGTGTAAGTGCTGAAGATAAAAGCATCATAGATGTGGCGGTTTTAAATGATATATTTAAACTAGATAGTAAAAATATGGAGCAAAGAGTATATCTAGGCTCTATGCTCCTAAATACCGCCACTGAGCAATCAGACTATCCACTATACTTTAAAAAAGAAGAGGACGGGGAGGAGTCAAATTCTAGCCTGCTAAGCTTCTCTCATCAGCCAAGAGATGAGGATAAAGACAAGGGAAGACTAACTATCGATTATAAAAACCAACGAGCTTGTGTGCTAAACTACTCTTTGCTAAACAAAAGCCTAAATATAGACCTAAAGCCAACAAACAAAGAGACCAAAGAGTCACTTGAAAAGGCAAATGAGAGGCTAAACTTAGAAAAGAAAAGTAGTGCGCTAAGTGCTAGTGGTACTGCCTTTGCTAATCCAATAATAGAAGATGACGTGGTAGTTTGCCCACATGGTGGCCATGTGATCTTAAAAAGTAGAGCAGGCAAAAGCATAAGGTCAGATGATCAAGGTGTGATACTTGATGTTGATTTTATAAACTCACCGATAGTTGGCTGCTCAGCTAAAAACCCTTGCACAAAGGTAGCATACGTGCCAAGAGCGGCTCTTAGTCTAAAAAGTATGAATAACCACTATGCTGTTATGCAAGACCTAGTGCCAGCGTGCCTAAGCAACACTGGCTCACCGCTAAGGTGCATAAAAAAAGAAAACAGGATAAAGCTAGCTCATAGCATAGGTAGTCCTGCATCTCAAAACGATAACCCTGCGGTGCTAAATCCAAATTTAAATAGCGCTCACATAAGACTGCATGTAAAATCAGCCCTTAATCAAGCAGACAACCTTGCTGTTTGCATATATAAGCTAAATGATGTGGAGCATAAAAACCAAGAGGGATTTAAAGAGATGGAGCTAAATTTAGACGAGGGCTCTGACGTAAAAGATAAGAAGCTAAAAGAACATCTAAGCTCTCGCTTTAGAGATGATAAATTTAGCATCTCGTCATTTAACTTTAAATACTCGCTCATGGATAAGAATTTCATCTTTATAACACCTAAATATATAGAGGCTATATACAAAAATACAACGCTTCCAAAAAGTGGTATAGGATTTTTCCAGTTTGTAGATGATATAAGCGATGAGAGTAACCTTATCTATGTCACACCTAGCAAGGCAAAGACGGTGGATATAAAATTTGCTTGTGGGCTTGATAGCAAATATAATGACGATATAAATACAACAAAAACAGTAGTGGTGGCTTAATAGTCTATGTTCAGTGAAAGAAAATCAAACGCCACCTTTAAACAATCTGTACGCCTTTTGAAATTTTCGTCACATAACCTTTCAATATTCTTAAGAAAATTTATCTAATCCTTATAAAAAGCTTAGACGTTTTATCTGTAAAAATTAGTTTTTAGAGATAATGGTTTGTCTGAGCTTTTATATTTTTATTCTATTATGAGAATAAAAATATTGGCCGTCTGCCAAGACCTTACAGCAAACTCAATTTGAGTTTGCTAAGTAAGTATTATCATACATACTATGAAAAAAATTATTTTATGCTTGTATATTGATAGATGATATTATTTTATGAGTGTGTCAAGAAGGAAAATGGTTTCTTGACAACTTAAAATAAAATAAATATTTTTTTAATATTAAAATTTATTTTTAATATTTACTTAAATAATAGATATAATGAGTTGTTTTTTTATAATTTCCGCATAAGCTCAAATGGTTTTTGGTGTCTTGGTAAAATTTTAAAATTTTTACAAAAACGTGTTAAAATTACTGCAAGCTTAAAAATTTGCTACATAAAATTTTATTTTGCTACAAACTTTAAGCTATATTTTATGAAAGGTGACTGCAATATAATATTGTAGAAACATTGTAGTTTAGGTATTTATGGTGTCACGGGGGAGACTTGAACTCCCGACCTCCGGCTTATGAGACCAGCGCTCTAACCAGCTGAGCTACCGTGACAACTTAAAATAAGTTTTGGATTATACAACCTAAGAACTTATTTTTAGCTAAAATTTATCTCACTCAAATTTTATAGATAAAAAGCAAATTTGACTGCAAAAGCAGCCAAATTTAGTTAAGCTTTTTTAGTGAAAAATCCAACGTAAATAGCGTAGACAAAGCCGATCACTACGGCATACGGGGCAAAAGGTGTGATGCCAGCTCCTGAGCTTGCAAGCACGAAGTTGTGACTTATAGCAGCACCTGCGCCCATGCCTAAAACAAATACGGCTGAGCTTAAATTTCCAGCTCCCATTTGCACTAAATGTTTGCCAGGGCAGCCGTAGCTTAGACTAAAGCAAAGGCCAGCGAGCGTCATACCTAAGAAATTCCAAAGCATATCATTGTGAGCGATAGGTTGTCCTTCAAAGCCAAATTTGTATTGATTTAGCACTAAATTTGTGATACTTGCGCAGACGATGATAGAGATGACGCCATAAAACATCGAAAAGTCACGTTCAAAAATTTTGCTGATAGCTCCCACTGAGCAAAATTTACTTCTTTGCATAAATGCGCCGATGATGATCGCACAAATAAGTGAGATAAATAAATTTGCATGCTGTGAGCCTGGACCTTTTTCTGAGCTAAATAATGCGCCATTTTCGCCAAGTTTTAGACCAAAGATAAGTGCTAGTAAAAGCAAAATAGCGATGATCAGTGGCAAAAACCCTATCGCCTTTGCAGTGGTTTCATTTTCAGGTAAAACGTAGCCATTTTTCTTAAAAGCTCGTCCCACAAAGACACCAGCAAACAAGCCAACAAGCCCTGCGATGGCGGTCATATCTCCGCCTCCAAGACGCAAAAACGCCCTCCAAGGGCAGCCTAAAAATATGAGGCAGCCTATCATCGCAAACACGCCTAAGAAAAACCTAGAAAATGCCGCGCTACCAGATACTGGAGTGAAATTTCTACTCCAAAGCATGCTAGCTAGAAAGCCTCCGATGATAAGCCCTAAAATTTCAGGCCTTAGATACTGCACGACTTTGGCCTGGTGAAAGCCAAGCGCACCCATGCTATCTCGTAAAAAGCAAGCCGCACAAACGCCCATATTTGCTGGGTTGCCAAAATGAACGAGCACCGGACCAAGTATGCCAAGGCTCGCACCTGCGATGATGTAAAGTAGTGTTTTGTTCATGTAAATTCCTGTGTAAGGGTAAAACCAGACTGGTTTCTTAAACGACATTTTAATAATCATTAAATAAAACAAAGATTAATTTTTTGTAAAACAGAAGTGGCTAAAATATGCAAAAATTTCATAAAAAGGACAAATGATGAAAGATTTTATGAGCTATGCAGATAGCCTGAAAATTCTAAAAGATACGATAAATGCGTGGGAAAAGGTCGAAAAAGTAGCCATCACAGATGCGCTTGATAGAAATATCGCCTATGATGTGAAAGCCGCTGAAAACTACCCAGCAAAGCCAGTTTCGGCGATGGACGGCTACGCTTTTGCCTTTAAAGATGGACTAAGTGAGCTTGAGCTCATCACAGACCTTCCAGCAGGTAGTGACAAAGGGCTGCATGTGGAGAGCAGTAAATGCGTCAAAACCTTCACCGGCTCGCTAATGAGCGAAGGTACCGACACTCTTGTGCCGGTTGAAAATGTCGAGGTTAGCGGCTCAAAAATAATCATCAAAAAGAGCGTGCCAAAGGGCTTTGCCGTGCGAGCAGTGGGTGAGAGCTACAAAAAAGGCGAAATTTTAATAAAAAAAGGCACACGTCTAACTTATGCTGAGATCGCACTTCTTGCCGAGCTTGGCGTCTTTCACGTAAGCGTCTTTATCCGCCCAAGAGTGGCGATACTAGCAACCGGTAGCGAGATAAAAGACCTTGGCGAGCCTCTTGATAGTCCAGCGCAAATTCACAGCTCAAATCACGTAGGCATCGCTATGCAGATACGAAAAATGGGCGCGGAGCCGATCCTTTGTGAGATCGTAAGAGATAAGGCCGAGCTTGTCGAAAAAGCGATCATCAATGCACTAAAATCAGCCGATATTTTAGTGACGACTGGTGGCATCAGCATGGGAGACTATGACTTTGTAAAGGGCGCTTTAAATGAAAACTTTAAGCTCATCATCGAAGGCGCTGCGATAAAACCGGGCCGCCACATAAGAGTGGCAAAATCAGGCGATAAATACATCTTTGCGCTGCCGGGATTTCCGTATTCGGCGATGGTTATGTGCGTGCTTTATGTGAGAGTGCTTATAAACACTTGGTTTAGCCAAGAAGAGCCAAAGATCACGGCGATAATGGACGAAGACTACAAAAAACGCTCGCCATTTTTGGAATTTACAGCGGTAAATTTAGAAAACAAAGATGGCAAAATTTTTGTAAATTTAAACGGCAAAAAGCTAGGTAGCTCAGCGATCGTAAATAACCTAACAAACGAAGCTGCACTGCTTATCATCCCTAAAGAGACAGAATTTATCGCAAAAGGTGAAGTAGTAGAAGTTTTAAAGATGCCTTGCTAAGGGTAAATTTATAGCCCTTGAAGCACTACGACGTCGGTTATCTCGGCGTCTTTTTCTATCTTAGCGTCTAGCCCTTTGGCTATTTTTATAGTGATATCTTTTGTTTGATTTGGCGTTAGAAAGATCAAATTTCTAACGTCGTTTTCGTATTCGCTAAGTCTTTCGTAGTAGCCGTTTATGCCGTGCTTGCTCTTATACTCTGGCTTTATGAAATTTAGTCTAAAAACATCTGCGCCATACTTTAGCGAGTACTCTTTAAATTCATATTTTCTTTGGCTGGTAGTCTTAAAGTTTTCATTAAATAGCTTTAAAAGTGCCTTGTCGCTAACGTCTCTTGCGTCGCTCTCTTTTAGCACGATCTCGTCAGCCCCATTTGGCTCTTTGTACTCGGTGCCGTTTATGGAGTATATGGCGACGTGCATGTTATCTCTTTGTGATGCAGCGCTTTTCATGAAAAACCTTAGCCTTGGATTTTGCGTGATCTGCACATCTTTTGGGGCTACTTCGTTGCCGTTTGCATCAACGTATTTTATCCCTTCAAAATTTAGCAAATTTGACTTTTTAGCCACTGATAGCGCGCAGCCTTTATCACTTAAGCAGTGATGAACTAGGTCTTGCATGAGAGCGTGGTTGTCATTTACTCTTTTGGCACTTAGTGCGCTCTTTGGCACGTGTGCTACGCAGGTGCATGGCGAATTTGCCGAGCAGCCAACTATCGGCGAGCCTAAGAAGTCTTGACCTAGTATGAGTGGTATGCCATTAGATGTGATACTCCTGCCAGCTTTGCTTTTTAGCACCACTTGGCCACCATGCGGGCAAGTGATGACGTCGTCTTCTATGACTGGGTGAGCGGTGAAATTTGTAGCTACTGCACCAGGAGGCATGCTTTGATGATTTATCGCTTCTCTATCTTGTGCTTGCTTCTCTTTTTTCTCATCATTGTTGGCTCTTTTTAGCTTTACATCTAAGCTACCCCTATCTATATCATAGCCAAGCACTCTTATGCTAGTGTTTTTATTTGTGATATCAAGCGAGCCTTTAGAGCTTTCATCATCTCTTGGGCTAAAGTAGTAAAAGGGCTTTTGATCTTCTTTGTTCTCAAAGAGATCATGCTCTTTTTCATCTTTGAAATTTGTAAAGCCAAATTTATAGTCTTTAGCTTCGTTTGCACCTTTTAGAAGTGTAGCGTTTAAAAAGAGATCGACCTTGTAGTTTTCTGGGTTTTCCACGCCAAATTTATCTCTTATCTTCTCATATATCTTATCGATATCCACTATGTCTTTATCTTTTGTAAATATGGCTAAACTCTCTTTATCCTTATCCACATATACGCTAGAGCTAGCTGATAAAAAGCCAAATTTTATCTCGCCTCTATCTTTTACGTCGTATAAATTTATAGAGCCACTCTGCGTGCTGTTGTCAAATAAAAGAGAGTAGGTCTGCTCTGATCTTTTCATAAAGTATGCCTTCTCATCTTGTGATGAAAGCGACCTTGTGAAATTTGACGTATAGGTGTAGAGCTTGCTAGCATCAGCCTTGGTGGTGGTGATATCACTAGAGCTCTCATCTACTACCTTGTATGTCCTGCACTTGTGCATAGCTCTTTTATCTTCTATCTTTTCACATCCACTTTCTTTAAATTTCTCAACTTCATCTTTGCTTATTATCTTTGTGTATCGCTTCTTGTCACTAAGCTTAAATATATCTTCTATTATCAAGGCTTCTTGCTCGTCTTCTAAATTGTGATTAAATATCTTAAAGTCGTGTTTTATATTATTTAATAGTATAAGCAACATCCAGTTTTTGTTTTTGTTATATAAAAGAGGTGGGAGTGTAGCTTTGTTATCTATATAGGATGTCTCATTTTTATATGCTAAAGATAAATTTGTATCAAGATCAAAAATAAGCTTATAGTTTTGCTCCATAAATTCATTTAGATATAAAAATGTGCCTTTTAGGCTAACATTTTTTGTCTTTTCGTCATTATCTTTTTGCTCTAAAAGATATGAGAAAAAGTATAGTGTAGCAGCCGTATAGGTAAGAAAGTGCGAGCTTATACTCACATTTGTATTTAGTATCGCATCTACGTTGCCTATATTTATAAGTACTTCATTGCCATTTATATCAACTCCAAGGTCTTGTATAGCGTTTTCATAGAGTTTATTGTTAAAGGCTAGGCTATCATTGTCTGTTTTCATGTGATATATGTTATTAACATTTAAAGGTGTTGGTAGGTAGGTGTGATCTTCGTTTGCAGAATACATATTCAAGTAAAGCGTTTTTTTATAATTTATATTAGTTCTGATTCTAGTATCAAGAGAGGGATCTCTTAATGCTTGGCTTATTATAAATATTTGGCTCGAAAGACCTTCTTCGATATTGAGCTTGCTTAATAATCCAGGCGAATTAAATGTATAAATTTCATCTATATGTTCAGCAAAAGTAAAAGCACATATCTGGGTTAGATATCCACCAAGAGAGTGACCGCATATATTTATCTTTTCGCCCTCTTTTAATATAGGTATAACATTATCCATAAAAAAATATATTAAAGAGGTTGCCTGGTTTGTTATGCGGTTAGTTGTTAACTGAGCATCTGCGTATAAGTCTCCTAGAGTGATCTCGGTGCCTCTAAAAGCTAGTATTCTTTTATTATTGTCTTTGGTATCTTCAAAAAGCGTGGCACTAAAACCTTCATCGTCATTTTTTTGATGTTTTAGAAGTCTAAACCTTGATGTGAAATTTTTGGTACGTTTGGAGAGATTGTCTATTGTGTAAAATAAATACTGCCTTTTATTTCGAGGGACTTTTATAAAATTTTTTATTTGATTAGAAATTTGTACTTTTTCTTCTTCTAATTCATCATCTTCTTTTGGTTTTTGAATAGTTAAGTCTTGCATAAATCTAGCTTCAACGCAAAGGGCGTAAGCGGTAGGAGTACCAGCAGCTTTTATAGTATTTCCGTTTTCGTCTTTAACGTCAAATTCTAAAGTATGACCATAGTAACTATAGTCTGCATAATCCCATCTAGGATTTGGTTTTTTTAAAATTCTCTCATTATGAAATTTATCCGAAAAACTCCAAATTTCATTCTCATCTATATACTCAAAAAACGCATAAGCAACATCGGCTATATCAGCATAGTCTTTTATCTTATTTACCATCTCTTTGTTGGTTAAATTTTTAATAGTATTCATTTATTTGTCCTATTTATTTATCTTTTGAAATTTGTTGTCTATGAAATAAAAATAGTTATCTCCAGCTACGTTTATATATCTGTTTTTGGTAAATTTTATCCCACTTGCTTCATCACCTGAAAGTGTATATGTTATTTCGACAACGTAGTAGTCTAAACTTAGATCGATTACTCTTACTTCATCATTATCATCGATATAAAAATAGCCCAAGTCATAAGATGGTTTAAATTTTTCATAATCTTCACTGCCAATAAATTCTTTTATTTTATCTTTGTAAATTTGTGGAGTTTTTATCTTTTTTCTAGTCTCATTTTCATAATCAATCCATCTGAGGTAATATTTTTTACCATTAGATAAAACTCTAGGTAATTTTTCATTCATAATAGCTTGATCATTTAAGTCAAAATCTCTATTATTGTTTTTAAAGAAATCATCAAGATACTTATCCCTCTCTTCTTCTCTCTTATCTATCTCCTTCTCTAACTTCTCATCAAATACATAAATACCACCATACTTTTTAGCAATGCTCTCTTGTTCGCTAGTTAGATCAGAAATTCTTATGAAGCCATTAAAATAAGCAAGTGGTAGCAGTATAAACAAGCAGATAAAAACTATAAATTTGACTTTTTTCATCATAAATCCTTTTAAATTTTCACTATTGTCTTATCTTTTGCTTTAAAGTCTTATTGTGATTGGTTGTTGTGGAGTTTTAAATTTTAAAAAGCAGGGAGAGCTCCCTGCTGTGGTTATTTCTCTTCGTTTGTTTTGATGTAAGCGTAGTCAGAAATTTTAGTCCACTCTCTTGCTTTTTTGAGGAAAGCTCTTTGAGACTCGACGATCTCTTTAAATAGCGGATCTTTTGCGCTCTCTTCATCAAGTAGCTCGTTTGTAGCCTTTTTAAGAGCTGCGATGACCTCTGGTGGGAAAGATTTTACTTGGATGTCTGGGTACTCAGCCTTCATCTTGTCCCAGTACTCTACGTTTGCGTAAAATACCTTAGTATTCACATCTCTTGCCACTTCAGCAGCAGCCGCTTCAAAGATAGCTTTTAGATCATCTGGAAGTTTTTCATATGCATTTTTGTTGAAGAAAAACTGAGTTTCGCCATCTGGCTCTTGCCAGCCTGTGTAGTAGTATTTTGCCACTTTGTGAAAGCCAAGTGCCATGTCATAAGCTGGGCTAACCCACTCGACTGCATCGATAGTGCCCATCTCAAGAGCCATGTAAAGCTCGCCAGTTGGGATAGTGTTGATGTTTGCGCCAAGTTTAGCGTAAATTTCACCGCCAAAGCCCGGAATTCTTATCTTTAAGCCTTTGATATCATCAACTGACTTGATCTCTTTTTTAAACCAGCCGCCCATTTGCATGCCAGTGTTACCAGCTCTAAAAATTTTGATGTTATATGGGTCAAAAACTTTCGCCTCTAGCTCTTTGCCGCCGCCAAATTCATACCAAGCTGTTTGCTCGTCGGTATTCATCATAAATGGTGTCGCTGTAAAAAACATAGTCTTAGGGTCTTTGCCCTTGTAGTAGTAGCTAGCTGTGTAGCCGATGTCGTACTGACCGCTCTTTGCAAAGTCAAGCATCGCAAAAGGTGACTTGTGCTTTGACGGGTAGTCGATCCTGATCTCGATGCGGCCGTTACTCATCTTTTCGACCTTCTCTTTTAGCTCTTTTGGCACGTCACCAAGCACTGGCATAGTGCTCTCCCATGAGGTTGCAAGCTTGAGCTTATAGACTTTGTCATCTCCCATGGCAGCGCAAGCAAGAGCTGCTAGGCCAAGAGATGCTAATAAAAATTTATTCATACTCTCTCCTTTAAAAATTTTGCATATTATACAAAAAATTTACATTATTAAATTGTGTTATAATCGCAAAAATCAAATTACAGGGCACAAAAATGATAAAAAAGACGAAAATTGTAGCGACTTTAGGGCCAGCAAGTGACAACGAAGAGACGATGGAAGCGATGGTTAAAGCAGGTGTTAATGTTTTTCGTTTAAATTTTAGCCACGGAACACACGAATACCACAAATCAAACATCGACAAGATAAGAAACATCGAAAAAAGACTAAACAAACGCATAAGCATCTTGCAAGATATCTGCGGTCCAAAGATCAGAGTTGGCAAGCTTAGCGAGCCATTTTACTTAAAAGCTGGCGACGAGCTTAGCATCTACGCAGAGGATATCGTGGGCGAAAAGATCGAAAAGGGCGTTTATAGAGTGAGCCTAAATCAGCCTCAAATTTTACCTATGCTAAAGGCTGGCGAGTACGTCTATCTCTACGATGGCTCGATCAGAGCAAGAGTTACAGGCGAGGGCAAAGATGTGGTAAAAACCATCATCGAAAATGACGGACTTTTAAACTCAAACAAAGGGGTAAATTTCCCAAATACCGCCCTTGGCATCGACATTATCACGCCAAAAGATAAAGAAGATATGGAATTTGGCGCAAAGCAGGGCGTAAATTTCGTTGCTATTAGCTTCGTGCAAGACGCAAATGACGTGATAAAAGCAAGAAATATCTTAAAAGAATTTGGATCACGTGCGGCTATCCTATCTAAGATCGAGAAATTTGACGCGGTCGAAAATATAGACGACATCATCGCAAAGAGTGACGGTATCATGGTAGCTCGTGGCGACCTTGGCATAGAGGTGCCATTTTACAGGGTCCCAACCATACAAAAGCTCATCATCAAAAAGGCAAATGCAGCCAGCAAACCAGTCATCACAGCAACTCAGATGATGCTAAGCATGGCTGAGCATGAAACCGCTACAAGAGCGGAGATCAGCGACGTGGCAAATGCCGTGCTAGACGGCACTGATGCGGTTATGCTAAGCGAGGAGAGCGCGATCGGCAAAAACCCAGTCGCAGTCGTAGAGGCGATGAGCAAAACAATCATCCAGACGCAAAGCATCTACCCATACAATAAATTTGACGAATTTGACTTTTTTGACGAGACTGACATGGTCGCAAATAGCGCAGCTTCGCTAGCCGTGCGCATCAAGGCAAATGCGATACTCTCTATCACAGGCTCTGGCAAATCAGCCATAAAGCTAGCTAGAAACCGCACAAACATCGACATCATCGCTATCGCACACGACGAGCAGACAGCTCACATGCTTACCCTTGCTTGGGGCGTGACGCCAGCGCTTGTGCTTGAAAAGACAAAGCTAAATGTCCTTCTTGCAAATGTCATCAAAAAGGCTTACGACGCTGGATACGTCGAGCATGACAAGACCTATCTCGTCACAGCTGGCCACCCAACAGGCGTAGAGGGCAGCACAAACCTCATACGTATCATCAGACGCGACCAGCTTGATTATTACTTAGACCTTGCAACTGAGTAAATTTATGGATTTTAGTGCCTGATATTTTGGGCACTAAAATTTCTTTTAAATTTATGCGCTTTTATGCAATCGCCTTGAAAATCTACCTAATTTAAATTCTTTATTTTGCCACTAAATTTAGAGCCGTGATATGCCAGCTCTAAATTTGAAATTTAAACTATGTGCTTTAAAATAAAACTACTACTTTTTTGCAAATTTTAAAATTCCATTCACTCATAAGAATTGACTACTAAAATTTGGCTTCGCTTACAGCTTAGCTCAAATTTTAGAGCCGAAATTACTCGTTCATGAAATTTTAAAATTTGCTTGACACCTATCTAATTTAACAAAGCAATTCTGCAAATTTTAAAACTTTACTCACTCGTCTTAGCAACTTACTAAATTTAGGGCCCATAACTATTCGCCACTAAATTTAGAAGCGTGATATGCTCGCTCATAAATTTTAAAATTTGCCAGAGTTTTGCGCATTTGGTCTAGTTGTATAATCGCATTCAAAATAAGATTTCGAAAGAATTTGTGACGCCAAATTTAACGTCACAAATCTAAATTTATTTTTTCTTTTTGCCCTTTGGCTCGTCGCCTTTAAACCAGCTTTTTATCTTATCAAAGACGCTCTCATCGGTGCTTGACTTGCCTGAAACTATGCCAAAGCTAGCTTGAAGCTTGTTTAAAAGCTCTTTTTGCTCATCGCTTAGTTTATCAGGTGTTTGGATAGAAATTTGAGCTACAAGTCTGCCTTTTTTGCGTGAATTTACGCCCTTGATGCCCTCATTTTCAAAGATAAATTGCTGTTTATCTTTCGCGCCAACTGGCAGTTTTAGCTCGGCTTCACCGCGAAGTGTTGGGATTTTTATGCTCTCGCCAAGAACAGCTTGGGTGAAAAAGACTGGAATTTCTATATAAACATCGTCATTGTGGCGGATGAAGTGCTTGTCCTCTTTTACGTTTATGCTCACGTAAAGATCGCCTTGAACGCCGTTTGCACCGATGTTGCCTTTGCCAGCGACCCTCATCCTCATGCCACTATCAACGCCCTCTGGGATCGTGATCTTGACGCTTTGTTGCTGGATTTTATAGGCTTTTGCGTTGCAATCAGGACATGGCTCGCTTATCACTTCGCCAGATCCGTGGCAGTATGGGCACTCTTGAACGATATTCATAAAGCCATTTCCACGTGTGATCCTGCCGCTTCCGCCGCAGTGCTGGCAAGTTTTGTTTTTGCCATCTTTACTGCCTGTTGCGTTGCATGTTGGGCAAGGCACTTTTTGATCAAATTTGATCTCTTTTTCGCAGCCAAAAACAGCTTCATTAAACTCTAAATTTATAGGAATTTCAAGATCTGCTGAGTATTTTTCGCTTCGTCTTTTTCTCTGTCTAGAGCCACCGCCAAAACCGCCACCAAAAAACGAGTCAAAAATGTCTGAAAGGTCAAAATCAGCGCTAAAGCCACCGCCACTGCCAAATCTACCCTCAAGCCCTTCTTTGCCGTATCTGTCATATATTGAGCGCTTTTGCTCATCGCTTAAGACCTGATAGGCTTCGTTGATCTGTTTAAATTTCTGCTCAGCCTCTTTGTCGCCAGCGTTTCTGTCTGGATGGTATTTTAAAGCGAGCTTTCTAAAGGCTTTTTTTATCTCGTCGCCACTTGCATTTCTTGAAATTTCAAGGATCTCGTAATAATCAAACTCCACATTTTTCCTTGTTTATTAAGCTTATTTTAAATGTGAGATTTTATCCAAAAAAGTTTAAATTTAAAAAAGAATTTACATTTTTGCCGTATAATCTCTACTATTTTTCAATGAAAAGGATGATTTATGATTAACGTTTTAATGATAGAAGACGATCCAGAATTTGCACAAATTTTATCTGAATATCTTGATAGTTTTAATATAAAAGTGACTAACTTTGAAGACCCATATCTAGGACTAAGTGCCGGCATAAAAAACTATGACCTGCTCATACTTGACCTTACATTACCTGGCATTGATGGTCTTGAAGTTTGCAAAGAAATTCGCCAAAAATACGACATCCCTATCATCATAAGCTCGGCTCGCAGTGACATCAGCGACAAGGTCGTTGGACTTCAGCTTGGAGCGGATGATTACTTGCCAAAACCATACGATCCAAAAGAGATGTATGCTCGTATCACAAGTCTTATTAGAAGATATAAAAAGACAAACGAAGTTCAAGAAGAGGTCGTTGATAGCGCATTTAGGATAGACGACAAGCGCCATGAAATTTACTTTAATAATGAAGCCCTTGCTCTTACACCAGCTGAGTATGAAATTTTAACCTATCTCATCAAACAGCACAGCTTTTCAGTATCACGTGAGCAGCTAGTTTATAACTGCAAGAGCCTAAAAGACAAGGACTCAAAGAGCCTAGATGTCATCATCGGACGCCTTAGAACAAAGATCGGCGACAGCTCAAAAGCACCAAAACATATATTTTCAGTTAGAGGCATAGGATATAAGCTTATCGGATGAAATACTCCATAACCACCAAGATAACTATCATCTTTGCCATCGCTTTCTCGCTGATGTGCTTGCTCTTTGTGACATTTGCAAACATTCAGCAAGAAAGTGCGCTTGAGAAGCTAAAAGACAAGCAAATAAGCGCTATGAACTATCTTGTGGCGCTTTATGAGCGTGGCAATCCTCCAAGAGATTTGGAGCACTACTTTAAAAATTTCAACCTAGAATACGTCGGCAACAAAAATTTAGCCACCTCTGTTACTACAAGCGGAAACGCAATTTTTACGCAGCACACGCCTCTTGGCTTGATGCAGTCGGTTAATTACAAAGGCGATTTGTATCTGCTTATCAAAAATCCATCTTTTCAGCTCTTGCTTGAGAGCAACGACGCAAGACACGTAAATGATCCGCTTTGGGTGGCATTTTTGATCATCTCGGCTCTGCTCATCTCGCTTTATGTTTCGGTGCTTAGAAGCCTTTTGCCGCTTAGAAGACTTAGCAAAGATATCAGGAAATTTGCCAGCGGAAATATGGAGATGGCGATGACTGCTAGGCTAAATGAAAACGAGCAAGACGAGATCGGACAGGTTGCGGTCGAGTTTGACAACGCCGTTTGCAAGATAAGAGAGCTCATTCGCTCAAGGCAGCTATTTTTGCGTGCGATCATGCATGAGCTAAAGACGCCTATAGGCAAGGGCAGGATCGTCTCTGAGATGGTGGCAAACGACACTCAAAAGATGAGGCTCATAAACGTTTTTGAGCGCCTTGAGATGCTTATAAATGAATTTAGCAAGGTCGAGCAGCTCCTTTCAAAGAGCTACGCGCTAAACTATCAAGAGTGCCATTTTTCGCTCATTTTAGAGCAGGTGCAAGATATGCTTATGCTTGATAAATTTGAAGAGCGAGTGAGCTGTGATATTAGAGATGACGTCATATTAAGAGTGGATTTTCAGCTTTTTAGTTTGGCGATTAAAAATTTGATAGACAATGCCCTAAAATACGCAGAGGACAAAAAGGCCATCTTGATCTGCGATAGCGAATTTATAGCGGTTAAAAATTTAGGTAAAAAGCTAAATCACCCTATCGACTACTACAAACAAGCCTTTGTGAGAGGCGATAAGGTGAGTGCTGGAAGCGGCATGGGGCTTGGACTTTACATCATCGAGCAAATTTGCCAGATGCAAAAATTTGAGCTTGTATATGACTACGAGGACGGCTATCACGTCTTTAAAATTTTACTTCGTGCAAAGGCAAAACGCGCATGAAAAGGGGCTTAGAGAAATTTAACGAGCTAACTGAGTCTTTTGCTAAGCTACCAGGTGTTGGTAAAAAGTCAGCAGCAAGATTTGCTTACTTTGTCTGCATGCAAGATAGCTTTGCAGGGCTAAGGCTCGCGCAAAATATCGAAGATGCGGTGAGATTTATCAAGCGTTGTGAGCGTTGTGGTGGGCTAAGCGAAAATGAAATTTGCGACATTTGCAGCGACGAGAGCAGGGACAACGAGGTCATCTTGCTGGTTGAGAGCCCAAAAGATATCTTGGTTTTTGAGCAAAATGGCATCTACAATGGCCTTTACTTCGTGCTTGACGAGATCGATGATGACACCATAGAGAGGCTGCGAAGTGCTATCACGCAAAATGGCTCAAAAGAGGTCGTCTTTGCCTTTACGCCGGGGCTAAATTCAGACGCACTCATGCTTTACGTCGAGGATAAGCTTGGCATGAGTGAAATTTCATTTAGCAAGATCGCTCAGGGCGTGCCAACTGGTGTAAATTTAGAAAACGTCGATATGCTCTCACTTCTAAAAGCCTACGAGAGCCGCACAAAAGCCTAATTAAAATTTCTTTTAGTTATAATCTCACCTAAATTTATAATATTTAGCCCAATCCGCCGCTAAATTTAAAAGGATAGAGATTGATTTTACTTATAGATAACTACGATAGTTTTGTCTTCAACGTTGAGCAGTACGTAAAAGAGCTTACCAGCGAAGAGGTTAGATGTGTTAGAAACGACAAGATAACGCTTGAAGAGATCAAAAAACTAAGCCCAAGTAAGATCATCCTAAGCCCAGGTCCAAAGCACCCAAAAGATAGCGGAGTTTGCCTAGAAATTTTAAAAGCAGACCTTGGCGTGCCGGTGCTTGGCATTTGTCTTGGACACCAAGCCATAGGGCTTAGTTTTGGCGCAAAGATAAAAAGGCTAGACGATCCACTTCACGGCAAGACCTCGTTTATCGACGTGAAAAACAAAGAGCCACTCTTTGCTGGGCTGCCTGAGCGATTTGAGGTTATGCGCTACCACTCGCTCTATGTCGATGAGCTCCCAGCTAGCTTAAGCGCTGATGCGGTCAGTGATGATGGCGTAGTCATGGCACTTAGCGTAAAAGATAAGCCGATCTTTGGCATCCAATTTCACCCAGAGAGCTACTTCACACAATACGGCAAAAAGATCGTTGAAAATTTTGTAAATTACAAAACAAAAGATGAGGTTAAAGAGCCTAAAGTCCGCTCACTTAAGCCATATCTTATCAAGCTTCAAGAGAATATCCCACTTGATGATAGCGACTTTGAGCAAATTTGCGAGATAATAGCCAGCAAAGAGTACGAGATCGTGCAGCTTTCAGCCCTTTTGGTGCTAATTAGCGAAAAGAGCCTCTATCCAAAAAGCCTCGCTGCGCTTGCAAAAAATATCCTAAAATACTCGCAAACTTACCGCGACGATACGCCTATGATCGATCTTTGCGGCACTGGAGGCGATGGCTTTAAGACGATAAATATCTCAACTACAGTTGCATTTATCCTTGCAAGTCTTGGCATAAAGGTTGCAAAGCACGGCAACAAGGCAGTTTCAAGCAAGTCAGGCAGCTCTGATGTGCTTGAAATTTTAGGTGTAAAAAGTGAAAAATCACTGGCAAAACAGCGTGAAAATTTAGCTAGTAAAAATTTAGCCTTTTTTCATGCGCCGTTTTTTCATCCGCTAGTTGGCGAAGTGCGAGAGGTGCGCCAAAGACTTGGCATAAGGACCGTATTTAACGTGCTTGGACCGCTTTTAAATCCAAATTTAAACCTTACAAATCAGCTAGTTGGTGTCTATCACAAACCAGTGCTAAAACTCTACGCCCAGACGCTTAAGATCCTTGGCAGAAAGCACGCTTTGGTCGTTCGTGGCGATGACGGACTAGACGAGATCACGCTTTGTAGTGAAACAAGCGTTGTGGAGCTAAAAAATGGCGAAATTTTTGAATACAGCATCACGCCAGAGCAGTTTGGCTTTAAAAGGGCGCTTCATAGCGACATAGAGGGCGGCACACCTGAAGAAAACGCCAAAACTTTGATCCGCACGCTAAAAGGCGAGGAGCAGGGGGCGAAATTTGACATCGTAGTCTTTAACGCGATGTTTGCACTTTACGCAGCTGATGGCGCAAAGAGCCCAGACGAGGCCAAAAAAATGGTGCTTGAGGCTATAAATTCTGGCAAGGCGTATAAATTTTATGAAGAGTTTATAAAGGCACAGGCGTAATGGCGCTAGTTAAAATTTGTGGCATCAAGACGCTAGATGAGGCGAGTGCGGTTTGCGCTTTGGATGTTGATTTTATCGGGCTGATATTTGCCAAAAGCAAAAGAAGGGTCGAGCTAAATTTAGCTAGGCAGATAGCGAGATTTGCTCACAGCAAGGGCAAAAAAGCAGTTGGCGTCTTTGCTTTGCAAAGCGAGTGCGAGATAATGGAAATTTGCCAGTTTGCAGGGCTTGACGTGGCTCAGGTGCACGGAGCGATCAGTGAAAATTTGCATGCAAATTTAAAAGATATGGGGCTTGAGATTTGGCAGGTTTTTAGCGTGAAAGATAGCTTGCCAGAGATTGATTTTAAGCATTTTGACATGGCGCTTTTTGACTGCAAGGGCGAAAATGCCGGCGGAAATGGCACTAGCTTTGAGTGGGAAATTTTAAAAGAGGCTAAATTTAAATTTGGCATGGCTGGTGGCATAGGCGAGCATAACATAAAAGAGGCGCTGAAATTTAGGCCATATCTAGTCGATATCAACTCCAAAGTCGAGGACGAAAACGGCATAAAAGATGCGCAAAAGATAGAGAGAATTTTAAAGGTAGTAAAATTTAACAACACATTGGAGTAAATACAATGTTTAGTAATTTTTGTGGCGTAAAAATTCATGGAAAATGCTTTGAAGGTGAAGTAAAATTAAATTTTTTTGAGAAAGAGTACCATAGATTTTGTTTAATCTATGGCAAAAATGGAAGCGGTAAAAGCACTATTTCGCAAGCTTTTGATGCCGTCAAACAAAACAATCAACTTCTTATTGTGAGTCAAATTATAGATAAAAGCGGCGCAGCAGTAGATTTAACAAACGAAGATCAGAAAAAGAATATTTTTGTATTTAATGAAGAATATGTAAATAGTAAAGTTAAAATTAAAGATAATGGTTTGGACGCAATAGTTTTACTTGGAGACGCGGCAAATATAGATAAGAAGCTTAAAAAAGCAAAAAGGATTAGCAAAAAATTAGAAGGAAGACAAATTAAATATCAAGAAGAGTTCCAAAAATATAATGATAAACAAAATACAGATAATCCTGAAAAATATGAAAATGATATAGTATTAAATTTAAAGAGTAACTTTGCCGAACGAGAGAAAAATATCCTAGGAAATACAAATAGAAATTTACAAAATAAAACAATAGAATTAGCAAAAAATATCATAGATCATTTTGAAACAGATGTAAGTACAGATGAGCTGAAAAATAACTTTGATGATAAATTCAAATCTTACAAAGATATCCGAAGCAATTTAAATTTTACAGAAGAGATAAAACAGCTAAATTTTGAAGATATTAAACAACTTTTATTATACCAATTAGAACAAAAACAATTAACTCCAAAAGAAGAAGAAATAAAACAAGCCATAGCAGAAGCAGATCATGTAATAACTAAAAATATAATGAAAAGTGATAAAGATATTTGTCCATATTGCTTTCAAAAACTAACAAACGAATATAAAAAAGAAATTTTATCAAGCTTAGAAACAGTCTTTAATCCGAACATACGAAACCATCAGAGGAATTTAGAAAACAAGAAGCAGGAAATTCAAAATTCACTAAATAGTTTAAAAAATTTGCCAGATATGGATAAACTAGATAAAGATTTATTTGATACTATAAAAATGAAAATTGATAATTGCCAAACTGAAGTCACTGAAAAACTAAATCAAAAGATACAAAATCCATTCATCGCCTTAAATTTAGATGTAAATTTTGATAGCTTAGTTGATGAATTAAATCAAAATTTAGAGCAGCTTGAGAAAAAAAGACAAACTTTTATGGCGCAAAAAGCTAGAGCAAATGAGCTAAAACAAGAGCTTGAAAAACTAAACAACCAAATAGCTTATTGTGAGATAAAAGATGATTTTAATCATTACAAAGAAAAGCTAAAAGCTAAGCAGACTTTAGATAGTAACAGAGAGCATAATGATAAACGACTAGAGTGTATAACTAGTAAAATTTCAAAACTAAATGCTCAAAATAAGCAGATAAATATAGCTCAAGATAAGATTAATGAATATCTAAAATATATTTTTTTTAAAGAAGGCAGGTTAGAGCTTTGTGAGCCGAATGATCAAAAACAATATGTCTTAAAATCAAATGGCAATAGAGTAAAAGCCAAAAACATTTCGACTGGCGAGCGAAACACCATTGCATTAAGCTATTTTTTTACCGAAATTTTCAAAGGTGAAAATAGCGAGGAATTTTATAAAAAACCAAAATTTATAGTTATAGATGATCCGATTTCCAGCTTTGATTTCGAAAATAAAGTTGGGATAATGTCGTTTTTAAATTACCAAATTCATAAAATTATGACTGGTTGCAATAAAAGCAAGATGATAATTTTAACTCACGATTTGATGAGTGCGTTTGATATACAAAAGATTATAAGTAATTTGCCAAAAATAGAATTTTATGATGAACGAGAAAGTAAAAATAAAAAAGATGTTATCTTTATGCAAAAAGAGCTCAAAGACCAGAAGCTTGTTGATTTTGGCAAAAATTATTCAGAATATAAAAATCTTTTGGATGGAATTTATGATTATGCAAATAATTCTGTATCAGAAAATGCTAATATTGGTAATAATATGAGAAAAGTATTAGAAGCCTTTGGCACATTTAATTATCAGTGCGGTATAGAAGATATCGTAAGAGACAAAACAATAGTGGCTAATCTAAGCCCAGAGCAACAAGCTTATTTTGAAAATTTAATGTATCGTTTGGTTTTACACGGTGAAAGTCACGCAATGGATAAAACAAAAACTCTTGATTTTTTCTCGTGCATTAGCGAAAGTGAAAAACAAAATACTGCGAAAGATATCCTTTCTCTTCTGTACTTACTAAACAAAGCACACCTACAAAAGTATTTACAAAAGGAACAGGTAGAAAAAATAGAGCAGTGGGTTGGAAATTGTAGGATATCAAACAACAGAATAAATTAAAAGTAAAGGATAAAAATGAATAGTAAGGCGTATTTTGGAAAATTTGGCGGGCAGTTCGTGCCTGAGACGGTGATGTTTGCCCTTGATGAGCTAGAAAATGCTTATGAGAGCATCGCAAAGACAAAAGAGTTTAAAGACGAGCTTGATGATCTTTTGAAAAACTACGTTGGCAGGCCTAGTCCGCTCTTTTTTGCAAAGCGCCTAAGCGAGCACTATGGACATGAAATTTACCTAAAAAGAGAGGATCTAAACCACACGGGTGCGCATAAGATAAATAATGCGCTGGCTCAAGCGCTGCTTGCTAAAAAGATGGGTAAAAGGAAAATTTTAGCTGAGACTGGAGCTGGTCAGCACGGCGTGGCAACAGCGACTGCGGCGGCGCTTTTGGGCTTAGAGTGCGACGTCTATATGGGAGCTACAGACGTGGCTAGACAGCAGCTAAATGCCTTTCGCATGCAGCTTCTTGGCGCAAAAGTGGTGAGCGTAGAAGATGGCTTAAAAACGCTAAAAGAGGCGACTACGGCGGCCATACAAGCGTGGGTAAATGAGATAGAGAGCGCATTTTACGTCATCGGCTCAGCCGTTGGCCCACACCCATATCCAAAGATCGTGCGTGATTTTCAAAGTGTGATCGGCGCAGAAGCCAAAGCTCAGCTTGCAGACTACGGCAAAAAGGCCGACTACGTCATCGCTTGCGTTGGTGGCGGCAGTAATGCTATTGGCATTTTTAGTGCGTTTTTGGATGATGAGAGCGTAAATTTAGTAGGTATAGAAGCTGGCGGCCTTGGCATAGATACGCCTTATCACGCAGCTACGCTTAGCAAAGGCAAAACCGGCATTATCCATGGCATGAAAACGACCGTCTTGCAAGATGAGTACGGCATGATCTCGCCAGTGCATAGCATCTCAGCAGGCCTTGACTATCCAGGCATCGGCCCAGAGCATGCCCACCTAAACGATATCAAAAGGGTAAGATACGAGGCCGTAACCGACGATGAGTGCATAAATGCCTTGTATTTTCTAAGCAAGATGGAGGGCATCATCCCAGCCATCGAGAGCGCACATGCGGTGGCGTATCTGGAGAAGCTTTGCCCAAAACTCGATAAAAAAAGTGTCATCGTCGTAAATATCTCAGGCAGGGGCGATAAGGACATAAACACAGTCATCGGCTATGAAAAAGGAAAAATTTATGGATAAGGTAAAAAGCGCATTTAACGGCAAAAAGGCAAACATCGGCTACATCGTGGCTGGTTATCCAAGCTTAGAAAAAACAAAGGAATTTTTAGAAAATTTAGATGAGAGCACGCTTGATCTGCTAGAGATCGGCATCCCATACTCTGACCCGCTGGCTGATGGCAAGCTCATCGCGCAAGCTAGCTTTGAGACAGCTCAAAGTGGCGTAAATACCGATGTTGTCTTTGATATGCTTGAGGGCTGCAAGGCAAAAGTGACAAAGCCACTTGTTTTTCTAGTTTATTACAACATTATCTTTGCTTATGGCGTGGATAAATTTCTAAAAAGATCGCGTGAAGCTGGAGTTAGCGGCTTTATCGTGCCTGATCTGCCTTGTGAGGAGTGTGAGGAGTTTGCTCTAAAGTGCAAGGAGTTAAATTTATGCCTTGTGCCACTTATAAGTGTCACGTCTGGGAGCAGGGCGGATGAGATATTAAAATTTGGCTCAGGATTTATCTACGTGCTAGGTGCTATCGGCGTTAGCGGCTCAAAAAGAGCCGATGAGGATAGGATAAAAAATTTAGTCCTAGAGCTTAAGAAAAAGAGCGATCTGCCAGTGGCTGTGGGCTTTGGCATCAAAAATAAAGATGATGTTAGTGAAGTGAAAAAATATGCTGACGCTGCGATCATAGGCACGCAAATAGTCAAGCTTTGCGCTAAATTTGGCGCAAAAGAGCTGGTTAAAGAGGTCGATAAACTCTTTTAAAATGCTTAATAAATTTATAGCTAATTTAGTAAAGCCAAAGTATAATTAACGCGCATTTCAAGTCTTAAGGAAGAGATATGAGAAAAGTTATAGATGAAGCCACGAGCTATCTTTGCAAGGATACTTTGGGGCTGGATTTAGAGTTTGGCAAGAGCCTTGGTAAAGGATTTTACGGGGCTAGCATACCAGTTTATAAGGGCAAAAGCGAGTATCAGTTTTATCTATTTTTTAAAAAAGATACTTTGAAAATTTTCATGAATGCCTTTTTTGGTCACGAAGATGTTGATGGTGGCGATCTGGACGATCTTTGCAAAGAGATAGCTAATCAAATCATCGGCAAGGCTAAAAATCTGCTAAATGAAAAAGAGCCAAATGCTTATAAACTCGGAACGCCTGAATTTTTGGGTGAGGTTGAGAATTTTGGCATAAAGCTAAAAGAGAAATTTATATATAAGATAAAAAATAGAACATTTCAAATAGGCTACAAGATACAATGAACGACGAAGGTGCGATAGAGACACTAGAACAGCTAGGGCTTTTTAAGAGCTATGATGAGCTTATGGATATAAGCGTTGATTTTATAGCTGAGCTAGGAACTACCACAGTTAGCATAAATGAGCTTTTGAAATTTGAAGCTGGCTCGGTCATAGACCTCGAAAAACCAGCTGGCGAGAGCGTGGAGCTATATATAAATAATAGAATTTTTGGAAAAGGCGAAGTAATGGTTTATGAGAAAAATTTAGCCATCAGGATAAATGAAATTTTGGACTCAAAGTCAGTTATTCAGTACTTCAAAAAAGAACTTTTATGAAATTTATACTATTTTTTGTGCTTTTTGCTACGCAGATCTTTGCCTCAAACTTGCTAACATACAACATCTATGAGCGCACCGACAGGGTCGATATCATGCTTAGCTTTGATGCGCCGTATGAGGGCAACATCTTTCAAAAGCGTGAAAAAGATACGACCTCTTTGATACTAAATTCTCTAAGCTACGATCAAAGCGCGAGCAAGGACATAAACTCAAAGATCATTCAAGAGCTAGATATTGAGCCAAAGCAAAACTCTTTGGTCTTAAATTTACGTTCAAACGATGCGATCATCGTAAATGCTTCAAAGACAACAGATAGTTTCGGACTTCGCATCCGCGTAACACTAAAAAACACAAAAACGCAGGTGCAAAATATGCCTCAAGCTAGCGCAAAGATAGAGACTACTAGCACGCCAAAGGCAGAAAATGAACCTATGGTTAATATAGACTCAAGATACTTCATCGTCCTAAGTGTGCTCATCGCGCTTCTTATATTTTTATATGTTTTTAAAAGATATATCACTTCAAAAAGTAGTGATTTTAGTGGGTTCAAAACACCACAAAATCAACCACAAAACGACACAAAGTCGATGAACTGGCTGCTTAAAAATCAAAATAGCGGCGTCAATATCATCTATGAAAAATACCTTGACCGCGCAAATAAACTAATGCTTCTAAGCTACGAAAATAGGCGCTATCTAGTGATAGTTGGTAGCTCAAATGTCATGCTTGATAGCTTTGGCGAGGACAAGATCCAAAATGAACAGGACTTCGCGGTATTTTTTGAAGAAAATAAGAAAAAACTTGGCTCATTTTTGCAAGAGCGTCAAAATAGCCTAAATAACTACAAAGACAAAATGAGCGGGGAATTTTAGTCCCGCTTCGCTACTAAATTTAGAAGAGTGTTTTTGCAAATTTTAAAAGCGGCTTCGTATCCGCCGAAGTTGCTAGCCTGCGAAGTAAAATTTGAGACCTTTCGTCACCTTTTGGATAAAACAAATTTACAAATTTAATAAAGATCTTTCGTAAATTTTAAAATTCCATTCACTCATAAGAATTGACTACTAAAATTTGGCTTCGCTTACAGCTTAGCTCAAATTTTAGAGCCGAAATTACTCGTTCATGAAATTTTAAAATTTGTTTCACACTAAGAACATGGCACTTTGGCACTATTGCATACTTTGAACGTGTGCTGAAGGATAAAAAGAGTGGGGGGGGGACTTCGTATCTGACTTGCATTGCGAGCCTACAAAGTAAAATAGAAGCCTTTATCCCCCCCTTTTTTTTATTTTTATAAAATAAATTTATAAATTTGACCGCTAACTTTTTGACCTACACAAACGAAATGGCAAAAATTTCAGGTTTTGCGATCTTTTTTATCTCTTCTTTTGCCATGGCAAATTCTTTTGCGCCCTCTATTTTTAGTGTGTGGCCGCTAAACTCAAAGCTTAAATTTAGCTTCTCACAGGTTGTATCAAGTGCCTTGGCTAGCGCAAGGATGAAGCTTAGCCACCTTACACACTCAGCCTTTGGTAGTAAATTTTTATACTTTTCAAACTCATAAATATTTTTCTTGCCATTTGTGCCGATGACTGCAGCTATTAGTGCCTTTTGCTCGTGTGAGAAGCCGTAGTTTAGGGCATTTAGTATGATATAGGCTGAGTTTTTGTGATCGCCGTAAAAGCCTATCTCTTGACCGACGTTGTGGAGTTTTGCAGCAATTAGCAGTGTCTCAAGATAGCTCTCATTTAGCCCATGAAGTTTTCTAAGCGCCACAAAAATATCCTTTGCGTATCTTGCCACGGCTTTGTTGCAAGAGAGGATGAAGCGATCTTGTAGGCTTTTGACGCTTGGGTTAAAATTTTCTGGAAATTTAAGACTTGGACGCAAAAAGTCTTTTAAAAAGACGCCCTCTCTTACGCCAACGCCACTTGTGATGACATTTTTGGCATTTAGCGCCTTGGCAAGGGCTAAAAATATATGTGCGCCCTCTCTGATGGTATCGTATCTATCTTTTTTTATAGGGAATTTATTTAGTTCAAGCACGCTAACGTTTGCGATGCTCTCGATGTAGGCTTGCTCGTCGCTAAGTTTGTAGCAAAAGCCATGTAGTGATGAGAGCGGATATAAATTTTTGCTCATTATGGCTGATGAGATCGCTCTTAAAGAGCCGCCGATGGCTATTAAATTTGGACACTTAAATCGCTCATCTATCTGCGCTGTGATCTGCGACAGAAATTTAGGTAGTTTGTTTAAATTTTTCTTATCAAAAAATAGCTCTTTTAGCCTCACTGTGCCTATATCAAGCGAGAGGACATCTATTATCTTGCCGTTGCTTATCCTAGCAAGTTCGGTCGAGCCTCCGCCGATGTCGATAGTGACGCACTCGGCTAGATCGTGAAGCAAATTTTTAGCCGCTATCGCTCCAAAAGTAGCCTCTTCTTTGCCGTCAATGACTTTTAAATTTATGCCAAGTTTTTTTCTTAAAAGAGAGATCAAAACGCCTGAGTTTGGAGCATCTCTAAGCGCTGAAGTGCCTACACATAGGACTTTGGAGCATTTGTAGCTTTTTATGATGTTATCAAATTCGCTAAAAGCTTTGATCGCTTTTTGCATTGAAGCTTCTGAAATTTCGTTGTTTGAGCCATATCCTCCTTCGCCTAGACGCACTTTGGTTTTGTATTCAGCTAGTATAAAAAATGCTAAGCGTGACGTGCGCTCAAATATCGCCATGCGCATAGAATTTGAGCCAAGATCGATCACTGCGGTTCTCTTTGCCATTTTTTATCCTTTTAAATTTAAAACGAGGCTTGCAACTGCTCCGTTTGTGTTCTCTCTATTTTTGATAGATATCTCAGCGCCAAGTGCCTGTGCTGCACCTTTTGCGAGAAATAGTCCAAGCCCAGCACCACCTTTGTTGCCATATCTTTTAAATGGAGCAAACAGATCCTTGCTCTCGTCTATACCCACGCCCTCGTCGGCAACCTCGATGATAAATTTGCTCTTTTCAAGCCTTGAGCTAATCGTAATCGTGCTATTTTTTGGAGAAAATTTGATAGCATTTTGAACGAAATTTTGCACGATGTGAGTTAGTAGGCTGGTTTGGATGTTTAGGTTAAAAATTTCAGGTTTTAGATCGAGTGTGAGATTTTTTTCTTCACCTTTTGCGAGCACTTCGTAGTTTTTGCCAAGTTTTTTCAAAAATGCGATCACGTCGGTATTTACTGGCTCTTCAAACTGCGCGCCCTCCTGACGACCTATCTCAAGAACTGAGCCTATCATAGCGTTCATGCCGTTGATCGCTTCGTTGTTTGATTTTAGCGCTTCTATGTATTTTTCGCTCTCGCGTGGTTTTAAAAGTGTCACTTCGTTTTTGGTTTTCATGACGGCAAGTGGCGTCTTTAGCTCGTGTGCAACGCCTACAAAGAGCTCTTTTTGGTATAAGACAAAAGTTTGTATGCGAGTAATTAGCCTATTTATGCTATTACCAAGTGGCAAAAACTCATCTGGCAGGCTTTTGATGTCGATTTCTTTTAGAAATTTCTCATCTAAATTTGTAAGCTTGTGACTTAAAATTTTTATAGGTATTAAAAGCATTCTTGATAAAAATAGTGCGTAAAATAGCACCAAAAGTATCGCTGTGACGTTTACGATTATAATATCTATAAAAATTTCTTCGACTATCTGGCTTTGAAGCGTCGTCTCTTTTTCTAGGACTAAGTAGCTACTGTCATCTAGCCTTGTTGTTAGAGTGGTTATACTCTTATCTTTTATCTTTTGCATCACAAGGTAGGGCTTTTCGCCTTTAAGCTCGCCCGCTTTTACGGTGGCTAGAGTTTTGTTTGGGATTTCTATAGTGAAAGTTTTTAGATTGTTAGGATTGAAATTTTGTGGATTGTTTTTGTAAGCTGTGGCTTGCTGGTTTAGCTCACTAACTACGCTTTGAAAAACGGTGACTCTTATGTAGTGATAGAGCATCACCGAAACAACGGCAATTAGCATCATCGCACCAGATGCTAATTGCAGTATAAATCTATTTCTTAAGCTTTTTTGGGAAAGCAAAATCTATATCCGCGTCTTCTAACAGTTTCTATTGTCGAAATATTTAGCGGTTTGTCCATTTTTTGGCGGATTTGGTTGATAGCAACCTCGATAACGTTTGGAGTTACGAGCTCTGGCTCTTCCCAGATAGCGTCAAGTAGTTGCTCTTTAGATACGATTTGATCTGAGTGCCTTGCAAGGTGAGTTAGTACCTCAAATGGCTTGCCTTTTAGCTCGATGTCGCGGCCAAGATATGTAATCTTCTCTTCATCAGGGTTGATGATAAGCTCGTCTATCTTGATGATATTTGTGCCACCAAAGCGTAGTCTAGCCTCTAGTCTGGCTACTAAAATGTCAAAATCAAATGGTTTTTTGATGTAGTCATCAGCGCCAGCTCTAAGTGCCTTTATCTCGCTCTCTTTGTCGTCTTTTGCAGAAAGAACTACAACTGAAGTGCGTGGAGATTTATGTTTTATAATGTTTATAAGATCGACGCCGTCACCATCTTGAAGCATCCAGTCAGTCAAAACTAAGTCGTAGTTTCTGATGCCGATGTAGTACTCAGCGTCTTTGAAATTTTCAGAGCTATCTGTCTGATAACCAAACTCTTGCAACCCCTCAGCAATCGTCTTATTTAGCGTTACTTCGTCTTCTACTATTAAAATACGCATTTCTTTTCCTTAAACTAAAATTTATGGTCGATTGTATCATAAATTAAGAAATATTTCAAGATACTTTAATAAATTTTTAAAAAACAGTGCTGATTTTTGCACCGACGATTGCATTTGGTAAAATCTCGGTTTTTAAAATCTCCATATCCAAGCTAGTAAGTGAGCTAAACCTCTCTTTTAGCGCTTTGCAGGTTGCTTCTAGTGACTCTTCTACGCTTTGAAATTTCATCTCATTGTAAAATTCTTTTATAAAATCCGCCACCAAAACATAATCAATCAAGCTAGTTGAGCGAAATTCTAAGCTTACTTTTACCTCTTGCTTTGCAACTCGCTCAAAGTCAAACATTCCGATAACAGTTTGAAATTTATAATCCTTAATGATCGTTGTTATTTCACTTTTCATACGACTTTTTGCTCCTTGCCTGAAAGCAGGCGAACGATATTTGGTATGTGTTTATAAACCACCAAAAATGCGATGATAAGTATCGGCGCGTGAGTGTAAATTTCATCAAGCTCTGGGTGGATGATAAAGCTTGATGCGATGAGAGCTATCAGCGCGCATAGCGAGGCTAGAGAGCTTATCTTTAAAAATTTACCGACCAAAAACCAAACGACAAGAGCGATGATGATTTCAACTGGTAAGAAAAATGCGAGTACGCCAGCTCCGGTTGCCACGCCTTTGCCACCTTGAAAGCCTAAAAATATAGAAAAACAATGCCCCGCAACGCTTAAAACTGCCATCGTCCAAAGCGTACTTTGGCTAGCTCCAAGCAAAGAGGCTATGATGAGTGGCAAAACGCCCTTTAAAACGTCACAAACTACGGTTAAAATGGCTAATTTTTTGGCGAGTTTTGGGTTTGTTTGCTTTAAAACCCTTAAAACATTTGTCGCGCCTATGCTTTTGCTGCCCTCTTTTTTTATATCAACATGTCCGAAAATTTTTGCTAGTATGAGCCCTGATGGGATGCTACCAAGCAGGTAGCTAACGGCATAAAGTATTAAATTTTGCATATTTTACCTTTTAAATTTAAAGAGAAATGATATTAAAAAAATACTAATTTTTTTATAAATCATCTCCACAAAAGCACGATTTTTTCGTCGTAGATGTCGCTTTTCTTTGGTGAAATTTGCGTTTCGTTTATCGTGATGTTTTTAACATCATTTGCCTCTTTTAGCGCGTCGCACTCTTTTGTAAATTTCTCTTCGAGCTCGCTTATGGCCAAATTTATATCATTTACACTTTGCTCGCTAAGCTTAACGTCGCTTCGCTCTTTTAAGACCTTGTTTGCACTTCTTGCGCTTGAGGCGATCTTGCCCGCGTTTTGGCGAGATAAGAGCTTATTGCCAAATATCGCTCCAAATATGCTTGCGCCTATATTTATAGCTGCGTCAAGGCCGCTTGTGGTCATCTCTTTTTGCTCTTTATCAAGCTTTGCAAGGGCTTTGCTTAGCTTATCTTGCAAGCTCTTTTGCTCTTTTTCAAATTTAGTCGTGAGCTTTGCAGTTTGATCCTCTAAAATTTCATTGCACTTATCCTGAAGCCTTATAAAAAACTCCTCTTTTGACTCGTTTTCTTTTGAGTAAATTCTCATCGCCTCAAAGGTGTTAAATTTGAAATTTCTATATAAAAACTCTTTAAAATCTTTCTCTAAAGCGTCAAAATTTTTAGCACTCGTTATGAAATTTGGCACAGCTGCAAAGCTTGCGCCGCTTGGTTCATTTTCGCTCGCATCAACGTGCATGCCTTCGCTAGCCTCGCTCCAGTTTGGCTCTTTGTCATTTTCACTAAGCTCGTAAAGGTAGCTCACCTCACAAACGCTGTCTATGCCCTTTTTAGTGTCGTAAATTCTCACTTTTGCGCTTGCTAGCAAATTTGGCGTAAGGCTTTTTGAGTTAGTGTAAAGCTGTGTGATCGCACTTGAGATGATAGGTTTTGCGCTAAATTTCATCTCACTTTTATCTACACCTTGGCTGCTTAAATTTTCTTTTTTATCTTTCATCAAATTTGAAATTTGCTCGCGGCTAAGTGGGCCTTTTAGATAGCTAAGTGCCCAGCGCGTGGAGATGACGTTTAAGCCGTCCTCATTTATATTTTTGAGTAAGAAATTTCTTTTGGCTAAATTTGATATGAGATTTTCAAGCGAGGCTTTGTCTAAGCTTGAGCCTGCGATGCCGCTTAGTCCGTCGATCACGCGGGCTTTATCCTGCGCTGTTTGGAGACGGCCGATGAACCAAGTGCCGATGTTGCTAAGGCCTTTGTAGTCAAGATCGACTGGGTTTTGCGTGCTTAAAACACAGCCTAAACCAAATGCACGGGCTTGTTTTAAGAGTGTGAGCATAGGCGTTTTTGACGGCGGATTTGCGTTTGGCGGAAAGAAGCCAAAAATTTCATCCATATATAGGATCGCTCTAAGTGAGCTAGTGCCCTCTGTTCCGCGCATCCACGCGATGATCTCGTTTAGTAAAAGGGTGGCAAAAAACATCCTCTCAGCGTCATTTAGATGTGAGATCGTAAAGATATTACACTTTGCTTTACCGTTTTCGTCAAAAAGCATCTTTGAAATTTCAAGCCTAACGCCCTGTGTCCAGCCCTTAAAGCTTGGGCTTGCGATGAGCGCGTTTATCTTCATGGCAAGCTTTAGACGCTCACTGCTTGGATAGAAGGTATCCACGTCAAAAACGCCTATCTTTTTAAACGGCGGATTTGCTATGAAATTGATAAGCTCTTCGATAGTGACGTCTTTTTGCTCTTTAAATTTGCTCTCAAATATAGTGGATATAAGCAGCTGTTCTTTTGAGCTCATATCCTCAGAACTCATGCCAATAAGCGATAGCACCGACGCTGCGAGCGAGTTTATATAGTTGCTAAAAATTTCATCGTCACTAATATTTGGGCAGGCAAAGTCGCTAAGTAGCGCCACACCTATGCCAGCTGAGCTTTTTGGCGTGTAGATATTAAAGCTAGCGCTATCTTTTAAAATTTTTACTCGTTCAAGGTCTTGAAAGCTCGACTCTATACCGTTTCTCCAAAGCTCGACCTGAGCGGCGGCAAATTCCTCTACACTTTGACCTTTATTGGCCGCTTCTGCTTCATCGACATAAGGTAAAAAATCCTCCGGCCTCATCTGCGGAAAGGTGAGGGCTAAATTTGTGATATCGCCCTTTGGATCGATGATGATAGAGGGGATGTTGTCTATGCAGGCTTCTTCTAAAAGCGTGATACCAAGGCCTGTTTTGCCGCTACCAGTCATACCAATGATGGCTGCGTGAGTGGTTAGGTCCTTGTTTTTATAAAAAAATGGCTCTTTATCTTTTAGTCCGATGTAAAAAAGTTTTAAATTTTCTTGTATGGTTTTCACTAATTGCCTTATTCGTATAAATTTATGCGTGAGCGAAGTTCGTCAAGTGTCTCTTTGACGCGCTTTTGCGTGAAGTCTTTTATCGTTTTGTCATCATCAACTAGCTGCATGCAGTATCTGATGTAGCCCTTGTATGCTAGCTCTGTGACTAGCTTTAGCTTTAAAGAGACGTTTTTTACTTCATTTGGTGAGAGCAAGATGTCAAAATTTGCCTCTAACTCTTCTCCGTCTTTGAAATTTGTAGCTTGTGAGCTTAATATGCTCATGCCGCCCTCTGAGATGTCATAAAGGCTGCCAACAAGCTCGCCTTGCTCTCCTTTTAGAGAAATTTTGGTAAAGCGGTTTGGCAAGACACGCTGGAATTTTCTCTTGTTTGCGTGCATGGTCGCTGTGCGCGAGAAATTTGAAAGGGTGACGCTTTTATCGGCGATATTGTAGTCGATGATGTCGGCGCGAAGTTGTTTTGAGAAGAAGCTGTTTGGCAGGATAAAGCCCTTGCCATCTTGCTTCATGGCTAAAATTTGCATCATATCTACGCGGAAAACGACGCTATCTTCTTTAACCTCTAAAATTTCGGCTTCGTATTTTATATTTAGTCCGTCGTATAAATTTAAAAACTCAGGGCGGACTTTGGCATTTTTCATGCGTGTAAATGTGTTGATCGGATCTTCGTAGAAAAATGAGCCAGTATCGATCATCGTTTTTACTGTGGCTTCTTGGTGATCCTGCGTGTTATATAAAATTTCTTTCATCCTTGAGACGGCATTTACAAAATAGCCCACATATACTGCATCATCGCAGGCGTGACTAAAATTTAGTGTCAAATTTAAGAGCAAGAAATTTACTAGCTCATCTTTTGCATTTAGTTTTGGTATTAGGCTGTTTAAGTCGTCGCGAATTTGTGTGGCATTTGGCTTTTGGATGAGTAGCGCGTCAAAGATACTCTCAAGGCAAATTTTCATCTGCTCGTGTGGCACTACAAGGGTTAGTTGTCTGCAAAATTTGATGCCCTCATCTATAAATTTAGCTCTTAAACCAAGTATGCAATCCTCGCAATTTTCGACAAGTTCTTGCCTGCCCTTAAACTCCATGGGGTCTCCAAAAAAGGTTATTTATTAAAACATCGCTATCATATATAAAGTTATATTAAAAAAATATTTAAATTTGTGTAGAGAGGAAATTTCTAGGCAAAGCTGCCTAGAAATTTGAATAATTATAGTTTGCTTTCGTTGTGTGAAAGGTAGTCAGCAACGCCTTCTGTGCTTGGTTTCATACCAGCATCACCTTTGTGCCAGCCAGCTGGGCAAACTTCGCCGTGCTCGTTTGTAAATAGCATAGTATCTACCATTCTGATCATCTCGTCGATGTTTCTGCCAAGTGGTAGGTCGTTTATAACTGCGTGGCGAACTGTGCCATCTTTGTCAAGTAGGAATGATCCGCGAAGTGCTACGCCAGCGTCTTCTAGAAGTACGTCAAAGCCGCGAGCGATTGATTTTGTCATGTCAGCTACGATCGGGAAGCGAACTTTGCCGATACCGCCTTTATTTACTGGAGTCTCTTTCCATGCAAAGTGTGAGAACTGGTTGTCGCAAGAAACTGCGATAACTTCGATACCGCGTGACTTGAACTCGTCATATCTTTTATCAAATGCGATGATCTCGCTTGGGCAAACAAATGTAAAGTCCATTGGATAGAAGAAGACAACAGCGCCCTTTTCGCCGATGTTTTTGTAAAGGTTGAAATCATTTACGATTTGATTGTTTCCTAAAACTGCTGCAGCTGTAAAGTCAGGTGCTTTTTTTGTTACTAACATATTTTCTCCTTAATAATAAATTTTATTGATTGCGAAATTATATCCATAAAAATTTAAATTCTAATTAAATAGATCTAGAAATTTAAAACATTGTAATTTTAATATGCATTTGAAAATGAATGGAAATTTTTAAAAATTTATAGAAGGTGTTGTAGAAAATTTATTAAATTTAGAGTTTTGGGTATAGAAGCGGCTAATTACAGATCGCTAAAATTTCTACCGCCAAATTTTAGTATCGCCGAACCCCAAGTAAAGCCACCACCAAATGCATCAAGAAGCAAAACAGAGCCATTTTTGATGCACCCATCCTCGTAAGCATCATTTATCGCCATTGGGATCGAAGCAGAGCTTGTGTTGCCATATTTTGCAACTGTCAAAACGCACTGCTCGTCAGTGAAATTTAGCCTATTTTTTACGGCGTCTATTATCCTGATATTTGCTTGATGAGGTATGAAAAAGTCGATATCTTCGCTTTGCATTTTGTTTGCGTGTAAAATTTCTATTACACTTTTACTAAGCGTTTGAACCGCTATCTTAAAGACCTCATTTCCGCTCATGTGGATGAAATTTAGTCTATTTTTTAGCGTCTCATCGCTAGCTGGAAATGCACTGCCACATCCTGGAGTTATCAAAAGCTCAGCCTGTCTACCATCGCTTGCAGTGTGGATGTCGATGATCTCGTTTTCTTCGCTAGCGCTTATCACAGCAGCGCCAGCTCCGTCACCAAAAAGTATGCATGTGCTTCTATCTGTGTAGTCGATTATCGAGCTTAGTTTTTCAGCTCCTATGATCAAAACATTTTTTTTAGCACCACTTACGATAAGAGAATTTGCAAGCTCTAAAAGATAGATAAAACCTGTGCAAGCCGCACTTATATCAAAAGCTGTAATGCCAAAATTTAAGCCTAAATTTGAAGCTATCTTGCAGGCAGTTGAAGGCATGCAAAGATGATCCGGAGATATCGTAGCGCAGATTACCGCATCGATTTGTGATTTTTCAAGCCCCGAGCGCTTTATAGCTAGCTCGGCAGCTTTTGTGCCAAGATCGCTTGTTATCTCAGTCGTTGCGATATGTCTTTGCTCTATACCGGTTCGCTTCACTATCCACTCATCGCTCGTGTCGACCATTTTTTCAAAATCAAAATTTGTTAAAATTTTTTCTGGGACATATGACGCAATGGAGATCAATGAAGCTTTTGGCATATTTTACCTTGCAAAGTGTGAAAGTTCTTCTTCTATAACTTTATTTATATTTGAATTAGCAAATTTAATTGCTTGAAAGATTGCATTTTTTATAGCTTTTGAGTTGCTTTTGCCGTGGCTTATGATGACGCAGCCATTTACGCCAAGAAGCGGAGCACCGCCATACTCATCGTAGCTAACCTGTTTTTTTAGAGTTTTAAAAACTTTTCTCATAAGCACTGATCCAGCCATAGCAAGAGGTGATTTTTTGACTTGCTTTTTGATGATCTTGCCTATGGCATCAGCGACACCTTCGCTCGTTTTTAGTAGGATATTTCCCATAAAACCGTCGCAGACCATGACATCAATGCTGCCATCAAAAATTTGATTGCCCTCTGCATTGCCAACGAAACTATCAAGCCTAGAAACTAGTTTAAAAGCCTCTTTGCTGACTTCATTGCCTTTGCTCTCTTCTTCGCCGTTTGATAAAAGACCTACTTTTGGCTCTTTTCTGCCTAAAATTTCTTTTGCATAGGCTTCGCCCATTATGGCAAATTGAAATAAGTGTTCGCTTCTGCAATCAACATTTGCACCAACGTCCAAAACCAAAGTAGCTGTCTCTTTTGAATTAGGCATAAGCGTAGCGATCGCTGGACGAGATACATTTTTTAATCTACCAACTCTTAACGTAGCTAAACTCATAGTAGCACCGCTGTGACCAGCAGAAACGACAGCATCGACTTCTTTTTCTTTTAAAAGCTCAACAGCTTTGTAGATCGTGCTATCTTTTCTTTTTAGTGCGTCTGTGGCTCCGTCTGACATCGAGATGACTTCGGTAGCTTCTATAAATTCTATATTTTTTAAATAGGGTTGTGGGATGAGTGGTTTTATGGCATTGCTATCGCCAACTAATACAGCTTTAAATTCTGCCTCTTTCAGTGCTTCGATAACGCCAGATATTATAGGCTCTGCACCAAAATCACCACCCATAGCATCAATAGCAATGCGAATCATATTTTAGTATTCACCTGTTGTTTTGTTTATGCGGTGAGGCATTTTCCAAGAACCATCTTTGTCTTTTACAGGCACTGGAAGTGTAACTTTGTAATGTGTTCTACGTTTTGCTGCACGAGAATGACTCACTCTTCGCTTTGGTACTGCCATTTTACTCTCCTTTATAAATTTTTACATTTTTCACAATAAAAATAATCGCTCTTAAAAGCTTCTAGCTCACTTTCAAAAACTTCTTTTAAATCAATATTGCCATCAAAAAATTCAACCGTATCGCTAAGCTCATTTTCTCTGTCTTTATAGACACCGTCACTTAAATTTAGCTCTACGTCTTGATCGATAGGCAACATAAATTCATCACCGCATCGATCACAAATATATTTTATCTCGCCCTTTATGGTGCCTTGGCATTTTACCAAAAAAGGGTCTTTTCTTTTTAAAATTCCACTAAAAATTAGATCATTGTTTCTTACTAGCTCAAAGTTTATCTCTTTGTTTGCTATTTTAGAAAACGGAATAATCAAGTTTTAGTCCAAAATTAGTAAATTTCTCTTGAAGCAAAGAAGAAATTTATCTCATTTACAGCGTTTTCTAGGCTGTCACTTCCGTGAACTGCGTTTGCGTCAATGCTATCAGCAAAATCAGCTCTAATAGTACCAGGAGCTGCTTCTTTTGGGTTAGTTGCGCCCATTAGCTCGCGGTTTTTAGCAACTGCATTTTCGCCCTCTAAAACCATAACTACAACTGGTCCGCTTACCATAAAATCAACTAGATCGTTGAAGAAAGGTCTATCTTTATGAACTGCATAAAATGCTTTTGCATCGCATTTGCTAAGTTTGATTTTCTTTGCAGCTACGATTCTTAAGCCATTGCTTTCAAATCTATCTATAATCTTTCCAACAACATTTTTCTTAACAGCGTCAGGCTTAATAATAGAAAGTGTTCTTTGCATAAATTTTCCTTAAAATTTAGGTTATTTAAATGAAGTTGGCAATTATATCAAATAAAGCTTAAAAATAAAATAGGCTCAAATTTGAGCCTAAATTTTGTAAATTTATTGGATAACTGGAGTGCTGCCAGTGCGAGCGTCAGCGCCGATTTGATCACGTGAAGGTTGTCCTGCTACTACGGCGTCCCAAACGATACAACCATCAGTTGGACAGGCAGATGCACAGGCTGGCTCGTCGTTGTAACCTACGCACTCAACGCATTTGTTTGAATAAACATAGTATGTATCTGCTCCAGTTGGGTTGTCGCTATCATCAACAATAGCTGAAACTGGACACTCATCGATGCATGAACCACAGCTTATGCATATATCGGTTATTTTTACAGACATTTTTTCTCCTTAAATAAAATTTTGGCGTAGAATATCAAAAAAAACTGAAAATGATATAAATATACTCTTAAATTTTCATAACACGCTTAATTTCTCTAAACTACTTTATAAAGTTTTTATCACTTTTAGACTAAATTTACAGATTAAAATTTTAAAAAGGTCGTATAAATTTAATGAATGATACTATAAAAATAACTGGCGCGCGAGAGCACAATCTTAAAAATTTAAACCTTGAAATTCCTAAAAATAAATTAGTAGTTTTTACCGGTCTTAGCGGCAGCGGCAAGAGCACGCTAGCCTTTGACACGCTCTATGCTGAGGGGCAGCGCAGGTATATGGAGAGCCTTAGTAGCTACGCTAGGCAGTTTTTAGACCGTGTGGGCAAGCCTGATGTTGATAAGATCGAGGGTTTAACGCCTGCAATCGCGATCGATCAAAAGACAACTTCAAAAAATCCTCGCTCAACGGTTGGCACGATCACTGAAATTTATGATTATCTAAGGCTTTTATACGCAAGGGTTGGCGTGCAGCACTGCCATAAATGCGGCAAACCTATCTCAAAAATGAGTGCGAGCGACATCATAAATGAAATTTCAAAGCTCCCACTTGGCGCAAAAGTGATCATCTATGCGCCGCTAGTTCGTGAGAAAAAGGGCACATGGGCGGACTTGATCGAAAATTTACGTCAAAAAGGCTTTGTAAGGGCGCAGATAGATGGCGTGGTGGTGAGGCTTGACGAGGAGATCGAGCTTGCAAAAACGAAAAAGCATACGATAAAGGTCATCGTTGATAGGATCGCCATCGACGAGCAAAATCACGAGCGCCTAGCAAGCGACGTAGAGAAGGCGCTAAATGAGAGCTTTGGTGAGGTCGAGATAGAGATCGCAAATGCCGATGAGCTTGGCTTAAAAGAGAGTTTTATACATTACAGCGAGCACATGGCTTGTTTTGACTGCAAAATTTCATTTACGCCACTTGAGCCGCTAAGCTTTAGCTTCAACTCACCAAAGGGTGCCTGCGAGCACTGCGACGGACTTGGCATAAGATATAGTCTAGATATGAGCAAGATCATTGATGAGGAAAAGTCGATAGAAAACGGCGCTATCAAGCTACTTTACGGCTATAACATGAGCTATTACTATAAATTTTTACTTGCGTTTTGTGAGCAAAATGAGATCGACATTAAAAAGCCCTATTACGAGCTTAGCGAAGATGAAAAGAGGCTCGTTTTATACGGCAACGTCAAGGAAGTTTCGTTTTTTTGGAAGCGAAATAAACTGCTTAGAAAATTTGATGGCGTGGTTAAAATTTCACACGGGCTTTTGAAGGATTATAAGGACTTTGACGAGTATATGAGTGAGAAAATTTGTGACGCTTGTAACGGCCACAGACTAAAGCCTCAAAGTCTAGCAGTCAAGGTCGCTGGCCTTGGACTTGGTGAAATTTTAGATATGAGCATAGAAAACTGCACCGCATTTTTCTCAAACGAGAAAAATTTTGCCTATCTTAGCGACTACGACAAGGCGATCGCAAAGCCTATCTTAAAAGAGATCAACGAGAGGCTTTTCTTTTTGTATGACGTGGGGCTTGGCTATTTGTCGCTTGGACGCGATGCTAGGACGATCAGCGGTGGCGAGGCACAGCGTATCAGGATCGCGAGCCAGATAGGAAGCGGGCTAAGTGGCGTCATGTATGTGCTTGATGAGCCAAGCATAGGCCTGCACGAGCGAGATACGTTAAAACTCATAAAGACGCTTAGAAATTTACAAGCCAAAGGCAACTCCGTGATCGTCGTCGAGCATGATAAAAAGACGATAGAGGAGGCTGACTATATCGTAGATATCGGCCCTGGAGCTGGTAAATTTGGCGGTAGTGTGGTCTTTGCAGGCACGGCAAAAGAGCTTTTAAGCTCAGACACTCAGACTGCACAATACATAAATGGTAAGAAAAAAATTGACTATCAAAAAAATAGAAAGGCTGAGAAGTGGCTTGAAATTTCAAATGTAAATATCAATAATATCTCAAATTTAACCGCTAAATTTCCGCTTAGAAACCTTGTTGGCATCACTGGCGTTTCAGGATCTGGCAAGAGCTCGCTAGTGCTTCAGACCTTGCTCCCAGAGGCGCAGGAGCAGCTAAATAGAGCTAAAAAAGTGAAAAAAATAGCTGGGGTAAATTTAAGCGGACTTGAGAATTTAGACAAGGTCATATATCTTGATCAAAGCCCGATCGGCCGCACCCCACGCTCAAATCCAGCGACATACACTGGTGTGATGGATGAGATAAGAAATTTGTTTGCGCAGACTAAAGAGGCCAAGCTTAGAGGCTATAAAATAGGGCGCTTTAGCTTTAACGTCAAGGGTGGGCGCTGCGAGAAGTGTCAAGGCGAGGGCGAGATCACGATCGAGATGCATTTTTTGCCTGATATAAACGTGGTTTGTGACGTTTGTAATGGCGCTAGATATAACGCTCAGACCTTGGAAATTTTATACAAAGGCAAAAATATCGCCGAAGTGCTAAATATGAGCATAGATGAGGCGGTTGAGTTCTTTAAGGCTGTGCCAAAGATCGCTTCAAAGCTTACAACATTGCAAGACGTGGGGCTTGGCTACATCACGCTTGGGCAAAACGCAGTCACACTTAGTGGCGGCGAGGCGCAGCGTGTGAAGCTAGCAAAAGAGCTTAGCAGAAGCGACACTGGAAATACGCTTTACATCCTTGATGAGCCAACCACAGGGCTTCATTTTGCCGATGTTGATAGACTAGTAAAGGTGCTAAATCACCTGGTTGATCTTGGAAATTCAGTCTTTGTGATCGAGCATAATATGGATGTCATCAAAAACTGCGACTATATCGTAGATATGGGACCAGAAGGCGGCGCAAAAGGCGGTAAAGTGATAGCGTGCGGCAGCGTCAAAGAGGTAGCCAAAAACTACAAAAAAACTGGCAGCTACACAGGGGAATTTCTAGCGCAAGAGCTTGCTTTGTTAAAAGCTAAATAAAATAAATTTAGTAGTTTGGTATTTGTCTAAAATGCCAAGCTATATATAAGTATGTAAGATAAATTAAATTTGTTAAATTCTAAGTGATTTTAAAAGAAAAAGGGGCGAATGCCCCTGGGATTATGCAGCTGGATAAACAGATACTTTTTTTCTGTTTTTATCAAGTCTTTCAAATTTTACAAAGCCATCGACTAATGCAAAAATAGTGTGATCTTTGCCAAGACCTACGTTATTTCCAGCGTGAGTTGCTGTTCCTCTTTGGCGGATGATTATATTTCCAGCACGAACGAACTCGCCACCAAATTTCTTAACACCTAATCGGCGTCCGATACTATCACGGTTATTTTGGGTTGAACCTTGACCTTTTTTGTGTGCCATATCTTATCTCCTTAAGCTGCGATACTTACGACTTTTACACGTGTAAATTGTCTTCTAAAGCCGCGTTTTAGTTTTGAGTCTTTACGTCTGCGTTTTTTGTAGATAACTACTTTTTTGTCTTTGCCTTCATTAACGACCTCAAGAACAACTTTTGCACCCTTAACAAATGGCGCACCTACCTTTACTTCGCCGTCATTTACAGCTAAAACTTCTGTAATCTCAACGGTTGATTTAGCTTCAGCGCTAAAGTGATCTAGCTTAAGGAACTCGCCCTCGCTAACACGATATTGCTTACCGCCGTGCTTAAATATAGCGTATTTTGACATACTCTACCTTTCTAAAATTTGGTAAGACCAAAAAGCACTTTTTTGCAAAAGATTTATGGAGCTTTGTTGGTTGTAAGGTGTGAATATTAGCCAAAAGTTTATAAATTCTACTTTAATGCCCCTGATCTTATGATCTCATCAGCCAAATTTCTTATCATAGATGTGTGATCTAAGAAAAATGTTTTGTCACTTGGCAAATGTGGCTGATATATCAGCGTTTTGGTTACTGGTGCGCTTAAGATCACATTTATCAGTTCAAGCTCAGGTGGAAAAGTAAAATAAAGTTTTGGCTTGGGAATTTCATTTTGAAAGAGCCTCTTTGCGTAAAATTTACTGAAATTTTCATTTTTTGGTAGCTTTATCTCTTTAAAGAGTTCAAGCGGTAAAAAGTAGCGCGCCAAAGCGTGAAGTCCGTGCGCAAAGATGTAGAGGCGTTTTTCAAATTTTGGTGCATCTGTCCTGCCAAAAGTGGAGCAAAATTTCTGCAAATGCTCGCTCATAGCAGCCGTATCTTTTTCATGCAAGGCTAGCATAAATTTAACCGCCTCTCTTTCATTTGCTGGCTTTTTGGACTCTGCAAAAGTGCGAGCTTTTTCTAGGGCAGGGGCGAGTAAATTTTCATCTTGCCAAAGCATCGCCGTGAGCAAATCATGCATAACGCATAGAAATTTATAGCCGTTTTTGCTAGGTGGCAAGCCTTTTGGAAAGATGCTTGCCATACTATCTGTGTCGCCACAAGCGATAGCAAAAAATGCCGGTATGAGCTTCTCGCACTGATCATATCCACCGCTGCATCCTGGGAGTAAATTTAGCTTAGCGTATTGAAAAATGAGATCATTTAGCGCCTCAGCGTCGCCATCAGCTAGGCACTTTTCAAGACAAAAGTCGTAGCGTCTAGCTCTTGAAAAAGAGAGTAATCGTATGAGCTCACATAAAAAGTCGTATTCGTTTAAATTTTTCTCTTTTATTTCAGCGTAAATCATCGCATACTCGTCTAAAAGTAGTTCTTCGTCGCTTTTTGGTGGTTTTTTGGCTCTAAAAATGTTAAACAAGCCTTCTAAAAATGACATTTTGCATGCTCCTTATTTTTGCTAATTTTAGCCAAAAACGCCTAAAATGGCTTAGTTTTTTTGAATTGCAAAATTTAAATTTAGCGGATAGTTTAACCGCATTTTGGCTATAATCGCCCAAATTTAAGCGAGCTTAGGACAAAGATGGCAGGCGAAGATCAGGAAAAAACCGAAGAAGCGACCCCCAAAAAGATAGAAGATGCCAAAAAGGACGGCAACGTCCCCAAAAGTCAGGATCTATCAGGCTTCGTGACCCTGGTTATTGCTATTGGCGTGCTGCTTGCGATGCTAAATTTTATGAAAGATCAGGTCATCTCGCTTTACATCTACTACTCTAAATTTATCGGTCAGCCACTGACTTTACCAACGGTAAAAATGATCGTTGTAAATACCTTTGGCAGGGCGCTTTTGATGATCCTGCCAGTTTGCATCTGCGTCGCGGTTGCCGGCATAATCGCAAATGTAATGCAGTTTGGCTTTATATTTACCACAAAGCCAATAACGCCAAATTTTGGCAAGATAAATCCGCTAAAAGGGCTAAAAAATTTATTTTCTATGAAAAAGGCGATCGAGAGCGTTAAGATCGTCGTTAAGGTAAGCATCGTCTTTGGAGTTGGATTTTACTTTTTCTTGCAGTTTATAAAAGAGCTGCCTCACACGCTATTTTTTTCTATGTTTGACCAGCTTGCGTGGCTAAAAGAGAAGCTCATCATCCTAGTTAGCGTCATGCTTTTTATACTTTTTGTGATCGGCCTTGCTGACCTGCTTATCGTGCGTTTTCAGTATTTTAAAGACCTTCGCATGAGCAAGCAAGAGATCAAGGACGAGTACAAGCAGATGGAGGGTGATCCGCAGGTTAAGGGCAGGATCCGCCAAGCGCAAATGCGTGCGGCCAAGCGCCGAATGATGCAAAATATCCCACAAGCTGACGTCGTCATAACAAACCCAACTCACTACGCCGTGGCGATCAGATATGACAAAAGCCGCGACGAAGCGCCGATAATACTTGCTAAAGGGGTTGATTTCTTAGCGCTTCAGATAAAAAAGGTAGCGGTTGAAAACGGGGTGCAAATTTATGAAAATCCACCTCTTGCAAGGGAGCTTTATAGGGTTTGTGAGGTCGATGATACGATACCAGCGCACCTTTTTAGGGCTGTGGCTGAAGTGCTAAGCTTTGTTTATATGAGCAATAAGCAGAAATTTCAAGATAAACTTTGATGAAGAAATTTCTTGCCACCAAAAGGTAGCAAGAAATTTATCTATTATAGATAGCCAAACGCAGTAGCGAAGATATAGCCAAATATACAAGAGACTATAACGCCGATAAGGCCTGGGAAGATGAAGCTGTGGTTGATAACAAATTTACCAATGTGCGTTGTACCACTTCTGTCAAACTGAATGGCCGCAAGGTCGCTTGGGTATGTTGGTAGGATGTAGTATCCATAGCAAGCTGGTGCAAAGGCTAGGATTACAGCAGGATTAACGTCGATGTTTAGTGCTAATGGCACGAATGCAACCAAAGCTGCAGCTTGAGAGTTAACAAATTTAGAGATGATAAGTAGCATAACCGCATAGGTCCAAGGGTGTTCTTTTACGATGCCACCTAGTGCTTCTTTCATCATCGGAGTATGCACTGCAAACATTGTCTCAGCCATCCAAGAGATACCAAATACCGCAACAAGAGCGATCATACCTGATCTAAAAATCTCGTTTTTACCGATCTTGCTAGCATCTGTTGGAGTGAATATCAAGATGATTGCACCTGTTAAAAGCATGAAAATTTGGATAACATGAACCATGCTTAGGCTCTTTGAAGAGGCTAGTTTGTTGCTTATGTTGATATAAGCACCTTGAAATTCCTCTTTTGCGCCTTTTTCATTTATATATGTTACTGCACCATCAGCTGTGCGAGTAAGAGTTTGATTTGCATCTTTGCCGATGATTTTGACTGATTGAGCTTTTTGATTTGAGTTTAGCTTGTCGTTTGAAACTTTTAACTCAGCAGCTTCAGTTTGGATGCTGGCGTCTTTTATTTTTAAGGTTTTTAAGACTTTTTGCTCAGTTGGAAGGTTTGCTACTATTTGAACGACTGTTGCGTCTTTATAGGTAGGCCAGCTTGGGCGAAGATCTTTAAAGTATCCAAGAAGTGCGACTACAAGGATAGATCCTAAAAATATCCACATTGCAGCCCATTGGTGCATAGGAAGTTTTTTGCCTAGAAGTGTTGCGCTGTCGCCATAAACGTATTTTTTAAACTCAGGGTCTTGAAGCTTTGCTTGAAAGACTTCATCTTTATCAAGGTCTTTGCCTCTAAACCAACTAAAAATTCCTATCGCCAGAACGCCACAAAATGTTGATGGGATAGTGATCTTTAAAAGGTCCAAGTATCCATCAAAGCCAGCTAAGTGAGTTTTAGCATTGATAAGAAAGCTAGTAAGGGTTACAACAGCGACTGAAACTGGGCTAGCGATGATACCCATTTGTGAAGCGATAGAGCTTGCAGCCATTGGACGCTCTGGGCGGATGCCGTTTTTGATAGCGATATCATAAACGATAGGAAGCACGGTATAAACAACGTGTCCAGTTCCGCATAAAATAGTAAGCGTACATGTTACAAATGGAGCTAAGATACTTACATATTTTGGATTTTTTCTAAGTATGGTTTCTGCTATTTGAAGCATAACGTCAAGACCGCCACTAGCTTGAAGTGTAGCACTTGCCACAACGACAGCAAGGATGGTTAGCATAACATCGATGGCAGGCTTACCAGGTTCGATGTTAAATCCAAAAACGAGAACTACAAGACCGATACCGCCCAGCATACCAAGCGCTATACCGCCTTTTTTAGCTCCGTAGAACAAACAGATAAGGACGATGAGAAGCTGGATAGCAAACTGCATGCCTTCACTCAAATTCATGAGAAAATCCATGAAACCTCCTAAGTTAAATGTAAATTTAATGTTGATTATATCTCTTATGAATTGAGATTAAACTTATATTTTAAGATTAATTTGACAAAAGCGAGAGTTTTGCATTAGATAAAAGCTTGTGCTAGGTGGTTTTGGTCTAAATTTCTGCATCATCACCACTCTTTTGAAATTTATAAATTTTACTTTGTATAAACTATAAAATCTAAATTTTCATGCTTTGTTTTTAAAAATTATTAATAAAAAAATTTAAGTTTTATTTTATATAATCCTAAAATCTGAGAAGCATTTTTATCTGTGTTAAAATCTGCGAGATAAATTTAAAAGGATAAATTTGAAAGAAGATGCTAAAGAAGCTATAAATTTGCCTATAAAAAAAGATGAGTTTAGCCAAAAAAGAAGAGTAGGTTGGGTAGTGGATGCGACGCAGGTTGAGGAGATCGAGAGTGCTGACTGGACGGAGCTTGGGATGCCAGAGGTTCTTTGGAAGTGTCGCGTGAAGGAGTTTAGCTTATTAATAGTCTCGATAGATGCACACGGAAACAACTTTTTTGAGCAAAATAAGGTCAAATTTAACGAGAAAAAAGACGAGGCATTTGCTGAAAATTTACCGCAGATTGGGTTTATAAAGTAGTTAAATGCGGCGGACTTTGGTTTTTAATTTTTTGTTCTATGTTGCCTATTTAAGAGCTTTTGGATAGGCTCAGATGTAGGCTAACAAAAGAACACATGAAAATTTTTGTAAATTAGTACTAAGCCTTTACTTAGTACTAATTTACAAATTTAATATCACCTAAAAAAGAATTTTGTAGTAAAAAATATGTAAAATGTAAAAATTGATTATATATAGACTTTATAAAACTTCTACATTAATTATGATATATAATTTTACAAGTTATATTTCTTTTTAAAATACTCAATGTCATATAAGTGAGATTTTTCAATATTGTCTTTCTTGAAATCATATCTTTTAGTTAAGATACTATTTAACCTTCTAACGCGCAAATCAGTTGCCACAGGTGAAAGAATGATTTTGTCTATGGCTTCTTTGAAATATCCAGTATGTAAAAATTTTTCCTCTTTAATTTTAAGAAGCTCTGGCACAAAAAAAACTCTATATTCGGACTCATACTCGTACTCCTTCTTTTTTATAGATAGCGTCTTAAAAGTTAAATTATAATAATCAAATTGAGGTTCGCCTGTAGTGCTCTTAAAATGGTCTGCAATCTTTTTATCTGAAAAATACTGAACTTTTTTTATTTTTATTACTCCAGACAATTGATTCACGATATCTATAAAATTTCTGTCTTTTAACCAAGCTTTATTATCTAGAACAGATTTAATCATTGATTTAACTATTTTTTTAGAAGAAGTATAAATTAACACACCATTTGAATCTGCAAAATTTTTCCACATAGCATAACATTCGCTTTTCTTTCTAATGGTAGACATTGCATAAAATCCATCAGAAATATTTAATTTATTTGCGTAAACATAACATGAATGATTTACTAACTTTGATATAAAATCTTCAAAAGGATCACTCCAATTCGATGGTTTCTGAAATGTAAATCTATCTTTTTTTAAAGCATCCAAGAACCACCTTAATTTATAATATTTTTGCAAAGGGATATTTTTCATATTATTTTTTTTCATGACAGCATCTACTAGATTATCTATATTTATATCTTTAAACATATATTCTCCTGCTTATTGCAAATCTACTTCAACTCGCCCCAGTTTTTGGCGATATTTAGCGATGTTTTAAGTGGCACATTTAACGTGTAAATTTCCTCCATCGTCTTTTGTGTCGTTTTGCCAAATTCCTGCGCAAATTCGTCTTTTACTTCAAAGATCAGCTCGTCGTGTATCTGAAGCAACATACTCGCTTTTTCATCTAAATTTGCTCTAACTTTTACCATCGCCATCTTAACTAGATCTGCTGCAGAGCCTTGAAAGACCGTATTTACCGCTTCGCGCTCAAACATCGCTATTTGCATAGGCGTAGCGCTTTTAAAGTCAAAGTAGCGCTTTCTGCCAAGTAGTGTCTGCACAAAGCCATCGTTTTTGGCTGAAATTTTTATGCCCTCTAAAAACTCTTTGATCGTCTCAAACGCCTTAAAATAGCGCTCTATATACTCTTTTGCCTCGACTCTTGTGATATTTACTTGATTTGCCAGCTTGCTTGAGCCCATGCCGTAAATTAGGCCAAAATTTATGCTCTTTGCCACGGCTCTATTTTGCCCGTCACTGCTACCAAATATACTAATAGCCGTCCTTGCGTGGATATCCTCGTCATTTTTAAACGCTTCAAGTAGTGCAGGATCACGGCTAAAGTGAGCTAGCAGTCTAAGCTCGATCTGGCTGTAATCAAGCCCCACAAAACTATACCCCTCACGCGCCTCAAAGCACTCTCTGACATCCTTTGCGAGGCTGCCACGAGCTGGGATATTTTGTAAATTTGGATTTTTGCTTGAAAGCCTGCCAGTGCTCGTGCCAGTTTGCAAAAAGCTCGTGTAAATTCGCGAGCCCTCATCCTTTTTCGCAAGTGCTAAAAGTGGCTCGCAGTAGGTGCTTTGCAGTTTATATAGCTCTCTGTAAGCTAAAATTTTCTCTATCACTGGATGAGCGTCCGTAAGCTCAGCTAGCACGCTCTCATCGGTGCTATATCCTGTTTTTGTCTTCTTTTTGGTAGGAAGCTTTAGGTGCTCAAAAAGTATGACGCCAAGTTGTTTTACGGAGTTTATGTTGAAATTTTCGCCGCTTAGCTCGTAAATTTCACTTGTTAGCGCCTTTAGTTTGGTATCGTTTTCAAGGATGAGCTTTTGCATCTTAGCTTCATTTATCTTGATGCCGTTTTGCTCCATGTCAAAGAGCGTGAGGATAAAAGGAAACTCGTGCGTATAGGCAAGGGCGAGTAAATTTTTATCAAGCGTGTTTTGAAAAGTTTTATAAAATTTAAGCGTTATCCAAGCGTCCTCACTCGCGTATTTAGCGGCATTTTCTAGTGGCACATCGCCAAAAGTCTGCCCCTTTTTAACCACATCTTCAAATTTGATAGTGTCGTAGTCATATAGCCTCTTTGCCAGCGCGTCCATGCCGACACTTGAGTTTGGATCGCTAAGCCAAGCAAGTATCATCGTGTCTTTGAAATTTGCTGGGGGATTGAGCCCAAGGTTATTTTTCACGATCTCAAAGTCATATTTTAAATTTTGTCCGATCACGCAACCTTTATAAATTTGCCCTACCGCCCAAGTGGCAAATTTTAGGTCTATTTGCTTTGGCGCGCCTAAGTAGTTGTGAGCCACTGGCACGTAGTAGGCGTCCTCGTCGTTAAAGCAAAAGCTAAAACCAACGATCTTTGCGCTCTTGCTATCAACGCCCGTGGTCTCGGTGTCAAAGGCGACGATGGTCTCTGGCGTGACGCTAGAGAGCAGCTTTTCGATGCTTGCCTCATCAAGTAGTAAATTTGCTCTAAAGCCAAGCTTAAATTCAGCATTTTCCTCTTTTTGCAAGCTCTTAAGAAGCCTGTTTAGATCGTATTCTTTTAAAATTTCTGAGATGTTTATCAAAGGATTTTGCTCTGGAAATTTGGACTGCTCAAGATCAAGCGAAGTGATCGCGTCATCAAAGAGCGTGGCTAGTTTTTTGCTCAAAAACGCCTCGTCCCTTGCAGCTGCAAGCATATTTTTGGTGCGCTCGTTTCTAATGAGGGCTAAATTTTCATAAATTCCCTCTAAGCTACCATACTCAGCTAAAAGCTTCTTAGCTCCCACTGCGCCGATACCTTTTACGCCTGGGATGTTATCTGAGCTGTCTCCTGCGATGGCTAAAAAGTCCCTCACCTGAGCTGGATAGACGCCATACTTTTCAAAGCAGCTAGCGCTATCGTGGTCGATCTTGCTTTGTGGGCTGTAGATGCTCACTTTGCCGTCTTCTATGAGCTGGTAAAGGTCCTTATCATGCGTGACTATTCGCACAAATATATCTTTATCTTTGCAAAATTTAACCGCACTTGCGATGATATCATCGGCCTCGTAGCCCTCGCGGCTAAGGCTGTAAAGTCCCATTTTTTCTATCATATCTATACAAACTGGCAGCTGCTCTTTTAGCTGAGCTGGCGGCTCGCTCCTGTTTGCCTTGTATTCGCCCAAAATTTCATGGCGCAGGGTCTTGCCCTTGCTATCAAGTGCGAAGATGAGGTAGTCGCTTTGGTACTCATCTTTTAGGCTCGCTATGAAATTTGCAAAGCCACTTATCATGCCACTTGGTTTGCCATCTCTGTTTTTAAGCCCGCTCATAGCGTAGTAAAGCCTAAAAAAGAAGCCAAAAGTATCAATAATCGTAAGTGTTTTCATTCTCTATCCTTTTGTGCCATTTTATGAAATTTAGGCAAAAATTTGGCTGATTTTATAAATTTATCAGATGCTAAAAGCAAAGTGAGATTTTAAACGCAAAACAAATTTTAATCATTTAAAAGATATAATCTCGCCTAAAATTCAAACTAAAAAATAGATAAATTTAAGGTAAAAAATGTTTATAGATAGCGTGAAATTAACCCTAAGCTCAGGGCATGGCGGTGCTGGTGCAGTAAGCTTTCGCCGCGAAAAGCACGTCATTTTAGGCGGCCCAGACGGCGGTGACGGCGGTGACGGCGGAGATGTCTATTTTGTCTGCGACAACAACACTCACACACTAGCAAACTACAAGGGCAAAAAGGCGATGAGAGCAAGCGACGGCGAAGCTGGCATGGGCAAAAGAATGACTGGCAAAAAGGGTGAGAGCCTAGAGCTTATCGTGCCACCAGGAACGGCGGTCTATGACGCGCAGACAAACGAGCTGCTTTGCGATATGGTAAATGAGGGGCAAAGGACGCTATTTTTAAAAGGTGGCAAGGGCGGACTTGGAAATTTTCACTTTAAAAACTCTATCAACCAAGCTCCAGAATACGCTCAAAAGGGCATGCCAGAAGAGAGCGTAGAGGTCAGGCTCGAGCTAAAACTGATAGCTGACGTGGGCCTTGTTGGCTTTCCAAATGTCGGCAAATCAACCCTTATCTCAGCCGTCTCAAACGCCAAGCCACAGATCGCAAACTACGAATTTACCACGCTTACGCCAAAGCTCGGACTTGTTGAAGTCGATGAGTTTAGCGGCTTTGTCATGGCTGACATTCCTGGCATCATCGAGGGAGCAAGTGATGGACGCGGCCTTGGCGTGCAGTTTCTAAAGCATATCGAGAGAAATAAAATTTTACTTTTCATGATAGATAGTGCAAACTACAGAAGCATGAGCGAGCAGTTTAGCGTGCTAAAAGAGGAGGTGGCTAAATTTTCAAGTGTGCTTGCTAGCAGGGACTATGCTATCGCTGTCACCAGAGTCGATGCGGCTGAAAATTTAGATGAAAATATAAAAGAATTTATGAAAAGTATAAATTTAGAGCCAAATCAAGTTGGTAAATTTGTCTATAAGCAAGACCTATACAGCTTTGATGCGAAAAAACCATACTTTGTTTTGCCAATCTCATCAGCGACAAACGAGAACATCGACGAGCTTAAATTTGCACTGCTTGAGCTGCTAAAAAAAGAGCTTTGAGTTGCGAATTTTTAGTGCTTTGAACTTAGAAATTTAAGAAGATAAAATGAAGAAAATTTTTTGCATTATGTTATTTTGCCTTGGTGCATATAGCTGTGATCCAGCGGATCCAATATATATGTTTTTGGATTTTAATGACATAGATCGCGACGGCATGCTAAATTTAGATGAGTGGGTGGCGTGCAAGGCGCCACCAATGCTAAAAATAGCACCAGATCTATGCACTAGTGATGAATTTAAAAGGCTGGATCTTGATCGTAGTGGCAAAGTTAGCGTTAATGAGCTAAGAAATTTAGTATTGCAAAAGATTAGTTGGCAGAAAGATCCATGCGCCTCTTGGCCGCCAAGCAGCAAAAACATAGATCAAAATAAAAGTCGTTGAAATTTAAAGGAAAGTGATGAATATAGTTTTTATGGGGACGCCTGACTATGCCGTTAGGATACTTAGGCACCTAAAAGAAGCTGGCTTTAATATAAAAGCGGTCTTTACCCAGCCTGATAAGCCAGTTGGCAGAAAGCAAATTTTAACTCCAAGCGAGGTCAAAATTTACGCGCAAAACGAGCTAGTAGGCGTGCCAGTCTTTACACCAAATACACTAAAAGATGAGGCGGTGGTTGCCGAGCTAAAGGCATTTGATCCTAAATTTATCGTTGTGGCAGCTTATGGCAAAATTTTGCCTAAGAGCGTGCTTGACGTGGCGACTTGTATAAATTTACACGCTTCGATCTTGCCAAAGTATAGAGGTGCTAGCCCCATTCAAAGCGCGATCCTAGCAGGCGAGAAGCAAACTGGCGTCACAGCTATGTTAATGGACGCTGGCCTTGATACTGGTGATATGCTAGACTTCATCTATACGCCTTGCGAGAGCAAGATGTCAAGCGAGCTTTTTAGTGAGCTAGGCGAGCTTGGTGGCGAGCTAATCGTAAAAGTGCTTAAAAATTTTGAAAATTTAAAGCCACAAAAGCAAGATGAGAGCAAGGCCACGCACTGCAAAAAGATAAGCAAGAGCGACGGACTTTTTAGCTTTGATGAAGAGGCTGGGCAAATTTATAATAAATTTCGTGCGCTCACACCTTGGCCAGGGCTTTATCTGGCAAGCGGACTAAAAATTTTATCGCTTGAGCTAAGTGAAAAAAGTGGCAAAAGCGGAGAAATTTTAAGCATAGAAAAGGACCACGTCGTGGTTGCTTGCAAGGGTGGTGCGGTCAAAATTTACGAGCTTCAAGAGCCAAGCAAAAAGCCAACAAACGCAAAAGCATATATAAATGGTAAGCGCCTTAGCGTCGGCGATGAATTAAAATAAATTTAAAGGAGAGGTTATGAAAAATGCGTTAAGTATAGCAGGGGTTGATCCAAGTGGCGGAGCTGGAGTTTTAGCTGATATAAAGGTATTTATAGCACACGGCGTATATGCGATGGGAGCGATCACGGCGGTCACTGCTCAAAATACAAAGGGCATCTTTGGCATGCAGTTAGTTGAGCCAAAGCTCATCGAGGATCAGATAAAAGCGATATTTGATGATATAAGAGTTGATGTGATAAAAATAGGCGTTGTCCCAAGCGTTGAGATCATCAAAAGCGTCGCAAAAACGCTAAGAGAGATCAAAAATTTACCACCAGTCGTGCTTGATCCTGTTATGAGCTGTAAAAATGGCGACATCTGGCTAGAGGGCGCTGCAAAAGACGCGATCGTAGAGGAGCTTTTCCCGCTTGCAAGTGTGATCACACCAAATATCTTTGAAGCGCGCGAAATTTTAAAGCGTGAGCTAAAGGGCGAGAGCGAGCTAAAAGAGGCTTGCAAGGAGCTTTTGAAATTTGGCACAAAGAGCGTCTATCTAAAGTGTGGCGAGATAGAAGGCAAGTCGCTTGATATATTTTATGATGGCAAGGAATATGAAATTTTTAGCGACGAGCGCATAAAAACGACTGCGACACATGGCTCAGGCTGCTCGCTATCAAGCGCGATCGCTTCAAATTTAGCAAACGGGCTTAGTCTAAAAGAGAGCGTGAAAAACGCGCATGATTATATCTTTAACGCTATCAAAAACGCGGTCATCATCGGCGGCGGACAAAATCCAGTAAATCACTTCTATAAATTTAAGGTGTGATTTGCAAGTAGAGTTTTTTCAAAGTCTGCCTTCGACGCAGGAATTTTTGATAGAAGCCCTAAAAAACGGCGAGATAAAGCCACCGCACATGGTCGTGGCGTACAATCAAACAAAAGGGGTCGGCAGCCGCGGCAACAGCTGGGAGGGGCTTGGCGGAAATTTGTTTATGTCATTTTGCATAAGCGAAGATGAGCTGCCAAGCGACATACCTCCGCCCTCGATCTCGATATATTTTTCTATGCTGATGCGTGAAGTCTTGAGCGAACTTGGCTCAAAGTGCTGGCTGAAATGGCCAAATGATTTTTACGTGGACGAGCGTAAAATAGGCGGCACTTTGACAAATAAAGTGGATGAAATTTACATCTGCGGCATGGGGATAAATTTAGCTAGCGCGCCCGAAAACGCGAGCATTTTGGATATAAAAGCTAGCGTAGATGAGCTAGTTTGGGGCTTTGTTAGCATGCTTGATAAAAAGATTTTATGGAAGCCAATTTTTAGCAAATTTAGGATAGACTTTTGCAAGTCAAAAAGTTTTATTACGCATATTGCAAATAGAGCTGTTTCGCTTCAGGATGCTGAAATTTGCGAGGATGGAGCGATATTATTAAACGGGGAAAAGGTATATTCTTTAAGATGAGCGAGATAATAACAATAGCTAACCAAAAAGGCGGCGTTGGCAAGACCACAACGGCCGTAAATTTAGCCGCATCACTGGCGGTTGCTGAGAAAAAAGTATTATTAATAGACATCGATCCACAGGCAAACGCGACGACCGGACTTGGTTTTAGCAGAAGCGACTACGAGTTTAACATCTATCATGTCTTAACAGATAGGAAAAAGCTCTCACAAATCGTGCTAAAAACTGAGATCCCAACGCTTTTTCTAGCTCCGTCAAACATCGGACTTGTCGGCATCGAGCAAGAATTTAACGATCAAAGCAAAGACTATAAACTAATCCTTAAAAACAAAATTTCAGAAGTTGTAGATGACTATGATTTTATCATCATCGATAGTCCTCCAGCACTTGGCAGCATCACGATAAATGCTCTTAGTGCAAGCGATAGTGTGATCATCCCGATCCAGTGCGAATTTTACGCACTTGAGGGCTTGGCACAGATCCTAAACACAGTCAAGATCATCAAAAAAACGATAAATCCAAAGCTAAATATAAAGGGCTTTTTACCGACTATGTTTAGCTCACAAAACAATCTCTCAAAAGAGACAATTGCAAATTTAAAGCAGCATTTTGAAAATAAGCTCTTTAAAAGCAAGGACGGCAAAGAGGAATTTGTAGTCGTTCCAAGAAACGTCAAACTTGCTGAAAGCCCAAGTTTTGGCAAGCCAGTGATACTTTATGATATAAAATCACCAGGCTCGATCGCATATCAAAATTTGGCATATTGTATTTTAAACTAAAAAATAAGGAAAAAAATGGCGAAAAAAGGTGGATTAGGGCGCGGACTTAGCGCGATACTTGAAGATGTAGAGCAGGCCTACAGCAAAGAGATCGCAAATTTAAACGACTCTGAGATAGTCGAAGAGATAAATATAGATGAAATTTTACCAAACCCTTACCAGCCAAGGACGCATTTTGACGAAGAGGCTTTAAAAGAGCTAAGTGCTAGCATCAAAAGGCACGGTCTCATACAACCAATAATCGTCATCAAAAAAGATGACGGCTATATGCTAATAGCTGGTGAGCGTAGATACCGCGCTACAAAGATGCTGGGAGCAAGCAAGATAAAAGCGATCATCGCTGATATTAAGTCTCAAAATTTAAGAGAGCTTGCTCTTATCGAAAATATACAACGTGAAAATTTAAATCCAATCGAACTTGCAAAGTCATATAAAGAGCTTATAAACGAGTATAAGATCACGCAAGATGGCCTAGCAAACATCATACACAAGAGCAGAACTCAGATAACAAATACGATGAGACTTTTGCTGCTTAGCGACTACACGCAAAGACTTTTGCAAGAAGATAAGCTCACGCAAGGTCACGCTAAAGTCATCGTAGGACTTAGTAGCGAAGAAGAAAGAATGGTTGTTGATACGATCATCGGACAAAAGCTGAGCGTCAGAGATACAGAAATTTTAGTAAAAAAGATAAAAAATAAAGAAGAAGTAAAAGAGCCAAAGCCTCAAATTTCAGAGGAAATGAGCAAAAAATTATCAAATTTACAAGAAATTTTTAAAAATTTAAAGATAAAGACGAAAGTAAAATCTAAAAATTTAATATTAGAATTTAGCGACATTTCACAGGTAGAAGAATTTATCGCTAAGCTAAAATAGAATTACAAATTTATTTTTATTTTTAGTATTTTATTGTAAAATCAGACTTTGATTTGAATATTAAATAAAACTTAATAACAAAATAAGGAGAGTGGATGTTAGAAATAGATGTGCCATTGATGCTTTTAACGGCTATCGTTCTCTTTGTCTTGATCGCCATTTTAAATCCTTTGCTATACAAGCCAATGCTTAAATTTATAGATGACAGAAATGCCTCTATAAAAAATGACGAAGAGAGCACTAGCAAAAATGCAAGCGACTTAAGCGTTCATGAAAAAGAGATCGAAGAGATCATACAAAATGCAAGATCTGAGGCTAACAAAATAAGACAAGAGGCCTTAAATTTGGCAAAAGAAGAGTCTTTAAAAGAGATAAATGCGGTAAAAAGTAGTTTAGAGGCTGATTATAATGAGTTTTTAAATGCTTTAAGCTCTCAAAAAGATAGCCTAAAGGCAGATCTATCAGCTAAACTACCTGAGCTTAGAGCAGCTTTAAACGCTAAGCTCTCTAAAATTTAAAGGAAATTTATGAAGATAAAAATTTTATTTTTTCTAGCACTTCCGTTTCTAGCATATGCTAGCGAGCATGGTGGAACAAACTACGACATAGTCGAGAGAACGCTAAACTTCTTACTTTTCTTTGCTATTTTGGTCTATTTTGCTGCTAAACCACTAAAAGCTCTTTATCAAAGCAGGATCGACAGGATCGCAAATAAGCTTGAGAGTATCCAAGAGAAACTTCGTGAGTCAAAAGCTAAAAAAGATGATGTTTTAAAGCGTGTAGAAGAGGCTAAGCAAAATGCAAATGCTCTAATCGAAACTGCGAAAAAAGAGGCTGTAAATTTAGCTGCTAAAGTTAAAAAAGAGGCTCAAAACGATATCGCAAATATCGAAAAAGGCTACAAAGAGCAAAAAGAATTTGAAGAGCGCAAGATGACAAAAGGCGTTGTAAATGAAATTTTGAGCGACATTTTCTCAAGTGATAGCCTAAAAGTCGATCAAAAAGAGCTTGTAAATATCATACTTAAAAAGGTTAGCTAATGAATGAAGTAGTAGCTAAAAAATACGTAAAGGCGATCTTAAGCGACGTAAAGTCTAATGAACTTAATGTATTTGTTGAAAATTTATCAGAGCTAGCTGCTGCTTTTGCTAGCGATAAATTTAAAAGCATTATAAGTTTGCCGACATTAAAGGCTTCACAAAAGGTTGAATTTGTATTATCTTTGGTTAAAAATCAAGATGTTAAATTTGCAAATTTTATAAAGCTTCTTGGTGCGAACAAAAGACTAGAGCTCATACCTGCGATACTAGATGAGATGAAGATAGAGCAATCTTTACTTGAAAATACATATCGCGGCGAGGTTGTTGGAAATTTTGATCTAAGCGCTGAGCAGCTAAAAGCTTTAGAAGAGAATTTCTCTAAGAAATTTGACTCTAAGATCAAGCTTGATGGCTCAAAGAGCGATTACAACGGTGTAAAAGTTGAGTTAGATGATTTAGGTGTCGAGGTAAATTTCTCTATCGACAGACTAAAAAGTCAAATGAGTGAATATATATTAAAAGCAATTTAAAAAGGAGTGAAAGCGTGAGTGCAAAAATTAAAGCTGACGAAATTAGCACGATAATCAAAGAGCGTATTGAAAATTTTGATTTAAGTGTTGATGTAGAAGAGACCGGTAAAGTCATCTCAGTCGCTGATGGCGTTGCTAACGTTTATGGTTTGAAAAACGTTATGGCTGGTGAGATGGTAGAGTTTGAAAGCGGCGAAAAGGGTATGGCTCTTAACCTTGAAGAGAGCAGTGTTGGTATAGTTATCCTTGGAAAAACTAGCGGTATTACAGAAGGAAGCTCTGTAAAAAGACTTAAAAAACTTCTACGTGTGCCAGTTGGCGACGCATTGATCGGCCGTGTTGTAAATTCACTCGGTGAGCCAATCGATGCAAAAGGTCCAATCGAAGCTACTGAATCTCGCTTCGTCGAAGAAAAAGCAAAAGGTATCATGGCTAGAAAAAGCGTTCATGAGCCACTTCAAACAGGTATCAAAGCTATCGACGCACTTGTGCCAATCGGTAGAGGCCAAAGAGAGCTGATCATCGGCGACCGCCAAACTGGTAAAACAACAGTTGCTATCGATACTATCATCAACCAAAAAGGTCAAGATGTCATTTGTATCTACGTAGCTATCGGTCAAAAACAATCAACCGTTGCTCAAGTCGTTAAAAAACTTGAAGAATATGGCGCTATGGATTATACGATAGTTGTAAATGCTGGTGCTAGTGACGCAGCTGCGCTTCAATACCTTGCACCATACGCTGGCGTAACAATGGGTGAATACTTTAGAGATAACTCTCGCCACGCGCTAATCATCTATGATGACTTGTCAAAACACGCGGTTGCTTACCGTGAGATGTCTTTGATCCTAAGAAGACCACCAGGTCGTGAAGCTTACCCAGGTGACGTTTTCTACCTTCACTCAAGACTTCTAGAAAGAGCAAGTAAGCTAAATGACGCACTAGGTGCTGGATCTTTAACAGCTCTGCCTATTATCGAGACTCAAGCAGGCGACGTTTCAGCTTATATTCCAACAAACGTTATTTCTATTACAGATGGTCAAATTTTCCTTGAGAGCGACCTATTTAACTCAGGTATCCGCCCAGCGATCAACGTCGGTCTTTCTGTTTCTCGTGTCGGTGGTGCAGCTCAGATCAAAGCTATCAAACAAGTTTCTGGCACACTAAGACTAGACCTTGCTCAGTACCGTGAACTACAAGCTTTTGCTCAGTTTGCAAGCGACCTTGACGAGAGCTCAAGAAAACAACTAGAGCGTGGTCAAAAGATGGTTGAAGTACTAAAACAATCTCCATATTCTCCGCTTCCAGTTGAGAATCAAGTAGTTATTATATTTGCTGGTGCTAAGGGTTATTTAGATGACGTTGCGACTGCAAATGTAACAAAATTTGAAGCAGAGCTATATCCATATATCGAGGCAAAATACCCTGAAATTTTTGAGCAGATCAGAACTAAAAAAGTTCTTGATAAAGAAGTAGAAGAAATTTTACATAAAGCGTTGAAAGATTTTAAAGCGACTTTTGCCGCTAACTAGGGCTAAGATATGTCAAATTTAAAAGATATAAAACGAAAGATCAAGAGCGTCCAGAACACTCAAAAGACGACGCGTGCGATGAAGCTTGTCTCTACAGCAAAGCTTCGTAAAGCTGAAGAGGCTGCACGCTACTCTAGAGTTTACGCACTTAAGATCAATGAGGTTTTATCAGAGATAGCTTATAAGATCAATCAATACGCTTCAGTTATGACTGAGAGTAAATTTTTCAACACAACAAAAAGTGTAGAAAAGGTTGATATTATATTTGTTACCGCTGATAAAGGGCTTTGCGGTGGCTTTAATGTCCAGACTATAAAGACAGTTAGGCGCATGATCGATGAGCTAAAAGCCAAAAAGATCAAAGTTAGACTAAGAGCTGTTGGTAAAAAAGGCATTGAATTTTTCAATTTCCAAGGCGTTGAACTACTCGAGACTTACGTTGGAGCTAGCTCATCACCTACATATGAAAAAGCTCAAAAAATCATAAAAGATGCTATTGATGATTTTACAAACGGCATAACAGATAAGGTTGTGCTAATACACAATGGCTATAAAAATATGATTTCTCAAGAGATTAGAGTAAATGATATTGTGCCTATTGAGCCGTCTAAGATAGTTGCGGTTGAGACAAATTCTTTGATGGAATTTGAGCCAGAGGACAACTATACTAAGATTATGGATGAATTGCTCAATAAATATTTTGAGTATAGTATGTATTATGCTTTAGTTGATTCTTTGGCGGCTGAGCACAGTGCTAGAATGCAAGCTATGGATAATGCAACAAACAATGCTAAACAACGCGTCAAACAGTTAAATCTTGCTTACAATAAAGCAAGACAAGAGTCTATTACCACTGAGCTTATCGAGATCATCAGTGGTGTTGAATCAATGAAATAAAAGGAGTATGAATGAAGGGTGTTATTAGTCAAGTTATGGGCCCTGTGGTCGATGTTGACTTTAATGACTACTTGCCGAAGATCAATGAAGCTATCGAAGTTTTCTTTGAGGTTGAGGGCAAGAAACATAAACTAATATTAGAAGTTGCTGCTCACCTAGGTGATAATAGAGTTAGAACGATCGCTATGGATATGAGTGAAGGTTTAACTCGTGGCTTAGAGGCTAAAGCGCTTGGCGCACCTATAAGTGTGCCAGTTGGCGAAAAAGTTTTGGGTAGAATTTTTAACGTAGTTGGCGATTTGATCGACGAAGGCGAGGGTATAAATTTTGATAAGCACTGGTCTATCCACCGCGATCCTCCTCCATTTGAAGAGCAAAGCACAAAGAGTGAAATTTTCGAAACTGGTATCAAGGTAGTTGATCTTCTAGCTCCTTATGCAAAGGGTGGTAAAGTTGGTCTATTTGGTGGTGCTGGTGTTGGTAAAACGGTTATTATTATGGAGCTTATCCACAACGTTGCGTTTAAACATAGCGGTTACTCTGTATTTGCAGGCGTTGGTGAGAGAACTCGTGAAGGAAATGACCTTTATCACGAAATGAAAGAAAGTAACGTTTTGGATAAAGTTGCCTTGTGCTATGGCCAAATGAACGAGCCACCAGGAGCAAGAAACCGTATCGCACTAACTGGTCTTACAATGGCTGAGTACTTCCGTGATGAGATGGGACTTGACGTTTTGATGTTTATCGATAACATCTTCCGTTTCTCTCAATCAGGTGCAGAGATGTCAGCTCTACTTGGACGTATCCCATCAGCTGTTGGTTATCAGCCAACTCTTGCAAGTGAGATGGGCAAATTCCAAGAGAGAATTACATCAACTAAAAAAGGCTCAATCACGTCTGTTCAAGCTGTTTATGTTCCAGCTGACGACCTTACAGACCCAGCTCCTGCAACTGTTTTTGCTCACCTCGATGCCACGACAGTTCTTAACAGATCGATTGCAGAAAAAGGTATCTATCCAGCTGTTGATCCGCTTGATTCAACTTCAAGAATGCTCGATCCTCAAATTTTAGGAGCAGATCACTATAAGGTAGCTCGCGGCGTTCAAGCTGTGCTTCAAAAATATAAAGACCTTCAAGATATCATCGCTATCCTTGGTATGGACGAGCTTAGCGAAGAAGATAAGCTAACAGTTGATAGAGCAAGAAAGATAGAGAGATTTTTATCTCAGCCATTCTTCGTTGCTGAAGTATTTACAGGCAGCCCTGGTAAATATGTAAGTCTTGACGAAAATATCGCTGGCTTTAAGGGAATTTTAGAAGGCAAATATGATCATCTACCAGAAGCAGCATTTTATATGGTTGGAAATATAGATGAGGCTTTAGCTAAAGCTGAGAAACTTAAGGCTTAAATTTAAAAAGGAAGCGTAATGGATAAATTACATTTAGAGATCGTAACTCCTCAAGGTCAGATATTTAATGATGACGTGAGTAGTGTAGTGCTTCCAGGTAGCGAGGGTGAGTTTGGTGTTTTGCCAAACCACGCCTCATTAATATCTCTTTTAAAAGCAGGTATTATAGATATAGAAGATAAGCATAAAAAGCATGATGTAGTTGCTATCAACTGGGGCTATGCAAAGATCGACGAAGGCAAAGTAGTTATACTAGCTGACGGTGCGGTCTATGTCTCTGGCAATAGTGAAAGCGAGCTTGCAAATTCATTAGAAGCTGCTAGAAATTTGATAGAGAGTATGAGCAGTGATACAAATGCTTTTGCAGCAACTATATCAAAAATGGAAAATGTAGTGAGAGCAAGATAAGTGGGCGGAATAGATATATTTTTAAATTACATTCAAAGAAGTAGTTTTATTACAATTATAGTTTTAACTTGGTTGTCAATATATTTTATAGTTAGTTTTACAATTCTTTTTTCAAGAATGGCTGGTATAGGAGCTTGGCAAAAACGTGAGCAAAATGCACTTGAAGCATTGCTTATGGGTGCTAAAAATATACCAAATGACTCATCTTTAAAGAAATGTGCAAGTGGTAGAATTTCGAAAGAAAAGCTAAATGTTTGCATAAGCATTGCCGAAAAGAATGCTACAAGTGGGCTTACATGGCTTAGCGTAATAGCTTCTACTTCTCCATTTATCGGTCTTTTTGGAACAGTCGTATCTATCTTGGAGACATTTTCACAGCTAGGAAATGGTACAGGCTCATCTCTTGGAGTTATAGCCCCAGCTATCTCTGAAGCGCTTGTCGCTACTGGATGCGGAATTTTTGTTGCGATCCCAGCATATACATTTAACTTGCTTATAAAAAGAAAAGCTTACGAATTAATGAGCGTTATCGAGCGTCAAGCTGACGTTATGATAGCACTTAAAAAAGATGACGAGACGTTATAGATGGCTCTTAAATTTGACGACGAAACACCAGAGTTGAACATAACGCCTCTTGTTGATATCATGCTTGTTTTGTTGGCTATTTTAATGGTTACAATGCCAACTATAACATATCAAGAAGATATAACATTGCCAGATGGCTCAAAGGCAAAAACATCTACGTCTAAGCAAAAAGATCTTATAGTCTCTATAAATGCACAAGGACAAGTTAGAATAGATCAAAGTACAATGAGCCTTGCTGAACTTCCAGATAACATTGCACTAATGAGTGCAAAATACGATAAAACCTCGCCTATATACATAAAGGCTGATAAAAATTTAAAATACGATGATGTTATGTTTGTATTAAAGACTTTAAAAGGTGCTGGTTTTAATAAAGTAGCTTTAGAGACAAACGGTTAATATGCCTAATAAAGTTAAATTTCCAACGCTTAGTTCATTTTTTGTAGCGTTTTGCATTTACATTATCATTGTGCTTGCTTTGTTTATAAAGCTTACTTTTTTTAGCGAACCTCCTAAAAAATATACTGATGACAAAGATGCTATTATGGACGTAGTTATGGTTGATAGAGAAGTCGATCAAACCATAAAAGCGCCAAAACAAGCAAAAGAGGTCGTAAAAGAGACAAAACCAGAACCTAAAAAAGAGTCAGATGAAGATAAACAAGAGACTACAAATAAACCTGTTGTGCCAGATGAGCCATTACCAACCCCAAGCTTGCCAACTCCTCCAAAAGAAGAGCCAAAGCCTGAGCCTAAGAAACCAGAACCAAAGCCTGAAATCCCAAAACCTAGTGAAGAGCCTAAAGAGGATGTCAAGCCAGAGACAAAACCTGAGCCTAAACCTACGCCAAAGCCAGTTGAAAAGCCAAAACCAAAAGAGCCAAATATAAAAGATCTCTTTAGCGACATAGACTCGACTAAGCTTAAAAAAGACGATGGTATAAAAAAGGCTGAAAATAAAGTACAAAGCCGCAAAAAAAGCGAGGCTTCTAGCTCAAAAGCTGCAAAAGAGGCTAGCGACATCATCAAGAGTTTAAAGATAGATCAAAACCCAACTGCACCAAAATCGCAAATGACTGGCACTTATGATCCATTGATGGGAGCCATAACAAAGCAAATTCAAAGAAGATGGCAAAGCTATAAAGCTGACTCTGCAAATCTTGCCAAAGTAAAAGTCATGATAGATCAGAGTGGAAATTTTAGCTATGAAATTTTAGAGCTATCATATAATGAAGAGTTTAATGCAAAGGTTAGAGAGTGCCTGGAAAAGCTTACTGCAGAGAAATTTCCATTTAATCCAGACAAAAGTACTACTTTTAATTTAAATTTAGAAGATAAAATAAACTAAAATTTATAAATTTACGGAGTAGAGATGAAGAAAATTTTTCTTTTTTTGTGCGTTGCTCTAGGGCTTTATGCTGCTGATGCGACCATATCTGTTATAAACCAAGGTGTTGCTTTGCCAAAGATAGCTTTGCAAGATGCAACTACAGCTGTTAGTGATGCGGGCTTTAAAGATAAATTCTTTAAGATCATGCTAGGCGACTTGAAAGTTAGTTCAGACTTTGAGGTTATCGAAGATCACGTGCCTTCAACTTACGAGGGAACAGCAGCTACAAATACAATGAGCGACAAAGGTGTTGAGCTTATCTTTAGATATGCTCTTGAGGGTTCTATGGGCTCACCTCTTACTTTAAGAGTAAAACTCATCGATGCAAAGACTGCAACTACAAGGTATGAGAGAGTCTATAACATGCCAGATGGTGCAAAGTATCCGTTTTTGGCACACAAAAGTATAGTTGAGCTAACAAATGAGCTAAATTTACCACCAGTTGGCTGGATGGAGAAATTTATCATCCTAGCAAAATACACTTCAGCTCGCCAAAGCTCTATTATAGTGGCTGACTACACACTTACATATCAAAAAACAATCGTAAGCGGTGGTCTAAACATCTTCCCTAAATGGGCAGGCGCTGATCAGAGTAAATTTTACTATACATCTTATGTAAATAACAGGCCAACTTTGTTTAGATATGACCTAAATTCAGGCACTAAAACAAAGATAATAGATAGTATGGGTATGCTTATAGCATCTGATGTTAGTAAAGATGGAAGTAAAATTCTATTAACCATGGCTCCAAAAGATCAACCAGATATTTTCATCTATAATACAGGTAGCAAAAAATTAACTCAGATCACAAACTATCCAGGCATTGATGTAAATGGAAATTTCGTAGATAATGACAGCAGAATAGTTTTTGTTTCAGATAGACTTGGGTATCCAAATATCTTTGCAACACCTGCAACTTCAGGCGGAAGTGTTGAGCAAATGGTGTTTCATGGCAAAAACAATAACTCAGTAAGCACTTTTGAAAACTATGTAGTTTATTCAAGTAGAGAGGCTAGTGGTGGCTTTAACATCTATCTAATCTCAACTCAAACAGATTTTATCCGTCAGCTTACAGCAAATGGTAAAAACAACTACCCAAGATTTTCAAGTGATGGTCAAAGTGTTGTTTTTATCAAAGAACTTGGCGGTCAAAGCTCACTTGGCGTTGTTAGATTAAATGAGAACAGAAGTTTCCAATTTCCACTAAAAGTAGGTAAAATTCAATCTATTGATTGGTAATATTCTGGTAATATTTAAAAAAAATATGTTATAATTCGACCAAATTTTTCAAAAAGGATATGGAATGAAAAAAGTAGTTCTAGCAAGTGTTGCAGTTGCAACTTTATTGTTGAGCGGTTGTAGCTCTAAAAACCCTGAAGTTGATATGAATGCAAATTCAAATCAATCTGCAGATAACTCAGGTAGCATGAGTGATGCTGATAGATTAGCAGCTCTTATCGCTAACATCGAGAGCCAAGTTAAAAGTGTATACTTTGACTTTGATAAATTTAATATCAAAGCTGACCAACAAGGTGTTGTTAGCTCAAATGCATCAGTATTCAACCAAGCTGACGCTCAAGCTCTTTCTATAAAAGTAGAAGGTAACTGCGACGAGTGGGGTACAGATGAGTATAACTATGCTCTTGGTCTAAAACGTGCTAAAAGTGCTAAAGACGCTCTTGTAAGAAATGGCGTTAACGCTGATAGAATCGCTGTAGTAAGCTTTGGCGAAAGCAACCCAGTTTGTACAGATAAAACAAAAGCTTGCGACGCTCAAAACAGACGTGCAGATTTCAAAGTACTTCCTTAATCTGTAAGTAATAATGAATAAAAAAATAATCATTGCGGCTCTTCTTGGAGCCGCTTTCTCTATAGGTTCAGCTCAAGAAGTTTCAGCATTTGACGCAGGTAATATGGATAGTGCAAATCCATATGGACTAACAGATGATGAAAAGGCAACTCTAAGCAACAAAAGAAGCGTTCAAAATATTGAAGAAAACATGGATAATGTTTCAGAACAACTTCAAGGTTTGCAAAGCTTGATCGAGAGTATGAGTGCTAGAATGAACAAGCTTGAGCAAAGAATGAATGATATCGAAACCAAAGTCAATGGTGGTATAAGCGATTCTGGTGTAAGTTTGACATCATTAAAAGCTTATGTTGATGAGACTAGAGATATACAAGATAAAAACTATAAAAATATTACTGCTGCCTTAAATAAATTAGGTGCAATAATGGATAAAAATGCTGCTCAACCAAAGCAAAATGCAAATCCAAAACAACAAAATAAGCCAACTTCAAATTTTAGTGGCAAAAGCGACAAAGATGTTTTAGCTGATGGCATTAAACTTTTAAATTCTGGCAATAGCACAGAAGCAGCTGAATATTTTGAATATTTAAATAAAAAAGGCTATAAAACTGGTGCTTCAAATTATTATCTAGGTGAAGTTGCTTATAGTCAAAAATCATACAGTACAGCCATACAATACTATAAAAAAAGTATACAAAGTGAAGATAAAGCTGACTACACTCCAAAACTTTTGTATCACACAGCTATAAGCTTTGATAAGATCGGTGATACTCAAAGTGCAAATAGGTTTTATAAGGCTTTAAAAGTAGGCTATCCAGATAGCAAAGAAGCCAAAGCCGCTCCCAACAGAAACTAAAATTTACTCTTTTTTAGATATAATCTCACATTAATCAAAACTAAATTCCAAGGAGATTATTGTGAGTAAAGATCAAGTTATAACAATGTTTTATGAGCTAAAAGACGCTAATACTGGCGAAATTTTAGAGTCTAATATGCAAGAAGGTGGTCAAATTTCTTTTATTACAGGACATGGCCACATTATAGAAAAGCTTGAAGAAGAAGTTAGCAAATTAAAATCAGGCGACAAGGCTACTATAAATATCAAAGCAGCTGAGGGTTGTGGCGAATACAATAAAGATGCCATTCAATCACTTCCAAAAGAGCAATTTGCTGGTATAGACCTACATGAAGGCATGGAGCTTTTTGGTCAAAATGAAGATGGCTCAAGCGTTCGCGTCATCGTTAAAGAGATCAAAGATGACGAAGTAACAGTTGATTTTAATCACCCATATGCTGGCAAAGATTTGCTATTTAATGTTGAAATTTTAGAAGTTAGAGACGCAACTGAAGATGAAAAAGCAACTGGCATGGTGGCAGGCGCTCACACTTGCGGTTGTGGAGGACATGATCATGATCACGAGCATGAGTGCTGCGGCGGCCATGGGCACGGCGAAGGTGGTTGCGGTTGCGGTGGTCACGGACATCACCACCACTAAGAAGCCAAAATGAAGAAATTTGCTTTTATTTTTGCGGGTCAAGGCTCGCAAAGTGTTGGCATGGGGAAAGATTTTTATGAAAATTTCTCTTCGGCAAAACTTCTATTAAATGACGCTTGCAACGACACAGGCATTGATTTTGAGGAGCTTTTATTTACGCAAAATGACAAGCTAGATAAGACAGAATTTACTCAGCCTGCCATCGTTTTAAACTCTCTTATGAGCTATCTAGCTTTTAGCGAGGGCATAAAAGCTAAGCCAGAGTTTAGCCTAGGTCACTCTCTAGGAGAATTTACAGCCCTTGCAGTTAGTGGTGCGTTTAGCTTTGTTGAAGCGATTAGGCTTGTAAATTTACGTGGTAAATTTATGCAAGAAGCCTGCGTTGGCAAAGATGCTGGCATGATGGTGGTGCTTGGACTTAGCGATGAAGTCGTTGAGGGGATTTGTAAAGAAGCACAGGATGAGGGCTTGCAAATTTACGCTGCGAACTACAACTGCGATGGTCAGATAGTTGTAGCTGGTGTGAGAGCTGACCTTGCTAAATATGAGGCAAAATTTAAAGAAGCAGGTGCAAAAAGAGCGATGCTTTTAAATATGTCAGTAGCTAGCCACTGCCCGATACTTGAGCCAGCTAGCGTGAAACTAGCAAACGAGCTTGAGGGCGTTTTGGCTGCGAATTTTGCCCAAGTCGTTTCAAATGTAAATGCAAAAATTTACACTGATAAAAACGAAGCGCTAGTGCTTTTAAAAGAGCAGCTAACGCATCCAGTTCGCTATAAACAAAGCATCAAAAACTACGAAAACGAGGTTGATTGCTTTATCGAGCTAGGTGCTGCGACACTTAAAGGCATAAACAAAAAGATCACTGAAAAACCGACATATAGCGTCACTGACATGGCGAGCCTTGAAGAGGTTGTGAAGATTTTGGAGGAGAGATGATAGCGATACTTGGAGCGATGCAAGAGGAGATAACGCCGATCCTTGAGATGGTTGGCGAGTATAAAACTACCGAATATGCAAATAATAAATTTTACGAGGCAAACTACAAAGGCAAAGACCTAGTCATCGCCTACTCGAAGATCGGCAAGGTAAATGCGGCGATCACCGCGACCTTGATGATAGAGAAATTTAAGGCTTCAAAACTGCTTTTTACTGGTGTTGCTGGCTCACTTGATGAGAGCTTAAAGATAGGCGATATGCTATATGCCACTAGCCTTGTGCAGCACGACCTTGACATCACAGCGTTTGGTCATCCATACGGCTTTGTGCCAGGGACAAGTATCTTCGTTAAGAGCGATGAGGGACTAAATGAGCTAGCTAAAAATGTCGCTAGCAAAAAGGGCATGAGCTTAAATTCAGGCATCATCGCAACTGGTGATCAGTTCATCTGTGACAACGAGAAAAAAGAGTGGATCAAAAAGATATTTAACGCGAGTGCTACCGAGATGGAGGGTGCGAGTGTTGCGCTAGTTTGTGAAACGCTTGGCGTGCCATTTTTCATCCTTAGAGCCATCAGCGACGGAGCTGGCAATGAGGCTGAATTTGACTTTGATAAATTTTTACAAGACTCAGCAAACGTCAGCGCTAAATTTATCCTAGAAATGGTGGAGAGCTTATGATAGAGCTTAGCAAGAGACTGCTTAGGCAAGTTGGCCAGACAAATGCTAGATACAAGATGATAGAGGGCGGGGATAAGATCTTGCTTGGCCTTAGCGGCGGCAAAGATAGTCTCGCACTCGCTCACGTGCTAAAGCACATCCAAAATGTCACGCCTGAGAAATTTGAGTTTAAGGCGGTGACGCTAAGCTACGGCATGGGCGAAGACTACGCATATCTTACCAAGCACTGCAACGAGCATGGCATAGAGCACGAGGTGATCGACAGCTCGATATTTGAGATATCAAAGGAGAAGATCCGCAAAAATTCTAGCTTTTGCAGCTTTTTCTCGCGCATGAGAAGAGGATATCTTTACACCTATGCGCTAAAGCACGGCTTTAACAAGCTCGCGATCGCTCACCACTTGGACGATGCGGCGGAGAGCTTTTTTATGAATTTTACATACAATGGCGCGCTAAGGACGCTTGCTCCAAAATACAGAGCAAAAAATGGAATCGTCGTGATCAGGCCATTTATCTTTGTGCGTGAGAGACAGCTTCGCGAAAATGCGATCAAAAATGAGCTAAGAGTTGTTGGTGATGAGGCGTGTCCTGCGATGAGATTTGATGTGAAGATGCCACACGCTAGATATGAGACCAAGCAGCTTCTAGCAAATTTAGAGAAAGAAAATCCAAAGCTCTTTACATCGCTTAAAGCAGCATTTGAAAACATCCACACAGATACATTTTTTGGTATCAACGAAGGCAGTGAAGAGTAAATTTAACTCTTCATTTATGCCCTTAAAGCTAAATTTAAAACCAAATTTCTTACAACCACCCAAAAAGTAAAACTCATTTTTAAGTAGGAACGTCCTTTGCTTACTAAATATAAATTTGATAAGCAAGGATGAAAAATGAGCATTTTTAGTGTTAGCACGCAAAAGTATAGCTCAGTAGCTACTGAGGCAAAAGCAAGGAAACTTCAAAAAGAGCAGGCTGAAAGTGCCAAATTTCAAAACGCTCTTGCAAATAATGAAAAAACAAAAGACATTGCACAAAATTTACAAAGACTTGAGCTTACAAAAGATACACAGCAAAGCATTTATAGCGTGAAATTTAAAGATAAAAATGAGCTTGGCTATCAAAGCGACAAGGCTGGCTTTATGGATGCTAGCTTTAATAAAGCAGCTGGCTTGCCATAGGACTTTAAGCTTCACAAAAGCACGATAAAAGAGTTTCTAAACTTCGCAACAAAGCAAAATAACATAAATAGCGTCCTTTACAGCAACGCAAGCGGCAAACTTTTTGACAATGACGTCTTTGAAAATCTCGACATTGCAAACACGATAGGTCAGTATTACGCCATTTTTTCTCAGGTAATGGGCAAAAGTTTAAACAAAGATAGTTTTACAGATAGCGACCTAGCAAATTTGCCAAAAGGCTACATCTCGCAAGGGATGAAAGGCATCGATTTTAACGCAGATTTGAGCGATAGATCAAATATTGACTTTTTAAATAGTCGCAAAAACGAGGTCGTGACAAACATCTTTAGTAGCGAAGATGAAATGAAGCTCGCATCAAATTTAAGCGAAGATCTAACAAAGCTAGGCATAAAAACGAACCTCAAAAAGCTAAATTTTGCAAATTTAGAGCAGAAAAACACTGGTGGCTTTAGCCCAGACCTCTCTTACTATAAAACGGAGTCTGGTTATAAAAAAGAGGCTTTGTTTATTAGCTTTTTAAAGTCAGAAAGTCCTGCGATCCTAGAGGGCGGAGAGACTGCGCTAAAGCCTGAAGTCTTGCTAAACAACGCTTTCATCGCCGCCCAGACCAAAGATCATAGAAGCAAAAGCTTAAGCGATGTGGCTACTCTTAAAAAGCTAGCAGAAGATAGAGAAAATTTTAAAAATTTAGTGCTTGAGCTACTAAAAAATAGCACCGTAAAGCCAAGCGAAGATAATATAAATTTAGCTTTTAACGAGCTAAATCAAATTTACGCCCTAGGCAGGCAAAAGTAGCTAAATTTACTAGGTAAAACTTTTTACAAAAAAGACGATATCTTTAGCATGAAGCTAAAAGGATATTAGATGATAAACACACTTGGTAGCTACCCATTAAATTTAGAACAGAACATAAAGGTATCAACCAAAGTTGCCACCAACCAAACCAGCTCAGAGATTTTAGGCTACAAGGTAGATAAAGATGGCTACTTTACAGATGAGTTTAATAAACAAGCTGGCATCCCAAGTGAATATAAAATTCACTCAAGCACGCTGGAGTCGTTAGTCAGGATAGAGACGCAGCCTGACTATATGCAAAGGGTTTTTGACAGCATCGACATACTAAAAACCGTAAATAATGCCTATAAAATTCTCTCCCAAGTAGTTGGCGAAGACACGCTAAATTCAAAAGATAGCTTTAGCTTAGATGAGATAAGAAATTTCCCACAAGGCTTTGAGTATAACCGCCAAAGTATGCAAGTAACCAAGATCCATAACTCCATTCATGAATTTGGCTCGGCTGCGGCTGATTTTAACGGCAAAGATTCCAGCAAATCTATGATAAGCACGCTCTTTTTCAATCCAAGCTTTGATGGCGGAGATGGCAGGCAGCCACTAAAGCCAACAACAGATATCTTTAACAACAACAATGGTGGCAAAGAAAACACGGTCATTGGTGTTTTTATGGATCCGCATGGAGAGAAATACACTAATAAAGACGGCTCTATAACCAAAGGCGGACTTATAGCAGCCGTTATAAACAATAACCTTGATGTGAAAGAGGGCGAGACAACAGTACAAGGCAAAAGAGAAGGCTATGATAAGAGCATAGATAGTAAAGAATTTAATAGAGCATTTGAGCTGTTCGAGCTTATGGGCGAGATGAAATTTGGACCTGGCTTTATAAATGCTACTGATAATGACATAGCAGGTATGCCTAAATATATGCAAGACTACATCAGATCTAAAAGAGACTTTGTCTATATCGACTTGCAAAGTGGCTTTGTCAGCACTCCTGAAGATAGACGTAGGGGATATGAAGAAGACGAACTCTCATTTAAAAAGATGATGGAGCATAATCTCAAAATGCTAAAGCTACTCTTTGGTGAGATAGACAAAGATGGTAAAAAGAGCAAGGATTTTATGGATAGCTTTTTGAAATTTAGCATGCCACCTTTAAATTTAGTAAAAGAGCTAAATGAAAACCCAGCTGGAAAATATCTAGTAGATATGCTTGGTATAAAAAGAGATGTTGATATAAAGGCGTAAATTTAAAAGAAACTAAGGATAGTAAAATGCAAATTTCTAATAATTTTTCAACTCCTAACTATCTCTCAAGAGAGAACATAGCAAGGGAGATGGGTTTTAAATTTAACGATATAAATGAGATACTTAGTAATGATATGGGTCATGGTATGACATTTCCTAAGTATGCAAGGCTAGATGATAAAGAAAGAGCAAGAGAATACGATAGATATGATCACTCACTTACTGGATTTGTAAAAGGCGAAGGAGAGCCAAGAGTAAGCATACTTGGTAAGCTAATGGGCTATGACGACTCTTTTTCAAAAGATGATATAGATGAGCTAAAGAAATTTATAGATGATAGCGGTGCTTTAGGGCTTGAGAGGGCTTTTGGTGACTCAGAGGCTTTATCTGTTAATGAATTTATAAAAAGATATACCAAAAAGCATGGTTTATCTGACTTTACCTTTGGTGGAACAAAAACAGCCGAGTTGCTTGATAGCGATATGAGTGTTGATGAGTTTAAAGCTAATTGGACTAAATTTGCACTAAATGAGCGCTTTGGTTTAGAGCTTGACGAGGAGCTGGCAAAAGAGACTATAAATTCTATCAATGATCTTGAAGCACAAAACGAAGAAGAGAAGAAATTTACACCTATACAAGTTACTAAAAAGTCTCAAACCTATAAGCTTGAAGCCGATGAGAGATTTAAGGAGATATATAAATTTATAAAGAGTGAATTTGATAGTGGCAAGAGTATGTTTGAAATTTTAGAAAAAGTAGCAAAGCTTAAAGTGGATAAGACAGCATGAGGGGGAACTTGAAGTGATAACTAGCATAAACGGACTTAGCAACACACCGATACAAGATAACACTATCCAAAAAGAAAATGCAAAAATGTCAAAGGAGCAAGAAAAGGCTTTAATTGATTCATATATGCAAAATTTAATAATTGATAATGTTGAAAAATACATCAAGGAAGACAGAAGTAGTGAAAACTGGATAACAGAAACCATAGAGAAGATAGACAATATGCTTTCAAAAAAGTATAGCTATACCATTGATGAAAGGCGAGCTTTATTATCAAAATATCCAGAGAACTTAGAGGAATTTGAGATCAATGTATTACAATCTCACATGGACTGGTTGCTTACCAACTCTGTTGATGGCAAACCAACAATATCTGGACTGATAGTTGGTATCGGCACAAAAGAAGAAGAAGATGAACTAGATGCTTTTATGGAAACTATGTCCTCTCTATATCCAAATAATAACAAGGAGTCGCTTAGTCTTTTAGATAGAACCGATCTAAGCATAGATGAATTTAAAACGTTATTTGCCAAAGCAAGAGAGAAAGCTACAAAGGACGTTGAAGAACAAAGAAAGCAGATAATCAAAGAAGAACAAGAATACAATGCAAATTTCGCTAAAGAGCAAAATGAAAAGAAATTTAAACCTATGCAGGTTAAAAAGAAGTATGAGACCTATGATATAAACAAGGATCAAAAATTTCTCTATGCAAGAGAGCTTTTAAATTTCAAAGAAAAAAGAGGCATAGATGTCTTAGAGCTTATGCAAAAGATAGATAAGAAGCAAATTTTAAATAAGATGGCTTAAGCTATCTTTCGGCACAACTTTTGCTTACTCTTTGAAGCTAAATTTCAAGGAGTAAGCTATGAAAGTCTCTTATAACTCCATCTTAACAAAACAGCACTACCAAAAACAGACAAAAAACGAAGGCTTTGCAAATTTCTTGCCTAGCACTCCAAATATAAATTTGATAGACCAAGCCACTATTCCTAAAAATGACTTTGTTTCATCTAGTAGTATCGACTCTCTTTATCAGGCCAAATTTACTTCACAAGAGGGCTATGGATATAGTGTAGATGCTAAAGGATTTATGGGAGCTGATTTTAACAAGGCTGCAGGCCTGCCACAGGACTTTAAAATCCACAGAAGCACACTTGATGCGATAGTGCTACACAATCAAAAACATCCAAACTATACAAATTCTATAATGGAAACAAAAAAAGATAACCAGCTCTTTGGAGAGGATAGCTTTGCAAATATTGATCTAGCAGACACTATAAAGCAATACTATAAAATTTTTGATCAAATTTCAGCTGGAGTTATTAGTAAGGGTAAAGAATTTTACTCAAATGAAGATCTAGCAAAGATGCCAAAGGGCTACTTTTCAAAAGATAAAAAAATAGAGCATGTTGAATACCTAATGGGTAGGATGACTAGCGATGAGCTAGATGGACTAACCGATAGAAGCAATGAAAAGATAACTCATATCTTTAGGACAGCCCAAGACGCAGAAGATGCACATAGGTTATGGGATGATCTAAGCGATATAAATGTAGAAGTCAATGGAAATTTCCTTGACTTCTCTCCAGAAGTGATGACAACTGAGCATACTATCCCTTATATGTGGGTTAGTAGTGCTGGATATGACTTCAAGCCTGATATGTCTGTATATGATAATGAACAAGGCTATACAAAGGAGCAAATCTTTGTCGCATTCTTGAAAAATGAGCAAGGTCTTGTGCTACAAGGTGGCACAACAAGGATAACCGACGAGGCTCTTAGTGTGTATAAAAGTTCATTAATACTTACAAAGCAAGATAGAAGTGAGATAGGCATACCAAAGGCTTATTATGATGAGATACTATCTGGCAAGAAAGATCTAAAAGATATACTAGCTAGGATTTTAAAGCTTAGAAATTTAGAGCTTAAAAAAGATCACACGCTTGAGGGACTAGCAAGTAAGATAATGGACGTTTTAAAAGAATTTGATGAGAGGACGAAGGTAAAAGCCTAAAGTCCGTCAAGTAAAATCTTATAAAGGCGGTTTATCTCATCGTCGTTTAGCTCGATCGTGCTTTTTGTATCAAACAAATTTTTGATCTTGCCAGCGTCAAATTCGCTTCTATCAAGGCAGTGCTTGTGAGAGGGCAAAAAGCCACGAGTTAAGCAAAGCTCGCTCTTGATCTCTTCGTCGCAGATAAAGCACTCAAGCTCGCTGTGAAGCCTGCCTTCAAACTCTAAAATTTTGACGTAGCTTTCGATGATAAGGCGTTTTGGGTTTTGTAGCTGCATCTGTTTGGCGCAGCGATCAAGCTCGTTAAAGTAAATTTCATCGAGCTGCTCGACCTCTTTTAGATGATCATAAAGTAGGCGCATAAACTGCTGCCAAATGATGAGCTTATCACGCTCTAGCAGCCATTTAAAGCCAAGATGAAGTATGCTTCTAAGCTTTGGTAGAAATTTCGCCTCTTGCTCGAGCTCAAAGTCGATCTTGTAGCCAGTCATGATGTTTGAGTGGCGTGCGCCAAAAAATCTATATGACTTTACGAGCAAATTTGGCGTTAGCACAAAGACTAAAAGGTCCTCGTCTCTGACTTTTTGCACGCGCAGGATGTAGCCTTGCATCTAGGCAAAAAACTCCCTTATGCGCTCTCTCATCACGCGGGCATCTTTGATGAAATTTACATCGTTTCTAAAGCTCGTAGCGCCATCTATGCCTTTGCTGTATTGGTGGAGGTGCTTTCTAAATATGCAAAGTCCGTGCTCGCCGTAGTGCTCGATCATCGCATCAAAGTGAGCTAGTATGATCTTTTGCTTTAGTGACTTATCCACGCTACTTTTGGTCTTTATCTCGTGAAATATCCAAGGGTTGCCGATGCTTGCTCTGCCGATCATTAGGGCGTCACACTTTGTGAGATTTAAAATTTCATCTGCATTTTGTGCGTTTATATCGCCATTTGCGACAACTGGGATTTTTACGCTCGCCTTTACTCTAGCGATCGCTTCGTAATCAACCTTTGCGCTGTATCCACCAGCTCTGGTGCGCCCATGCACTGCGATATAGTTTGCGCCGGCTTCTTCGCAGGCCTTTGCGATTTTCTCTTCATTTTTGTCGTTAAAACCGAGTCTAAATTTAACGCTTAGGCTCTTCTTGTTTGAGACGCTTTTAACCGCGTCAATTATGTTTTGAAGTTTGTCAAGATCATTTAGCAAAGCCGATCCCGCGCCTTGTCTAACGACCTTTGGCACGGGGCAACCGCAGTTTAGGTCGAGCCCGTAAATTCCATCAAATTTATTGATTATCTGCACGGCTTTTTTTATATTTTCTATATCACTGCCAGCTATCTGGACGACGTAGGGCTCTTCGTTTGGGGACTTTTTAAGCATTTCAAGGGTTTTGTCACTGCTCTCATAGACCAGAGCATTTGCACTGATCATCTCGCTAACAGTGACGTCGCAGCCAAATTTCTTGACGACGCTTCGTAACGGCAGGTCAGAAAAGCCAGCAAGTGGCGCTAAGAAAAGTGGCTTTTTACTAAAGTCTATCATTTAAAAAATAGCGAGCTAGGCACCATTTTGCCGTTATCTCGTAAAAATAGTAAAACCTTTATCTCTTTAAATTCATCAGGGTCGCTACCCTCGATGGCTTCTCTTACTTTATCAAGCATCTGAAGCTCAAATAGCGCATATACGTAAGCCTCGTCAGCATCAGCATGGATGCTTTTTAGCTTCTCAAAAATGCCGATAAACGCATCTGGTTTTAGCTTATTTTTAAGCATGATGGCAGCTTTGTCGTATTGTGCTTTTGTCACTTTTGCGTTGTTTAGAAGACCAAAAATTTCATCGCTGCTTAGATCGAACTCATCGTTTACAAAACGAGCGATAATGGTCATTATATCTTCGCTTGCTAGCTCTGGATCGATTTTTTTAATCTCACTAAATGAAGCTGTTTTTATGAGTTTATTAAAGGCTGCCTTTTTAAGGCTCTCGTTTTGTTCTTGGTTTTTAAGCACATCAAGATAGTAAGTAGGCAGCTGCTCGATCTTGTTTAGCTCGTTTAGGATGTTTAGCTTGCTATCTTTTGCTAGTCTAAATTTCTTTAGATCGACGATCTCTTTGTTTTTTATGCTTTTTATGGTTTGTAAGATGTTGTTTATCTCGCCGTCATCAACGCCAACGTCTTTAAGCTCGCCTACTGGTGATATAGAGCGAGTGAGCTGTGAGGCGATCTTGTAAGTGTCGGTTTTAAAGTCTTTGTTGCTCTCAAAGCCAAGAAGCGTCTCTTTTGCAAGGTCTTTGTAGAGCTGGCTATCTTTTTTTATCCATTTTTTATATCTATAAAAGGCGTATCCGTGATATGCGATGTGAAGTAGGGCAAGGAGCGCCAAAAGGGCTACTGGAAGTGCCACCCAGACAGCTACTGGCAAGGTTATGGCTTGACCTAAGAGCTCAAAGGTGAAGTCTGAACTATTAAGAGAATAGGTAAGTCCTGCAACAACTGCTGTGTAGATGATGCAGTAGACGAGAAATTTTCTGGTTTTCATATTTTCTCCTTAGTTTTTTGCTGTTTTTTCTATTATCTCACGACAAGCTATGCAGTATTTTGCATGCGGTTTTACTTTTAGGCGAGGGATGCCGATCTCCTCTTCGCACATGTCACAAATTCCATAAGTCTTGTTTGCTATCTTTTCAAGCGCCTCGTCGATCTCGTGAAGCTCGGCTCTTTGCTGGGTTGAGATAGACTGCTCTATAAGCTGGTCGGTATTTACTGAAGCTATGTCAAATTCATCGCTTACGCCACTATCTCTTAAACCGCTTACTTCAACTGATGAGTCATAAATATTTTTTTTGATTTGTAATTTTCGCTCTTCAAGTAGCTTTTTGAAAAAATTTAGCTCGTTTTGAGTCATTTTATATTCCTTTATTTGTGATATGGGTGGTTTGCATTTATGCAAAGCCCTCTAAAAATTTGCTCAAAAAGTACGAGCTTGGCGACTTTGTGCGCCATAGTCATCTTGCTTAAGCTTACGACTTTTTGTGCCTTGTTTTTTAAATTTTGGCTAAGCCCATAAGCTCCACCTATGAAAAAATTGATCTGTGAATTTGAGTTTAAAATTTGAGCAAATTCCTGGCTGTCTAGCTGTGAGCCATTTTCATCAAGCATCACGCAAAAGCCTTTTAAATTTGGCTCATAAATTTCATCATAAGCTCTTAGCGCATCGCTTCTGCCACTACTTTGAGCCTTTGCTATCTTTTCATTAAATATGATTTTGTCGTTTATCTTGGCAAATTTTGCACTCATTTTTATATATTCTTGTATCTCGTTTTCAAAGTTGTCACGCGATGATTTTTGAATGCTAAAAACCGAAATTTCCAAACTTACCCTTTGGTTTTTAGCTTTAGCTCAAAGCCAGCTTCGCTAGGAGTTGTCACTTCGCTTTTAGAGATCATAGCTTTGTTATTTGTAAGAAATTTAACCATATCGCTTATATATTTTTTGTGTTCGCTTCTTGGCACGATATCATCTATAAGGCCATGCTCAAGCAAAAATTCAGCCCTTTGAAAGCCCTCTGGAAGATCAGCGCCTATGGTTTGCTTGATAACTCTTTGTCCTGCAAAGCCTATTAGCGCGCCAGGTTCAGCGATTATTAGATCTCCAAGCCATGCAAATGATGCACTAACACCACCCATCGTAGGATCTGTAAGGATAGAAATATATGGAAGCCTTGCTTCATCAAGAAGTTTTAGGGCTGCTGAAGTTTTTGACATCTGCATTAAAGAAAATGTGCTCTCTTGCATTCTAGCGCCGCCAGATGCGCTTACGATGATTAAAGCTTGTCGTTTTTCGATCGCGCGTTTTATCGCTCTTACGATCTTTTCGCCCTCGACTGAAGCTAGTGAGCCGCCCATGAAGCCAAAGTCAAAAACAACTAGCTGGATCTCTTGTCCGTTGCATTTGCCTTCGCCACATATCACTGAGCTTGTGCGTCCTGTTTTTTCTTTATTTTCTGTGATTCTTTTTTTATATGATTTTTTATCGACAAAATTTAAAGGATCTACTGGTTTTAAATTTGCGTCAAATTCTACAAAGCTACCTTCATCGCAGATCAAATTTATGCGATCATCAGCTTTTAATCTCATGTGATAGCCGCATTTTGGGCATACATTAAAACAAGCTTCAACTTCTTTGTAATACATCAGTGAGTGACAGTTGTCGCATTTTACCCAGTGTGTAGGTGCTTCTTCTGGACGAGGTTGAGCTTTTCTTATCTTTGAAAAAATGTCTGAGAAATTCATCTTTTTACCCACTTATATTAAAAATTGTGGGATTATATCTAATGTTAGCCTTGCTTTTTCTTATATGACTTAAAGTTTGTTTGTTTGCGGGGGATTTAAGGGGCAAACTAGCCCCTTAAAAGTATCTTATTAGAAGCGTCTTCCGATAGTAAATTCAAATGTATTTGTATCATCGCCCTCTTTGGGTTTAAGAGCTTTTGCGAAGATTAGTTGAAGTGGTCCGATAGGTGTTATCCACTCGATACCTGTACCAACTGATGATCTTTTTATCTCATTTAGGCTATTTTCGCCGATCATACCATAGTCATAAAATACAACGCCACGCATTTTGACACGCTCTATTATAGGGAAGCTCATCTCAACTGAGTTGTTAAATGATGTTTCGCCGCCGTATTCATAGTAGTCGCCTTTGTATTTTACTTTTGGAGATACGGTTCTACTCTCGTAACCACGTAAGCTTCTTATACCACCAAGATAAAGTCTTTCATTGATCGGAGTATAGCCTCTCTCCCAAATTTTGCCAAAGCTTGCTTTATATCTTAGGATAAGATCGTAGTCGATATACTCTCTAAGACCTAGATAGTAGTTGAAATTTGTGCGGTTTTTAACAAAATCCATATCACCACCAAGTCCTGCTATCTCAAATGATGTGCTAGCTATGATACCACGTCTTGGCAAGTAGTAATCATCGGTGCTATTATATGTTAAAGCTGGAGTTATAGCGCTTTTTATAGCCTTGCCTTCTCTATAAATTTCTTTGCCTGTGTCTTTATTTATATTTCTTAGTTCGTCATCTTTTAGAGTAACTTTACTTTGCTCGATATTATAAGTAATTGATGCGCTTAAATTTCTAGTTAATTTTCTACCTAGTGTTGTGCTAAAGCCATAGCTTCTCTCTTTATATGTTCTCCAGTCATAGTCGTTTGCATAGAGTGTTCCGCCAAGGCTATACTCAGAGTCAAAAATTCTTGGATTTGTAAGACTTATCTGACCTGAAAGCTCTCTATCACTCTTATCTACGCTTACTTGTCCTTGAAGACCAGAGCCAAAGATGTTTGTGTCAGAAAGTGCAGCGTTAAGTAGCAAGCCATCACTGCTTCCGTATCCGATACCGCCACTTATCGAGCCAGTTGAAGCCTCTTTTACTTTTACTTTTAGATCGACTGTATTTTTATCAACAGGGTCCTCTTCTATCTCGACATCGTCAAAGTAGCTTGTTCTTTTTAATGCATCCTTTGAGTCTTGAAGGTCGGTTCTACTATATAAATTTCCTTCAGTTAGATATAGCTCACGTCTTACGACACGATCAACTGTTCTGTCATTTCCTGAAATTTGAACATTTCTTATATATACTTTTTCACCAGGATCGACTTCGTAGTCGATATCAACTGTTTTATTTTCATCAAATTTATCAGTCTTTGGATATACCTTAACAAATGCATAACCCTTGTCAGCGACCATGTCATCAAGCTTTTTCATATCTTGGCGAAGTCTTGCTGAGTTCATCGTATCGCCAGCTTCAAGTCTAAAATCATCTATGATCTTTTTAGTATCAAGACCTAGCTCTTCAGGTGCTGTGATGCTTACATTTGAAACCTTATAAGGCTCGCCCTCGTGGATGTAGTATGTAAGATCAGCTGTGTAGTTATCAAATGACGCATTTAGGTAAGGTGACGAAACAGTCGCGTCTAGATAGCCTTTTTGAAAATATTTATCTTGAATTCTTGCTGGGTCATTTTCAAGCTCAAAAAGTTTAACTTTACCGTCGTTTCTGCCCCAAAGCCAGCCCATAAATTCTCTACTTTTGTTTGCAACTACTGGCTCGATATCATCATAGTCAAACTCTTTTGCGCCGACTAAATTTACCTTTTTGATTATCATATTTTCGCCGCGGTTTATGTTTAGAGTGATGAAAAGTGAGCTGTCGTTGTCTGCAACTGGCTGTTTTTCTACGTCTACAACTGTATCAAAATAGCCTTTTGACTCGTAGTATTGGCGAATTCTCTCTTTTGTTTTTTCGATAGTTAACTCATCATACATATTGCCAGGTTTTATGTTAATCAGCGACTCGATCGCAGTTTTATCGTTTGTTACAATACCCTTTAGATCGACTCTAGCGACACTTGGCTTCTCTTTTACTTTTACTAAGAGATTGCCATTACCTGTATCTTCTATGTAGATATCATCAAAATAATTTTGCTTGTATAAATTTGTGATAGCCTTATCGCTAAGCTTTGGAGTTAGCTCTTGACCGACTTTTAGCCCCATTATCTGCGTGGCTACATCAGGTGAAAGGTGGATTAGACCTTTGAAATTTATAGACTGAATCGTCTGTGCATTTAGACCGCTTAAAGCTAGTGCTAGTAAAAATAATTTCTTTTTCATTAAATTTAACCTAGAGTTTTAGTATAAGTGCGTATAATATCATATTTTATTTTTAAAAAATTTAAATTTTATAATTTTAAAGGTTTTTTATGAAAATAGGTATCATCGGACTCGGTCTTATGGGTGGCTCGCTTGGTCTTGCGTTAAAAGATGAAAAATTGATCTCATGTGTCAGCGGATATGACAAAGATGAAAATCACAGCAAAAAAGCGCTAGAACTTGGCTTGGTACATGAAATTTTAAGCATCGATGAGATGAAAAAGAAGTGTGACATCATCTTTTTGGCCGTGCCAGTCGAAGCTATCGTGAGCATCGTGCAAAATTTAACCGACATTAGCGAAGATACGACGATCATTGATTTTGGCTCGACAAAGCAAAAGATAATAGAAGCCGTGCCAGAAAAAATTCGTAAAAATTTCATCCCAGCTCACCCGATGGCAGGTACCGAGTACTCTGGTCCCGAGGCTGCATTTAAGTCACTTTACACAGGCGCTACTGTCATAGTTTGTGACTTTGCTGAGAGTGCAGAAAAACATGTAAAAAGAAGCGTTGAGCTATTTTCTTGCCTTGGTATGAAGATCATTTTCATGAGTGCAAAAGAGCATGATCATCACGTGGGTCTCATCTCGCATCTGCCTCATGCTATTGCATTTTCGCTTGCTAGCGGGATATTAAAAGAAGAGGACAAAAGGCATATCGTTGCACTTGGAGGGCCTACATTTAAGGGCATGATACGTGTCGCAAAGAGCTCGCCATTTATGTGGAGTGATATCTTTAAGCAAAATAAAAATAACGTCGTTGCCGCTATAAATATGTTTGAAAAAGAGTTAAATTTATGCAAAGATCTCATAAAAGATGAGCGCTGGGATGAGCTTTTTGACTGGATGAGCGAAGCTAGAGCTGTAAGAGAAATTTTGTAATTAACTAAAAATTTATTGATTAAATGTAAAATTTCGCAAATAAAATTTAAGGTAATAATATATGTATAGACGTGGAATAGGCGGTTTTAGTATTGTTGTAGTTTTACTTGTTTTGATATTAGCAGGTGGCTTTGGATATGCTTTGATGTCGAAAGACTTTGAGCGAAATGAGCCAATTATCGGCGTTGCTGATAAGGTTTATTGGAACCTTCGTTCGCCTATGAATATCAAATTTAAAGATGACAGCGGCATAAAATTTGTACGCATTAGCATAAATGACGGCAAAAATGACCTAAATTTACTAAATCAAATCATACAAAATCCAAGCACTGAGCTTGATGTAAATTTAACCTTCCCAAAGACTGGCTTTTTTGCACAAAAAGATACTTATGAGATGAGCATAGAAGCGGTTGATACTAGCAAATGGGGCTTTTTTACGGGCAATAAAGCAAGCAAAAAAGTTGAGGTTGTGCTTGATACCTCTAAGCCTGATCTTTACGTGCTTTCTCAGTCTTATTCTATCTCAAAAGGCGGTAGCGCAGTTGTCGTCTTTAGAGCGACTGATAATCAGCTAAAAGAGGTCTATGTTCAGACAAATTTTGGTAAGAAATTTAAGGCCGTGCCATTTTACAAAGAGGGCTTTTACGCAGCTCTTGTAGCTTGGCCAGTGCAGGTTGAAAACTTTAGCGCTGAGGTCATCGCAAGAGACTTTGCGGGCAATGAGAGCAAATCTCACGTGAGATATTTTTATGAAAATGTAAAATACAAAACTTCAACTATTGCCTTAAATGATAGATTTTTAGACGGAAAGATCGTTGATCTAACAGATCAATACGCCAAAGATCCAAACGCTCTTTCAAGGCTTGAGAAGATGAAATTTGTCAATGAAACACTAAGAAATTCAAACGAAGAGAAGATAACAGCACTTACTTCAAACGTCGATACTGACATCACAAATGGCTTTAATATCATCCCATTTTACCCGCTTAGAAATGGCAAAAAAGTAGCTGATTTTGCCGACCACCGTTTCTATACATATAATAACGAGCAAGTAAGTGAGTCATGGCACATGGGTATTGACTTTGCAAGCGTGGCATCAGCTCCGATAATAGCCAGCAATGCAGGCCGCGTTGTGCTAGCTTCTGAGAATGGAATTTATGGTTTAAACATTGTGATCGATCATGGATTTGGACTTTACTCACTTTACGGACACTGCTCAAGTGCGAAGGTAAAAGAGGGTGACATGGTTGCTGCTGGCGATCAAATAGGCACAACTGGAACGAGCGGTCTTGCGCTTGGAGATCACCTTCACTTTGGAATTTTGGTCCAAGGAGAAGAGGTAAGGCCTCAGCAATGGATGGATAAAAAGTGGATAAAAGACAATGTGACAAGTGTCTTGGATGCTGCAAAGGCGATGATAGATAAGAATTAAATTTGCAAATTTGATTTTTTAGTGCTATCATAAGCGAACAAAAAAATATAAGGAAAATTTTTGAAACAAACTACTATCGCAAGACGCGTTGAGACCGTTGGTATAGGGCTTCATAAGGGTGAGCCGATAAGACTTATACTAGAACCTCTTGATGCAAATTCAGGTATTATTTTGCACCGCGAAGATCTTGGTATTAGTTTTAAAGCTGAGCCTAAAAACGTTATAAATACGCAAATGGCAACCGTCGTTGGCAACGAAAAGGGCTTTATCAGCACGATAGAGCACCTAATGGCAGCTGTAAATGGATACGGCATTGATAATATTAGAATTTCAGTTGATGCAAATGAAATTCCTGTCATGGACGGCAGTGCGATAAGCTTTTGTATGTTGCTTGATGAAGCTGGTATAAGGCATCTTGACGCTGGTAAAAAAGTCATCCTTGTCCGCCGCGAGGTCGAGGTGATTGAGGGGTCAAAATTTGTGAGAACTTCGCCTTCAAGAAATCCAAAATTTGACTATACGATCAAATTTGACCACCCAGTTATCGGCGAGCAAAGATATGTTTTTGAATTTAGCAAGAGCTCATTTGTAAAAAATATAGCTCGTGCTAGAACTTTTGGCTTTTTAAAAGATTTGCAACGCTTGCAAGCTCAAAATTTAGCCCTTGGCGCATCTCTTGATAATGCCGTGGCTATCGATGATACGCATATTTTAAATCCAGAGGGTTTGAGATTTGAAAATGAGTTTGTAAGGCATAAAATTTTAGACGCAGTTGGCGATTTGAGCTTGCTTGGAGCACCTTTACTAGGTGACTACACAGCATTTGCGGGTAGCCACGATCTAAACCACAAACTAACACTTGCTTTAATGGCAGATGAGAAAAATTATGAGATCGCAACGCTTAGTGGCGAGCTTTTAAAAGAGTATCAAAAGGTATTTGCATAAAAAATATTGAAATTTTAGTAGTCTCTTTATCGACTCCGCTTTTAGTTGGAGTCTATAAAGATGGCGTAAAATTTGATGAGATCACAACTGACGAGCACGTCAGCGAAGCCTTGATAAAAATCCTAGAAAATTTATCCTCTAAATTTAACATCACAAAGATCATCTACGCAAACACGCCAGGCAGTTTTATGGGGCTAAAGGTGGCCTACGTCATCTTAAAGACTTTTTCTTTGGCAAAGGGCTGTGAATTTTACGCAGTAAGTGGCTTTAGTCTAAATGGCGGCCAAGCGATCAGGGCAAATAAAAATTTAAGCTTTGTCTTGAAAAATGGCGAAATTTTGCTTGAAAAAGTTGAGCCTGTGAGATTTGTGTTGCCTTTAAATTTAGATGAATTAAAACTAAATTCAGATACACTGCCAAATTATATCATTCAAGCTGTTTAGGAGAAAATTTGAATATCTTAATCCCTGCCACAAGTGCAAATTTAGGACCTGGTTTTGACGCTTTAGGACTTAGTTTAAAGCTTTTTAATAGCGTAAAGATCGAACCATCTAAATTTAGCTCTGTCTCGATAAATGGCGAGGGGAGTGATAGTACAAATTTAAAAAGAAACAACATTTTTCTAAGCATTTTTAATGAAATTTTTTTAGAGCTAACCGGCAAAAATGAAAACTTCAGAATAGTTTTTGAAAACAATATCCCATTTTCAAGAGGGCTTGGTAGCAGCTCTGCAGTGATCGTCGGAGCCATAGCTTCAGCTTACGAGATGGCTGGATTTAAGGCTAGCAAAAGTGTCGTTTTAAATAAAGCTATCATCTATGAAACCCATCCAGATAATATCTCGCCAGCAGTTCACGGCGGATTTGTCAGTGCTATCGTAAAAAACGGCAATGTTTATGCAAATAAAATAAATTTAAGCGATGATATAAAAGCAGTCGTCGTCATCCCAAATAAGCCGATGAGCACTGCATCATCAAGGCAAATTTTGCCAAAAAACTACACTATGAAAGAGTGCGTAAATAACCTCTCACATGCTGCATTTTTGACGTCTTGTTTTTATGAAAAAAGATATGATCTTTTAAGGGTAGCAAGCGAAGACATGATGCATGAAGAGCGCAGAATGAGCGCTTTAAAAGAGCTTTTTGAGGTGCGAAAGGTAGCTTATGAAAATGGAGCGCTAATGAGCACACTTTCAGGCTCAGGCTCAAGCTTTTTAAATATCGCTTACAAAGATGATGCTAAAAATTTACAAGATGTTTTAAAGAGTAAATTTAGTGATTTTAGAGTTGAAATTTTTTCATTTGATAACGATGGATACGAAATTACGCAAAGCTAAAAACAAGTTTAAAAAGGTATAATGAATAAAAATAATCCAGTAAGGACATGCGTCGCTTGCAAAGTTAAATTTTCTCAAAACTTGCTAAAAAGATACCGCTTGGTAGGCAAGAATTTAGAGTGTGGCAAAGGAAACGGCCGCAGTTTCTATCTATGTGATGGCTGTTTGCAAAAAGACGACAAAATTTTAAAAAAAATAATTGATAAACAAACTAAAGGTGCCCTCGGACTTGACGCACCGAAGTTAAAGGAGATACTCTTAAATGAGCAATGTTAGGATTTCAGAGATCGCAAATGAGCTTGGCTACCCAAGTAAAGAGATAGTAGAAAAAGCTCAAGAACTAGGACTAAAGGTCAAAACTCACTCAAATGCTGTGAGCCTTGAAGAGGCTGAAGCAATATATGAATACGTTCAAACTGGCGTAATACCAGATAAATTTAAAAAGAAAAAGAGCGAGCCAAAGGCAAAAAAAGAGTCTAAAAAAGAGGCAGAAAAAGAGCCATCAAAAAAAGAAGAAAAGCCTAAAACTGAGCCTAAAAAGGCAGCTACTAAGGCCGAGCCAAAGTCTGAAAAGGCAAAAGCAGAACCTAAAAAAGAGGTGCAAATTTCAGAGGAAAAACCTAAAGCTGAGCCTAAAAAAGAAGAGCCTGTAAAGGTCGAGCAAAAGCCAGCAGAAGCACCAAAACCAAAAGAGAGCTTGGCTGATGTGACTCAAAAAAGACGCGGCCTTGTGATAGTTAAAAAGAAAAAAGATTACGAGGCGCCAGCTCCTGTAAAAGAGGAGAAAAAGGCTGAGGCGGCTGTGACTAACATTAGCGACTTTAAGAGTATGTTTTCTGCTAGCGATGAAAATTTGGCTAGAAAAAAGAAAAAAGAGAAAAAAGTAACAGTTGTAAGCAAAAAAGATAGCGCTGAGAAGATGGACCTGCTTGGCGGAAGCGACTTTGGTGACATCGTGCTTGAAGATGAGGATGTGGTGGTGTTGCCTGATTTTAGCTTTAAAACCCCAGCTCCAGCTCCGATGCAAAGGACAAAACAGCCAAGTGCGATGAAGACAACCGTCAATAACACGATAAATTCGTTTGGCGAGGGTGGCATACAAAGAAGAGCTAGAAAAAAGCACAAAAAGCCTGAAAATAAACAAAATAGCGAAGCTGTAACTTCGATAAATATCCCAAAAGAAATTCGTGTTTATGAATTTGCTGAGAAACTAAATAAGCAGCCAAGCGAGGTCATAGGTAAGCTATTTATGCTTGGCATGATGACAACTAAAAACGACTTTTTGGATGAAGATGCGATAGAAATTTTGGCTGATGAGTTTAATGTCGAGGTAAATATCATCGACGATCAAAAAGAATTTGACTATGTAGCAGCCTATGAGGAGGAGATAAAAGATGATGAAAATCTCCAGCCAAGAGCACCAGTTATAACCATCATGGGGCACGTCGACCACGGCAAAACCTCGCTACTTGACTACATAAGAAAGTCTCGCGTAGCAGCAGGCGAGGCTGGTGGCATCACTCAGCACGTGGGCGCTTATATGGTAAATAAAAACGGCAGAAACATCACATTTATCGACACTCCAGGCCACGAGGCATTTACAGCTATGCGTGCAAGGGGTGCTGGCGTAACTGATATAGTTATCATAGTTGTTGCAGCAGATGACGGCGTAAAACCTCAGACAAAAGAGGCAGTCAGCCACGCAAAAGCCGCTGGTGTGCCAATAATCATCGCGATAAACAAAATGGATAAAGAGTCAGCAAATCCTGATCTAGTAAAAACTGGTCTTGCTGAGCTTGACATCATGCCAACAGAGTGGGGTGGCAAGTATGAATTTGTGCCGATCTCTGCAAAAACAGGCATGGGCATAGATGATCTACTTGAGATCGTGCTTTTACAAGCTGATCTTTTGGAGCTAAAGGCAAATCCAAAGGCAAACGCAAAAGCTACTGTCATCGAGAGCTCACTTCAAAAAGGCCGTGGTCCAGTGGCTACCATCATCGTTGAAAACGGCACGCTTCATGTCGGAGACACAGTCGTAGCAGGTGTTGCATACGGTAAGATAAGAAGCTTGCTTGATGATCAGGGCAGGCCATTAAAAGAGATAAAACCAGGCGAATGTGGCGTGATAGTGGGTCTTAGCGAGATAGCAGAGGCTGGCGAGACGCTAATAGGCGTAAAAACTGATAAAGAGGCTCGTGAATACGCGCAGAAAAAGGCTGAATATATCCGCCAAAAAGAGCTTAGCAAGAGCACAAAGGTTAGTATCGATGAGCTTAGCGCTAAGATAGCTGAGGGCGAGCTAAAAACACTTCCAGTCATCATCAAAGCTGACGTTGGCGGCTCGCTTGAAGCGTTAAAAGCAAGCCTAGAAAAACTAGCAAATGACGAGATCAGAGTAAATGTGATCCACTCAGGCGTTGGCGGCATCACGCAAAGCGACGTTGCACTTGCAAGCGCAAGTAACGACTGTATCATCCTTGGCTTTAACATAAGGCCAACTGGCGAGATAAAAGAGAAGGCAAAAGAGAGCGGCGTCGAGATAAAAACTTACAATGTTATTTATAACTTAATCGACGACGTGAAGGCGATTTTAGGCGGACTGATGTCACCTATCATCAGAGAAGAGCAGCTTGGACAAGCGCAGGTTCGCCAAGTGATCCACGTGCCAAAAGTTGGCACTATCGCTGGATGTATCGTCACTGAGGGCACGATAAACAGAGGGGCAAAAATTCGCCTTATTAGAGAAGGTGTGGTCGTTTATGAGGGCTTAGTTAGCTCATTAAAACGTTTCAAAGATGACGTTAAAGAGGTTGCTAAAGGCTACGAGTGTGGCGTTGGCATTGAAAATTTCAACGACATCAGAGAAAATGACTACATCGAAAGCTTCAAAGAAGTCAAGGAGAAAGCTACTCTATGAACGCTAACGAAATAAAGCGTATGAGAACAGAGAGTGTGCTAAAAGAGCTCATACCAGAGGCTCTAGCTACTCTTGAAGATGGCATTTTAAAGGGGCTTTGCGTCACTGACGTCGAGTGCAAAAAGGGCAGATACGACGCCTTTGTCTATCTTGACAAGATGATGTTTGATGAGTGCGAGCAAGAGTATATTTTGGGGCATCTAAAGCGCGTTTGCAGGCATTTGCAAAACCACTGCATGGCAGCTGAGGGCTGGTATAGATGTCCAAATTTTCACTTTAAATTTGACGATAGATTAGAGTATCAAAACCATATGGATAAGTTGTTTGATAAAATTTCAAAGGATTTAAACAAAAATGGATAATTTAGACAAACTAGTACGCGAATGCGGCGTAGAGCTTTACGACAGCGAGATCGCAAATGAAAATGGCAGGGCTATTTTTAGAGTTTATATCACGAAAGATGGTGGAGTGAGCCTTGATGACTGCGAAAAAGTGAGCCGTCTGCTCTCGCCTATCTTTGACGTGACACCGCCAGTTAGTGGGGATTATAGCCTTGAGGTTAGCTCGCCTGGTCTTGAGAGAAAGCTTAGCAAGCCTTCACACTTTAAAGCGAGCGTTGGTGAGCTAGTTAAAGTTCAAACCGAGGCTGAGAAATTTGCAGGAAGGCTTGTAAAAGCAGACGAAGAGAGCGTCGCAGTAGAAAACGAAGAGGGAATTTTTGAGATCAACATCAATGAGATAAAAAAAGCAAAAACATATTTGGAGTGGTAAAATGCTAAGCGACATCGAGATAACTCACCAAACGAAACTTGAACACATCAGTAAAGTTGCCGCAAGACTAGGCTTAAACGAAGACGAGCTTGAGCTTTACGGCAAATTTAAGGCTAAAATTTCCCCTAGACTTGAGCCATCAAACTCAAAGCTCATCTTAGTCACCGCGACTAACCCAACCCCATACGGCGAGGGCAAAACGACTATGTCGATCGGTCTAGCTGACGCACTAAATTCGCTTAATAAAAAGGTTTGCCTAGCACTTCGCGAGCCATCTTTGGGACCAGTTTTTGGCATAAAGGGCGGAGCAGCAGGTGGTGGTTACTCGCAGCTTGCGCCGATGGAGGATCTAAATTTACACTTCACTGGCGATTTTCACGCGATAACATCGGCAAATAACCTTATTTCAGCGATGATAGATAATAGCCTCTATCAAGAAAACCCACTAAAAATCGAGAAAATTTTATGGAAGCGCTGTATGGATATGAACGACCGCGCGCTTAGATTTATCACTGTGGGTCAGGGTGGCAGAACGGACGGCGTGCCAAGAGAAGATGGCTTTAATATCACCGCTGCAAGCGAGATCATGGCTGTACTTTGTCTAGCAACAAGTCTTTCTGATCTAAAAGAGCGCGTGGCAAACATCATGGTCGCCTATGATAGCGATAAAAAGCCTATCTACGTGCGTGATCTAGGCTGCCAAGACGCTGTTTGCATACTTTTAAAAGATGCGATCAAACCAAATTTATTTCAAACGCTTGAACACACACCTACGCTCGTGCATGGTGGCCCATTTGCAAACATCGCACATGGCTGCAACTCGGTCATCGCAACAAAAACAGCTCTAAATTTAGCCGACTACGTCATAACTGAAGCTGGCTTTGGCTCGGAGCTTGGAGCGGAGAAATTTTTAGATATAAAATGCAGGGTTGCTGAGATTAAACCAAGCGCTGTGGTGCTTGTAAGCACGATCAGATCGCTAAAATATAACGGCGAAGCAAATAAAGATGAGATCACAAAACCAGATATGAATGCCCTTAAAAAAGGTATCGAAAATCTTGGCGGCCACATCGAAAATTTAAAAGGTAAATTTGGTCAAAACGTGGTTGTGGCGCTTAATAAATTTGGCTTTGACACCGATGAAGAGATAAATTTCGTAAAAGAGTATTGCCGTGAGCTTGGCGTAGAAGTGGCAGTATGTGAGAATTTCTTAAAAGGTGGCAAAGGTGCGCTTGAGCTTGCCGAGCTAGTTTTAAAAGCGTGCGATAAGCCAAGCAAGATAAATTTCACCTACGAGATGAGTGACGATACGAAAACTAAAATCGAAAAGGTCGCTAAGGAAATTTATGGAGCTGGCGAGGTGGTCTTTGAAGAGGCTACTCTTAAAAAGCTTGAGATGATAAAAGAGCTAAATTTGAGCCATTTGCCAGTTTGTATCGCAAAAACTCAGTATTCATTTAGTGACGATGCGAAGCTTTTGGGCAGAGCAAAGGGCTTTACATTTAGCGTAAAAGACCTTGACATTAGAACGGGAGCTGGCTTTATCGTCGCGGTTTGCGGTAAGATCATGCTAATGCCAGGACTTCCAAAAGTGCCAGCTGCGGTCAATATGAGAATAGACGCAGACGGCAAGATTGACGGCTTGTCGTAAATTTAGAAAATATGAAATTTGTAAAAATACTATTTTTAATAGTTTTAGGTGCTTTCTTTGTTGGATGCGCGGGAAGATATAAATATAATGTTGAGCCAACGCCGATACAAAAAGGCGTGGCTAAATACATTGTTAGTGATTTTAACCTGACATTGACAAATCAACCAACTAGATACGAGTACAACCCTAACTATAAAAATGAAAGCGAACTTCGTGATGAATTTGTGGAATTTATAAACAAACATCTAAAAGAGCAGGGCATTTTAGGAGACGAAAATAGCTTTAAGATAAAAATACAAATGGATTATGAAAGATGGTTTAACTGGGGTGGCAAGGCGTTAAACAAGCCTCACTTTAGCTACAGCGTGAAAATTTATGATAACGCAGATAGGCTATTGGTCTCTTATGCTATACCAGTCTCTACGACAAAATATAGCTATTTCAAAGAGATGGCTGTTTTGGCGGAGATTGCTGCATTTAGGTGGGATGCACAGGATGAGCCGACCGATATCGACTTGATCTCAAAAACACTTGTTGATGAGATAAAAGATATAGGAAAATAAATATAGTCTGCTAAGATGAACGACGAATTTTACATGGATCTTGCTTTAAGTGAGGCTTGGAAATTTCAGATCCTGACCTACCCAAATCCAGCTGTTGGGTGCCTTGTCCTTGATGAAAATGGGCAAATTTTATCTTGCAAGGCTCATGAAAAGGCTGGATATTTACACGCTGAACCGACAGCGGTACTCTTTGCGCTTTGCAAAAAAAGTGAAAAATTTAAAGATGATTTTATAAAAGCGTATAACGCTAAATTTAGCTCTAAGATAAAAGATGGCGATTTTGGCCTTTTAGAGCCAAAATTTACCTATGAATTTATACTAAACAACCACTCAAATTTACTAAAAAATGCAAAAGCTTATGTCACGCTTGAGCCTTGCTCGCATCACGGCAAAACGCCACCTTGTGCAAATTTGCTAAAAGAGCTTGGTTTTGGTGAGGTCATAATTGGCAGCCACGATGAAAATAAAATAGCAAGTGGCGGTGGAAATTTGCTTCAAAGTGCTGGAGTGAAAGTTAAATTTGGCATTTTAAAAGAGCGCTGTGATAAGCTGCTTGAGCCATTTTTGGCATATCAAAATGGTGGATTTAGCTTTTTAAAAATCGCTCTTAGTAAAAATGGCGTGGCAAGCGGTGGCATCATCACAAATGAGCTTAGCCGCACGCATGTGCATAAACTAAGAAGCGTCATAGATACATTGGTGATCGGTGGCAACACAGTGCGGACAGACCGACCAAGGCTCGATACCAGACTTATAAAAAATGGCAAAAACCCAGACGTCATAATCTACTCAAGAGGCGATAAATTTGATGAAACATTGCCACTTTTTAGCGTACCAAATCGCAAAGTTAGCATTCAAAAAGAGCTTGATCTAAAAGGACTTTGCATGTTTGAAGGAGCTGGCGAGTTTTTAAAACTTGCAAAAGAGGGCAAGCTAGCAAATGTAAAGTGGCTACTTATCTATCAAAGCTCAAATTTTAAAAATGGTGAAAATTTGAGCCTTGATCTAAATTTAAAGCCACTTTTTAGTGGGAATTTTGGGGACGATAGCTACGGCTGGTTTGAAATTTAGGTTAGACATCTAGTCCAAAATAGTGTTTTACTAAAAAGCCGATGCCAAAAGATATGATCGCAACGCCAAAAGTTATCACGCACATCTCAATCACTCTTGGTAAAAATTTAAGCTCCTTTGCCACGCTTATATAAAAGTTGTAAGTAATAATGGCAACTAGCGCAAAGAAAAACATCGACAAGACGGCGTAAAGACCGCTTGTAAAGATGAAAAATGGAAGTATCAAAAATGCCGTTGTTATGATGTATGAACCGCCTGTGTAGAGCGAGTAGGTAAGCGGTTTGATCTCGTCGCTTGGATTTTCTTTTGACTCGAGATACGCTGAGCCAGCCATAGAGAGTGCAGCTGCCACGCCCATGATAAGGCCTGTTGCGCCAACTGATTTTGTATTTGAAAATGCAAGCGCGATGCCGCTAAGTGTGCCTGTTAGCTCAACTAAAGCATCATTCATACCAAGCACGATGCCACCAGCATTTACGAGTTTTGTGTCTTTTAACATGGAGATTAGACTATTTTCGTGGTTCATCTCCTCTTCGTAAATATCACGAGCCTCAGGATATTCATCTACGATGTCAAGATAAAATTTCTCAGCATTTTCTTCGCGTGACTCCATAAATTTCAGAGTAAAAGAGGTGCCAAAAATTTTAACAAGTATCGTATAGAAAATGACTTTGAATAAATTTGCACTTCTGCTCTCGCCAGTTATCTTTTGACAAAAAGCATAGTGGCGTCTCTCTTCTGCGATTAATTTTCGAAGTACCTTTTTGTTCTCTTCGACTTTTTCGCTAGCTTCTAGAAGTGAGTATATAGCAACATCGTCTGCTTCGTTTTGTAATTGTTTTAAGGCACGTTTTTTATCTAACATAAAATTTTCCTTTTTTATAGCTTAGAAATTTAAGATTTTGATTTAGAAAGAGAGTTAAGATGGTGCGATCAGCGAGACTCGAACTCGCACACCTAGCGGCACTACCCCCTCAAGATAGCGTGTCTACCAATTCCACCATGATCGCAAAAAGAACAAAAGCCCCAAAAAAGGGGCTAAATTTAAGCTTTACGCTTAGCCAAGCATTGGGTTTGCGTAAAGAACGATAAGTGTAATAACAAGTGCGTAGATAACTTGTGCTTCGATCATCGCAAGTGCGATAAACATTGTAGTCATAAGTTTGCTACCTACACCTGGGTTTCTAGCTGTTCCGCTGATAGTTGCAGCAGCTGTGTTACCCATACCTATAGCACCGCCAAGAGCTGCAAGGCCAAGGCCGATACCGCCAGCGATAACTGAATATGATCTGATCATCTCGCCGTCAGCGCCAAATGCAAATGCAGCAAGACCAAGAATTAAAAACACGATCTTTTTCATCGTTGCTCCTTTAAAATTTTAAAGCTCTTTCGGATCTGTCCCCTACTTGAACTTCATGAGCCGTAATATTACAAAAACAAAACTTTGTTTCAAATAAAAACACTAAAAATTTAAATTGCCTATAAAAAATTCTTGGCTTAGAAAAATGAAAGTTTTTTTATGCTATCTTTGAAAGAATTTAATTTATTCTTAATCTTAGGTTTTCAATGATAAACGAGAAATTTTCAAAGATAGGCTTTGTCCTTGCTATGGCTGGTTCTGCTGTGGGTCTTGGCAATGCTTGGAAATTTCCTACGATGGTGGGAAATAACGGCGGTTCGGCATTTATAATTTTATATTTGCTTCTTACATTTGCTATCGCGTTTGTGGCGTTTTTAGCGGAGCTTAGCATCGGCAAACTTGGCGAAAGCGACATCGTAAGCTCACTTTACAAGCTTGCTCCAAAAAATAAAAAAGCCTGGTCGCTCTCCGGCTTTTTCATGATCGGAGCGATACTTATAGCTTCATTTTATATGGTTGTTATTGGCTGGATTTTAAAGTATATCTATCTTAGTTTTTCGCCACTTTTATCTGATACAAAAGCTGCAGGCGAGCAGTTTAACACGCTTTTATCAAATGATCTAAGCAGTGCCGTGCTTTGCTTTAGCCTAGTCTTTTTGATGGTCTTTTTTGCAGTTTCAAAAGGTGTAAAAAGTGGCATAGAAAAGCTGAATATATGGATGATGCCAAGCCTTTTTGTTTTGCTGGTTTGCATGCTTTTTTACGCGCTTAGCATGGGTGATGGCTTTGTGAAGGCGGCTAAATTTTTATTTGTACCAAATTTTAGTGCGATCACGCCAGATGTTGTCTTGCAGGCTCTCGGCCTTGCGTTTTTCTCGCTATCTATGGGCGTTGGCGTCATACCAACATACGCTGCAAATTTACCAGAGCGCACAAATTTAATAAAATCAACGCTCTCTATCATCTTTATAAACATCTTAATAGGCATTATGATGGGGCTTGTTGTATTTACCTTTATATTTGCTTATGGGGCTGATAGCACGGCAAGTGGTCCGGGCCTTATCTTTATCTCGCTTGTCACACTTTTTGCAAAGCTTGGCATCGTTGGCAACGTTATGGCGGTCGCATTTTTCGTATCGCTATTGTTTGCTGGCATTACAAGTGCGGTTTCGATGATCGAGCCTTTTGCTTATTATTTGGTTAGAAAATTTGAAATTTCAAGAAAAATGGCGCTTCTTTACATCGGCGCCTTTGTCTATATCTTGGGCATCTTTTGCATACTTTCATATTATTCAGACACTTCAAGTGCTTTTAGCGTTTGTGGTAAGCCATTTTTTGACGCGCTTGACTTTCTCACATCAAATATCATGATGCCAATAGGCGCTATCGTATTTAGCTTTTTTGTTGGCTATAAGCTTAAAAAAGAGAGTTTGTATCTGCTCTTTGGCGAATTTATGGGAAGAGCATTTTTTGAAATTTGGTATTTTTTCTTAAGATATGTCGTGCCAGTTGCTATTTGTGCGATAATGATCTACCAGATGGCAGGTAAATAATGGCAGAGAGATTTAGTAAAATTGGCTTTGTATTATCGATAATTGGAGCGGCTATCGGCCTTGGTAATGCGTGGAAATTTCCATACATGGTCGGCAGTAACGGTGGCTCGGCATTTATCCTTATATATCTATTTTTTGCCTTTGCTGTTGGTCTTAGCATATTTTTTGCTGAGATGGCGATGGGTAAAATTTCACGTCTTGATACGGTTGGAGCGTTTAAAAGTCTAGCTACAAAAGGGGCAAATTCTTGGAAATTTGCCGGTATTATCATGATGACTGGGCTATTTATCGCTTCGTTTTACACGCTCATCATTGGCTGGGTTTTAAAATACGTCATTTTAAGCCTTAGCGAGCTACCTAAAGATATGGCAAGCTCAGAGATGCTTTTTGTAAATTTCACTTCAAATAGCATTGGTGAGCAAATTTTATACTTTAGTATCGCATTTTTTGCCTACTTTTTCATCCTTACAAAAGGTGTAAAAAGCGGCATCGAGCGCATAAATGTCTATCTCATACCAGCTCTTTTTATCTTGCTTTTGCTTATGCTTGGCTACTCTTTTGGTATGGATGGCTTTGATAAAGCGGCTAAATTTCTACTAGTGCCTGACTTTTCAAAGATAGATCAAGCAGCTGTTTTAAATGCTCTTGGACTTGCCTTTTTTACGATGTGCGTTGGTATCGGCTGCATCCTTACCTACTCATCAAGTCTAAGCGATGATACAAATTTATTTATCTCTTCGCTCTATGTCGTCTTTGCGAACATCATAATAAGCGTTATTATTGGTCTTATCGTCTTTACGTTTACATTTGAGTTTGGCTCAGAGCCATCAAAAGGCGCAGGGCTTGCTTTTATCTCGCTACCAACGCTATTTGCTAAGCTTGGCTTGCTTGGAAATTTCTTGGCATTTACATTTTTTATATCACTATTTTTTGCTGGCATCACCTCGGTTATCTCGATGGTTGAGCCATTTATATTTTTCTTAAGCAAAAGCCTAAAATTTAGTAGAAACAAATCGATCCTAGTCGTCGCTTGCGTGGTTTATGTTTTAGGAATTTTATGCGCGTTAAGTGGCACAAGCGAATTTAAAGATGCGCTTACATTTTTTGGTAAGAGCTTTTTTGACCTGCTTGATTACCTTAGCTCAAACATCATGCTCCCACTTGGTGGCATCTTGTTTGCTATCTTTGTTGGCTACTTTATGAAATTTGAGCTTTTAAAAGAGCTATTTGTGCCTTATATGGGCAAGGTTATATTTAAAATTTGGTATTTTTTAATTAGATTTGTGGCTCCACTTTTAGTTCTGGTGGTGTTAATAAGGGAGATCTCATAATATGGCAAAAGAACAATTTTCTAAAATAGGCTATGTCCTAGCAGTCGCTGGATCGGCTGTCGGACTTGGCAATGCATGGAAATTTCCATACATGGTTGGTGAAAACGGCGGTTCGGCATTTATTATCTTATATCTTTTGATAACTTTTCTAGTCGGCGTGCCTATCTTTATGGCAGAGCTTAGTATCGGCAAGCTTAGCGAGAGCGACAGTGTAAATGCTTTTAGAAAGCTAGCAGCTAAAAATAAAAATTTATGGCAGCTGGTTGGAATTTTAGCCATGGTTACAGCAGCTATCATCTCGTCATACTACATCGTGATAATAGGCTGGGTCTTTAAGTATTTTGTCCTATCTTTTTCTGGCTTGCCAAGTGATATAGATAGCTCAAAAGTGATATTTAACGATCTTTTGACGCATGGTCTTGGCGAGCAGACGCTATATTTTGTTATAGCATTTGCAGCTTGCTTTTACATCCTTTCAAAAGGCGTAAAAAGCGGCATAGAAAAGCTAAATGTTTGGATGATGCCAAGCCTATTTATCATGGTTTTGATCATGCTTATATTTTCTATGACGATGGATGGCTTTTCTAAATCAGCCGAGTTTTTGCTCATCCCTGACTTTAGTAAAATTTCATTTAACTCGCTCTTGCTAGCTCTTGGACTTGCATTTTGGACGCTATCTCTTGGTATGGCAGCGATCATTACCTATTCAGCCAGCCTAAGCGATGATACAAATTTAGCCACTTCAACGCTAAGTATCGTTTTTATAAACATCGCGCTTGCTATTATGATAGGTCTTGTTATTTTTACCTTTATATTTGAATTTGGCGCTACTCCGTCTCAAGGTCCAGGACTTGTATTTATCTCGCTGCCAACGCTATTTGCTAAGCTTGGTGTGATAGGTCAAATTTTAGCTGTGGCGTTTTTTGCTGCGCTTATCTTTGCTGGTATAACTTCAGCGATCTCTATAGTTGAACCATTTGTATTTTTCTTGATCAGAGAGTATGGCATGAGCAGAAGAAAGGCTCTTAGCATAGTTGGAGCTGGGATTTTCATAGTGGGATTTTTATGCCTTTTATCAAATATAGAAAATATCGGCGATAAATTTATGCTCTTTGGTAAAAATTTCTTTGATTTTCTTGATTTTACTGCTTCAAATATTTTGCTACCAATTAGCGGCATCGGCGGAGCGATATTTGTAGGATATTTTATGAAAAAAGATGCTTTATATGTGCTATTTAGCCCATATATGAGTGATTTTGTATTTAATGCTTGGTATTTTTTACTAAGATATGTAGCGCCAGTTTGCGTGCTCATTATCATGATAAATGAACTATTAAAGGTTTTTAATGGATAAGATTGAGAGATTTTTCGACAAGGCTGGCGATATAGTCGGCTATATTTGTATGTTTATTATGGCTTTGATGATAATAGACGTATTTTTTAACGTTGTGGCAAGATACTTTTTCTCTTACGGCAATGTTGCTTTTCAGGAGCTTGAGTGGCACTTTTTTGCTGTGATATTTCTACTTGGCATGAGCTATGCTCTAAAAGAGGATGCACACGTTAGGGTTGATATCTTTTATGCTAAATTTTCAGAAAGACAAAAAGCCCTTGTAAATATGCTTGGTACTGTATTTTTTGTCATACCATTTGCGCTTTTGGTTTCAAATTTATCATTTGGATTTGTAGGAGATGCTTATAGCTCAGCAGAAGCCAGCGCAGATCCAGGTGGTCTTACTCACAGATGGATCATAAAAGCGATGATCCCTTTTTCATTTTATGTGCTTGTATTTTTTGCGATCGGCTTTTTTATAAAAAATTTAAATCGCTATAAGAAAGCTAGTAAGGAGAAAATATGGCGGGATTAATAATGTTTATAGCCGCACTATTGATGCTTGGCATTGGCTTTCCAGTGGCATTTACTTTTGGTGCGGTCGCAATGATATTTGGCATGGTTGGCAGCGTTGTAGAGAGCCTTAGCGATGGCGATGGGCTACTTGGCAGTATAGAAGTATTTAAAGATATGTTTAACTTCATGCCATATAGAATTTTTTCTATCATGGAGAGTAGAATTTTCATAGCCGTTCCGCTTTTTGTCTTTATGGGCGTCGTGCTTCAAAAGTCAAAGCTAGCTGAGAGACTGCTTGAGAGTATGGGCATGCTCTTTGGAGAAATTCGTGGCGGTATCGCTATTAGCACCATCTTGGTTGGCGCGCTTCTTGCAGCATCAACTGGCGTCGTAGGAGCTAGCGTCGTTGCTATGGGTGTTATAAGCTTACCTGTAATGCTAAAGTATAAATACGATCAATCCCTAGGTTGTGGCACGATATGTGCTGCTGGTACGCTTGGTCAGATCATCCCACCTTCTATCGTGCTTATCATCTTAGGCGACATCTTTTCAGTGCCAGTTGGCGAGCTTTTTCACCAAGCTGTTGTGCCAGGACTTACGCTAGTTGGAGTTTATATAGTTTATATTTTGATAGTTGCTTATCTTAAACCAGAGGTCGCTCCTATCGTAAAAGATGAGAGTGGCGTTAGTAAATTTAAGCAGATCATTAGAGCACTAACTGCGATCTTCCCGCCACTTTTGCTAGTTATTTGTGTGCTTGGCTCTATCTTTGCAGGTATCGCTACGCCGACTGAAAGTTCAGCATTTGGCTGCGTGGGCGCTATTATCCTGGCAATGTTTTATAGGACATTTTCATTTTCTATGATGAAAGAGGCTTTGGCTGAGAGCGTAAAAACGACAGCTCTAGTCTTTGCCATACTTGTTGGCGCGACCGCCTTTTCTATGGTCTTTAGCTACACTGGAGGCGATGAGATAGTTGAAAATTTCATGACAAATTTACCAGGCGAGAAGTGGGGCTTTATCATCTTTAGTATGGCTGTTATCTTTGTGCTTGGCTTTTTTATCGATTTTGTTGAAATTTCATATATCGTGCTTCCTATCTTGGTGCCAATCGCCGCAAAACTTGGCATAAATCCAGTCTATCTAGCGATCCTAGTTGCTATGAATTTACAAACTTCATTCTTGACGCCGCCATTTGGATTTAGTCTATTTTTCTTAAGATCGGTCGCACCTGCTGAGATAAAAACAGCTGCTATTTATAAAGGTGTAGTGCCTTATATCATCATTCAAGTGGCAGTTTTGGTCTTTTTCTGCGTCTTTTTGATGGAGATAAAGCCGATGCTTGATGCGAGCCACGGCGGATTATTTAACTTCTTACTCTCACTTTTTAAATGATATAAAAGTTTTTGGTTGTAAAATACCAAAATAAGCAAAATGGCTAATTTGAGTTTCTACCCAACTTAGCCATTTTTTATGACCGCTTTTTAGTAAATTTATAAATTTAATGAGGTGAAATATGGCAAAGAAATTTATCGATGTTATGGATACGACCTTTAGAGATGGCTTTCAGTCGGTTTATGGCGCTAGAGTGCTTATGAACGACTTTTTGCCCGCGCTTGAAGCAGCCAAAGAGGCTGGCATAGAGCATTTTGAATTTGGCGGAGGAGCGAGATTTCAAAGCCTTTATTTTTACCTAAATGAAGACGCTTTTGCGATGATGGATAAATTTAGAAGCATCGTAGGACCAAAAGCAAACCTTCAAACCTTAAGCAGGGGCGTAAATACCGTCACACTTGATACTGGTAGCCGCGAGCTGATCGACCTTCACGCAAAACTTTTCAAAAAACATGGAACCACTACTATTAGAAATTTTGACGCACTAAATGATGTTGAAAATTTAAAATATTCAGGCGAGAGGATCGCTCATCACGGGCTAAAACACGAAGTTGTCGTTACTATGATGGACTTGCCAAGTGGCTGTGTGGGAGCTCATGATGTTAAATTTTATGAGAAAATTTTAAGAGAAATTTTAGATGCAAATATCCCTTATCACAGCGTTTGCTTCAAAGATGCAAGTGGCACAAGCAGCCCACAAAAGGTCTATGAAACCATAAAAATGGCTAGAAAGCTACTCCCAGAAAAAACTCATATCAGACTTCACACGCATGAAACCGCAGGCGTAAGTGTCGCTTGCTACCTTGCAGCGCTTGAGGCTGGTGTTGATGGCATAGATCTAGCTGCAAGCCCAGTAAGTGGCGGCACAAGTCAGCCAGATATCCTAACCATGCTTCACGCAGTAAAAGGCAAAAACTACGATCTTGGCGGACTTGACGTGGAGAAAATTTTAAAATACGAAAGCGTTTTGAATGATTGTTTAAAAGAGTATTTCTTACCGCCTGAAGCTGTGCAAGTAAGCCCTCTAATACCATTTTCACCGATGCCTGGTGGTGCGCTCACTGCAAATACTCAGATGATGAGAGATAACAACATCTTAGATAAATTCCCAGAGGTCATCCTTGCTATGCGCGAAGTGGTGCAAAAGGGCGGATACGGCACTTCGGTGACCCCCGTTAGCCAGTTTTACTTCCAACAAGCCTTTAATAACGTGATGTTTGGCAAGTGGAAAAAGATCGCTGAGGGATACGGTAAAATGGTGCTTGGCTACTTTGGCAAGACCCCAGTTACGCCTGATAAAGAGATCATTAAGCTTGCTAGTGAGCAACTAGGCTTAAAACCAACCACAAAACACGCAGTTGATATAGCTGATAAAGATGAGAGCAAGTCACTTGCGCACGTAAAAGAAATTTTAAAACAAAATAAGATCAAAGTTACCGAAGAAAACGTCTTTATCGCAGCGGCTTGTAAAGAAAAGGGCATCGCGTTCTTAAAGGGCGAAGCTAAAGTAAATGTAAGAAAAATAGATCCAAATGCTAAAGCAAATGAGGGCAGACAAACTCAAAGCGGCAGATATAGCGTCGTCGTAAATGGTAGCCGTTACAATGTCGAAGTAAGCGAAGGCTTTAACGACAGCATCCAAGTAAAATCGATCACTGAAGTTGAAGGCAAGAGCGTAAAAAATGCCAAAAGTGCAGTAGCAGGCGCAACAGAAAATGATATCGTTGCAAGCTTACCAGGCGCTGTGCATAAAATTTTAGTAAGCGCAGGAGATCATGTCAAAAAAGGTCAGGCCATAGTCGTGCTTGAAGCGATGAAGATGGAGATAGAGGTTAAGGCTCCAAAAGATGGCATCATAGGCTCTATCGAGGTTAGCAAAGGTCAAAGTGTCGCGAACAATCAAGTGGTGGCTAAATTTAAATAAATTTGCCCATTTTAAAAAGATAGTGTTAAGCGAAATTTGATTAACATTTTGATGACTTTTAGGTCAAATTTATAAAGAAACGAAAATTTAAAAGGAAACAACATGATAAATAAGCTAGACGAGCTAGGTCTAAAAGAGATCAAAAAGATAAATCATAATCTAAGCTACGACGAGCTTTTTGAGCTTGAAAAGGCAAACAACGAGGGCAGAGTCTCAAGTAACGGCACATTTATGGTAGATACTGGTATTTTTACTGGTAGAAGCCCAAAAGACAAGTACTTTGTCAAGCAAGATCCAAGCCAAAAATATATCGCTTGGGGCAAGATAAATCAGCCTATCACAAAAGAGCTATTTGACAAGCTTCTTAAAAAAGCAAAAGAGCAGCTAAGTGGTAAAGAAATTTTCATCCAGGATGCATTTTGTGGAGCTAGCAAAAAGAGCCAAAAATCAGTCCGCTTCTTCACTGAAGTAGCGTGGCAAGCGCACTTTGTAAAAAATATGTTCATCCGTCCAAGTGAGGCAGAGCTAGCTAAATTTGAGCCTGACTTTGTAGTTTATAACGCTTGCAAGACAAAAAATGAAGACTACAAAGCTGACGGGCTACATTCAGAAGTCTTTGTTATCTTTAATGTCGAAGAAAATGTCGCAGTGATCGGTGGCACATGGTATGGCGGCGAGATGAAAAAGGGCATTTTTTCTATGATGAACTACTGGTTGCCACTTGAGGGCAAGCTAAGCATGCACTGCTCTGCAAACGTAGGCGAAAAGGGCGATACTGCGCTATTTTTTGGACTATCTGGCACTGGTAAAACGACACTTTCAACTGATCCAAAACGCAAACTAATAGGCGATGACGAGCACGGCTGGGACGATGATGGCGTGTTTAACTTTGAGGGTGGCTGCTATGCAAAATGTATCAACCTTGATCCAAGCAGCGAGCCAGAAATTTACGCAGCGATCAGGCGTGATGCGCTACTTGAAAATGTCGTGGCTGACGAAAACGGCGTGGTTGATTATAAAGATGGCTCAAAGACTGAAAACACACGCGTGAGCTATCCGATCTATCACATCGACAACTACGAGCCAAGCTCAAGCGCAGGACACCCAAAAAATATCATCTTTTTAAGCGCTGACGCTTTTGGCGTGCTTCCTCCAGTTGCAAAGCTCACAAAAGAGCAGGCGATGTATTATTTCTTAAGTGGCTACACAGCAAAAGTTGCTGGCACAGAGCGCGGTATCACCGAGCCAGTCGCTACTTTTAGCGCTTGCTTTGGCGAGCCATTTATGCCGCTTCACCCAACTGTCTATGCAAAATTGCTTGGCGAGAAGATCGATAAGCACGGTGTTAATGTCTATCTTGTAAATACAGGCTGGAGCGGTGGTGCTTACGGCGTTGGCAAGCGTATGAGCATAAAAGCGACACGTGCTTGCATAAATGCGATCCTTGATGGCAGCATCACAAAATGCGAATTTGAAAATTTTGATAAATTTAACTTCGCTATCCCAAAAGAGCTTGATGGTGTAGAGACAAAACTGCTAAATCCAATAAATACATGGACACACCCAGCTGAGTACAATATTTCACGCGACAAGCTGGCTAAAATGTTTGTTGAAAATTTCAAACGCTACGAAGATGTAAAAGAGGGCGTCGAGTACGCCAAAGCTGGCCCAAAAGCTTAAAATTATAGCCTTGTGGGTATTTTGCCTACAAGGCTTTTAAATTTAAACTATCAAATAGTAAAAATTTTAGAGCTATAAAATATAGCTCTTTTTTAAATTTCTAATATAAAATTTAAAACATTTTGCGAAATAGCTCGATCAAATTTAACAAGACTTTTTAAAATTTTCTTACCAAAAAAATTACTCTTTATAAGCCTGAAAAATTTAATCGCCTGACATCAGAAATTTTAATACAAGTGATCTTTGCAGTTAGAATTAAAATTTAGCCAGAACACTCCAACTAAATTTAAATTAAAATACTAAATTTCACTAGATTTTCTAAAGCTTCTCACTATAAAACCACACTTATTAAGCATTAAAAATCACCCATCAGATATCAAAAATTTTTAATATAAGCAATCTTTGCAGTTAGAGCTAAAATTTAGCCAAAACACTCCAGCTAAATTTGATATCAAATTTCTACTATAAAAGTCGCTGTTGTATTTAGTGTAAGTTGCAGTTAAAACGAAAATTTAGCCAGGTATCTGGCTAAATTTAATCAAAATACTCTCTTTTCTAGTCCAAATTCTACGCCAGCTTTTGCTAGCTCAAATGTCGCATCTATAAATTTATACTCGCTGCTGATAAATGGTAAAAACATCGGTATCTCGGTGCAGCCTGCGATATAAACGTCAGCTTCAATGTTAGAAAGCACTTCATAAAACACTGGCACATACTCTTCTAGCTTGCCAGCTTTGACGCCTTTGTAGATGCACTCCATGATGACATCTTGCGTCTCTTTGCTAAAATCCACACTTTTTAGCCCGCGCTCTTTTAAAATTTGATCATAAACGCCAGCTTTTTTTGTGCCACTTGTTGCGATGACAGCGATATTTTTAGCGTGTGGATATTTCTTTTGCAAGGCATCTACTGTAACTTTTGCAATGTGCAAAATTTTCACTCCAGCCTCTTTTTCGATGCTTGGGGCAAAGTAGTGAGCTGTGTTACAAGCCATTAGCATCGCCTCGCATCCTGCATTTTTTAAAAGTTTAGCACTTTGAATTAGCTTTGGAAGCGGACTTTCTCCCTCACCCATGATAAATTTTGTCCTATCTTCTATCTGAGCGTATGAGTCGATAACGATGTGTAGGTGCTCTTGATCGCAAGTTGCTGGGGTTATATCGATGATCTTCTTGTATAAATCAGCCGTGGCAAGTGGTCCCATGCCGCCTATGATGCCTAATGTCTTCATAACTCCTCCAAATTAAAATTTTCAATAATTATAATATTAGTTTCTATATTTAAAAATAAAATTTCTAAATTTTCATTGGGTATTGTAAAAATAGGGGATAAGCACTTTAAGTTTTGAAGTAAATTTTAAGATAAAAAGGGGCGATTTGCCCCTTAAAAAATTCTATTATGAGTGGAAGTGAAATTCGTCTGGATGATCTAGCGCGTATCTAAATTTCTCCATATCGACCTTTTTATCCCAGATAGAAACGATCATGCAGCCAACGGCATTACCGCAAAGGTTACCAACAGCACGCATCTCTGACATAAATTTATCAACGCCAAGTAGCACAGCCACGGTGACTACTGGTATGCCAGTGCTTGGAAGTGCGCTTAGTGTGCCAGCAAGGACGACAAAGCCAGATCCTGTAACGCCAACCGCGCCTTTGCTTGTGATCATTAGCACGATTAAAATGCTTATTAGGTGCTCAAAGCTTAGCGGGATGTTGAAAGCTTGCGCTAAGAAGATAACGCTTAGGCTTAGATAGATGTTGGTGCAGTCAAGGTTAAATGAGTAGCCAGTCGGGATGATAAGGCCAACTGCACCTCTATTTATGCCAGCTGCTTCTAGCTTTTGCATAAGTGGCGCAAGAGCTGTCTCGCTCGAGCTTGTCGCAAAAACGACCAAGACTTCTTTTGAGATAAAGCGCATAAATTTAAAGACATTGACTTTGGCAAAGTAGCAAATGACGCCAAGCACGACAAAGATGAAAAAGCAGCTTGCAAGCGCCATAACGATAAGAAGCTCCATCATACCAAGAAGCGTTCCGATGCCAAATTTACCGATCAAATAAGCCATCGCCGAAAAGGCCGCCACTGGGCTAAATAGCATAAGCCAAGTAAGAAGTTTTAAGACGTAGTGTTGGATAAATTCAAGCGGTTTTAGACAAGCTTGCTTTTTATCATGAGCAAGTAGTGAAAGCACGATGGCAACGACTATCGCCATGAAAAGTACTTGAAGTGTGTTTGACTTTATAAATGGATCAAGTATATGCACGTAAGGGAAGATGTCATCTACTGGCACAGCGCCTCTTAAAAGATGAAGCGTGTGTGCTAAAAAGCCGCTATTTGCGTCCATATTTCCAGCTTGAGATGTAAATTTAGCCACGCTTGAGGCGTCAAGCTGAGTGTAGTCAAGGTTCATGCCGTGTCCTGGACGAAGCGTCTCGCCAAAGATGATACCAACAGCAAGAGCAAGCGTACTAACTATCTCAAAGTAGATAAACGCCTTAAGTCCGATGGTGCCAAGATCTTTTAAGCTCTCAAGTCCGACGATGCCTGAGACGATTGTTAAAAAGATGATAGGGCCGATTAAAATTTTAAGGGCTTTTATAAAATAATCAATGCCTGGCTTGCTCGCTATGCCAAGCTCAGGTGCGACCATACCGACGATAACACCGCCAACTATACCTATCACAACCCAAATGGCGAGATTGGTAAATAGCCTCACAAAGAGACTTTTTTGCGTTTTTGCACTCTCCATAAATTCCCCTTTTATAGGCTCTGCTTGATCTCTGCTGAGAGGATCTTGTCGCCTTGCCTGATAGCATCAAGTACCTTTAAGCTCTCATCGTCAGCGCACTTTCCAAAGACTGTATGCACGCCGTCAAGATGAGGTTGCTTGCTGTGGCAGATGAAAAACTGTGATCCGCCAGTGTCGCGACCTGCGTGAGCCATGCTAAGGCTGCCACGTTCATGCTTTACCTTTTGATTATCGCACTCGCATTTTATCCTCCAGCCAGGACCGCCTGTGCCTGTGCCATTTGGGCAGCCACCTTGGATGACGAAATTTGGTATAACTCTGTGGAAATTTAGGCCATTATAAAAGCCTGTTTTTATCAAATGGACAAAATTTGCAACAGCTTGCGGTGCATCCTCGGCAAAAAGCTCAAGTTTGATATCGCCTTTTTCTGTCTTTAAAACTGCAAATTTATCTTTTTTTAGCTCGTCTAAATTTATATCATAAACTTTTAACTCATCAAAACGCATGTTGCTCCTTTTTACTCGATATTTGTATAAACTGCTTGGACGTCATCGTCGTCTTCTAGCTTGTCAAGAAGTCTCTCGACCTCAAGCATTTGCTCTTCATCTAGGCTCACGGTTTGATTTGGCAAGTACTGAAGTGAAGCTTTTTTAACTACTAAATTTAGCTTCTCTATGCCCTCATGAAGTGTGCCAAAATTTGCGTAGTCGCCATAAACAAATAGCGCGTTTTCATCTTCTTCAATGTCACTTAGTCCATAATCAATCAGCTCAAGCTCGATCTCTTCGATATCTGCGCTTGGTTTTTCAAGCTCAAAAACGCTCTTTCTTGTAAACATAAAGCTAAGGCTGCCACTTGGCAAAATTTCTCCGCCATTTTTGCTAAATATCGCTTTTACATTTGCAACTGTCCTTGTTGGGTTGTCAGTAGCGCACTCGACGATGATTTGCACGCCGTGAGCTGCTTTGCCGTCATAAAAGATAGTCTTGATATCAGCGCTATCTTTGCCATTTGCTCTTTTTATAGCCGCATCGATGTTATCTTTTGGCATATTTTCAGCTTTTGCTGCTGCGATGGCTGCACGAAGTTTTGGGTTCATATCTGGATCACATCCGCCATCTTTTGCAGCTACTGTTATAGCCTTTGCAAGTTTTGGAAATACCTTGCTCATCTTATCCCATCTAGCTTCTTTTGCCGCTCTTCGGTACTCAAATGCTCGTCCCATAAATATCCTTAAATAAATTTTTTACGGATTATAACTAAAAAAATTTTATACTTTTTTAAAACATTTTTAGTTTGCCTGTTAAAGCGCCTGATTTGTAAATTTGAAAATAATATTTGGTAAAAATTTAAGCTAAAGGCATATAATCATGCCATGATAAAAAATGCTCAAAAACAAGATGCAAAAATCTGCATAAAACTACTAAATTTAGCGATGGAGGATATCGCCTACAAGCTAAGTGGCTACGACGATCCTATAAAAAGCGATGAAATTTTGGAGAAATTTTTTGAAAGCGAGACAAACAGACTTAGCTATAAAAATGTCTATGTCTATAAACGTGACGACGTGATCATCGCTGCGATGTGCGCTTACTTTGGTGGCGACGCATGGCAGCTTGATAGAGAAATTTCACAGCATCTAAAGGCGCTTGGCAAAGATGCCAAGGTAGAAAAAGAGTGCTTTGATGATGAGTTTTATATAGATAGCATCGCTGTGGATGAGAAATTTAGAGGCCAAGGTCTTGCAAAAGAGCTTATCTTGCACTCATTTGCCAAAGCAAAAGAGCTAGGACATAAAAAGGTCTCGCTGATAGTTGATGTAAATAAGCCAAAAGTTCGTAAATTTTACGAGAGCCTTGGCTTTAAATTTAACACCAAAAAGATCATAAATTTACACGAATACGACCACATGATAAAGGAGATAATATGAAAACATTTGAGGTAAATAACGTGCATTGCCAAAACTGCGCAAATACTATAAAAAACGCACTTGAAGATGACTTTGGCGAGATAAAAGTCGATCTTAGCAAAGAGCCAAGACAAGTAAGCCTTGATATAAAAGATGGCGATGTAGAGAAATTTAAATCAGAAATGGCTGATCTGGGATTTGACGTTATAAAGGAGCTTTGATATGCCTTTAAAAGTCAAGCTAAATATAGCGGGAATGAGCTGTGTAAATTGCTCAAATGCTATCGAGAAAGTTTCTAAAAAGATAGATGGGGTGCTTGAAGCAAATGTAAATTTTGCAAATGCAAGCGGTGAGTTTGTCCTAAAAGACGCCAGCGTGCGTGAAGTTTTAGAGCAAAAGATAAAGAAGCTTGGCTACTTTGTGGCGACAAATATCGATGAATTTGAAGCCAAAAGAGACGAGCATATAACCTCGATAAGAAATAAATTTATATTTGCATTTATCACAAGCATCGTGATAATGGCGCTTGAGATGTTCGCACCTCAGAGCTTGCTAGTAAATTTACTCATGCTAGTTTTAGCATTTTTGGTGCTAGCTTTTAGTGGCAAAGACTTCTTTGTTCACGCCATAGAGGCTGTTAAAAACAAAAACTACGATATGAACGTGCTTGTAGCTCTTGGAAGCGGTAGTGCGTTTTTATACTCGCTTTTTGTTGTGATCTTTTCAAATTTCATCCCAGATGATCTAAAAAACGTCTATGTCTCAGGCGCAGCGATGATAATAGCCTTTGTTTTGCTTGGCAAGTACCTTGAAGAGCGCTCAAAAGCAAAAGCTGGCGACTACCTAAAGACGCTACTTAAAATTTCACCAAAGACCGCCTTTTTGGTTATGCCAGATGGAAATAGTAAAGAGGTAAATGTAAATGAGCTAAAAGTAGGCGACATCGTCATCGTAAAAAATGGCTACAACATCCCAAGTGATGGCGTGATAGTTCAAGGTGGCGCTGAGATAGATGCTTCTATGCTTACAGGAGAGAGCTTGCCAGTTTATAAAGAGGTGGGAGATAGCGTATTTGCCGGCACTCTAAACACAAATGGCTACATAAGCGTCAAGGTGACAAAGAGCTCTTTTGAGAGCTTGCTATCTCAAATTTTAAGCCTACTAAGCGACGCTAGCTCTAAAAAGATGCCTATCGGACGGTTGGCTGACAAGATAGCAAACATCTTTGTGCCAAGCGTCGTGGCGATCTCAGTTCTTACATTTTTTATATGGATAATTTTTAGTGGAAATTTCGCCTATGCGATCTCTAGCGCGATCTGCGTGCTCATCATCTCATGCCCATGCGCACTAGGACTTGCCACGCCAATAGCAATCGTAAGCTCCCTCTCGCGTGGTGCAAAAGCTGGGATTTTGGTGAAAAATCCAGAGGTTTTGGAGCTTATAAAAGATGCTAAATTTGTAGCATTTGACAAAACTGGCACGCTAAGTAAGGGGCTAATCAGCGTCAAAAGTTCAAATTTGAGCGAAAAAGAGCTAGAGCTAGTGGCATCTGCTGAAAATTTAAGCGAGCATCCGATCTCAAAAGCGATCGTAAGATACGCAAAACAAAATTACATAAATTTACAAAAGCTAAATGGCAAATTCCAAAACGTAGTTGGTCAAGGCATCGTCTATGAAGACGAGAGTAACAAGATAATAATAGGTAACAAAAAGCTGCTCGCAGCAAACGATATCTTGCTAAATGAAGCTGATAGTTTGGCGATAAAAGAGGCTACAAATGATGGCAGTGGCGTCATACTTTGTGCGGTAAATCAAAAATTTAGCGGATTTTTAACACTAAGTGATGAGCTAAAAAATGAAGCAAATAGCGTTATAAACGAGCTTTCAAGGCTAAATTTACAAAGCGTGATCCTCTCAGGTGATGATAAAAAAGTAGTGGCAAATATCGCTAGCAAGCTAAATGTGAGCGAGTATTATGCAAATATGCTGCCAGAGGATAAATTTAACAAAGTAAAAGAGCTCATGAGCCGAGGTGGCGTGATCTTTGTAGGGGACGGCATAAACGACTCGCCATCGCTTAAAGAAGCAAGCGTTGGCATCGCTATGAACTCAGGCTCAGACATCGCTAAAGGCGCTGGTGATATCGTGCTTGTAAAAAATGACTTGCGTGGCGTGAGCGGGCTTGTAAAGCTTGCAAATGCGACTATTGCTAACATAAAAGAGAATTTGTTTTGGGCATTTATGTATAACGCCATTTGCATACCAGTGGCTGCTGGCGTGCTCTATCCTATATTTGGACTGCTTCTAAGCCCAGTTTATGGCTCGATGGCGATGTGCTTAAGCTCGGTTACTGTCGTGCTAAATGCACTTAGACTTAGATATTTGCAACTTAAGGATTAAATTTGAGACTTGGAGAGCTTTACAGCGTCGTAGCGGCTGCACTTGCTACAAATTTTAACGGCATCTTGGGTGTCTCATCTTTTATGCGTATCAAAAAGACAAATGCGTGGATAACGCAGACAAAGAGCGATGCGAATGTAAAAGGAAATGAGCTTTACGCTAAATTTATCAAAGATGAGAGTAGTGCGGCCTTGTGTGATGATTTTGTCATTTTGAAGGCAAAATTTGAAGCAAGCTACTATTTTTCAAGCGCAAAAGATGATTTGGCGCAATTTTATAAAGCAATAAATTTTGAGCCAAAAATGGGTGAGGTTGATAGTATTTCAAATCAGCTCATTTTGATAGCAAATATCTTAAAAAAAGAGGCGACAAAAGAGTCTATGCAACTTCTTGCTGCTTTTAGCCTCTCATTTTTCTTACCTTATGCCGAGCAACTTGCAAAAGAGCTAGAACAAAATACTAGCAGTAACTTCTATAAGTCAATGGGATACTTTTTAGAGGATTTTTGTTTGGTTTTAAAAACTATTATCGGTAAGGCTTAGTCTTAAGCCTGTACCATTTCTGTCATCTGAGTTTTAATACTTAAAATGTTATTCTGAATGCTTGATTGTTCTAAATTTAGATGATGAAGCATCTGCATAGAATCACGATCTTTCAGGTGTTGGATGCTTGAAATTTGATCAGCTATATCACTTCTTTGATCTTGTAATTTTTCTAAATTTTTTTGTAACTCTGTGACATCTTCTTTTCTAATAATTGTAGGTTTTTGTCTAACCTCTTCTCTTTGTTCGACATGCACATCATTACTTCTAACGATATCTTTTGTACCATAGCCAGAAGATACTAATATGCTGGTTTTAGCGCTACTTGATGATATAGATGTGTAGCCGTTGTGATAGAAAACATTTGAGTTCATATTTGCATCTATTTGCATATCGTCCTTCCTTTTTAGTTTATTTCTTCATTTATAACTATATCGGCAAAAAATCAAAAAACTTGAAATAGTTTTTAAAAAGTTGCTGAGCGAATTATATTTTAATAACCTTAAATGTAAATTATATATATAACTTTTTTACTACTCTAGCATAATTTTTATATTACATTTCTCTTTTTTGATCAAAAATTTTATTTTTAAAATGCTTGTAAAAGCCTAGTTAAGCACCTTTTTGTTAAAATCATGCAAAACTAATCAAAGGCAAAGCTATGAAAAAAGATGAAAACGCACATAAAAAGATGTGGGAGGGCAGATTTAGCGAGGCTAGCTCGAAGTTGCTTGAGGAATTTAACGCTTCTATAAATTTTGATAAAAATCTTTTTGAAGAGGACATCGCTGGCAGTAAGGCGCACGCTAAAATGCTAGGAATTTGCGGAATTTTGAAAAAAGATGAGTCAGAGGCGATCATCAAGGGGCTTGATGAGGTTTTAGCTGAGATAAGGGCTGGTAAATTTGCTTTTAAGATAGAGGATGAAGATATCCACATGGCGGTTGAAAAGCGCCTTAGCGAGATCATCGGAGCTGAGCTTGGTGGCAGACTTCACACAGCTAGAAGCAGAAATGATCAGGTTGCGCTTGATTTTAAATTTTATGTTTTGAAGAAAAATTTAGAAATTTCATCTCTCATTAAAGAGCTCATCGCTACGCTTGCAAATTTAGCCAAAAACCACAAAGATACGCTAATGCCAGGCTACACGCACCTTCAGCATGCCCAGCCAGTAAGCCTTAGCTACCATTTACTAGCCTACGCGTTTATGTTTAAGAGGGATTTTGAGCGATTTGTTAGCTCTTATGAGCGAAACAACCTAAGTCCGCTTGGCTCAGCAGCCCTTGCAGGCACGCCGCACAAGATAGATAGGAGCATCGTTGCAAGCGAGCTAGGCTTTGCAGGCTGCACGCAAAATGCGATGGATAGCGTGAGCGACCGCGACTTTGCGCTGGAGATTTTATTTAACATTAGCGTTTTTATGACGCACGCTTCTAGGCTTTGCGAGGAGCTCATACTCTGGAGCTCGCAAGAATTTGGCTTTGTAAGCATTAGTGACGCTTATAGCACTGGCAGCTCCATCATGCCTCAAAAGAAAAATCCAGACGTCGCTGAGCTCATACGCGGTAAAACTGGGCGTGTAAATGGAAATTTAGTAGCGCTGCTAACTACGATGAAGGGCTTACCACTTGCTTACAATAAAGATATGCAAGAAGATAAAGAGGGCGTTTTTGATAGTGTTGCGACCATTTTAAGCTCTGCTACTATCCTAAATGAGATGATAAAAACGGCTAAATTTAATGAAAAAAATATGCTAAAAGCGACAAAAACAGGGCATCTAAGTGCCACTGATCTAGCGGACTATCTAGTGCGTGAGAAAAATATCCCATTTAGAACGGCGCATTTTATCACCGGCAAGGCTGTGGCAAAGGCTGAAAGCTTGGGGCTTGATCTAAGCGAGCTAAACAAAGAGCAGCTAAAAAGTGTCGATGAAAATTTAGATGAAAATGCCATTAAATTTCTAGATCTGCACGCTTCAAAAGAGGCTCGCACTTCAAAAGGCGGCACGGCAAATAAAAGCGTTGAAGAGCAAATTCAAATTTTAGACGACTGGCTTAAGTAAAAAGAGTTATAATTACGCAAAATTTACGAATTTTAAAGGATGAAAAATGTTTTTTGACAGCAAAAGTAAAGAGCTTGGTAGTAAAAATGAAGCTTTAGAGAGAGAAAATGAAGCTTTAAAAGCTGAGATTTTAGCACTTAAAAATGAGCTAAAAAATGCCAAAACTTGCGAGCCAAAAGAGCAAGCTAAGGATAAGCAAGAGGCTGTAAATTTGTTGCTTACTAGCTATCAAGATGGTATGAATTTCTTACAATCAACCATCGAAGAAAACCTAAAAATGCTTGAAAATATAAACCATTTAAATGAAAAAACCTTCAAAGAAACAGGCGAGCTAAAGTCTCAAACGGCTGAAATTTTAAGCTCGATCGAGCAAGTAAGCCAGATGAGTGGCGATCTCTCAAATGACGCTTCTTCGCTTGATGGAAGCGTAAATTCTATCGTTGAGATCATAAATCTCATAAAAGATATCTCAGATCAGACAAATTTGCTAGCGCTAAATGCTGCTATCGAGGCGGCTCGTGCGGGCGAACATGGACGAGGCTTTGCAGTCGTTGCAGATGAGGTTAGAAAGCTTGCTGAGCGCACGCAAAAGGCTACACTTGAGGTTGAAGTAAATATAAATGGCCTTAAGCAAAGTGCGAACACGATGATCGAAATGAGTGAGAGTTTCTCTAAAATTTCAGCAAATGCGATGCAAATTTTAGGTGGTTTTGAAGGCAACATCTCAAGTGTAAATGCCAACACGCAAAATATCCTAAACCAAGCTCTAAATGTCACAAACGAAGTAAATGTAAGTAACGGTAAGATAGATCACATCAACATGAAGTTAAATGGCTACCGAGGCGTCTTGCTTGGCGAGATAAATAAAATTCAAAGTGTGCATGAGTGTAGATTTGGCAAGTGGTATGAAAAAGATGTGAAAAATACCATCATAAAAGATCCAAGAACCCTCTCAAGCATAGCTGCGCACCACGAAAATGTCCATCACGGACTAGATAAGGCTATGGCGATTTTTGCTGACAAAGATAAGGGACATTTAGCAGGTGTCGAGATATTAAAAGACGTCGAGCACTCAAGCAAAGCGGGCTTTGAAGAGCTACTTGAGGCGGTAAAAGCTGCTAGGAGATAAATTTATTTAAATTTATGATGTTTTAAAAAGTAAAAATACGAAGTGAAATTTAGACTCAAAAAGAGTCTAAATTTTGTTTTTAAAATGTGCTTTGTGGATCAGCTACGCCTTCGCTCCAGCCAAGTTTTGCGCCAGCAAGTAGGTGAAAGTGCAGGTGCATGACCTCTTGACCGCCGTTTTCGCCACAGTTTGTTATGAGGCGGTAACCGCTCTTATCAACGCCCATTAAGCTCGCCACTTCTTGGATAAATTTAGTCATCTCACCCATCAAAACTGGATCCATCTCTTGGAAGTTTTTGTAGTGTTTTTTGGGGATGATGAGGATATGGATCGGCGCTTTTGGGTTGATGTCGTTAAAAGCTAGAAATTTCTCGCTCTCAAGCACTTTGTTACAAGGAATTTCACCGGCAACGATCTTTTCAAATATGGTCATTTTAGCTCCTTTGAAAGTTTGAGAAATTATATCAAAGTGTGCTTAAATTTCGCGCTTTTTATCTTGATTTTAACTCTTTTTCTATAAAATCGATGCAAAAATTCATAAAGGTAAAAAATTGCAAGATTTCATTAATAAAATCAAAAATGAAATTTCAACTCTTGATGATCTGGAGAAGGTCAGGGTAGAAATTTTTGGCAAAAAGGGCATCTTGGCGCAAGGCTTTGCAAAGCTAAAAGAGCTTGGCGAGGATGAGAAAAAGGAATTTGCAGCAAATTTAAACAAGCAAAGAGATGAGCTAAGCGCGCTAATAGAAGCCAAAAAGGCCGAGCTTAGCGAGCAAGAGATAGATAATAAGATGAAAAAAGAGGCCGCTGATATCACGCTCTTTAACGAGCCTGTTGCTAGCGGGGCGCTGCATCCTGTGATGGCCACGATGGATAAGATAATTGAGTATTTTTTAGCTCTAAATTTCTCGCTCGAGACTGGGCCGCTTATAGAAGATGATTTTCACAACTTTGAGGCGCTAAATTTACCAAAATACCACCCAGCAAGGGATATGCAAGATACGTTTTACCTAGATGATTTTAGACTTTTAAGGACGCATACGAGCCCAGTTCAGGTGCGAACTATGTTAAATCAAAAGCCGCCTATTCGCATGATAGCGCCAGGCACGGTCTTTAGACGTGATATGGACTTAACGCATACACCGATGTTTCATCAGGTTGAGGGCCTTGTAGTGGAGGACGCTGAGAAAGTTAGCTTTGCAAATTTAAAATCAATGCTAGAGGGCTTTTTAAAACACATGTTTGGCGACGTTGAAGTGCGTTTTCGCCCTAGCTTTTTCCCATTTACGGAGCCTAGCGCAGAGGTTGATATTAGTTGTATATTTTGCCATGGCAAGGGCTGCAGGGTGTGCAAGCAGACTACTTGGCTTGAGGTGCTTGGATGCGGCGTCGTTGATCCAAATGTATTTAAGGCGGTTGGCTATAAAAATGTAAGTGGATATGCCTTTGGTCTTGGCGTTGAGAGATTTGCGATGTTGCTTCATAGAGTGCCTGATCTAAGGTCACTTTTTGAGGGAGATTTAAGATTGTTGGAGCAGTTTAAATGATAATTTCAAAGCATTGGTTAAACGAGTGGATCGACCTTAGCGAGGTTAGCGGCGAGACACTTTCAAAGACATTAAATTCAATCGGTTTAGAAGTTGATAGCTATAAAGAGATAAATTTACCAAAGAGCATCGTAGTTGGCTATGTAAAAAGTAGAGAAAAGCACCCAGACGCCGATAAGCTAAGCGTTTGTCAGGTTGATGTTGGCAGCGAAACGCTTCAGATCGTGTGTGGGGCTAAAAACGTCGAGGCTGGTCAGTTTGTGCCAGTCGCGCTCATTGGCACTACGATGCCAAATGGCCTTGAGATCAAAAAGGCAAAGCTGCGAGGCATCGAATCATGCGGTATGATCTGCTCTTCAACTGAGCTAGGGCTACCTAAGACAAATGACGGCATCTTGCCACTTGATGAGAGTATCGGCAAGCTAAAACTTGGCACAAGCCTTGGTGAATTTGAAGCGTTCAAAGATGTGATCATCGAGGTTGATGTCACAGCAAATAGGGGCGACTGCCAAAATTTACACGGCATCGCAAGAGAAATTTGCACCGCACTTGATCTAAATATGAAAGATAGCCACGAAAATGAAGACAGTGAAAATTTACTAGGCATCGGCAGGATCGCATCTGTGCGAACTGAAGATAAGGTAAATGGCTCGTTTTTGTATAAAGCATTTGAGCTAAAAAATGCATTAAGTGAAAATTTATTAACTCGCTTGAGACTAGCTCTAATTGATTGTCAAAAGACAAATTTAGTAGAAAGACTACTTGAATACGCGACATTTTGCACGGGCGTTCTATTTAGAGTTTATGATCACGCTAAGCTTGTGGGCGAGGGCGAAAAAGCAGTTTTTGACATCAAAAATGGCGAAAATGGCGAGTGCGTGGTCTTTTGTGAGGATAAAAATTTAGGTGTTGCTGGAATTTACCAAAGCGATGAGGCTAGGGTCGATGAGGGCTCAAAGGTGATCTTGGTAGAGGCTAGCTACGTAAAACCAGATGTTGTCTCAAAAGCCATTTTTGAAAATAAAAATTTACCAAAAGGCGATCAAGTTTATCGCTCAAGCCGTGGCAGCGAGCCAAATTTAGCTTATGGGGCGGACTATCTTTTTAAAAGGCTAGCTAGCTTTAAAGATAGTCTAAGTCTTTTTGCAGGATCACAACAATCACTTCTAAACACCGAGCCTATCACGCTTAGCATCTCACTTGGTGAGCTTAAAAATATGATCGGTCAAGAGGTTGCAAGAAACGATGTCGTTAAAATTTTAAAGAAACTTGGCTTTGAGATCGCGGTAAATGTCGAGCAAGAGAGCTTTAATGTAAAAGTGCCGTTATTTCGCCATGACATCGTAAATTCTCATGATATCTGCGAGGAGATCGTAAGGATAATAGGCATCGACAATATCGCCTCAACGCCGCTAAATTTCTCTGAGAAAAATAGGCTAAATAAGACATATTTTGACTATAAAAATGCTTTAAATTTAAGGCGCCGTGCAGCTGATAATGGCTTTTTTGAAAGCGTGCACTACGTATTTGACAGCCTTGATGAGCTAAGTGAGCTAAATTTCAAGCCTTGCAAGATCAAGATACTAAATCCTATAAACAACGAGCTAAACACGCTTAGACCGGCACTTGTTAATCACCTTCTAAGCTCAAGCGAGAAAAACATCAAAAACTCAAAACGCTCAGTTAGACTTTTTGAGCTTGGCGAAGTCTTTGACGAAAATGCAAACCAAGGCTTAAATTTAGGCTTTGTCGTATCTGGACTTTTAAAAGAGCCGACACTGATAAATGGCGCAAAGGGCGAGGAGGCAAATTTCTACGCATTTGCAGCGATGGTGCAAAATGTCATAGGCAAATTTGAGCTAAAACCTTGCCATGGCATTTCATATCTTAGCCCATACGAGCAGGCACACATCTATCAAAACGGCGAAAAGATCGGCTATATCGGCAGAGTTGATGCAAGAGTAGAGGCAAAAAGGGATCTGCCTAAAACTTATGTTTGTGAGATTGATTTTGCAAAGCTTAAATTTGAGCCGATCCTAGCAGTGCCTTACTCAAAATTCCAAAGCACTACAAGGGATCTTAGCCTTATCGTGCCTGAAAATTTCGAAGCTGGACGAATTTATGAGTGCATAAGAGGGCTAAATTTAAAAGAGCTAAAAGAGTTCTTGCCAGTTGATATCTATAAAGATGCAAAACTAAACGGCGCGATTAGCCTTAGCCTTAAATTTACATTCCAAGATATGGAAAAAACGCTCGAAGATGACGATATAAACGCACTTATGGATAAAATTTTAAGCGAGCTAAAAGAGAAACTAAATATCGGAATAAGATGAGAATTTATCCACTAGAAAAAAGTCTAAATTTAACCATCGATGACATCGCAGCTGATAAGTCTATCTCGCATAGATGCGCGATGTTTTCGCTTTTAAGTGACAAGCCATCTCGCGTTAGAAACTACCTAAGAGCAGGTGACACGTTAAATACCTTAAAAATAGTCGAGCTCCTTGGCGCAAAGATCGAAGATAACGGAGCTGAGATAACGATCACTCCGCCACAAAAGATAAAAGAGCCAAATGAAATTTTGGAGTGTGGCAACTCAGGCACGGCGATGAGGCTTTTTATGGGGCTATTAGCCGCGCAGGAGGGCTTTTTCGTGCTAAGTGGCGATAAATACTTAAATTCTCGTCCGATGGCAAGGATAGCAAAGCCTCTAAATGATATGGGTGCAAAGATAGATGGCGCAAACAACGCAAACAACGCTCCTCTTTGCATAAGAGGGACTAAATTTGAAAGATTTAGTTTTGAGAGCAAGATCGCCTCAGCTCAGGTAAAAAGCGCGCTTTTACTGGCAGCACTTTATTCAAATGGTTGCAAATTTAGCGAGCCAGAGCTAAGCAGAGACCACACTGAGCGCATGCTTGCTGGCATGGGGGCTGATATAAAGCGTGACGGCCTAGAGATCACTCTAGAGCCGATGAAAGGCCCACTTGCGCCACTTGATATAGATGTGCCAAACGACCCAAGCTCGGCATTTTTCTTCGCAGTCGCAGCTTTAATCATCCCAAATTCGCATATCATTTTAAAAAATATCTTGTTAAATAAAACTCGCATCGAAGCTTACAGAGTTTTAGAAAAAATGGGCGCTGAGATAAAATTTCACAAAACTTCAAGCAAATATGAAGATATCGGCGATATTGAGGTTAGATACTCGCCAAATTTAAAAGGTGTAGAGGTTAGCGAAAATATCTCGTGGCTCATCGACGAAGCCCCAGCTTTAGCCATCGCATTTGCCTGCGCTAAGGGTCAAAGCAAGCTAACAAATGCAAAAGAGCTTCGCGTAAAAGAGAGCGACAGGATAGCTGTCACGATAAATGCGCTAAAGCAGTGCGGTGTCGATGCTAGCGAGCTTGAAGATGGCTTTATCATAAATGGCTCTGAGGCTAAATTTGCTACAATAGATAGCCACGGAGATCACAGGATCGCCATGAGCTTTGCCATACTTGGACTAAAATGTGGCATGCAGATAGAAAAGAGCGAATTTATCGCTACTTCGTTTCCAAATTTTGCTGAAATTTTAAAGAAAATGGGAGCTAGAGTTGAAGATCGAGCTTGCTAGTAGTTATGGATTTTGCTTTGGCGTAAAAAGGGCTATAAAAATAGCTGAAAACGCTGGAGATGCCGCAACTATCGGTCCGCTCATACATAATAACGAAGAGATAAACAGGCTAGAGAAAAACTACAATGTAAAGACGCTTGAGGGCATAGATGAGCTAAAAGATGAGAAAAAGGCGATCATCCGCACTCATGGCATCACTAAAAACGACCTTGCGGAGCTAAAAAAGACCGATATAAAAGTGATCGACGCAACTTGTCCATTTGTGACAAAGCCACAACAAATTTGCGAAAAAATGAGCGAAGAGGGTTATGATGTGGTGATCTTTGGCGACATGCATCACCCAGAAGTAAAAGGGGTGAAGTCGTATGCCAAGGGCAATGTCTATGTCGTGCTTGAAGAGAGCGAGCTAGAGGGCATTAAATTTAAGCAAAAGGTCGCGCTCGTTAGCCAAACTACTAGAAAAGTTGAGAAATTTATGCAGATCGCAAACTATCTCATGCTTCATGTAAAAGAGCTGCGCGTTTTTAACACTATCTGCAACGCGACATTTGAAAACCAAGAGGCTGCTAAAAATTTAGCAAAAAGAGCTGACGTGATGATAATAATCGGCGGTAAAAACAGCTCAAACACAAAACAACTCTATCTAATATCTAAAAATTTCTGCGAAGATAGCTATCTCATTGAAAGCGAAGAAGAGCTTGAAAGATCATGGTTTGATGGCAAAAATTTGTGTGGTATAAGTGCGGGTGCTAGCACACCTGACTGGATCATACAAAAAGTCGTTGACAGAATCAAAAAAGTATAAAATTTATCCTAGCTAAAGCCACAATTAACTATAATAAGCCAATTTGCCGCTACTGGCATAATAAAATTTAAAGGATCAAGATGGCTGTGAACAAAAGTGTTCAATTAGGAAAAGCAAAAGACGAAGATATCGAAGATATCGATTTTGCTGCGATGTTAGAGGAGTCTTTTAAAAAGACTGAAGAAGATAGTGACGCAAAGATCGTCAGTATCAATGGCGATGAGGTTTTAATCGACGTTGGCAAGAAGTCAGAAGGCATTTTAAATGTTTCTGAGATCACTGACACAAACGGCAACCTGACGCATAAAGTTGGCGATACGATCAAAGTTGTAATAACTGGATCAAGAAATGGAAGACCTATAGTGTCGCACAAAAAAGCACTTAGAAAAGAGAAAGTTAAAGCTTTCATCGAAGCTTACGATCCTGAAAATTCTGGCGAAATCGACGTAAAAGTAGTTGGAAAAAATAAAGGTGGTTTTATTACTCAAGACGCAAATGGCGTAGAATTTTTCTTACCAAGAACGCACAGCGGATTTAAAAACGCTGAGGGCGTAGTTGGAAAATCATACAAAGTAAGAGTTATAAAAGTTGATAAAGAAGAGAATAGCATCGTTGTCTCAAGAAAGAAAATTTTAGATGACGACCGCAAAAAACGCAAAGAAGCTCTATCAAACATAGTAGAAAACGATAGCGTTATAGAGGGCACAGTTAAGAAGATTACAACTTATGGTATGTTTGTTGATGTTGGTGGTGTGGACGGACTTGTGCATTACAGCGAGATAAGCTACAAAGGCCCAGTAAATCCTAGCTCTTTATACAAAGAAGGCGATAAAGTTTTAGTTAAAGTTATCAGCTATGACAACGAAAAACGCCACCTATCTCTATCTATCAAGGCTGCTACTCCAGATCCTTGGGAAGAGATCATAAATGATGGTCTAGAAGTTGGCGACACTATCAAAGTAACAGTTAGCAATATCGAGCCTTATGGCGCATTTGTCGATCTTGGAAATGATATTGAAGGATTTTTACACATATCTGAAATTTCATGGGATAAAAATATCAAAAATCCAAAAGATCACATCAGCGAAGGTCAAGAGATCGATGTTGAAGTTATCGAAATAGACGCAAAAGGACACCGCTTAAGAGTGAGCCTTAAAAATTTACTTCCAAAGCCATTTGATGAATTTAAAGCTAAATTTAAAGAGGGTGACGTAGTAAAAGGCGTTGTGACAACTATCACAAATTTTGGTGCATTTGTTAGAGTAGGCTGCGTTGAGGGCTTGCTACACAACGAAGATGCATCTTGGGATAGAAATGACAAGTGCAAAGATATGTTCAAAGCTGGCGACGAGCTTGAAGTAAAGATCATCAAAATCGACAGCGCTGAGCAAAAAATTTCTCTAAGCCTAAAAGATCTAAAACAAAGTCCAGTTCAGGCATTTGCTAATAAATTTAGTGTAGGCGATATCGTAAAAGGAACGATCCGTGACATTAAAGATTTTGGCGTGTTTGTTGAGCTTGGCGATAATGTCGATGCGTTAATCCGCAAAGAAGATCTAGGTAGCGTAGATGCTAGCACGTTAAAGATCGGCGATGAGATCGAAGCCGCTATCGCATTTATCGATGAGAAGAAAAATAGAATTCGCCTAAGCATACGCCGTTTAGCAAAACAAAAAGAGCGTGAAGTGTTAAATGAGATCAACGACAACGACGACAAAGTAACACTTGGCGACATTATAAAAGAACAATTACGCTAGTATAAATGGGCAGACGCACGCTTTTATTAGTAGTTGTTCTGCTCTTTGTGATGTTAGGTTTGGTTGGAGTTTATCTTGTTAAATTTGCAAGCGTAAATTTCAGCCAAACTACTGAAAAAAATATTACAAGTGAGCAAAATATAACCAAAAATACAGCCGGCAGTGAAAACTGGATCAACGAGCTGGCAACTATTAAGAAAAAAGATTACGTATTGCCCGTAAATGAAATTTTTATAGAATACAACCGACCTAAGATAGAAAAGCCAAAGATCACAGCATACGAACTTTTGATAGATAAAAACGACATCTACTCTATGTTCTGCTTGATGCAGACTTTAAGAAATAGCGAGGTTGATTTTACTGTAGTAAGAGATGGCGCTAAGAGCCAGATCTTTTTAAATACCCAAGACTCAAGGCTTTTGCAAAATATCATTTTGCAGCTAAGGGTTTACGATATTCACTCAAGTGTGAGAGAGGTAAAATTATGAAAACTATCATTGTTTGCGATGCGATACACCCAGTAGGTTTTGAACTTTTAAAAAAAGAACAAGATATAAATGTAATAGACGCAGTTAATACCCCAAAAGACGAGCTTTTAAAAATTTTAGGCGAGGCTGATGTAGCGATCACTAGAAGCTCGACTGAGGTAAATGAAGCGTTTTTAGAAGCTGGTAAAAAACTAAAAGCTATCGTTAGAGCTGGTGTTGGCGTGGATAACGTTGATATAGATGGCTGTTCAAGAAGAGGCATCATCGCTATGAACGTCCCAACTGCAAATACTATCGCAGCAGTTGAGCTAACTATGGCACACATGCTAGCAGCTGCAAGATCACTTGAATACGCTCACAACGACCTAAAGCTAGATAGAATTTGGAAACGCGAGAAGTGGTATGGAGTTGAGCTTTTTAAGAAAAAGCTAGGTGTGATCGGTTTTGGTAACATCGGCTCAAGAGTAGCAGCTCGCGCAAAAGCTTTTGGCATGGATATCATCGCATATGATCCATATATCGATCCATCTAAAGTTATCGATATGGGAGGCACATATACTAAAAATTTTGATGATATCTTGGCGTGTGACTTCATCACGATCCACACTCCAAAGACCAAAGAGACAACCGATATGATCGGGGCTAAAGAGATAGCAAAGATGAAAGATGGCGTAAGGCTTATAAACTGCGCTAGAGGTGGTCTTTATAACGAAGAGGCGCTTTATGAAGGGCTAAAAAGCGGCAAGATAGCATTTGCTGGCATTGACGTTTTTACAAAAGAGCCAGCGACAAGTCATCCGCTTCTTGATCTAAATAATGTAAGCGTCACACCGCATCTTGGAGCAAACACTCTTGAGTCGCAGCGCAACATCGCAGTAGAGGCAGTCGAGCAGGCTATCTTGGCAGCACGCGGCATAAGCTATCCAAACGCTTTAAATTTACCTATAAAAACAGAAGATCTACCGCCGTTTGTTGAGCCTTATATCGATCTTACAAGCAAGATGGCATTTCTTGCAGCTCAGATAAACAAAAGCGCGATCAAAGCTATCCGTATAGAGACTCACGGGCAAATTGGCGAATATGCAAATTCAATGCTAACTTTTGCGATCGTAGGCGCTTTAAAAGAGAGTCTTGGCGATGCGATAAACTACGTAAATGCTAAATTTTTATGCGACGAAAAAGGCATAACTACCGAAACTAGCACAGGTGGAGACAGTATCTTTAAAAACAAGATCACAGTTCGTCTTACGACAGAAAATGGCATCGTAAGCGTTGGTGGCACGGTATTTGGTGAAAATCAACAACGCATAGTAACCGTAAATGGCTTTAAGACTGACTTCAAGCCAAAAGGCAAGATGATCATCTTTAAAAACCACGACGTACCAGGCGTTATCGCTCAGATCAGTAAAATTTTAGCTGATGAGAAGATAAATATCGCAGACTTCCGTCTTGGTAGAGATGAGCACGGCATGGCGCTTGCGGTCATCTTGGTTGATGAACATATAAAAACAGAAACGCTAGAGAGATTAAACGCACTTGAAGCTTGTGTTTGGGCTCAATACGCAGTTATATAACAAATTACGAAAGGATAAAAAATGGCTTCATATTCAATGGGCGATCTAAAAAAGGGACTAAAGATCGAGATCGACGGCGTTCCTTATAAAATCGTAGAATATCAACACGTTAAACCGGGCAAGGGTGCAGCTTTTGTTCGTGCAAAGATCAAATCTTTTGTCGATGGAAAGGTTCTTGAAAAGACTTTTCACGCAGGTGACAAGTGCGAGCAACCGCATCTTGAAGAAAAAGAGATGCAGTACCTCTATGATGATGGTGAGTTTTGCCAGTTTATGGACACGACTACTTACGAGCAAGTTGCGATCAGCGACGAGGACGTGGGTGATGTTAAAAAATGGATGATCGATGGCATGATGGTTGAAATTTTATTTCACAATGGCAATGCTATCGGCGTTGAAGTGCCACAAGTAGTCGAGCTAAAGATAGTTGAAACTCCACCAAATTTCAAGGGCGACACACAAGGCGGTAAAAAGCCAGCTACTCTTGAGAGTGGCGCGGTAGTTCAGATACCATTTCACGTACTAGAAGGCGAGGTTATCCGCGTTGATACCGTTCGTGGTGAGTACATCGAGCGCGCAAATAAATAATCACACATCTGGCACGTTAAATTTATGAAAGAGAAATTTGACGAGCTTATCGCTCTGCTAAAGCCGCTATTTAAGGATAATGGCTTTAGCAAGAGCGCTTTAAATTTCTACAAAAATACTCCAAATTTTATCTACGTTGTAAATTTTCAAAAAAGTAGTGGCAATAGCTCAGAGCGCACGAGATTTTATATAAATTGCGGCATTTACGCCCCTTTTATAGAGGCTACTCTTGGCAAAGAAGCGCTTAGCAAGCCAAAAGAGTATGAGTGCCATTTTAGAGCTAGAGCACATGAAATCACTCGCACATCTGCTGCATACTACGAGCTAGAGCCAGATAGTGACGTGGCTAAAATTTATGAAAATGTAGCAAATGACCTTGGCTTTGTTTTTAAATTTTTTGAGCAAAATAGCTTTGAAGAAAATTTAATAGAGCTAATGCTCGAACAAAACGGTCTTGCAGCGATAAATCAGCTCTACGAATATCTTTTGATAAAAGATAAAAGTGAAATTTTGATCTCTCATGCCAAGATGCTTTATGCAAAGCATGGCAGCGAAGCAAGATGGGAGAAATTTCAAAATCAGATAAACGAGCTACTTAGAAAATATAAAAAAGATGAGATAAAATTTAAAGAGTAAATTTTGAGCAAAACGAGGCAGTTGCCTGCCCCGCTAGTTAGCATTAAGCCGACTTTTCTTTGAGATATTTGTTTATAAGAGTTGTGATCTCTTCGCCGTGTGGGAACCTTGACTCATCGTTTCCGATGCGATCCTTTTTAGAAAAGATAACGTTTCCATCAACCTCGACGATGAAATTTCCACCATCTCCTACAACCAACTCGACTCTTGCATCACTAAAGTTCGCTTTTATTTCATCTTCTACACGAGAAGCTACCGGACGATAGTTTCAAGAGTTGCAGTAAATAATTTTTACTTGCATGCTCTGTCCTTTCTTGTGAAATAAGCTTTGATTATATAAAATTTATCCTAACAAACAGATAACACGAGAAAGGACGATTTTATGAAAAAGGTAGCCGTAATCCTAGCTGATGGTTTTGAGGAGATCGAGGCGCTAACCTCCGTCGATGTTTTGCGTAGAGCTGGAGCTATAGCATCTATCGCTAGCTTGAAGGACGCGCAGATCAGAGGTGCTCACAATATAAATGTAAAAGCTGATGTCACACTTCGTGAGGTGGAGGAGCTAGGCTATGATGCGATCGTGCTTCCAGGAGGTCTGCCTGGCGCAGAAAATCTCGCAAATGACGCCAAACTAAGAGAAATTTTGCAAGAATTTGACAAAAAAGGTAAGCTGATTTGTGCCATTTGTGCCGCTCCTATGGTGCTTGAGCTAGCTCGTGTGCTTAAAGAGCATTTTGTCTGCTACCCTGGATTTGAAGAGAACGTAAGAAGCGACAAAAGAGGCTACGTGAGCGATAAAAACGTGCTAAAAGATCAAAATATCATCACTGGCAAGGGACCAGCTTTTTCTATGGAATTTGCGCTTTTTATAGTGAAAAATTTGCTTGGCGAAGAAGCTTATCTTAAAGTAAAAAATGATTTACTTTATAAATAGTTTATAAAAAAATTGTAATTTTTTATTTAATTATTCCACTTAAACTTAAGGATAAATTTTGTTTAGTGATAGATATTATAACGCCTTGCTGTTGCGATTTGTTGCATTTAAGGATATTTTTTAAAAATTTGTAATATTTTTCTTGGTTTTTACATCTTTTTGACGGAAATAAGCTATTATTTCTCTAATCGATCAGATCGATAATTTTTTTAAGGAATAATCCTGTGAACATTTATGTAGGAAATTTGTCGTATAGAACGACAGAGGCAGAGTTGAAGGAAGCTTTTGCACAATTTGGTGAAGTAAGGCGCGCAAAGATCGTAAAAGATAGAGAGACAGACCGCTCAAAGGGCTTTGGCTTTGTTGAAATGGACGACGCGAACGAGGGCCAAAAGGCGATCGACGCACTAAATGAAAAAGAACTTGGCGGACGCACTTTAAGAGTAAATGAGGCTAGACCAAGGGATTAATGACTATTTGCCACCATCTGGTGGCATAGTCTCGCGCATAGCTCCGACGCCAAGCGGCTATCTGCACGCTGGCAACGCCTATAATTTCATCTTGACTTATCTTCTGACGCGCTCACTGAGCGGCGTTTTGCACTTAAGAATTGATGATTATGACCTTGGCAGATACCGGCGCGAATTTGTTCAAAATATCTTTGACGTTTTAGAATTTCTAGGACTTTGCTATGACAAAGGTGCTAAAAGTATAGACGACTTTGAGCAAAATTTTAGCTTCAAAACAAGAACCAAAAGATATGAAAACGCACTTGAAAAGCTAGATGAAATTTACATTTGTGAATGCACAAGAGCTACCAAAGATGCTTATGAAAACGGCATTTACACTAAAATTTGCAAAGACAAAAAGCTAAAATTTATAAAAGATAAAACCGCCATTAGACTAAGCGTGGATGAAAATGACGAGCTTGGCAGGCAAGTAGCAGCGCAGATGGGCGATTTTGTCATTTACAAAAAGGATTTTACCCCAGCTTACAACTTCGCAAGTGTCATTGACGATGAGGATATGGGGGTAAATTTAGTGGTTAGAGGCGAGGATTTGCTGCCTTGCACGCTAGCTCAAAGATACCTTGCAAAAAGGCTAAATTTTAGCTTTTTAAATGCTAAATTTATCCACCACAAGCTACTTTTAGACGGAGCCAAAAAGCTTTCTAAAAGCTCCAAGTCACCACCTATTAATCTAAGCCAAAATCCTCAAATTTATTACAAAATGTTAGCAAGTGACCTTGGACTAAATTTAAACTCAGCAGATAAAATTTCAAACTTGCTTTATGAATTTAGGCTTAAAAATATGGCTGAGAAGTTGATGAGCTCTAAAATTTTCTAGAAATTTAAAATTAGCTTGATTTTTTTGGCGCAAATAGCATGCAGTGCTTTAGCACTGAAGCATGCACCTTGAACGTCGTAGGGGTTAGGGGATTGTTAAGGGGGAAGGGAGCGACTTCGTAATTCAAGCCTCTTCCCCCTTAACAAAGAAATAAACATCAAATTTATAAAAATCTATTTTGCAAATTTTAAACTTTCACTCACTCGCAAGAATTGACTACTGATTTAGGTCTCGCAAAGCTTGCCACTAAAATCAGAGCCGAAATTACTCGCTCATGAAATTTTAAAATTTGCTGGATTTTAACAAAAACGCATGCAGTGCAAAGCGCTGAAGCATGCACCTCTAACGCGCGAGGGGATTGGGGGATTTAAAAAGGGGGATAAGGGGACGGCTTTGCTTTGACTTCTCGTAACTGCGAGCAGACCGTAATTCAAGTCCCCTTGTCTCCTTTTCGAATAAAAGAGTTTTTAAATTTAAGGTCTGTATTTTTAAAAGAGAAATTTGCTATTTTGTAAATTTTAAAATTCCATTCACTCGCAAGAATTGACTACTAAAATTTGGCTTTGCTTGCAGCTTAGCTCAAATTTTAGAGCCGAAATTACTCGCTTATGAAATTTTAAAATTTGCTGGAAATTTCTTAAAAATAAATCGCATGCAGTGCGCTAGCACTAAAGCATGCCCTTTCAACGTGCGAGGGGATTGGGGGATTTAAAAAGGGGGATAAGGGGACGGCCTCGTAATTCAAGTCCCCTTGTCTCCCTTTTGGATAAAAGAGTTTTTAAATTTAAGGTCTGTATTTTTAAAAGAGAAATTTGCTATTTTGTAAATTTTAAAATTTCATTCACTCGCAAGAATTGACTACTAAAATTTGGCTTCGCTTGCAGCTTAGCTCAAATTTTAGAGCCGAAATTACTCGCTCATGAAATTTTAAAATTTGCTGGAATTTCAATAAAATGTATGCATCGCAAAGCAAATTTTAAAATCTTACTCACTCGCCTTAGCAGACTACTAAATTTAAAGCCGTGATTTTCCAGCTCTAATTTTAAAATTTGATAGACGCTAAATAGCGCAGCGTGACAGCTTAACCATGCGCTTTGTTCTTGCCATAGACAGAAAATTCTCTAAATTTTAAAGCTATCATTAAGCTTTCATCAAGCGCCTTATTAGCCAAAATTTTGTAAAATCCGCTCATTAAAAAGGATAAAAAATGAGTGAAAATTCTGGCTTTACACACCTACATTTACACACCGAATACTCCCTACTAGACGGAGCAAACAAGATAGAAGAGCTAGCCCACATGCTCCACGACAGAGGTGACACGGCAGCAGCGATCACAGATCACGGCAACATGTTTGGCGCGATTGATTTTTACAAAAAGATGAAAAAAAATGGTATAAAACCGCTAATTGGCATCGAAGCATACGTGCATAACGGCGAGCAGCTTGACGATAAGAGCACCAAGCAGCGCTTTCACCTCATCCTAATCGCCAAAAACGAGACTGGCTATAAAAATCTGATGTATCTTAGCTCCATGAGCTATATCGAGGGCTTTTACTACTATCCTCGTATCAATAAAAAAATCTTAAAAGAGCACAGCGAAGGCCTAGTTTGTAGCTCAGCGTGCTTGCAGGGCGAGGTGAGCTGGCATCTAAATTTAAGCGAGCGTAACGTTAAATTTGGCGCTAAAGGCTACGAGCGGGCAAAAGAGGTCGCGCTTGAGTATAAAGAAATTTTTGGAGATGACTTTTACCTTGAGATCATGCGCCACGGCATTGGCGATCAAAGGCGCATAGACGATGACATTTTGCGTATCGCAAAAGAGACTGGCATCAAGGTCATCGCCACAAACGACACCCACTACACTTTTAAAGAAAGAGCCGCCGCGCACGAGGTTTTCATGTGCATCGCGATGAACAAAACCTTAGACGATCCAAACCGACTTCGCCACAGCGTCCATGAGTTTTTTGTCAAAAGCAAAGAGCAGATGAACGAGCTATTTTTAGACATCCCTGAAGTGATAGAAAACACCCAAGAGATCGTGGATAAGTGCAACCTTGAGATCAAGCTTGGCAACCCAACTCCGCCAAATTTTAAATTTACTCTTGAGTGCGCTAAGGAGAGAAATTTGACCCTCCCAGAGCCAGAAAACAGATATAGCTTCAAAAATGACGCTGTTTTTTTCGAGCATGAGTGTAGAAAGGGTCTTGAAGAGAGGCTGAAATTTGTCCCTGAAAATTTACACGAAGAGTATAGAAAGCGCCTTGAGATAGAGATCGGCATCATCAATAAGATGAATTTCCCAGGATATATGATGATCGTTTGGGACTTCATCAACGAGGCCAAGCGCAGAGGCGTGCCAGTTGGCCCAGGACGTGGCTCCGCAGCTGGTAGTTTGGTCGCTTACTCGCTAAAGATAACCGACCTTGATCCTATCCCATACAACCTGCTTTTTGAGAGATTTCTAAACCCAGAGCGCGTTAGCATGCCAGATATCGACGTGGATTTTTGCCAGAGCAGGCGCGGCGAGATCATCGACTATGTCACGCAAAAATACGGCAAATTTAACGTTGCTGGCGTTATTACATTTGGTAAATTGCTCGCAAAAGGTGTCATTAGAGATGTCGCTAGAGTCTGCGACATGCCTTATGCGGAGGCTGATGCGATGGCAAAGCTTATCCCTGATGAGCTTAACATCACGCTAAAAGATGCCTACGATAAAGAGCCAAAGATAGCTGAGCTAATAAGTCAAAATCCAAAGGCGGCTAAAATTTGGAAATTTGCCCTTGATCTTGAGGGGCTAAACAGAAACGCCGGCCAGCACGCAGCAGGCGTTGTCATCTCAAACGAAGAGCTTTGGAACAAAACACCGCTATTTCGCCAGCCAAACAGCCCAGAAGATCGCTTTGTGACGCAGTATAGCCTGAAGTACCTTGAAGACGTTGATTTAATAAAATTTGATTTTCTTGGCCTTAAGACGCTAACGGTTATTGATAATGCGATCAAGCTTGTTAAACAGCGCACTGGCAGGGACATCATCTGGGAGCAGGTCGATAAAAACGACTCTGGCGTTTATAAAATGATACAAAGTGGCCAAGCCATCGGCATCTTTCAGATAGAGGGCGAGGGCATGAGAAAGCTAGGAACTAGCCTGCGCCCAGACTGCTTTGAGGATATCGTCGCGATGCTAGCACTCTACCGCCCAGGACCGATGGAGAGTGGTATGCTTGATGACTTCGTCAAAAGAAAACATGGCGAGGCGGAGATAACATACGTATTTAAGGAGCTTGAGCCGATCCTTGCGCCAACATACGGCGTCATCGTCTATCAAGAGCAAGTCATGCAGATCGTTCAAGCCATAGGTGGCTTTAGCCTTGGTGGGGCGGACCTTGTGCGCCGTGCGATGGGTAAAAAGATCAAAGAAGAGATGGACAGGCTAAAGGGCGAGTTTGTAAAAGGCGCTGAAGAAAAGGGGCTAAACGGTCAAAAAGCGGACGATCTTTTCGAGCTGATCGTTAAATTTGCAGGATATGGCTTTAACAAGTCTCACTCCGCAGCATACGCTTATGTTACATTTCAGACTGCTTATCTGAAGGCTTACCATCCGGCTGAATTTATGGCGGCACTTCTAACAAGCGAGGAGAGCAACGTCGATAAGATCGTTCGCTACATCGATGAGATAAAACGCATAAACATCGATACTTTGCCACCATCTATCAACAAATCAACCAAAGAATTTAGCGTCGTTAAAAACGAGGGTCACGATGGCATTATATTTGGACTTGGAGCGATTAAGGGTGTTGGCGGAGCGGCTATTGAGAATATCATCGCTGAGCGTGACGCAAAGGGCGAGTTTAAGAGCATGGACGACTTTGTCTCAAGGATCGATCCATTTAAGGTCAATAAAAAGGTCTTTGAAAGCCTTATAAAAGCTGGCTGCTTCGATGAGTTTGGCTTTAGTCGCAAGATGCTTTTACAAAATGTGGAAAATATCGTAGAAGCTTGCAAAAATGCAGCCCAGATACGTAAAAACGCGGCTGAGAGCCTATTTGGCGAAGATGATAGCATGAATGATGTGAAGATAAATTTCGTCACTATAGATGATGAATTTGACATCAAGCAGATCTTGAAATTTGAGCAAGAGAGCGTTGGCATCTACCTCTCAGGTCACCCGCTTGATGACTATAAAGATGAGATAAATAAGATCAAATACACGCTAAGCTCGGAGTTTGAAACCTTGCCACAAAGTGCTGAAATTTTGGTAGTTGGCAAGATCGAGGACTTTGCTACGAGGATAACAAAAAGTGGCAAAAAAATGGGCACTATAAATGTGCTGGACTTTCACGGCAACATCGAGATCGCCGTCTTTGAAAGGGAGCTTGGCAACATCGAAGATATCGTAAAAGACGAGGCAAAACGCGATCTGCCTTATGCATTTAGGATAAATATCTCGCGCGACGATCAGTTTGTAAGGACAAATTTAAACGAGGTTTATAGCCTAGAAGATGCGCAAAATTTAGACTTTAAGACAAGAAAGCTAAAGCAAAACTCTAAATTTAGCAAAAACGAAGAGGCGAGCGCCCCTCAAAAGGCAAGAGAGTATGCCGAGCTAGAGGTGCTTTTAAGCCTTAGCGAGCTTAGCAGGCAAAAGCTGGAGCAAATTTACTCGCTAGTTTTTAGCAAAAATGCTCCAAATAATCAAAAACGGCTCATTTTAAAGATAAAAAATGAAGCAACTGGCGAAATTTTTATCTATAAGACCGAGTTTATCGTAAGCGACGATGTGGGCGAAGAGATAGAAAAGCTCACTGCTTCGGCGTAAATTTAAGGACAAGAAATGTTTGATATTTTTAGAAAAAAGAGCCATTTTTTAGATGAGTTTGGCATAGATAAAAGTAACTGGAGCGAGCTTTTTAGCGCTTGTCTTGGCAGAGCGATGCTGCTTCAAAAGAGATTATTTAAGCAAGTGGTTGAGGCTAGCAAGTGGCAGGCTGACTTTGAAAGCGGCAAAATTTGCTTTGACAAGCAGGAGTTTGATATGCAGTTCATCGGCTCTGAGAGCTTTTCGTCTAACACTTGGCTTTGGGGCTATGAAAATGTAAATGGCTTTGATGAGCGCTTGCTTAGCCTTGCAAATAGGGCGCGTGAGTTTGGCGAGAAATTTGGGCTTGAAGCGTTTAGCACGGCGCAGTTTGAGCTAGATGAAGAGATAAATGGTCATACGCTCAGCATGGTTGCTTGCGTGGCGCTTGGCGAGGAGCTAAGCTATTATAGGATCGATTACGACGGAGGTGCTGCGTACGTGGCATTTAGGGCTGAGACTATCTTTAAAGAGCCAGTTTTAGCAAGCGAAGTAGTTAGCGTAGTAAATGAGTGTATAAGCGCCTATGAGCTAGATCACAAGCTTTTTATAAAAGGGCTTTTGCTGGGTTGCGAGATAAAAATTGAGGAAAAACCTAACGAAATCGTAGCTAAATTTCAAGACAAAGTAAGTTTTACATTTGATGAGCCAAATAGGCTGACAAATATCTCCGCGAAATTATAAATTTATATTTTGGCTTGGTTATTAGGCGCTTAGCTTAATAACCAAGCTCTTTTCTTAGTAAATTTATCTCATCTATTACCATTTGCGGCTTTAGATCTTTCATGCAAGCATGCGTTTTTAGTGGGCAAACTCGCTTCATACAGGGCATGCAAGCTAAATTTAGATGCAATATCTTTGCAAATTCATTGCCCCATGGCGAGGTTTCACTAAATTTTGTCGGTCCAAAAAGAGCGATCGTTGGCACATGAAAGGCGGCAGCTACGTGCATAGGGCCGCTATCGTTTGTGACAAAAATGCCATTTTGACTAAGCCCAGCTATGCGCTCACAAAGCTCTTTGACGCTGGTTTTGCCAGCTAAATTCTGGCAAGTTGCGCCGTTTTCTTTTAAAATTTGCTCTATTTTCTCGCAAATTTCTTGCTCGCCTTTGCCACCAAAAATGACTATCTCAAACTCATCTTTGTAATTTAAAGCCACCTGCGCAAAGTACTCTGGGTACCATCTTTTCGCACTTCCGTAGCTCGCACCTGGATTTAGAGCTAGTGTTTTTTTAGCTGAAATTTGAGGTGTAAAATGTAGCTTTAGCTTAGTAGAAATTTCGCTTAGGCCTAGGGCATTTTTTACAAAATTTGCATATTTTAGCACCTGATGAAGGACGGTTTTGCTCTTTTTAAAGATGGCTTTTTTCTTAGCGTTTATAAAAAATAGCAAAAATTTACTAGCAAACGAGCTTCTAAAGCTAAGTGCTAGATCAAATTTACCAAGACTTTTTGCACTTTTAGCAAGGGATAAAAATCTAAATTTAGCCTTTTTGCTCTCATCAACGACCACTTTTTCGCAGTTTGGATGACTTTTATAAAGCTCGCAGGCTACAAATGAGCCAAAAAAAACGATTTGTAAATTCTTTTCGTTTTGCACTAAATTTTCGATCGCAGCGCTTGCCATCACGCTATCACCAAGCCAGGTTGGAAGCTCGATAAAAACTCTCATTTTAAGACGTCTTTTATCACTTCAAGCGTAAGAGCAGCATTTTTTTCGATGCTAAAATTTAAAGAAAGCTCGTAAGCCTTCTCTTGCTGGCTCGCCATGAGCCCATGGTTTGTGAGAATTTCATCTATAAACTCCAGCGCGCTCTCGTCATTTGGGCTTTGAAGCACAAATTTATCTTCTAAAATCTCGCTAGCTCCATTTTGAGCCGTCGTAAAGACCACGTTTTTAAAGCTAAGTGCCTCTAGTACGACATTTGAAAATGGTTCATAGTGCGTTGGAAAGATGAAAATATCGCTCGCTTCATAAAATTTCGCCGTGCTCTTTTGCTCGCCGACAAAATAGGCGTTTAGCCCAAGTTTTTTAGCTAGGCATTTGTAGCTTGAGATGTTTTTGTCTTTGCCCACAATGAGCGTATTTACGGGCGTTTTTAGCTTTGAGGCAAGGAGCAAAAACTCTTTTAGCCCCTTTCTTTTAAAGCCATTTCCCACAAAAAGCAGGGTCGCAAGCTCAAATTTAAGTCCAAATTCCTCACAAAGTGCGAGCTTTGCCTCGGCTTTTTGCACCCTTTGGGGTAAATTTACGCCGTTATAAACGGTCGTGATCTTTTCAGGCTCTATGCCGTAAGTCTCGATGATCTGCTCTTTGATGAAATTTGAGTTTGTGATGATCTTTTGGGAGTTTTTAAAGCACTTTTTCTCTAAGTATGGATAGACGAAGTTTAGGGGGTTTAGCCACCAAAAGCTCTTTGTCGCCCTATAAACCTTGTGCACGCCGTCTCCAGCCCTGTAGATATCGGCGCAGCTTACTCGCTCTAGGCTAAAATAAAACTCGTCCTCTTTTTTTTGGCGTTTTACTTGGCGGTTAAAATTTAGAGCTTTTTTCCAAGAAGATATGCCAACATCTCCAAGATATGAGCGAATTTCTGTTTGGATACCAAGCTCATTTATGGCCTTAACAAGCCTTCTTAAGTATCTTTCAGCACCTCCAACTGCGTTTGGATTAGTTCTTAAAAATACTATTTTTTTCATCTATAACTCCGCCAAAAACATTTTTAAATAATATTAAATTATTTAATAATACAAAAAAATGCCTTAACCTAAAAATTGGCTTGTTTTAAAATAATCTTAGATATAATTTGCCATTTTAATGAAGGAACATTTTGAAAATTTTACTTATAAGAAATGACAACATAGGTGATTTAATTTGCACTACGCCAGCCATTGAAGCGTTGCGCAAAGCCTACGCTCAGGCTCAGATAGATATCGTAGTAAATAGCTTAAATGCTTGTGTTGTTAAAAACAACCCTTTTTTAAACAAAATATACACATATACAAAGCCAAAGCATGTGAGATCCATTGCCGCGAAGGTTAAAGCTTTTTTTGGAAAGTGTAAAATTTTATTTCAAATTTGGCGTGAGAATTATGATGTAGTTGTTATTTTTAGAAGCTCCTATTCGCCATCTGCCGCTATCTTTGCAAGAGTGGCTCGTGCTAAAAAGATAATAGGAGCAGTCAAACAAAACGAAGATAGACATCTCATAACAGATAGGTTAAATTTTGATCAGTCCTTACATGAAGCCATGCTGTGTTGTCAATGCTTGGCGCCACTTGGGGTAAATTTTAAAGATGAAAAAACACTTTACGTGCCAAGTGAAAAAAATGAAAAATTTAAAGACTTTGTATTTTTTCATATCTCATCACGAGTAGAACAAAATCGCTTAAGTGAAGGTAAAATCTTAGAAATTTTAGAATTTCTAAAGCAACGATTTAAAAATATTGCCATTAGTGCAGAAGAGGCCAACTTTGGTAATGACATATCACATAAGGCAGATGTTGTTTTTGCTAGAACAAAAAGTTTAGATGAGCTAGCAAGTTATATCTGGGCAGCCAAATTTGTTCTTACTCTTGACGGAGGTGTAGCACATTTAGCTCCAGCGCTTGGTGTAAAGACGATCGTTTTATTTGGAAAAACAAATCCTTTAAGATGGGCACCAATCTACGGCAGCGGTAAGTGCATAGTCTTGCAAAGCCCAAACAAAATAGCAGAGGAAATCAAAAATGATGAAATTTTTAACAAAATATTACAGTTTGCTTGAAAATTTAAAATATATATTTTTTACCATTTATCTCTTTTCTTTGCCAGTGGCAAAAGTAGCTTCTATACAGTCTATATCTATGTCATTATTTACTCTCTTAGTCGTTGCAACAGAGTATAAAAAATGGAGCTTGAAAGATTTACTAAAAATAAAAGCTCCACTAGCTCTACTTTTTATCATAGCTTTATTAGCGTATATATCACTTTTTTTTACCATAGATATAAATGAAACACTAAAAGAGGTTAATAAGGGTGTTATAAAAAATGTCGCATTTATGATCGTTTTGTTCTATTATTTTATGAATTTAGGATATGAGAAAATTAAAATTTATATTTATATATTTTTCTCTTCACTTTTACTGCATTCTGTCATAAATATAATAACGTGGGCTAATGTTGGCTTTGATTTTCGTTATAGAACTGGTGGGTTGTTAGATGGATATATTTACGATGGTGGTGGCGAGAGGTTTGGAATTTGGGCAGTGTATGCTTTTGGATGTGCCATTTCTCTTTTAACATTTCAAAAAAATAAAGCATTCGCGGTTCTTTTTTTAGTAATCTCACTAGTTAGCATCATTTCAAACAATACAAGAGCTACTTATATAGGTGTTATATTTGTGCTAGCAGCTGTTTTTTTTATTTTTATACGATCAAATAAAATTAGAATATTATCTTGCGCGTTAGTTACTATATTTATCTTTGGTTTTTATGAGATTTCTCATCACATATCTCCAGATAGATATAATTTGACACTAATACCAAAATATATTGAGCTTATGAAAAAATCTCCAAAAGAGATGGGGACATACTCTGAAATGGGGCTAACTGAGTCAGTTCCTTCTAGAATAGCTTCGTGGAAGTCAGTCCTTATTTATAGACTGCATGAGCCATTTGTGCCGACTGGATATGGTAGATTTTTATATGGAAAAACTATTAGAAAATTAAATAGCGAGCAAGATGTGCCTTTTTCTGATTATTCACAAGTTCATAATGAATTTTTAGGGATGTTTTTTTCGCTTGGCATATTTGGGCTTCTCGCATTTATTGGAATTTGGATAAGTTATTTAAAAACTAGCATTCAGGTAAGTAAAAATAATAATATGCTTTTAATGGTGTTTGGACACACGATTTTCTTTGGCGGACTTGGCTTTATTGCAAGCTTGCTATTTGGTAGTTTTTTTGGAAGTAGCGAAGCAAAACTTTTCTACCTTACATTAGGTATGGCACTTGGTATATATTATAAAAAAGGCCCTAATAACGATGATAAATATACTAGAGCTTGAAAGCTCTCTTGGATTTGGCGGGCAAGAGCACCGCACGCAGCGTGTGATAAACGGACTAGACAAGAGCAAATTTAAAGTTTTTTATGGGCTAAACCCTGGCTCAAAAAGCCTTGAAAAGCAGATAGAGTGTGAATTTGTCGAGTTTAATCTCAAAAGGTCATTTAACATCCTTGAAATTTTAAAAATTTGCAAATTTGTAAAGCAAAATAATATAAAAATCATCTCAACTCACTCGGGTAAAGATGGGATTATAGGTGCTATAGTTAGTAAAATAACTGGTGCAAAGGTAGTTCGCACTAGACATTTGCAAACGCCAATTAGGTCGCCATTTAGTTACAACATAAATGATAAGATCGTTGTTGTTTCAAATGCCGTCAAGACTCAGCTTATATCTCAAGGAGTACAAGAAAGCTTAATAGAGACTATCTACACTGGAGTTGATACTGATAAATTTACTCCACATTTTAAAAAAGATATAAGAGATCAACTAGGCTTGCCAACAAATTCCATTATAGTGGGCATTGTGGCAGTGCTAAGAGCTGCTAAAAATCATAAAATTTTATTTGAAGCCTTTAGAGAGCTAAATTTACCAAATACTTTTTTGGTTGTAGTAGGTGATGGCCCACAATATGAAAATTTAAAAAATATAAAAACCTCAAACATTTTAATGCTTGGCAATAGAGCCGATGTAAGCGATTTTTTAGGTAGCTTTGATCTATTCGTTTTGCCATCAAAAATGGAAGCCCTTGGCACAGCACTGCTTGAGGCTCAGTCTTGTGCGGTGCCTTGCATAGGTAGTGATGTAGGTGGTATTGGCGAGGCGATAAAAGATAATGAAACGGGACTTTTGTTTGAAAATAACAACAAAGACTCTCTAAAAAATGCTCTGCAAACTCTCATAGAAGATGCCAATCTTCGTTCCAAATTTAGCACAAATGCTAGAGATTTTATAGTAGAGAATTTCTCAATCCAAACAATGGTTAGACAAACGGAAAAAATGTATGAAACTCTTTGAAAACTTTATGCGTCTAATTTTAAATTTTAAAAAAATACAAAAGACGCAGCTGGTAACCGAGCCTTTTCAAACCGTTTGTTTTTTTAGTAACACAGCACTGGGCGATACTATTTTTAACACACCAGTATTTCGAGTGTTTAAGCAAAATTTTCCGCATGTAAAAGTAGTTGCGCTACTAAATCCATCTACAGCCTCACTTTTTAAAACCGATCCAAACATTGATGAAATTTTATTATATGATGGTAAAAAAAGTGGGTTTTTGGATATTTTAAAAAAATTAAAAAAACTATCACCAGATATAGTTTTTATTTTACACTCAAATGAACCGCAAGCTACTCCACTAGCTGTTCTTAGTGGGGCAAAATATCTATTTAAACTGCCAAATTTAAATAATAAGTTTAGCTCATTTCACTCAAATGCTCCAGAGCCATATGGAGATGATAGATATGTGGTATTAAACCGTCTAGAACAGCTTAAATTTATAGGCATTCAAAGTCGCGATACGCGTCTAAATTTATACCTTGAGGCAAGTGATTTTACTAATGTTGATGAGGCGCTAAAAGGCTATGAGAGCCGTAAAATTATCGGTTTTCAAATGGGTGCTAGCACTATTTCTAGGCAGTGGTTTATAGATAAATGGGAAAAACTTGCAAAGCTTGTTTTACAAGATAGAAATGCTATCATAGTCTTAACAGGAAGTCCTGCTGAACGTGCCATGACTAAGCAGTTAGAAGAAAGGATAAATGATCCTCGTCTTTTAAACCTTGCTGGTAAATTTAATATCAGAGAAGCAGCCGCACTAATTTCAAGGCTAAATATACTAATCACGCCAGATACTGGTCCTTTGCATGTCGCAGCAGCCCTAAAAACTCCAACTATTGGTCTTTTTGCGGTGGCATCACCTATAAATTCAAATCCAGATTTTGATATAGATATTCATAAATTTATTAAAAAACCACGCACTTGCTCTCCATGCATAGGCAAAAAGTGTAAATTTCAAAAATGTATGTTGCAAATTGATGAAAAAGAGGTTTATGATATGCTCAAGGAAATGATTTGAAAAAAATTTTGTTTGTGGATACTGGACATGAATATGGTGGTGGAACAAAGAGCTTTATATATCTCTTAGAAGGTCTAGAAAAATACAAGAAATATCAATTTAGCGTTTTTTTTGAAAATGACTATAAAGTTGGTGAGCAAAATATATCTGAAATAATCAATAATCTTGGCGTGAACTTTATAAAATTTACGCCAAAGAGGCAGCCAGCAAAAATAATAAAAGAGCTGTTGCGTATATTTAGCAAAGAAGCTTTAGCTAAATACCTTTATCAAAAAGATTACAAATATGCCATCGCTATGCTTTCAAATGAAAAACCAGACATAATTCATCTAAATAATCACTTTTCAACAAACCTTGCCTATATCGAAGCCGCAAATGTTTTAGGCATTAAAGTTATACAGCATTTAAGAAAGAACTCTCCCATAGAACCATTTAAACTTAAAATTTTAAATAAACAAAAATTTATACCTATTTGCGTTTCAAACTCAACTTATGAATTTTATGCCAAACAGATAGAAATACAAAAAAACATCATATATAATCCAGTGATAGTTAATAACGAAGCAACTGTTATAGACAATATAAAATTTGATAAAAATAAGATCAATATAATAATGCCTGCAAATTTTCTAACACTCAAAGGACATGAGCTGGTCTTTGATGCGCTAACTATTTTAAAAAGAGATGATGTCGATTTTTATTTTGCAGGCAGTGGAGAGCTGACACCTGGTGCAAAAGAGAAATTTGATATGCTAATAAAATCAGGTAAGGCGCAATATTTAGGCTTTGTGCAACAAATGGGAGAAATTTATAAAAATTGTGACTACGTACTAGGCTTTTCAAGTGATGAAGGCCTGCCAAGAGTCGTTATAGAAGGACTTAGTTGTGGCCTTGGCGTTATTTACTCAAATATACCAGTTATAAGAGAAATTTATAATATATCATCAAAAAAAGAAGATTTTTTCATAGTCCAAAGAGACCCAAGGTCGCTTTTAAAATGTCTTGAAAATTTAACTAAACCAAGCTCAAAAGCGCCAGATAGTGCAGTCATTGATACTTTTAGTTTGGATAATTATATTCGCAGCGTTGATGCGATATATAGTGATCTTTGACAAATCGTTCAATCTTTTCTAGATCATCTTTGCTGAGCTCAAAAAAGGAACTTGCATCTATATTTCTAACAGTTTTAAATACTGAACTAATTGGGGATAAAGCAGAATTTATAACAAGCGAATCAAATACTCCTCTTTGCTCACTTGCAAAGCATGGTCCCATTAAACATATCGTTGGAGTGTGCACGCTGTCAGCCACATAGTAGTTTCCAGTATCAGAGCTTATGTATAACTGCATCTGTGATAGATAAAACGGAAGTTCTTCAAGTTTGACCTTATCTATCATCGATATAAATTTTAATCCCTCAAAACTATTTCTTTCACTACTTTCTAAAATTAGTTTTTCCAGCAGTTTAGCCTCATCACCAACGCCAAAAACATAAATTTCGCAGTCAAATTTAGAGAAAATTTTCAAGATCTTCTCCCAAATTTGATTAGGTGGCGTTTTCATTTTATTGCCAGCACTAAGACTTATACCTACCTTAAATTTATCGCTTTTGATAATATTTTCTGATGGTACAAACAGTGGTTTTTGTAGTTGTTTTTCAAATTTTAACTCATTAACGTTTATCATCTTTAGATATGTTGATAGTGTTAAGTCATTTAATGTATGTGAAATTTTTTTCATACCAAAAGCTAGCAGTTTAAAGCTACTAGAAGTAGCGTAATGCTTGATAGTTGCTATGTTTTTGGCTAGAGTACAGCGTGCTAAGAAAAGATTTAGACTATTTGGCATAAGGACATAAACATCTTTATAGTTTTGTTTAAAAAGTGCAAATGCCAGTCTTAGCTTGGAAGTTTTTTTCTTTTTTATATCATTTATTATAAAAATTTTATCAATCCTATTGTCATGTTTGGCAAAAGCAATATTTATCTCATCAAGCAATATATCAAATTTAGCCAAAGGCTCAAAAATAATAGTCGAATTTGCATAGTCGCCGATCTTGGCAGTTTGTATGATTAAAATTTTATCAGATGGTTTTCTAAAAAAACTTATAAATTTAAATATGGGATAAAAAAGTATGTATTGTAAAAGGTAAAACAAAACAAATTCCTTTAGTTTGATTTAAGGCATATTTTACATAGTTTTTAATAAATAGGTTGTTAGAATACAAAAATAAAAAATGAAATTTTGTAAAAGGCAAAAATGAGCGTACCAGTTTTGATGTATCACCACGTACTTGAAAAGAGTGGTTTTATTGCTAGTAGTGTGGATGAGTTTAGATCGCATATGAAATTTCTAGCCGAAAATGACTATAAAACACTAAGTATAAATGAATTTATCGCATATAAAAAAGGCGAGCTTGAAGTGCCCAAAAAGAGCGTTTGCGTAACATTTGATGATGGCTGGATGGACAACTACATCTATGCCTATCCTATCGTGAAAGACTTTGGACTAAAAGCAAATATGTTTATAGTCACTGGCTGGATAGAGGTAGCACAAAAAGCCCATGAGATAAGTCATGGAACCTTCTTAAATGGCAGCCATAGTGAGTGTAAAAATGCGGCTCCTAGCAGACCACAAGACGTGATCTTAAATTTAGAGCAGATCGAGAAGATGAGCGATTGTTTTAGCTTTCACTCGCATACGCACGGGCATTTTGATGGATATTTTGGGCAGCTTAGCTTGGATGAGGAATTTGGTCTTTGCCGTGAGTTTATGAAGAAAAATTTTGGCTTTGAAGATGACGCACTTTGCTGGCCAAGAGGCAAATATAATGATGAGTATCTAAGTGCTGCTAAAAAGCATGGCTATAAGGCGTTTTTCACGACAAAGCGCGGCATAAATAAGGCCGATGGCAACTTAGAGGAGATAAAACGCATAGTGACAAAGCGCGATGAAAAATGGCTTAAAAAGACTATGTTTATCTATCAAAATGACTTTTTGGGCTCGATATATGCTTTTCTTAGGAGTTAAAACCAATAAAACATTAATTAATTTTTTTCAATTAATTAGTGAGATCAAAAAAGATAAAGAACTTTTTTGATCTCAAAATATAGCGATTCTTTTTTTATTATTTAAAATATCAGTGAATCTTATCGTAAATTTATCATCTCCAATTCAAAAGCCAAAATTTCTTTTTTATAGTGTTTTCTGGGATGTTATTTCTAAACTGTTCGCTTAAAACATGCCAAGTAAAATTTAGAAATATTCTTGAATGTGCTACTATTGAACCATATTTCTTCATTTTTTCTTTTTTCTTTTCATAAATTATTTTATTTTGTGAATCATCTCTGTTTAATGAGTGATGTAAGGTCTTAAGTTCAAGCGTGAGACAAAAAATTATCCTAAAGTCATCTTTATGGCTATAATTTTATAGTTCGCCATAAATTTTAATGTGCCTTCATAAAAGATATGATCTAGGTCTGTGATTATTAATTTATCACTTTTTACACTTAAAACTCCTAAGTTCCTTACTCACTTTGGTTCCATTTTACGTCTTCATTGATTTTTATCCAGTGTAAATTTAGATTAAAATCTGGTATTTTATATTGGCTCTGTTGCAATAACTTATTGATTTTTATATAAAAAAACGACTCTTTAAAAAGAGTCGTAAAAAATCAAGTATAAAAAACATCATTTTGTGTTTTTAAAATATTAACTGCATTTAAAAAGCCCCATTGTTTAGAAATGGCTTCTTTAACTTTTTTAGTAATTTTTTCTAATTCGCTAATATCACAAGGTATGGGTATTTTTAACTCTTTCCACCTATCGGCTATGTTTGGTAATGTAGTATCTATGAAAATTTTATTTTCAAGCTGTTTATAGGTCAAGATGTGCGACAAAGCATAAATCAGATATTCTGCTGTTAATCCGTATTTATCCATAGCTTTTTGAGCATTTACTCTAAGAACCAAAATTTCCCTAGTCAAAATTACATTAATGTCATTTCTTGATACCATAGCTACACTGCCTATTCTATAGCTTCCACGTCTTACAAACAATATATCTTTTTGTTTTAGTCTTTTTTGAAAAGAAAAAAGTCTTTTATATTCGTCAAGCGGTATCATTGCAGTAGGGTCTTTGTAAATCTGCCAATTTACAATGTCTTTAACTCTGATATATGGAATTTCGCCTTCGCCTTTTAGCTCACCTTTAGGAGAGCCGTGTCCATCAAAGAAACTGACACACTCATTATTTATTAATTCTTGTAGTGATATTAAATGTAGATTTTTCTCTCTAGCAAAGTTTGAAATTTCAGCTTCTTTGCTTTTCCAAAAATATCTAGGAATTAAAATATCGCTATTGATAACCTCTTTGGCTTCCACTTGAAATGTGTATTGTTTTTCGTTTGTCACTCCTTTGATTTCGTCGATAATTTTTAATGTGTCATCTTTAATGTTCTTTTCTGTGTCATAAATAGGCTTTCCGTTGTGGTCGTGTCCTGCAAATTCGGCGACCGCCATATTTATATATCTTTGCTGTTTTTTGTTCTTTTGAATTATTAAGATGATACATTTTGCATTGTTATGCGGTCTAAAGGTATCGTGAGGAATATCTATTAGCCACTCAATGTTGTGTTTGTATAAAAATTCTCTAACATACCTCGTGCTAGGTGCGTGAAAGTATGTTTCAGGCAAGATTATAGCTAAACGACCTCCATCTTTTAAAAGTTGCATATTTCTTTCTAAAAACAGCGTTGAAACATTGCCCTCTTTTTTATCAAAATTTAGCTCATACTGAGCAAGTTTTGTTTTGCCGGTTACTTTTATGTCTTTTCCAAACGGAGGATTTGAAAAGGATATATCAAAGCCATCTAACTTTATTGAGTTTTTTGTAAGTTCTCCCCAATGGCTTGGTAAATCAAGACTATCCTCACAAAAAATACCACCCTTTCCATCTCCTAAAATTGTCATATAGGCTTTACCTACTTTTGTTAGAAAGCTATCTTTTTCAATACCTCTTATATTTTTAATGGCTAAAGCCATTTTTTCCTCAGCTCTTGAAATTTCGTTTGAAATAGTCTTGTCAAGAATGTGCCAAAGATACTTTAATGACTCCACTAAAAAACCACAGCTTCCACACGCTGGGTCAATGATAGAGTGCTTTTTATCAGGTGCTACTATTTCAACCATCATTCTAACTATATTTTTAGGTGTAAAGAATTGCCCTTGAGAGCCTTTAAGTGAGTAGCCTATAAAAACTTCAAAAGCGTCACCTACACTATCTCTATCGGTTTCTGTAATACAAATATTTTGGAGTTTTCCTATAACAAGTTTTAAGGTTTTTCCGTCAAAAGTTATGGTATCTTGCTCACTTAAAACATCATCATATTTTTCTTGAATATCAGCAAATAGCTCACCTATTCGCTCTTTTACTTCGTCATCACTTTCATCTACTGAGGCTCTAAATCTAACCATCTCATCATTGCCAGTAAAACGCTCGTCGTAAATTTTACAAAGTATCAAAAGTATCATCTCTTTTGCAATTTGCTCATCTCTATTTACACCTGTGCTGTTTGCGACAATTCGCCCTCTAATTTCTTTGAAAATATCCTTTAAATTATGAGTAGGCTTTAAGTCTTTTCTTAAATACTTTCCTATTTCACTTAGTTTTTCATTGTGTTTTGGAAAGGCGGCAATTTCTTCAAATTCTATATTGCCTGACTTTTCTATCTTTTTTAGATATACGCTCTCATCGCCATTAAACCAAATTCCTATATTTGCTTCACAAAATTTAAGATAATCTTTGAGCTGCTCGACGCCATCTTTTCTATCTTTTTTCTTGCACTCTACTACAATTTTAAGCTTTTTCTTGCCTTTTATCGTTTCAAATACGGCAATATCGATAGGATAGCCTCTTTTGTCGGATGGACTTGCTTTTACTCTATATTGTGGGTGTGATTGTATAAGCTCTTTTGGATAACCGTAATCTTCGTGAAGTATTTTAAGAAATGGCTGAACGGCTTCTCGCTCCTCTGGTGTGTCTTTTATATTTTTCCCTGTTATAAAATCCACTAAAGTATTTTGTTGTTTTTCGCTCATTTTTTATCCTTGCTCTATTTGGATATTAACTTACCATAGGTAACGGCACGGCAGGTCTATTTGCTATATTAATTGACTTGCTAAGACACTCTGTATTTACAATGTGGTCTAGCAGTATTCGCTCTTTATCGCTTTTAGCTTCTTTGGCAAAATTCACAAAGTTATTATACACAAGATAGTTATTGAGATATTTAGTGGATACACCTTTAAAGTTATGGATTAGCATATTCTTTAAACGAGAGTGGTAGTTATTGATTGTTTGGATATTGAATGAGCCTAGCTTATACTTATTGCGTGGTATTCTAATGTGGTTTAATCCCATTTCATAGGATAGTTTAGAATAAGCCCTGAAACTATCAGTAACAAACACGCTATCTCTAGCTATCTTACCACCTAGAACTATATTTAAAGAGTGAATATTTGGCTTACCTAGATTAGCTACTTTTGATATAGATAAACCACCTAAATTTACACCACAACTTATGCAAACCTGCTCCTTAGATAATCCACGTCTAGTAGCAGGTTCACCTCTGTGTTTAGCTAAACGTGTTAATTTAAAATTCTTATGATGTCCTTTAAAGCTTATAGACATAAATGTCTCGTCTGCTTCAATAACACCATCAAGTTTTACCTGATCTTGCATTTTCTGCAAAGCATCAAGAATTTTATGTCGCCATACAAAGGCAGTTCTAGTTGATATTCCGCAGATTTCGGCTGTTTTTCGCAGAGAGTATTTTTCTATCATGCACTGGATATATTGCTTCCAAACTCTCATATCCTTTTTAACTGCATAGAATATGGTTTGGTTTCTTGTTCCAAAAGTTTTACCACACTCTTTACAAATAAAACGCTGAAATCCGCTAACTTTACCGTTCTTGCTAAATTCTGTTGAGTTGCAATGAGGACAATGAATTATCTCACGCTTGATAGGTTCTTTTTTATTCAATTCATCTTGAAATTTAATTGATTTTAGGAATGTCTTTTTATCTTTTTCAGAGAGCGAGCCAAAGAGCTGTCTAATTATCTCGATTTCGTTAGATACTTTTTGCATTGAAACTCCCTATATTTCGTTATTTAATTAATGTATATTCTAACAAAAATCAACTTAATTTTCAATAAGTTATTGCAACAGAGCCTTTATATTTTAATGGTGAACCGTCATCTATTATGACAAATTCTATAATATCCAGCAATTCTAGATTATATTATTTTGATCGCAATAAAAATGCATAACATAGCTAACTTTATATAAAAGCGATTTTTAGTTGCAAATTACGAGAGGGCTTAATAGGAAGCTTTATTTTTCTCCTTTTAAAATTTGGTTTATCTTCTCTTTTATCTCTGGCATTTCGTCGCTAAAATCCATTAAAGTCTTCTCGATGCCGTGCTCTTTTATACCCTCTTTATCGCAAGGCACAAAGTCCCAGTCCTTTTGATAGACGATGTGCTTGCCCATGCTTTGGATGCCATTTTGCGCTGTGTAGCCATTTTGCATCAAGTCATTATCCCAAGGTCCCCATTCAAAAGCTCCACTAGGGCCAAAAAAGGCGATCACTGGTACGTCATTTGCTGCAGCTATGTGCATGATAGCAGTATCAACGCCGATAAAGAGGCTTGAGCGCTTTGAGAGGGCGATCGTTTGTTTGAGGCTTAGCTTGCCGCCTAAATTTATAGGCTCGCTTTTGCAAATTTTTAGCACGCTTGCAAGCTTATTTAGCTCATTTTCTTTGTTATCGCTTGTTAGCACGACTTTTACATTTAGCTCGTTTTCGCAGTAGTCTATAAGCTCTGCCATGCTCTCGTCGTTTGCGCATTTAAACATCCAGCGGCTTGTTAGATGCACGTGCACAAAGCGTTTTGGTAAATTTAGATACTCCACGCTCTCGTCTGAAAAAACGCTCACTTTTTTACTAACCGGCTCAAAGCCCAAAGCTCTTAGTGCGTTTAAATTTAGATCAACCGTGTGAGAGAAATTTTCGTAGTATTTTGCCTTTACGCTTAAAAGCTTGTTTATCGCCTTATGCTTGCCTAAAAAGCCAACTATCTTTTTGATCTTGGCGTATTTTGAGATGATGACACCGCGGTCTCCAGTGGTCGTTTGCACCGCCATATCGTACTTCTCTTTTTTGATCGCTCTTATAAATTTTAGCTCGGTAATTAGCTTTTTAAAAAAGCCAGAATTTGCACTTTGCCTATCGTAAATGTGGATTTTGTTTATATAAGGATTGCCTTCTATCATCGCTTCTGTGCCTTTATTTAGGGCAAAGTCGATGGTTGCATCTGGGTAGTAGTGGTGCAAATTTTCAATGAGTGGCGTTGTCAAAAGCACGTCGCCGATGTTTCTAAATTTAATCACAAGTATTTTCATTTTATGTATTTCCAAAATGTGTACTGGGCGTAAAGTCTAGCGATAACGTAGCCAGCAAAGCCCTCTTTAAAGCCACCTTTTAGCACATAAAGCTTAAAAAATGTCCAAGCTGGGCTTGTAAGCGCCTTTAGTAAATTTCTTTTTGCGCCCATGCTTGAGTAGCGATTTTGCTTGGCGATAAACTGCTCGATGCTCTCATACGCGTAGTGCAAGAAGTGGTTTTTAAGCGCTCCAAGCCTTTGTGAGCCGTCATTTAAAACAACCTTTTCATGCACAGCTCTGCCATCAAATTTGGCAAAATTTTTATTAAAAAGTCTCACCGTGTAGTCCGGATATAGCCCCATGTTTTTTATCGCTTTACCAAAGAAAAAATTTAGCCTGGCAACGTTATAAGCCATAAATTTAGGCTCTTTTAATGTGCTAATGATCTCATTTTTAAGCTCGTCTGTTATCACCTCGTCGCTATCAAGCACAAATACCCACTCGTTTTTGGCTAGATCCACGCCCTTTTGCTTTTGCGCGCCAAATCCAAGCCAAGCTTGCTCGTGAAATTTCACATTGCTAAAGCCATCACAAATTTGCCTTGTGCTATCTTTTGAACCGCTATCAACCACGATGATCTCATCAGCAAATTTAGCGCTATCTAGCACCTCTTTTAGGTACTTTTCGCTATTAAAAGTCAAAATGACAACGCTTAGCATTTATACTCATTTTCGTAAAATCTCTTAAACCTTTGGTGAAACCAAAAGTACTCTTCTGGCCTTGCTCTAACCATCTCTTCGCACGCACTGCACTGCATCTGCGTCGCTTTTTGCACGGCATCTTCTTTATCAAACGTGCTTATATCTATTGGCTCTTCAAAGCAAATTTCATTTAAATTTTCACCTTTTTGGTAGATAAATGCGTTTATGATAAGGGCATTTGTCTTTTGAGCTAGCACGCTTGCCGCTGGCGTATGAAGCACGTCTTTGCCAAAAAACTGCACCTTTATGCCATCTTTTGGCGCGGTATTTTGATCGACTAAAATTCCTACTATTCGCCTAGCTTTCAGCGCTTTTAAGATATCTTTTGCACCGCCATCTTTGTCGATGAGCTCCACGTCAAACTGCGCTCTGTTTGCTCTTAAAATTTTATCCATGACGCTGCTATCAAGCTTTCTGCCAAGCACCGAAGATGGCCCAAAATGAGCCGCGACAGCTAGAGGAAATATCTCCCACTGCCCAAAGTGCGCCGTTGTGACGATGATAGGCCTGCCAGACTTTATCGCATCAAGCAAAAAGTGCTCATTTTTAAAAACAACTTGCTTAAGTATCTTTTGCTTTGTCGTGTTTTGATTGAGGATAAAATTTATGCCAAGGTATTTTGCAAAGTTGTAGTAGCATTTTTTGGCGATCTCTAGCTTCTCTTCTTTACTCTTTGTCTCGCCAAATGCAAGGTCTAAATTTGTCATCACGATGTGAAATCTCTTTTTTTTAAGCTTCATAAACGCAAATGCTAAAAATTTAGCAAGCAGGTTTTGAAGTGAGCTAGGCAATATAAATATAAGAAATTTTAATGTGTAAAAGCCAGCTAGATAGAGCCTATCCATTTAGCAGCCTTTTTGCAAAATTTGCAACCGTTTCAGGGTAAATTTCTCTTATGCAAAAGTCGTTTTTATCGATGCTTCTAGCATCTATCTCCTTGCCCATATCAACAACTAAGTTTTTGTCTGTGACATAGGCATTGCGGTGGCTTGGTCGGTTGCCAAAAAGCGTGATAGAAGGCCTATTTACAGCCCATGCAAGGTGCGTTAGACCGCTATCGTTGCCGATTACTAGATCGCAGCTCGCGATAAAATCTATCATATCTTTTATGCTTAGTTTTTCAAGCAGTTTTGCAGAAGTGCCTGAAATGATCGCCTCAGCCCTTGTTTTTTCGCTCTCACTCCCGTAGCAAAGGTAAATTTCGCATCCCTCAAGCAGTCTGATCACATCTTTAAATTTGTCATAAATTTTGCTCTCTTCGCTTGCAAAGGCAGCAATTAGTACGCGTTTTTTACCGCTTTCATTTTTAAATTTTTTGCAAATTTCAAAGCAGGGTGATTTTTTTAAAATTTCATCTCTGTCAAAGCTAAAATTTAAGGCATATCCAACGAGGCTTAGGTTTCTAACTATGATATTTTCGTTGTAGTCGATCTTAAATTTATGCCTATAAAGCCTGGCTGCTATCTTTTCTTTGACGCTTTCTCTGCTAAAGCCATAAATTTCTTTGCCAAGTAGTTTTGCGACGACGGCTGATTTGAAAAGTCCTTGCAGGTCGATGATCTTGTCAAATTTACCAAGCGTTTTTATGATCTTGTAGCTCTTTTTAAAGCTCTCTTTAAGCGGCAAAACGACTAGTTCGTCGATTAGGGGATGGTCTTTTAAAAGGCTTGCAAAACGGGCATCAACGAGCCATGTGATGTGAGCATTTGGGCAGTGCTTTTTGATAAACTGAAGCACGATGGCTGCATGGACGATGTCCCCAAGTGCCGAAAGCTTTACAATGGCTATTTTTAGTTGATTTTTATCTTGCATTGGCTACTTTAAATATAAATTTTTGGTATGATTTTAAAAAAAAATGCTTAAAAAAGGGCTAAAATGGCGAAAAGTTACATCTGCGTCTTTGACTGCGAGACGATACCTGATGCAAATTTGATAAGAAAAATTTACGGCATCGATGGAAGCGACGAAGATGTGAGTGTGCAGGCGATGGCATTGCAAAAAGAGGCTAGTGGTAGCGACTTTTTGCCTGTGATGTTTCATAGAGTGGTCGCGATCTCTGCGGTGATGGCCGATGAGTACGGCAAATTTTTAAAAGTTAGCACGATGGAGGGCAAGAACGAGCGCGAGATCATCGCTAAATTTTTAAAATTTATAAATGATTATAACCCAAGGCTCGTTAGTTTTAATGGCCGTGGCTTTGACCTGCCAATGCTTATGGTGCGTGCGATGCGCTACAACCTAAATGCGGTGGCATATTATGAGAGCGAAAACAAAGAGCTAAATAAAAACAAATGGGAAAATTATAGGGCAAGGTATTCGCCTAAATTTCACCTTGATTTGCTTGATTTTATAAGCGATTTTGGAAGCGTAAGAGGGCTAAAGCTCGATACGCTTTGCGCTAGCTTAAATTTACCTGGCAAATACGACGTGCACGGCGATCAGGTGCTTGAGCTATACTACGCAGGCGAGCTTGATAAGATAAACGAGTACTGCGAAAGCGACGTGCTTAACACATACTGGCTCTTTTTGAAATTTGAGCTTTTGCAGGCAAATATCTTGCAAGATGACTACACAAATCACCTAAACGTGATGAGCGAATTTCTAGTTAAAAACTGCGCTCACAGAGGATACAGCGAGGTCTTTTGCTCTGCGATAAGTGACGAGCTAGCAAGGCTTAACGGACAGCTAGACTACGAGATCAAGGTAGATAAAGAGGCCTTGGAGTTTAGCGAATTTGATGATGTAAGGCCGATTAGCAAAGAGGAGCTAAACCGCGATATGTTGGGCGGTTTGCTTAAAAAAGCAAGCGATCTAAAGCCAAAAGAGCCAAAGAGCAAGACACTTTTTGAAGAGAAAGTGCCTGAGATAAATTTAGACGACGAATAAGCCAAAATTTTAAATTCATTAATTTCTTGTTTAAATATAAGTTTTTTGTTAAAATGCAACAAAATTTAAAAAAGGAAACTTTTGCTTAGAAAAATTCTATTTTTTATTTTAATTGCATTTATGATAAGTGGATGTTCTTATAAGGAAACTGTAAGTAAAACAGACAAATTGCAAGGCATTTATATGCATAATGGGGGATATTATATATTAGGAGATAAATTTAGCTATAAGTTAAATGAAACCTCAAAAATTGATGAGATAAAGGATTTTTATCAAAGTGATTTTTCAAAAAGCATAATTAAAGATTTTGCAAAAGTAGATATAGACGAAGCGAGTGGTAAAATGGTTGGCGACTATTTTGTGTCACTTGGTTTTGACTCATTTACAGATAATGAACGAAATAGACTTTATAATACTTTCAAATCCTTTAAAGAAAAAAAGGCTTTGAATTTAGGGACTGATTCGAAGTTTAAAAAGCTCTTGATCGGTGGGTTTCATCTAAGTGGCGATGTTGTAAAGATATCAAAAGACGAAAGAGATAGGATTTTAAGCCTAGGAAAATTTAAAAATCCTATAAATGTCGATATAAATTATGTTTACTCAAGAAAGGAATCACCAGAAGAAGTGGCTTCAAATGTTCAGGTCATATTATTATTTCCAATCGCAGTTGGTGTAGTTACCGTTGCTGCGCTTACTATGCCTGTATGGGTACCTGTAGTTTGTGTCTTTAGTAGGTGTTCTAAAAATAATTTTTGAGGGGTATATATGTTTAAGAAATTTATGATTTTTGCGATCGCTTTTTCTTTAATATTTTCTGGATGTGCAAGTAAAACTGCTGCTTCAAAGAAGATAGATGACCTAAGAGGTCTTTATAAGTACAACAATGAGTATTACGTTATTGGTGATAAGTATAGTTTTAGTATAAAAGAAACTGCCGATATCGATGAGATTAGACGCTTTTTTGCCAGTGAATTTGCAAAAGATGTGAAAGAGGATTTCGCAACCGTTTGTATATATGAAAAAGAGCAAAAGATTGCAGGATCTTATGTTATTGCAATAGAAAAAAAGAAAATTTCAGATGAAAAATATCTTGACTTAAAAAAATCTTTTAATATGTTCAACCCTCTTATAAACAAAGATGGCTCTGAGTTTATAAAAAGCCTCTTAAAGGCCGGTTATGTGACTAGTTTTAATTATTTAAATGGAAACCTTGTGAGGTTAGATGATGAGAAGCGAAAAGAAATTTTAAAATTAGGTAAATTTCAAAATCCTATAAAAGTCTTTGCAAGCGATGATTGTACAAAAAACAATAGTGGCAGTGATCTTGATGTGGGAAGTGTCCTTGTAGGTACAACAATGGTTGCTGGTGCAGCTGCTACTGTTGTAGCTTTTCCTATGGTATATATAGCAGGCGCTGCATTTTATGCCACATTTCTTATTGGATGGGGACTTTCTTGTTTGTTTAAATTGTCAAAATGTAATTTTTGATGTAAAAAAACTAAGATAACTTTATATATCTTCTCTAAGACGACAAATAAAAGTGTGCTAAAATAGCGTCAAATTTGAAAGGAAAAATATGAAAATTTTAGTAACTGGAACAGCTGGATTTATAGGATTTCACCTTGCAAATGCCCTTGTGGCGCGCGGAGATGAGGTCGTTGGGTATGACGTGATAAATGACTATTACGACGTAAATTTAAAGCTTGCGCGCCTAAAAACGGCTGGCTTTGACGTGAGCGAGATAGATTACGGCAAGCTCATCACATCAAAAACGCATCCAAATTTAAAATTTATAAAAGCTGACCTTGCTGATGAAAAGACGATGAAAGAGCTTTTTGAGAAGCAAAAATTTGACGTAGTGGTAAATTTAGCCGCACAAGCTGGCGTTCGCTACTCGCTTATAAATCCAAAAGCCTATATAGACAGCAACATCACAGGCTTTATGAATATCCTCGAGTGCTGCCGCCACAATGAGATTAAAAATTTAGTCTATGCAAGCTCTAGCTCGGTTTATGGACTAAATGAAAACATGCCATTTTCTACGCACGAGGGGGTCAATCACCCTATAAGCCTCTATGCAGCGACTAAGAAGAGCAACGAGATGATGGCGCACACTTATAGTCACCTATTTAACGTGCCAACGACTGGACTTCGCTTTTTTACGGTTTATGGACCATGGGGACGCCCTGATATGGCGCTATTTTTGTTTGTTGACGCGGCACTTAAAGATAAAACCATCGACGTCTTTAACTACGGCAAGATGAAGCGCGACTTTACCTACGTGGACGACATCGTAAAGGGTATCATCAAGTGTATCGACAACCCTGCTAAGCCAAATCCAAACTGGGACGCAAAGCACCCAGACCCTGCCACCTCAAAAGCGCCGTTTAAGGTCTATAATATCGGTAACAACAGCCCAGTTGAGCTCATGGACTACATCAAAGCAGTTGAGATAAAGATCGGCCGCGAGATCAAGAAAAATTTCCTCCCACTTCAAGCAGGCGACGTGCCAGCGACATTTGCAGACGTGAGCGACCTTGTGGCTGACTTTGACTACAAGCCAAATACAAAAGTAAATGACGGCGTGGCTAAATTTGTCGAGTGGTATAGCGAGTTTTACGGCATAAAAATTTGAAATTTCTAGCCCTTTTCTTAGCATTTTGCCTTAGCTTTGCCTTTGGAGCAGGGCAGGGCAAGCTTGAGCTGCTGCGTCTTAGCGAATTTAAAGATCAAAACGTCTCAGGCTGGCTAGCTAGCGAGAAGCTTGATGGTGTGCGTGCCTACTGGGACGGAGAAATTTTACTCTCAAGGCAGGGCAAAAGGCTAAATGCACCGCTAAGTTTTACTAAAAATTTCCCAAAATTTGCACTTGATGGCGAGCTTTACGCAAAGGAGCTTAAATTTGAAGAAATTCAAGCTACCGTGATGGATAAGCTGCCAGATGAAAAGGCATGGAGCAGGCTTAAATTTCACATTTTTGACGTGCCAGAGGCAAGTGGTGGCTTGCTTGATAGGCTTGAAGTTTTGGCTAAATTTCTAAAAAATGAGCCAAATCAAAATTTAACCATCATAAAACAGATAAAAATGCGCGATAACGCCCAGTTTTTAAAATTTACAAAGGACATTATCGCAAGAGGCGGCGAGGGAGCAGTCGTGCGTGAGCCAAATGCGCCCTACGAGCGAAAACGAAGCAAAAATGCGCTCAAATTTAAGAAATTTAAAGATGCTGAGTGCGAGGTGGTCTCAATAAATAAAGGCAGCGGCAAATACGCAAATCTTGCTGGCTCGCTCACTTGCAGGGCGCTTGGTGGCAAGCATGGCGAAGAAAAAGCTGGCGAGCCAAAAGAGGGCACTATCTTTAAAATAGGCTCAGGACTAGGCGACGAGCAGCGCACAAATCCCCCAAAGATAGGCTCTATCATCACATATAAATTTCAAAATTTAACTTATAATGGCAAGCCAAGATTTCCTATATTTTTAAGGGTTAGAGAGGATTAAATTTCATCCGCGATCTCTTTTAAAGCCCTAAAAGAGTCAAACTGCGCCTCCTCATCAAAAATGAAACTTTGAGCCATGATCTCATCGACTGCCAGTCTATTTTGAAACTCTAAAATTTGCTCTTTAACGCTTTGTTTTGAGCCTATGAAAGAGCACGCCATCATCTCTTCGGTGACGATTCTCTCTCTATTTTTTAGTTCTATTTGCCTAAAGTCGATCGGCCCAAAATGTGGAGCCTTGCTGCCTGTTTTGTAAGAAGCAGCAAAGACCTCGTCGTTGTCCTTTTTTGGTGGCTGCAAATACTCTTTTTCGCCAGTTACTACGTTTAAGAAAAACTGCGTTTGCGTAGTTGCCAAACTCTTTGCTAGCTCGTCACTTTGAGCTATTATCACATTTGCTCCTGCGATGACATAAGGGGCAGAAAGAAACGAAGAGGGCTTGAAATTCTGACGATAAATTTCTACTGCTTTTTCTAGCGAACGTGGTGCAAAGTGCGACGCAAAGGCGTAAGGCAGGCCAAACTCAGCCGCCACGTATGCGCTATATATGCTTGAGCCAAGTATGTAGATGGGCGGAAATTTTTCAATTTTTGGATAGGCTTTTACGGCTCTTTTGGCGTCAAAATAGTCCATTAGCTCGTTTATCTGCATGTCAAATTCTATCTCTCTAGCACCTCGTCTAAGTACCGCAGCTGTCTCTTGATCAGTCCCTGGAGCTCTGCCTAGCCCAAGATCGACGCGGTTAGGAAATAACGTCTCAAGAGTGGCATACTGCTCTGCGATAGAGTAGGGGCTGTGGTTTGGTAGCATCACGCCGCCAGAGCCCACGCGCAGGCTTTTTGTGTGCTCTAAGATGTGCGCGATGATGAGCTGCGTGGCTGAACTTGCTAAATTTCTCATATTGTGATGCTCGGCAACCCAGTAGCGCTTCATGCCGATATCCTCGGCAAAAATAGCTAGTCTAACGGCTGCATCTATGGCAGCTTTTGCATCACCGCCTTGCTTTATCGGCAGTAAATTTAAGATCGAGACATTCATTTTTATCCTTTTTTGTAGATGAAGGATTATAAAGATTAAATTTAAAATAGATTGTAAGTCTATTTTAAATTTATAAAGGCAAAGATCTATTTTGCAGCTTTTAGGTAAATTTTAAAAACTAACCTTGCTTTACTTTTGCTTTACTCTATTTTTGATAAAATTACACACTTTTAATGAAAGGCTTAAACTTGAAAATTTTAGTAACAGGTGGAGCTGGATATATCGGCAGCCACGTAGTAAAAGCACTTTTAAAGCAAGGCAAAGATGAGATAACCATCATCGACAATCTCTGCAAGGGCTCACAAAAAGCACTTGAGGCACTCCAAAAGATAGGAAATTTCAAATTTATAAATGCAAATTTAGAGGATGATCTAAGCGAAATTTTTGCAAATGGCAAATTTGATGCGATCATCCATTTTGCAGCGTTTATCGAGGTCTTTGAGAGTATGAGCGAACCGCTAAAATACTATCTAAACAACACTGCAAACGTCGCAAGGGTGCTAAGATACGCAAAAACTTACAATGTAAATAAATTTATATTTAGCTCAACTGCTGCAGTTTATGGCGAGCCAGATGTGGCGGAGGTTAGCGAAACAACGCCTACAAATCCGATAAATCCATACGGCAGAAGCAAGCTAATGAGCGAGCAAATCATCAAAGACTACGCCGCTTCAAATGAAAATTTCAAATTTGCGATTTTGCGCTATTTTAACGTAGCAGGTGCAGACGAGGAGGGGCTTATCGGTCAAAACTATCCAAACGCCACGCACCTTATCAAAGTAGCCGTGCAAACAGCACTTGGCAAGCGTGAGAGCATGGGTATCTTTGGTGATGACTACGCGACAAAGGATGGCACATGCGTTAGAGACTATATCCACGTTAGCGACCTAGCGGACGCCCACATAAGCGCACTTGAATACATCAGTCAAAATGGTAGCGAAACTTTTAACGTGGGATATGGCAGGGGATTTAGCGTAAAAGAGGTCATCGAGACCGCAAAAAAAGTAAGTGGAGTAAATTTTAAAGTGCTAAATGCGCCAAGAAGGGACGGCGACCCAGCTATCCTTATCTCAAATGCAAGCAAACTACGCTCGTTAACAAGTTGGAAGCCAAAAAGAGACGATCTAGCGCTCATCATAAAAACCGCCCTTGAGTGGGAAAAGAGAATTTAAGGATAAGCATGAAAATAGCAGTAATTGGAACCGGATATGTTGGACTAGTGAGTGGTGCATGCTTTGCTAAGATGGGCAACAGCGTGATCTGCGTCGATGTTGATAGCAAAAAGATCGAAGCGCTAAAAAACGGCGTCGTGCCTATATATGAGCCAGGGCTTGCTGATATCGTGAGTGACTGCTATAAAAATGGCTCGCTTAAATTTAGCACGCAGATAACCGAGGCACTAGAGCATGCAGATGTGCTATTTATCGCTGTTGGCACACCTATGGGCGCCGATGGACAGGCGGATTTAAAATATGTCCTCTCGGTTGCGAAATCGATCGGAGAAAATTTAAGCAAACCGCTAATCGTAGTCGATAAATCAACCGTTCCAGTGGGCACTGGAGCTAAGGTGCATGAGGTGATCGAGGCTGAGCTTAAAAAGAGAAATGCAAAGGTTAAATTTGAAGTCGTCTCAAACCCAGAGTTTTTAAAAGAGGGCGCGGCAGTTGAGGACTTTTTAAAGCCAGACCGCGTAGTTATCGGAGCTAGCAGCGAGTGGGGCTTTAGCGTGATGAGAGAGCTTTATGAGCCATTTATGAAAAATCACGACAGGCTCATTTGTATGGACGTAAAATCAGCTGAGATGACAAAATACGCTGCAAATTCGATGCTGGCAACCAAAATAAGCTTTATAAACGAGATAGCAAATATCTGCGAACGCGTTGGAGCTGATGTAAATTTAGTAAGAAAAGGTATCGGCAGCGACTCAAGGATCGGATATAGCTTCATCTACCCAGGCTGCGGATACGGCGGTAGCTGCTTTCCAAAAGACGTCGAGGCACTCATCTACACAGCTAGGCAAAATGGCTTTGAGCCAGAGCTTTTAAACGCGGTCGAGTCAAGAAATAAGGCTCAAAAAAGAGTTCTTTTTGATAAAATTTATAACTTCTTTGGCGGCGATCTAAAGAGCAAGACGATCGCACTTTGGGGACTTGCGTTTAAGCCAAATACCGATGATATGAGAGAGGCTAGCTCGCTAACTTTGATAAAGCTTTTAGACGAGGCTGGCGCAAAAGTGGTCGCTTACGATCCAAAAGCAAGCGAAGAAGCGAAAAAATATATGCCAAATTTAGATGTGAAATATGCTAAAAATAAATATGACGCTCTTAATGGCGCCGATGCTATGGTGCTTGTGACGGAGTGGAGTGAGTTTAGATCGCCTGATTTTATGGAGATCAAAGAGAGGCTAAAAAATGCTGTCATATTTGACGGACGCAACCAGTATAACGCTAAAGCTTTAGCCGAGCATGGCTTTAAGTATTTTCAAATAGGCGTCAAAGCGTGAGGCAAATTTTATCTTTTCTTGTAGCTTGCTTGCTGCCTTTTACTCTCTTAGCTAGCGAAGCGGCAGGCAAAAGTGAAGCCAAGACGCAAGAGCAGGTCTTTGAGCTGCCCGTCTCAAAGATGCCGAATGATTATTTTAAATATGAAGTTGCATTTTTTAAAGAGGTGCAAACGGATTGTGAATTTGCTATGCTAGAGGGCGGACATTTAGATAAAAAAGAGGATAAAAGCGGGGTTTATTATGAATTTAGCGCAGATGATGAACCGCTTAAGCCTTGCAATGGCAAAAATAAAAAGAGGCAAATTTATTATGAATTTACCCAAATTTTGCCTGGCATTAGCCCCATTAAGATCGTAACTCCGCAAGGCGTGGGCGCAGAGATAAGAATTTATGAACGTTTAAAAACAATAAAACCAAAAATTTTAAAAAGGAAAGAGAAATGAAAATAGCAGTAGTAGGACTTGGATATGTGGGACTTCCACTAGCAGCAGCTTTTAGTGAAAAGTACGAAGTAGTCGGCTTTGACGTAAATGCAAAACGTATAGAAGAGCTTAAAAGTGGTTATGACAGAACGCTTGAGCTTAGCAATGAGCAGATGAAAAAAGCGATCGATAATGGCATGAAATTTAGCCTAAATTTAGATGACATCAGAAGTTGCAATTTCTTCATCGTAACCGTCCCAACTCCGATAGATAAGAACAAACGCCCTGATCTAACTCCAGTGGTAAAGGCAACCGAGAGCGTGGCAAAAGTGCTTAAAAAAGGCGACATCGTTGTATATGAAAGCACCGTTTATCCAGGCGTTACAGAAGAAATTTGCGTGCCACTTCTTGAAAAGAGTGGGCTTAAATTTAACAAAGACTTCTTCTGCGGCTACTCTCCAGAGCGCATAAACCCAGGCGATAAAGAGCACACTGTTACAAAGATCAAAAAGATCACAAGTGGCTCAACTCCAGAGATCGCTGACAAGGTCGATGAAATTTATCGCTCGATCATCACAGCTGGCACTCACAAAGCTTCAAGCATCAAAGTAGCAGAGGCTGCAAAGGTCATCGAAAACACCCAACGCGACATCAACATTGCCTTTATAAACGAGCTTGCGATGCTCTTTGAAAAGCTTCACATCAACACCATAGACGTGCTTGAGGCTGCAGGTACGAAGTGGAATTTCTTAAATTTCCGCCCAGGTCTAGTTGGCGGTCACTGCATCGGCGTAGATCCATACTATCTAACTCACAAAGCTCAAGAGGTAGGCTATAACCCTGAAATGATCTTAGCAGGTCGCCGTATCAACGATGATATGGGCAGATATGCAGCCGATCAAGTTATAAAACTAATGATAAGAAAGGGTGTGCTTATCAACAAAGCGCGCGTACTTGTTCTTGGTATGACATTTAAAGAAAACTGCCCAGATATAAGAAACTCTCGCGTTATAGACGTGGTTGATGAGCTAAAAGACTTTGGTTGCAAGGTCGATGTGACTGATCCTTGGGCTGATAGCGCTGAGGTAAAACATGAGTACGGCTTTGATCTAGTAAAAGAGTATAACCTAGACGACTACGACTGCATCGTGATCGCCGTAGCTCACAATGAATTTAAAAAGCTCAACCTAAAAGGCCACTTGGTTTATGATATAAAAAATATCTACCCAGAGGCTGACGCTAGGCTGTAAGGAATTTAGTGCACAAAGTAAGCGTAAATTGTAAAATTTTACTTATCTTTCTAGCTGCTTATCTGTTTGGATTTGCAGCTAGGATGCTTTGGGTATTGTGGGCAAAGGATATGCCAGAGTTTTACTTTAACGGCGAATTTATGCTTACGACAAATGACGCATACTATTACGCAGAGGGCGCTAGAGATATGCTTGCTGGCTTTCATCAGCAAAATGACTCTAGCCCCTTTAATCACCCAATCTCAACCATAGTTTTTTATATTTGCAAAATTTTACTTTTCAAGATCGAAAGCGTGATGTTTTATATGAGTGCGCTTTTAGCACCCCTTATCGCACTTCCAGTTATCTTGATATCAAATGAGTTTAAAGCTCTAAAAGCTGGGGCTGTGGCGGCATTTATGAGCGTTATCTTGCCAGGCTATCTTGTAAGAACGTCGCTTGGTTACTTTGATAGCGATATGCTAAATGTCACATTTGCGCTTTTCATCATCTATCTTTTGATCAGACTTTTAAATGCAAATGAACTAAAATTTATCGTTTTGCCAGGGCTTTTTGTATCGCTTTATCTTTGGTGGTATCAAAGCTCTTATGCTCTTATTTTAAGCATTATTTTTGTCTTTTTTATCTACACGCTTGCTTTTATACGAAGCAGGATAGAAAACTACCAAGCGATATTTTTTATGTTTATAAGCATCGTTAGTTTTAATGTTTTTTCAAAAGATCCGCTCATTGCAAATAAAATTTTGATTTTAAATTTAGCGGTTATTGCTTCATTTTATGCCATTTTTTGCAAATATAAAAAACTACTTTCACCTAGAAATTTAAGCATTTTTCTAACTATTATGCTAGCTATTTTTATCTATTTTGGCGGCTTTGATCTTATCATCTCAAAGATTGGCAGTTACGTTTTAAAAAGCAGCTCAGAGGTTGCAAGTAAATTTCACTTTATAAGCGAATACACGCTAATTGACGAGGTAAAAAGCGCTAGCCTTTTATATTTTGTCTATTTCATGGCTGGAAACATCCTTATTTTGCTAACTGCAGCGATTGGCTATCTGGTGCTTTGTTTTAAATTTCGCCCATTTTTACTTAGCTTGCCACTGCTTGGACTTGGCGCTTTATCGCTATTTGGTGGAGTTAGATTTGCTATGTATATAACGCCACTTGTTGCACTTGGTTTTGGGTATTTCTTACACTTTTTTTTAAATTTATTTGACCTTAGAAATTCTCTTAAAAATTTATCCTTTTTTATCTTTGCAGCAGCTGCGCTTGCCCCAAATTTAGAGATCGCTTACTCTTATAGACCGCATACTTTGATCACGCACGATGAGGCAATGGCACTTGATCAGTTAAAAAAGGCTGCTAAGCGCGATGACTACGTGCTTTCATGGTGGGATTATGGATATGCGGTAAGATACTTTGCTGATGTTAAGACGCTAAATGATCCTGGTAGGCAAGGCGGCGAGAATGGCTATTTTGTTAGCCTTGCATTAAGAAAAGACGAGGCAACCTCAGCCAAGCTAGCTAGAGTAGTGAGCGAGTATAGCGACATATCGTTTGAGAAAAAGAGTAGAGCACTAGAAGAAATTTTAAAAGATCACAACACAAGCGACCTAAACCTCTTTTTAAGCCAGCTTGAAAGCGCAAATTTTACTCTGCCAGCGGCAAAAAAAGAGGTTTTTTACTATCTTGTGCCAGATATGATAGATATCGCTCCAAACATCTTTAGATATAGCTACATCGACGTTATGAGCGGTGAGCAGCCAAAAGAGGAGTTTTTTTACTACATTAGCCCTATAAATAGCGTTAGCGAGGCTGGCATAGACCTTGGAAATGGCTATATCTTGCCGCTAAAAGAGCCAAAATTTATCACTCAAAATGGCGAAAAAGTAGCGGTAAAGTCCTTTTATAAGATAAAAGGCTCTGGCAAAGAGCTACAAATAGACGAGAAAACTATCGACGAAAAGGCAAAAATCTCTGTTTTATTTTTGGAGGACTATGCGCGCGTGGTTTTAGTTGATGAAAATGCCTTAAATTCAGCCCTTGTGCAGCTTTTTATATTTGAGCGAGCTGATGAGCGATACTTTGAGCCATTTATCATCTCAAGTGGTGTAAAAATTTATAGGTTAAAAGTCTAATGCTAATCAATCTAATAAGCTCTATCGTCGTTTTTGTCGTATCAATGGGCATAAATTTCTTTCTTACGCCATTTATCTTAAAAAGCCTTGGCAACGAGGCATTTGGCTTTGTGGGTCTTAGCAATGCCATCGTTAGCTACGCAGCAGTCGTAAGCGTAGCTATAAACTCGGTAAGTGGGCGCTTTGTCGCTCATGCGTGGCACAAAAAAGATCTAATCCTTGCAAATACATACTACTCATCAGTGCTTGTTGTAAATATCTTCTTTTGCGCCGTTGTCGTGGTGCTTAGCTCCATTTTTATACTAAATTTGCAAAGCTTTTTAAACGTTCCTGAAAATTTACTCTTTGACGTGAGAATGACCCTTGTTTTTTACTTTATAAATTTCTGCGTCGGGCTATTTAACGGCGTTTTGACGGTTTGTGCTTTTGTGACAAACAAGCTCTACCTACTCTCCATCAGAAACGCCATCTCAAGCATGGTCCTAGCGAGCCTCATCGTGGCGCTCTTTTTCTTTTTTAAGCCGTTCATTTCATACATCGCCATTTCAGCGCTAATCGCTAGCCTTTTTGTCTTTTTTAGCACCATTTTTATGTCAGCTCGTATCACGCCAGAGCTAAAATTTAGCCTTAGTAAATTTGATTTTTCTAAGATAAAAGAGCTTTTAAGCTCTGGCATTTGGAACAGCTTTAATGCGCTAAACCGCATACTTTTAACAGGCATGGATCTTTTTATCTGCAACATTTTCGTAAATGCAAACGCCACTGGCCTTCTTTCAGTCGCCAAGGCTGCTCCTATCATACTTGAGAGCTTTGTAGCGCAGCTTAGCGGTATCTTTGCGCCAAAATTTGTCGAGCTTTACTCTAAAAATTTGATCACGGACCTCATAAAAGAGGCTAAATTTTCAATGAAGGTGATCGCCTTTGTGATGAGCGCTCCGGCTGCATTTTTCGTCGTTTTTGGGCTTGATTTTTACACGCTTTGGTTGCCTTTTAAAAGTGCGGACGAGGTTAAATTTATCTACAACGTCTCGATGATCACGCTAGTGCCGATCGTCTTTATAAGCTTTGTTTTTTCGCTTTTTAACCTTGATAGCGCGACAAACAAGCTTCGCCGACCAGCCATTGCCAACACCATCCTTGGCGTTAGCACGATCATAGCGCAGATCGCACTGCTTAAATTTAGTGACTACGGCGTTTATGGCATCGTCATCGTCGCAGCCATTTTTTATAGCATAAGAATTCTCGGCTTTGACCTCATAAATGCCGCCTTAAATTTAGAGGTGAAGCTCACCACATTTTACGGGGTTTATTTTAAAAATTTAGCCGTTTTTGCGCTTTGTGTGCTTGCGATGTTTGCCTGCAAGGACTTTGTGAGCCTAGATAACTGGCTAAAATTTGCTATCTTTGCTGCGATATACGCCAGCGCAGCTTATGCTTTGGGATATTTTTTGTTTTTTAATGCCTTCGAGCGAGGCATAGTTTGGCGTAAAATTTTAAAAAAATTTAAAAGGTCTTAAATGAATGAAATTTATCTGATCTCTTTGGCAAAAGATACCAAAAGGCGCGAGCTTTTGCAGCAGAAATTTGGCTCTTATGATAGCTTTAAGCTAATAGACGCAGTTGATGGCAGGGAGCTAAACGCAAAGGAGTACTATAAGATCATTTCGCCATCATTTAAAGCTTACGGCAAGGTTTTAAGCCCAGCAGAGGTTGGCTGTTCGCTCTCGCACGTGAAGGCTTATGAGGCGTTTTTAGCAAGTGAGGCGAAATTTGCTCTCATCTTTGAAGATGACGTGATCGGAGATGATAATGCCATAAAAGAGGCCTTTTTAGCAGCTAGCAAGATACCAGAAAATAGCGTGCTGATATGCGGCATGCAAGATGGGCTAGAGGGCAGGTTTAGCGCCTTTGGCAAAAAGGTGGATGCTAGCCTAAGTAAGCCACTTTGGCAGGTCTCAAAGCACTCATTTTCAAGCATTTATAGAGCAGGGGCTTATGTGCTAACTAAAAAAAGTGCTAAAAATTTGCTTGAAATTCATAAACGTGCGCTTTGCACGACCGATGTTTGGGACTATTTGCTAGGCGTTAATGATATGCAGATGTATTTTTGCGATCTTTTTGCGCATCCAACTGATCTTAGTGGCTCAAATATCGAGGGCGAGCGCCTTGAGAGAGGATACAGCGCAAATTTAAAGGCATACATAAAAACATTTAAATTTATACTTTTCTCACGACTTGAAAAGCTTCAAGGCTATGAGAGAATTTTTAAAAGGGGCTAAATGGGCGAGCCATTAATCAGCATCGTAACTGCGACCTATAAGCGTCCAGAGCTTTTAAAAAAGGCCATAAGAAGCGCTCTAGCTCAAAGCTATAAAAATTTAGAAATAGTTGTAACTGACGACGGCGATGACGAGAGTGCGAGTGAAATTTGCAAGAGTTTTAACGACGCAAGGATCAAATTTGTAAAAAACAGCGCTCACAAAAAGAGCCCAAATGGCAATAAAAATAACGGCTTTGACAACGCAACAGGCGAGTTTGTCTGCTTGCTAGATGATGACGATGAGCTTTTACCAGAGGCGATTGCCCAGTGCTATGAAATTTTAAAAAGTGGCGAGTATTCGTGCGTTTTTGCAGACGCGATCTGCGAGAAAGATGGCGTGATGACCGAGGTCGTGGCTGGTAGAAGCCCATATAGCAAGAGTGGGGCGATGAGTAAGGTTGATTATCACTGCGGGCGGATAAATGGCGAGTATTTTAAGCTTTTTTCGCGTGAATTTATAGACGGCTTTAGGTTTGATGAGAGCAGTTTTGGCGGCGAAAATGAGCTTTATATCCGCTTTTTTGAAAAAAATGTCTTTTATCTTAAAAAGTCACTTTACATCTACCGTATCGCAAGAAGCGATAGTGCGACGCTAAATGCTGGCAAACACGCGTTGAGCGTTGCAAACGCTTACATCAAAACAGCAAATTTACACTACGACATCGCTATAAAAAACGAGCCAAAATTTCTAGCTATGCAGTATAAAAATGCCGCTTACTATGCCAAAATAGCAGGCGAATATGGCCTTATGCTAAGGTGTATCTTTAAAAGTCTTAGCATCAAATTTAGTAAAGAAGCGTTTATTTTCTTACTGCTTAGCCCGCTTCCAAGTGGCATTTTACCGGCACTCTCAAAGCTTAGAGTGAAGATAAAACAAAGGCTTGGCGTATGAGGATATTATTTGTCACATCAACGCTTAGAAGTGGCGGTGCAGAGCGAGTTTGTGCGGTGATCGCTTCAAGATTTAGCGTGGATCACGAGGTAAGCCTTGTTAAATTTGACAAGGACGAGCCATTTTACGAGCTAGCAAGTGGCGTGAAACTCATAAATTTAGGTGTTGGTGCTGATGAGCTTGGCTTTGTTGGAAATTTAAAAAAGAGAGTTTCAAAGGTGCTTGCTTTAAGAGCGCTCATACGAGAGGGCAAATTTGACGCTGTGATATCCTTTTTAGACGCCGTAAATACCTTGGTGCTCTTTAGCTCAGCTGGGCTAAAAACGCCTATAATCATAAGTGAGCACACAAACTATCTCGCGCCAAAAAGAGCCATTTTTAAGGTGCTAAGACGCATAAGTTATCCATTTGCAAATGCACTTAGCGTCTTAAGCGACGAGGATCTAGGCTACTACTCTAAATTTTGCAAAAATGTGATGAAAATTTACAACCCACTCTTTGAAGAGGTGCGCAGTGAGAGCTTTGATAAAGAAAATTTAGTCATCTTTGTTGGCAGGCTAAATAAGATAAAAAACTGCGAAATGTTTGTAAGAGTGGCTGCAAGCTTAAAGCAAAGCGGCTATAAATTTGCCGTGGCTGGAGATGGCGGCGAGAGGCTAAATTTAGAAAATTTAGCCAAAAGCTTGGGCGCTGATGTAGAGTTTTTAGGCAATGTAAGCGACATCGCCTCGCTTTATAAAAGGGCAAAGGTGCTGCTCTCTTGCTCAAATTTCGAGGGTCTTGGAAACACCTTGATAGAGGCGATAAACTATGACTGCGTGCGGGTTGCGACAAGAACTAGCGGGGCAAAAGAGCTTATAAAAGATGGTTTTGATGGCTTACTTTGTGAGATAAATGACGCTGATCAGATGAGTAAAAAGCTTGCAAATTTGCTGCAAGATGAGGCAAAAATGGGCGAATTTGCTAAAAACGCAAGAGCTAGGCTTGATGAGTTTAGTGTGGAGCAAATTTATAAAAAATGGCTGGAGCTTTTAAAGCTTGGAGGTGTGAAGTGAAAATTCTTTTTGTCATCGCTGCGCTTAGAAATGGTGGGGCTGAACGTGTGCTAAACGTGCTTGCAAACGAGCTTTGCAAAGACAATGAGATCACTATCGCTCTTCTTGAAGAGGACCTTGGGCTTTATAAATTTAGTGAAAAGATAAATATCATAAACCTTAACGTCATTGGCTCAGGGCTCGCTTTAAAATTTAAAAAAATCCTCGCTCTTAGAGCGCTTTTTAAAGAGCAAAGGGCTGATCTGATAATTAGCTTTATCGACTGGACAAACGTCGCTTGCGTGCTGGCAAATGCTGGGCTAAAGAGCAAACTAATAGCAACTGAGCATCACGAGCACAGCTACCTAAAAAACAAAATCGCAAGCGCTATGCGTGATATTAGCTACCGTTTTGTAGATGGCCTAAGCGTGCTAAGCAAAAGCGACTACGACTACTATAAATTTGCCAAAAACCGCGAGGTCATCCACAACCCACTCTTTATCGACGTGCCTGAAATTTGCGAGAAGAAAAATGTCATCTTAAGCGTGGCAAGGCTGGAGGCGGTAAAGGGCTATGATCTCTATTTTGAGGCGCTTAGCAAGGCGGATAAGAGCTTGCTTGATGGCTGGGAGATAAAGATCGCAGGCAGTGGCAGGCAGGAGGCCGAACTGAAGCAAATGGCGTCAAATTTAGGGCTTAATGTCAAATTTCTAGGTCACATGAGCGATGTTAGCAAGCTTTATAGCGAGGCAAAAATTTTTACTCTTTGCTCAAGAAGTGAGGGGCTTTCAAATGTGCTAATAGAATCAGGCGCCTTTAATTGCGCTAGGCTAAGTAGTGACACCGTGGGAGCAAGAGAGCTTATAAATGACGGCATAGATGGGCTTATCTTTAAAAATGGCGACGCAAATGATCTAAAAGATAAGCTTGAAATGCTTTTAAAAGATGAAAATTTAAGGCAAAAACTAGCAAAAAACGCCAGCGAAAGTGCAAATTTATTTAACAAAGAAAATATAATCAAACAGTGGCGAGAATTTATAAAAAAGGTTGTTAGCAAGTGAAAAAATTAGCCGTTTTTTTATATTCGATGGGGCCTGGTGGGGCTGAGCGAAATGTGGCAAATTTACTGCCATTTTTGGTTAAACATTATGAAGTTCATCTCATCTTAATGAGCAAGGTCATCGCCTATGAGATCCCAAGCGAGGTGCAAATCCACTTTATAGAAAATAGCGATCCTTACGAGAGCGGACTAAAGAAGCTTGCAAGGCTCTTTTTAGCGATGCCGTTGCTTGCCTTTAAGTATAAAAAGCTCTGTCAAAACTTAGGCATCGACACGCAGTTTGTGCTGATGAACCGCCCTTGCTATATCGCTGGGCTTGCTAGGATTTTAGGGCTAAAGGCTAGGCTAGTTATCAGCGAGCGAAGCTGTCCGTCGATCCTATATAAAAACGATCTAAGCGGCAGGGTTAATAAATTTTTACTCACTCATCTTTATAAAAAGGCTGATCTAATCCTCGCAAATGCAGCTGGCAATAAAGAGGATCTGGTGCGAAATTTTGGCATGAGTGAGGCAAAAACAAAGGTGCTTTATAACGCCCTTGATCTAAAAACTATAAATTTGCTAAAAGATGAGCCACTTGAGAGCGACTTTAAGCCATTTTTCATAAACATAGGCCGCCTTGATAGCGGTAAAAATCAAGCCATGCTAATAAAAATAATCGCTTCAATTAACGACCCTAGAGCCACGCTTGGCATCCTTGGCAAAGGGCCTTTAAAGGATGAGCTACAAAATTTGATAGATAAATTTGGCGTGGGCGATCGAGTAAAACTTCTTGGCACTGATAAAAACCCTTTTAGGCATATAAAAAACGCCTCTTGCTTGCTTTGTGCCTCGCGTTTTGAGGGCTTTTCAAATGTCTTGCTTGAAGCGCTAGCGTGCGAAAAAACTATCATTTCAACCGAGCATAAAAGCGGTGCAAAGGAGCTTTTGGGCGAGAGCGAGTTTGGCATCTTAGTGCCAGTTGATGACGAAAATGCGATGAAAGAAGCGATGATAAAGGTGCTTAACGAGCGTGAAATAAGGCAAAATTTTGAAAATGTTGCGTATAATCGGGCTAAATTTTTTGATAGTGAAAACATAGCGAGCAAACTTATAAATTTTTTGGAAAATCCTAATGAATAGAAATTTATTTTTTAAAAATTACTCTTTATACCTTATGATATTTGCCGCAGTCCTCTTTGGCATGGTTTGCAGGCTTTACTGGGTCTTTTGGGCGAGTGAGTATCCAGTCTTTTTCTGGAACAACGAGCTGATGATCAGCACAAACGACGGCTACGCATTTGCCGAGGGGGCAAGGGACATGCTAGCTGGCTTTCACCAAGAAAACGACCTTAGCTACTATGGCTATCCGCTCTCGACGCTTACTTACTGGATCGTGAAATTCCTAGGCGTCAAGCTTGAGACAGCGATGATTTATATGAGTGTATTTTTCTCGTCGCTTGTGGCTGTGCCTGTTATCTTGATCGCAAATGAATACAAAGCAAAAATGGCTGGCTTCATCGCTGCACTTCTTGCAGTGATCGCAAATAGCTACTACAACCGCACGATGGCTGGTTACTACGACACTGACATGCTCATCATCACTCTTAGCGTCTTTGTCGTTTGGGGACTTGTTAGGGTGCTTGAGAAAAAGGACGCAAAGAGCCTGATAATAGCACCTTTAAGCGTGCTTATCTATATGTGGTGGTATATGAGCGCCTTTTCGCTTATTAGCATTTTAACCGGGCTATTTTTACTTTACACGCTCATTTTTGATAGGAAAAATCCACTTTTTTACCTTGAAATTTCGCTGCTTTTACTTGCTATCTCAAACCTTGATCTAACTCTTAAATTTATCGTTGTCATCGCTATTTACGCACTTTGCCTATTTAAAAAAGAGGTGATAAATTTAAAAATTGCTCTTGGCATTTTGGCGATTATCTTTGTCATTTTTGTCATCCGTGGTGGGCTAAATCCGATAATCTTTCAGCTTAAATTCTACGTCTTTAGAGATGCGCCTGAAGTTGGCGGTATGAGCTTTCACTTTTTTAATGTCAATCAAACTATCCAAGAGTCAAGCGTCGTTGATTTTACGCTATTTTGTGAGAGGATCAGCGCAAATGTCATCACATTTTTGATCTCGCTTGCTGGCGTCGCTCTGTTTTGCTACAAGCACCGCTCATTTGCCGTCTCGCTGGGCATGCTCGCACTTGGCTTTTTAGCCTTTAAAAGTGGCCTTAGATTTACCATTTATGCCGTGCCTATCATGGCACTTGGCTTTGGCTACTTAGTGGAGTTTGTGCTTGCAAATTTAAAGCTAAAAGGGGCTGTTTTAAATCTCATAAGAGCGTTCATAGCGGCCCTAGTGCTTGCTCCAGCGCTCATTCACATCTATGGCTACAAGGCTGAGCCAGTCTTTGTAAATAAAGAAGTTGAAATTTTAAATAAGCTAAAAAGCATCGCAGGACGCGAAGACTACGTGCTTGCGTGGTGGGACTATGGATATCCGATTAGATATTACAGCGATGTTAAGACGCTAATTGACGGCGGAAAGCACCTTGGACGTGAAAATTTTGCCGTGAGCTTTGCGCTTGGAAGCGACGAGATGAGCTCGGCAAATATGGCAAGGCTCGATGTAGAATACACTGAGCGAAATTTCAAAGAGCACTTTAATGGCAACTTGGCTCAAATTTTAAAAGATAGAAATTTAAGCGTTGATCAGTTTTTTAGCGAGATAAAAGAGGCAAATTTTAGCCTACCAGCAAAGAGCATAGAGATTTATTATTACCTGCCAGATAGGATGCTTAGCATCTTTCCGACCATTTTGCAGTTTAGCAAGATCGATCTAAAAAGTGGTAAAAACCTAAACAACGGACTTTTCATCACCACAAGAGCGATCTCGCAAAGCGAAAAGGGCATTAGACTAAGTGGTGGATTTACTCTAACAAGTGATGTCACAAATTTGATCTATGATGGCAATGTCTTACCACTAAGATCTTTCATAGAGACCGACTACAACGAGGCTGGCAAGCTAAATGTAAAAGAGTATAAAAATAATGAAAGCTCAAATATTTCTGTCATTTTTATGAGGGATTATGGTAGATTTATCATCCTTGATGAGAGCATTTTAAATAGCGCCTACATCCAGCTTTTCGTGCTTGAAAGATACGATCCTAAGGTCTTTGAGCCAGTCATACTTGACGGGGCGGCAAAAGTTTATAGGCTAAAGAGGTAGAGATGGCAAGGATAGGATTTTTAAGCCATGCTGATATGAGCATACACTTTTTTAGACGCCCTATTATGCAGGCTTTAAAAGATATGGGGCATGAGGTTTTTGCTATCGCTCCAAAAGGAAATTTCACTAATGAGCTTGCTAAAAGCTTTCACGCCGTTACCTACGAGCTTGATAAGGCGAGCCTAAATCCGCTAACCGTGATAAATAACTCAAAAAAACTATCTCAAATTTTAGGCGAGCTAAATTTAGACCTGCTTCAAACTGGCGCTCATAAGTCAAATGTCTTTGGCACATTTGCTGCTAAAAACGCTGGCATAAAGCACGTGATAAATTTGGTCGAAGGCCTTGGTAGCTTTTATATCGATGATGATATTAAGACAAAGGCCGTGCGTTTTGTCATGGAGAGCCTTTATAAGCTCTCTTTTGCAAAAGTTGATGCTTGCATCTTCGTAAATGACGCAGACCCAGACTATCTGATCTCTAAAAATTTGATAGATAAAAGCAAGGTGTATCGCATAAAAAGTGTCGGCGTCGATACTGCTAAATTTGACCCAGCTATCACGCAGGCAGCTGACTTTGGTGAAAAAAAGGTGGTTCTCATGATCGCCAGAGCCATGTGGCACAAGGGCGTTCGTGAATTTTACGAGGCAGCAGAAATTTTAAATGGCTATAAAAACTGCGAATTTGTCTTTGTGGGCGAGGGCTTTGCTGGTAATAAATCAACCGCCGACGAGAGCTTTTTAAAAGGTGGCAAGGTGCGATATCTTGGCGCTAGAAACGACATACCACAGCTTTTAAAAGCTTCTTACTTACTGGCTTTGCCAAGCTATAAAGAGGGCTTTCCAAGAACGGTTTTAGAGGCGATGAGCATGGCTAAAGCAGTCGTTGCAAGTGACGTGACAGGCTGCAATGAGGCTGTAAGAGAGGGCTACAACGGACTTTTATGTAAGGTAAAAGACGCAAGTGATCTTGCTAGTAAGATAAAAATTTTGCTTGATGATGAAGCACTTTGCACTAAGCTTGGGCAAAATGGCAGGGACTGGGCAGTTAGTGAGTTTGACGAGAAGCAAATCGCGAAAAGATATATAGAAATTTATAGGAAATTTATAGATGTATAGAAATTTTTTAAAGAGGGTGATTGATATTTTGGGAGCTTTGTTTTTGCTCATTTTAACATCACCTATCATCATAGCAACGGCTATTTTTATCTATTTTAAGGTAAGCCGTGACGTCATTTTTACGCAGGCAAGACCAGGGCTTAATGAGAAAATTTTTAAAATTTATAAATTTAAGACGATGAGTGACGAGCGTGACGCAAATGGCGAGCTCTTGCCAGATGACCAGCGTCTTGGTAAATTTGGCAAACTGATCCGCTCACTTAGTCTTGATGAGCTGCCACAGCTATTTAACGTGCTAAAGGGCGATATGAGCTTCATTGGACCAAGGCCGCTTCTAGTCGAGTATCTACCCATCTATAACGAAACGCAAAAGCACCGCCACGACGTGCGCCCTGGTATCACGGGTCTAGCGCAGGTAAATGGCAGAAACGCCATAAGCTGGGAGAAAAAATTTGAATACGACGTCTATTACGCTAAAAATTTAAGCTTTATGCTTGATGTAAAGATCGCCTTGCAGACCATCGAAAAGGTGCTAAAACGAAGTGGTGTCAGCAAAGAGGGACAGGCGACGACGGAGAAATTTAATGGCAAAAACTAAGAAAATTTACATCTACGGAGCGAGTGGGCATGGGCTTGTGATCGCTGACATCGCTAGAGATAATGGCTATGATGAGATAGTTTTTTTAGATGATGCTAGTGAGCATAAATTTAGCCCAGAGCTTGAAAAAGCTGACATCATAATAGCCATAGGTGATAATAAAACAAGGCAAAAGATCAGCCAAAAGGTCGAGGATGTTGGCTTTGAGATAGTAAATTTGATCCATAAAAGTGCGGTTGTGAGCGAAAGTGCTGTGATAGAAAAAGGTGTGGTCGTCATGCCAAATGCCGTGATAAACGCAAAAGCTTGCATAAAAGAGGGCGCTATCATAAACTCTGGCGCAGTGATAGAGCATGAGTGCGTGATAGGTAAATTTGCTCACATCAGCCCAAATGCAGCCCTTGCTGGAAATGTGAGTGTGGGCGAATTTACGCACATTGGCATTGGCTCAAGCGTCATTCAAGGCATAAGCATCGGTAAAAACTGCATCATCGGCGCTGGAAGCGTGGTCGTTAGAGATATAAAGGACGGCATAAAGGCGTATGGCGTGCCTGCATGCGAGCGCGCTAAGATATAAATTTAAAAATAAGTGCTAAAATCGCTAAAAAATCACGAAAGGTATGAAAATGGATAGGGTTTTTTTATCTCCACCAAATATGAGTGGAAAAGAGCAAGAATATATAAAAAAAGTTTTTGAAAGCAACTACATAGCGCCACTTGGCGAATATGTCAATAAATTTGAAGATAGCATAAAAAGCTACACTGGCGCCAAAGATGCGCTTGCACTATGCGCTGGAACTGCGGCACTTCACCTAGCACTTCGCGTCCTTGGCGTAAAAGAGGGCGATCTTGTGCTAGCTTCTAGCTTTACTTTCATGGCTTCAGTCTCGCCGATACTTTATGAAAAGGCAACTCCAGTCTTTATAGATAGCGACGAGAGCTGGAATTTAAGCCCAGAGCTACTTAAAAAAGCGATCTCAAATTTACCTAAAAAGCCAAAAGCGCTAGTCGTCACTCATCTTTACGGACAAGCTTCAAAGATGAAAGAAATTTGCGAAATTTGCCAAAATGAAGGCATCGCTTTGGTTGAAGATGCAGCTGAAGCACTTGGTGGATTTTACGGTGGCAAGGCACTTGGCACATTTGGCGTGATGGGCGGATATAGCTTTAATGGCAACAAGATCATCACTACTTCAGGTGGCGGCATGCTAGTTGGAGATAGCGAATTTGTAGAAAAAGCTAGATTTTACAGCACGCAAGCAAGAGAACCGCTACTTCATTACGAGCATAAAGATTATGGCTACAACTACCGCTTAAGTAACGTCCTAGGTGCTATTGGCGTGGCTCAGATGGAAGTTTTAGAAAAGAGAGTCGAGCAAAAGAGAAAAGTCTTTGATATCTATGAAAAAGAGCTTGGAGATATTTTAGAATTTATGCCAGAGCTACCAAATTCTCGTGGAAACAGATGGCTCACGACTGGCGTTTTTGCTAAAAAAGATGCACATTTAAAGGTTATAAAAGCACTAGCTGATGAAAACATCGAGAGCCGCCCACTTTGGAAGCCTATGCACTTGCAGCCTGTCTTTAAAGGTGCGTTAAGCTTTGTCGATGGATATAGCGAAGATCTATTTTCAAGAGGAATTTGCTTGCCAAGCGGCAGCGATATGAGCGAGCAGACACAAGAAAGAGTGATAAAAATAGTCAAGGATAATGCGTAAATGTTTCATGCAACGAAGTTAAAAAGGCTCGTATTTTTCCTTCTTGGCGATGTTTTTATATTTGTTTTTTCGATATATGCGGCTTATCTTTTAAGATTTAACGCCGACATCCCAGACATCTACGTGCAAGGGCTTTTTGTAACGGCTGGATTTTTGATCGTATTTAAGCTCTTTTTTATGTGGATGTTTAAAATTTACAAGGTGCCGTGGAGATTTTTTGGCTTAAATGAGGCTCGTAAAATTTTCCTAGCTCACGTTTGCGCGGCGATCTTATTTACGATCGTATTTTTCATCATACAAGATTTTTTAAATCCTTACCCAAGAAGCGTCATTTTTATCGACCTTCTCATCTCGTGCCTACTCATCGGGCTTTTGAGAATTTCAAAGCGTATGGTGCTTGACTTTTCAAACAGACCTCACAAAGGCGAGCCTTGTATCGTTATAGGTGCAACCTCAAAGGCGCTTCACGTCTTGCGCGGCTTAAAACAGGGCTATCTTGACTACTATGCAGTTGGTGTGGTAGATGGCAGAAGCGATCTTGTTGGCACATATTGTGATGGATTTTTAGTTCAAGATAAAAAAGATATACCAAGCCTTATAAAAGACTACGACGCAAAGACTGCTATCATCGCACTAGCACTTGATCAAGACGAGCTTCAGGCCTTAGTTGATGAGCTAACTGGATATGGCATAAGAGATATGAAGCTCTTTTCGCTTATCGAAAATGAGCCGATCAAAGATATCTCGATCGAAGATTTGCTCGCTAGAAAGCCAAAAGACCTTAATCCAGAAGCTATTTCAAATTTCTTAAAAGATAAAAAAGTGCTTGTCACTGGAGCTGGCGGAAGTATAGGAAGCGAAATTTGTAAGCAGTGCTTGAAATATGGCGTAAGCGAGCTTATAATGGTCGAGCACAGCGAGTTTAACCTTTATAAAATAGGCGAAGATACAAGAGATAAAAGAACTGTTAGCAAGCTTGTAAATATCACAAATTTAAAAGACTTTGAAGAGGTTTTTGAAGAATTTAGACCAGAGATCGTCATCCACGCTGCAGCCTACAAACACGTGCCACTTTGCGAGCTAAATCCTCGCTCAGCAGTTGAAAACAACATCCTTGGCACAAAAAATGCAGTCGATCTTTCTAAAAAATATGGTGCTAAGAAATTTGTCATGATCTCTTCAGACAAGGCAGTGCGTCCAACAAACATAATGGGTACAACTAAGCGTGTTTGCGAGCTTTACGCACTAAATTCAAACGAAGCAGGTGTCTGCGAGATAGTTTGCGTGCGCTTTGGTAATGTCCTTGGCTCAAGTGGCTCAGTCATACCTAAATTTAAAGCGCAGATCGCTGCAAATAAGCCACTAAGCGTCACTCACCCAGAGATCACAAGATACTTTATGCTTACGTCTGAAGCGTGCCAGCTAGTCCTTCAAGCAGCCTCTATCGCAAAAGGTGGAGAGCTTTTCGTGCTTGATATGGGCGAGCCTGTTAAGATCGTCGATCTTGCTAAAAAGATGCTTCTGCTTTCAAATAAAGAGCATCTGGGCATCGAATTTGTAGGGCTTAGACCTGGCGAGAAGCTTTATGAGGAGCTGCTTATCAACAAAGATGACGTTCAAACTAAGTATGAGTCGATCTTTGTGACACACTCGCAGCCTTATGATCTGACCCTTTTAAATTCACAGATAAATGGGCTTTTGCAGCTTGAAGATGACGAGGTAGCACCTGCTCTTAAGGTGATCGTGCCAGAGTTTAACCATGCATTAAATTTAAAAGGCTAGTTTTGGTTATAAAAGATATTAAGAGATTTAGTGACACGAGATACAAGGCAAGGGCGTATATCTGCTATTTATTTAGTAGAAATTTGCCAAACAGACTGCCTGGAGTGTGCTTAGAAAACATAAAAGCTGGCTTTGATAAGATCAGCCACGAGATAGAAAATTTTGATGCACTATACATTTTGGATGAAAATGGCATACAGATCGAAGACTCGATCAGTCTAAATGAAAAGTATAAAATTCCAAAAGGTGAAAACCGCGCAAACAAGGCATACTACTACACCGCTGTGCGCGAGAAAAGGTGCGTTTTAAGCGATCCATATCCATCAAGTCTAAATGGAGGTTTGTGCGTCACAGCAAGCGTGCCTATCTATAATGAAAAAAATGAGCTTAAATTTATCGCTTGCATCGACATAAGCCTAGAAAATATCCTAAATATGGTCGATAGCGGCTTTGTCGAGGAGCATTTTGGTAGATTTCTAAAGACAGTCTATGCGCTCTTTTGTGCATCGCTTTTTATGATCTGCGCATTTTTATTTTGGCACGGCGTAAAGAGCTTTATCTCAAAGAGTATCGAGCATATAAATGTCGAAGAAATTTTTGAATCAACCATCATTTTAACGCTGGCTCTTGCCATTTTTGACCTTGTTAAGACGATATTTGAAGAAGAGGTTTTAGGCAAAAATCACGAAGAAAATAGCGTGATATATAAGACTATGGTTAGATTTATCGGCTCTATCATCATCGCACTTGCAATCGAGGCTCTCATGTTAGTCTTTAAATTTGCTATCACTGCACCTGAAAATATCATAAACGCTATCTATCTAATAGGCGGTGTGGCGATGCTGATGGCGGCACTTAGCTTTTATCTCTTTAGCGTAAAAAGGCAAGAGAACAGATGATTGCTATTATTGATTATGGCGCTGGAAACATCAAAAGCGTGATAAATGCTTTTAAATTTCTTGGACATGAGTGCGTTTTACTAAGTGAGCCCAAGAGTTTAAAAGAGCACTCTCACATCGTTTTACCAGGTGTTGGGGCATTTGGCGAGGCGATGAAGAAACTTAAATTTAACGGCATGGATGAAGCGATAAAAGAGGCTGTAAAAAATGGCAAAGCCTTTATAGGAATTTGCCTTGGTATGCAGCTTTTGTTTGAAAAAAGCTTTGAATTTGGCGAGCATGAGGGGCTTTCTCTTTTGCCAGGAGAGGTTGTTAAATTTGATGAAACTAAATTTGATAAGCCACTAAAGATCCCACATGTTGGCTGGAACACACTCGAGTTTAAACAAAATAGCCCTTTAAGATTAGGATTAAAAGAGCTTGAGTATTTATACTTTGTGCATAGCTACCACGTGGTTTGTGATGATAAATTTGCACTTGCAAAGACAACTTATGGATATGAATTTACAAGTGTGGTGCAGCATGAAAATCTCTTTGGTTTTCAGCCTCATCCAGAAAAAAGTCATGAGGTTGGGCTTAAAATTTTAGAAAATTTTGCGAGGTTATGATGGAAATTTTCCCAGCGATAGATCTAAAAGAGGGGCAGGCAGTTAGGCTTAGTAAAGGGCTCATGCAAAGCGCTAAAATTTATAGCAGTGAGCCAAGTGAGCTTGCTAAGAGGTTTGAAGATTACGGCGCAAAATGGCTGCATGTGGTTGATCTTGACGGAGCATTTGCAGGAGAAGCTATAAATTTTAACACGATCGAAAAGATAGTAAAAGCTACAAATTTAAAGGTGCAAGTGGGTGGCGGCATAAGAGATGAAGAGCGAATAAAGCGCTATTTAGACCTTGGAGTTAGCAGGGTGATCCTTGGCTCAGTTGCTCTTCGTGATCCAGAATTTACAGCAAAAATGGCTGGAATTTACAGGGTCGTAGTTGGCATAGATGCCAAAGATGGCTATGTGGCAGTGCAAGGCTGGGGCGAGGTTTCAAACATAAAAGCAGTCGATCTTGCAAAAAAATTTGCAGATGTGGGTGTAGAAGCTGTGATTTGCACCGATATTAACAAAGACGGAATGCTTGGCGGAGTTAATGTTGATTTTAGCTTGCAAATAGCTAGAAGCAGCAAGCTTGAAACCATAGCAAGTGGCGGTGTGAGCGATATAAACGACATTTTGGCACTTAAAGAGACAAAAGAGATAGCTGGCGTGATCGTTGGTAAAGCTTACTATGAGGGACGACTTGATTTGAAAGATGCTTTCAAACAAGTTGGCTAGCGTTAAAGCTTTTATAAATTTTAATTAGCTAGAATAGGGCAATTTTTACTAAAAGGATATTATGTGAAGATTTTGGTTGTAGATGACAGCTCAACAATGAGAAGGATCATAAAAAATACTTTGCAAAGGTTAGGACATCAAGAAATTCTCGAGGCTGAGCATGGGCTTGAAGCTTGGAATATCTTGACACAAAACGAGGGTATTGAGGTTCTTATTACTGACTGGAACATGCCTGAGATGAATGGTCTTGAGCTTGTTAAAAAGGTAAGGGCTGAGCAAAAATATGTTGATATGCCTATCATAATGGTAACAACAGAGGGCGGAAAAGCCGAGGTTATAACAGCTTTAAAAGCAGGTGTTAATAACTACATCGTTAAACCTTTTACGCCACAAGTTTTAAAAGAGAAGCTTGAAGACGTTCTTGGTTAATGAAAGATAAATTTTACGAATTAAGCATCAAAACATCAAATTTTTATGATGAAATTTTAGAGTTAGTTTTTTCTTTTGGGGTCACCTGTGTAGAAGAGCTAGACCATGAGATCATCATCAGGGAAGAGTATGATCTAAAAGATATAGCTTGGGGTGTCGAAGAGTATGCAAAAGGGCTCTCTAGCGTTCGTAAAATTTCAAATGATTTAAAAATTTCTCTTAATTTAAAAGAAAATAAAGACTGGCTAGGCGAATATAAAAAGGCAGTTAAGCCTATTTTGGTTGATAAAATTTATATTAGACCTAGCTGGGAAGAGCCACTTAATGGCGTAACAAATATAATAATCGACCCAGCTCTAGCCTTTGGCTCAGGGCACCATGAAAGCACAAATTCTTGCTTGCAACTTTTGCAAAAATATGCAAAAAGTGGCGATACCGCTTTAGATGTGGGATGCGGAAGTGGGATATTAAGTATTGCATTAGCAAAGCTTGGCTGCAAGGTCGATGCCTGCGATACGGACGAGCAGGCCACGCAAAGCTCGCTAAGTAACGCTCAGCTAAATGAGGTTAAATTTAATAAAATTTGGACAGGATCTATTGCAAATTTAGAGCAAAAATATGATATCGTCGTAGCAAATATCATTGCTGATGTCATTTTTATGCTCTCAAATGACTTGAAAAAATCGCTTAAAAAGGGCGGCTATTTAGTATTGTCTGGAATTTTGAACAAATACGAAGATAGGATTAAAGATACGTTTAAGGATTTGGAGCTAGTTGAGATAAAACAGGCTAATGATTGGGTTAGCTTTGTTTATAAGGAAATGGATGAATAATCAAAATAATAACCAAAATAATGGCGATAATAACGGGTTTTTCAACAAAAATCCCATCTTTATCTTTGCTATTTTTGCGATAGTTATAGTTCTAGCTTTTAGAAGCTTTAGTGGCGACGGACTAGGCGGTACTTTTGGGCTTGGTAGCAACGCTCAAAGCAAGATGATAGCTTATTCTGAATTTAAGGATATGCTAAAAAATAAGCAGCTAAATGAAGTTGCGATATCTGAAACTACGATAAAAGGCGTTGGTAATGACAAAACCATCTACCTCGCAAAGCGGATAAATGATCCAACGCTCATTGGCATACTTGAGCAAAACGGCATAACTTACAGCGTTTATAGCGAAAATAACTGGTTTGGAGATCTTATATTTTCATGGATCATACCGGTGTTTATATTTTTTGCTATTTGGATGTTTATCGCTAGTCGTATGCAAAAGAATATCGGCGGTGGCATACTAGGCATAGGAAGTGCAAAAAAGCTTATAAATTCTGAAAAACCAAAAGTTAAATTTGACGATGTTGCAGGCGTAGAAGAGGCAAAAGAAGAGGTTCAAGAGATAGTTGATTATCTAAAGAGCCCAGATAAATACCTAAGACTTGGAGCTAAAATTCCAAAAGGCATTTTACTAGTTGGTCCTCCAGGTACTGGTAAAACGCTTCTTGCAAGAGCAGTTGCGGGCGAGGCTAGCGTGCCATTTTTCTCTATGTCGGCATCAAGCTTTATAGAGATGTTTGTTGGCGTTGGCGCAAGTAGGGTTAGAGACCTTTTTGAAAATGCAAAAAAAGAGGCCCCAGCGATTGTATTTATAGATGAGATCGATGCGATCGGTAAGAGCAGAAATTCTGGTCCGATGGGTGGCAATGATGAGAGAGAGCAAACGCTAAATCAGCTTCTTTCTGAGATGGACGGCTTTGATGCAGATAAGTCGCCAGTCATCGTTATAGCTGCTACAAATAGACCTGAAGTTTTAGATGCTGCACTTTTAAGACCGGGTAGATTTGACAGGCAAGTGCTTGTTGATAAGCCTGATTTTAAAGGACGTTGCGACATCTTAAAAGTCCATATGAAAGATGTGAAAATCGGCAAAGATGTAAATATCGAGGATATCGCAAGGCTTACTACTGGTTTAGCAGGTGCTGATCTTGAAAATATCATAAATGAGGCCGCACTTCTTGCAGGACGTAAGTCAAAGACTTTTGTCCAGCAGGCTGATCTGGTAGAGGCTGTCGAGAGATCGATAGCTGGTTTAGAGAAAAAATCACGCCGTGTAAATCCAAAAGAGAAAAAGATAGTCACTTACCATGAAAGCGGCCATGCCTTGATAGCTGAGCTAACAAAAGGTGCAAAAAGAGTGACAAAGGTCTCAGTCGTGCCACGTGGTCTTGCAGCGCTTGGCTATACGCTAAATACACCTGAAGAGAATAAATTTATGATGCAAAAGCATGAACTGCTTGCAGAAGTCGATGTACTTTTGGCTGGTAGGGCTGCTGAAGAGGTCTTTATAAAAGAGATATCAACTGGAGCTAGCAACGACCTAGAGCGTGCAACTGATATCATAAAAGCTATGGTTAGCATGTATGGTATGAGTGATGTTGCCGGTCTTATGGTGCTTGAAAAGCAACGCGCAACATTTTTAAACGGCGGACAAAGCATAAAAGACTATAGCGACAAGATGGCTGAAAAGGTCGATGAGTTTGTAAAAACGCTTCTTCATGAGAGATATACAGCTGTGCTTGGTCTTCTTGAAATTTATAAAGGCGCCATTGAAAACATGGTTTCAGCACTTTATGAAGAGGAGACCATTGAGGGAAAAAGAGTTAGAGAGATCATCAAAAACTACGAAGAAGAAAATGGTCTTGTAAGCAGGCTTGTAGAGCTTGAAGAAGAGGAAAAAGGCAAAAAAGAGGAATAAAAATGAGTGGCTACATCGCAAAAGCAGGGTATAAATTTATATTATTCTTTTTGATTTTATTTGCTATATCTGCATTGTTTGGTATTGTGCCACTATTTTTTCTAGCACTGTTTCTTTTAACTCTATATTTTTTTAGAGACCCTGAAAGAGAGCCTTTTACTGATGATAAACTAGCCTTACTTTCGCCCATAGATGGTAAGATAAAAGAGATTAGCGTTTCAAATTTTGATGATAAAGAGGTGGCTAAGATAGTTATCTCAAAGCCATTTTTTGGAGTAGGCACGCTAAGGGCTATAAGCGATGCTAACGTCACTGAAGTTAAAAGAAGGCATGGACTCTTTTTGTGCCAGGCGATGAAAATTTCAGAGATGCTAAATGAAAGAGCGATAATTCGTTTTGAAAAAGGAAATATCAAATTTGCTATGAAGATCATAGCTGGAGCTTTTAGTAGAAGTTTAGAAATTTATAACATTACCAGTCTAAAAGCCTCTAGAAAATTTGGCTTTTTAGGAAGCGGCGAAGTGATTTTATACTTGCCAAGAGATACTAAAATTTGCGTAAGCGTTGGCGAGAGCGTTAAAGCTGCTTCGCTTCTTGGATACTTTGAAGAGGAAAAATAAAATGAATAGCATACAAAAAATGCAGTTAATGTATATCTTGCCAAATTTATTTACCGCAGCAAGCGCTTTTTTGGGCGTTATAAGCATTATTTCATCTATTCAGGGAAATTATTTTAAAGCTATTATTTACATCATTCTTTCACTGATTTTAGACGGACTTGATGGGCGCGTGGCAAGACTTACAAAGACTACAAGTAAATTTGGTGTGGAGTTTGATAGCCTTGCAGACCTTGTAGCATTTGGTGTGGCTCCAGCGATTTTATTTTATCTAACAGTTGGTGCAAAATTTGGCAGATTTGGTGCGCTAATAGCAGCTATGTTTGTAGTCTTTGGAGCTATTAGATTAGCTCGTTTTAATGTCACTACCGGCACATATGAGCCAAATGTTTTCATCGGACTTCCTATACCATCAGCAGCCATCATCGGAGTGCTTTGGGTTGGTGTTTATCTAAAGCATGAATTTTTATATGGTTTTGAGTGGTGCTTGATATTGCTTGAAGCAGTTTTGGCTATCTTGATGGTTAGCAACATCCGCTATCCAAGCTTTAAAAAGATGAATTTAAAACAAACTCATGTTATGCGAATTTTAGTAGCACTTGTAGTTATATTTTCTATGCTTTATCTATATCCTTACGAGAGTGCGACCTTTTTTATGAGCGTTTATATGCTTTATGGTATTATTAGAGCGGCGATAATGTTTAGTAAAAATCACAAAAAAAAGGAGAGCGAATGAGCGAAAATGGCATAATAAAATCGCGTAAATTTTTACCAAAAATCGAAATCAAAAACTCTCTACTGCTGCTACTTAGGTAGCAAATTCTTCTTTACTTAACTCATTAAATTTAAATATAAAAAATTATAAAAGGACAAAAAATGGATAAAAATAAAATTATAATCTTTGATACGACTTTAAGAGATGGCGAGCAAAGCCCAGGAGCTTCTATGAATACAGCTGAAAAGCTTCAGATCGCACTTCAGCTTGAAAGGCTTGGTGTGGATGTGATGGAGGCTGGATTTGCAGCGGCTAGCCCAGGGGACTTTGACGCGGTAAATCAGATCGCAAAGCAAGCTTCAAACATCACTGTCTGCTCGCTTGCACGTGCGGTTGAGCGTGATATCAAGGCAGCTGGCGAGGCACTAGCTCCAGCAAAAAACAAAAGAATTCACACCTTCATAGCAACAAGCCCGATCCACATGCAGTACAAGCTAAAAATGAGCCCAGACGAGGTGATCAGGCGTGCAGTTGAGGCGGTGCAATACTCAAAAACGTTTTGCGATGACGTAGAGTTTAGCTGCGAGGATGCATGCAGAAGTGAGATGAGCTTTTTAAAAGAAATTTGCGACGCAGCGATAAACGCAGGGGCAAAAACTATAAACATCCCTGATACGGTTGGCTACTTGTATCCAGAGGAGATCACAGCTCGCATTAGCGAAATAGTAAAATTTATAGGTGGTAGAGCGGTAGTTTCGGTGCATAACCACAACGATCTAGGCATGGCTACGGCAAATTCGCTAGCTGCTATAAAGGCTGGAGCAAGGCAGGTTGAAGGCACGATAAATGGCATCGGCGAGCGCGCTGGAAACGCTGCACTTGAAGAGATCGTGATGGCTATCAAAACTCGCCAGGACGTCTTTGCGCCGCTTTACACAGGCATCATCTCAAAAGAAATTTATCCGACTTCAAGACTGATCGCTAGTATCACAGGCATTGAGCCGCAGCCAAACAAAGCTATCGTTGGCAAAAACGCCTTCGCGCACGAGAGTGGCATCCACCAAGACGGCGTACTAAAGCACAAAGAGACTTACGAGATCATCAGTGCTGAGAGCATCGGCTTAGAGAAAAACTCGCTCGTTCTTGGCAAGCACAGCGGTCGCCATGCGTTTAAAGATAAGCTTGCTAGCCTTGGATTTGACCTTGATAGCGATGCGCTTAATAAGGCGTTTGAGAAATTTAAAGACTTGGCAGATAAGAAAAAAGAGATATTTGACGATGATATAAGAGCGCTTGTTGCAGAGGAGATCACCAAGATCCCGCAAGCTTACGAGATCACGGACTTGCTTCAAAGTAGCGGTGGCAGCTTAGCAAGTGCCTCTATGAGTATCAAGCACAACGACGAGGTTATCAGCGACTCAGCCCTTGGCAATGGCACAGCAGATGCGATATTTAAGGTAGTTGATCGCATCAGCGGCATTAATGGCACGCTAAAAGACTACAAGGTCACAGCTGTTTCTCAGGGCAAAGACGCTCTTGCAAAGGTCGATGTAAAAGTCGAGTTTGAGGGCAAGACAGCCGTAATGGGTCACGGACTTGATATCGATACGATGATGGCAAGCGCTAAAGCCTATGTCGGCGCACTAAATAGCTACCTTCGCATCCATAAAAACTAAAATTTTAGCTGGCTGCTAAATTTGCAGCTGGCTAATTTAAATTTAGCTACTCTTTAAATTTGCTGCGTTTTTTTAAAATTTAAACTCTCACTCACCCACAAGAGTTGACTACTAAAATTTGGCTTTGCTTATCGCTTAGCTCAAATTTTAGAGCCGAAATTACTCGTTCATAAAATTTTAAAATTTGCCTGACTTCTTTTAGCGCACTTGTCTATACACTTTACAAGCTTATGCAAATTTCTGTCATTGCGCTAAATTTAAACAAATTTTAATAGATAAATGCCGATAATTAGGGCTTTAAATCACTTTAAAGGATAGACATGAAAAAGATCTTTGCTCTTTTACTGACAGCTTTTGTTGCTCTTTGTGCAAACGAGCTAAAATTTGGTACTGCGGCAAACTACCCGCCATTTGAATACATCGATGAAAACAACAAAATAACAGGCTTTGACATCGATCTGATAGATGAAATTTCAAAGCGTGCCGGCTTTTCATACAAGATCATAAATATGAGCTTTGATGGCCTCATCCCAGCGCTTAAAGCTGGCAAGATAAATGGCATCATAAGTGCGATGAGCGCGACTCCTGATAGACTAAAGTCGATTGACTTTACAAAGCCATACTACCTAACTGAAAACATCTACCTAAAGAAAAAAGGCAACGACGCTTTAAAAGCCAAAGAGGAGCTAGCTGGCAAAAAGGTAGGCGTGCAACAAGGCACCATCCAAGAGCTAGCTGCAAATGCGATAAATGGCGCAAAAGTAGTGCCTTCAGAAGATACTGTGCCGCTTATAATGGGGCTAAAAGTTGGCAAATTTGACGCAGTCATCCTTGATAGCTCGATCGGCTATGGCTTTATCAAGAAAAACCCTGAAATAGAGGCATTTTTCAAAGAGGTTGATGGTAGCGAAGGCTTTTCAATCGCTTTTGACAAAAACAAAGAGAGCGAGCTTATCGCTAAGATAAATCAAATTTTAGATGAGATGAAAAAAGACGGCAGCTACGACGCACTGCTTAAAAAATACGAACTAAAATAACACCTCCCAACTAGCCTGCAAATTTAGCAGGCTAGCTTTATCTTGCGTTTTAAAATTTATACTAAAATCCGCTTTTACATAGAAATTTAAAGGACGGATTATGAGAAAAATTCTGCTACTTTTGTGCCTAGCGCTTAGCCTCTTTGCCTTGCAAAATGACAAAGATATGCTAAGTGGCGAGCTAAAAAACGGGCTTAAATACTACATAAAAGAGAATAAACTCCCGCAAAATACAGCCATCTTTTACCTAGTCGTAAACTCAGGCTCGACCGATGAGAGAGAGGGCGAGCAGGGGCTTGCGCACTTTTTGGAGCACATGGCGTTTAATGGCAGCCGCGACTTTAGCAAAAATGAGCTCATTAAACAGCTTGAGAGCCTTGGGGTTAAATTTGGCGCTGATCTAAACGCGCAAACAAGCTACGATCAGACGAGCTACACGCTAAGCATAAATGTAAATGAGAAAAATTTAAAGGACGTTTTTAAGGTCTTTTCAAACTGGATCGATGGCGTGAAGATCGACGCAGGCGAGCTTGATAAGGAGCGTGGCGTCATAATGGAGGAGGAGCGCCAGCGAAACACGCCAGCATATAGGCTCTATCTTGCCCAAAGTAAGGACATCTTTGCAGGTAGCATCTATCAAAAAAGAGTGCCTATAGGCGATATGAACGTGATAAAAAGCGTGGATGTTAAGCACATGCAAGAGTTTTACGAGAGGCTTTACCAGCCAAGATTTATGAGTTTTGTGGCTGTTGGCGACTTTGATAAAAACGAGATAAAAGCTCTGGTAGAGAAAAACTTTAGCGCAGCAAAAAACAGCAACTCATACGTCCATCCAGACAAAAGCATCGCTTTTAAAGATGGGCTAAACGTCTTTAACTACGACGCAAACGAGACGGCGGCTCAGTTTGTAAGACTTAGCTTTTTTGATAAATTTAAGCCGGTCTCAAACGAGGCTGATGTGAAGCGAAATTTAAAAGATGCGCTAATAGCAAGCCTTATAAATATGCTTTATGAGCAAAAAAATGCAAATAATTCATCAAATTTAAGTGTTGATTTTATGGTGCAAACGCTTCAAGCAAAGCAAAAAATTTATAGCTTTGAGGCAAATGTGATCGGAGATGATTTTAACGCTAGCCTTAAAGATATGTTAAGCGTTTTAAAGGGCATTGAGAAATTTGGCTTTAATAAAGGCGATTTTGCCGATGTGAAAAAGGCGTTTGTGGCAAACGTAGAGGCTAAATTTAAACGCTCAAAAACTAAAAAATCAAGCGTTTATGCAGGTGAAATTTTAAATATGATCGAAAATGGCGGCTTTGTGCTAAGCGATGAAGATAGCAAAAACCTTAGTCTAAAGCTCTTAAACGAGATCACGCTAGAGGATGTTAATGCTAGATTTAAGCAAATTTTAGCCATACCTGATGAGCGCGTGAGGGTCTTTAGCAAAGATGGCTTTAAACTTAGCAAAGATGCCTTTTTGAAGCTAAAAGATGAGGCTAGCCCTTACGATACAAATTTAGTTAGCCAGAGCCTAAATAAGAGCCTTGGCAATGAAAATTTAGAGCCAAAAGATATAGTCTCTAGCGAATTTGACCAAAAGCATGGCATCTATACTTATAAGCTGCCAAATGGCTCGCAAGTCATCTTTAAGCCACTAGCCACCAAAAAAGATAGCATCTTGTTCGCAGCCATTAGCAAGGGTGGCACTTCAGATCTAGCTGATCCTAAGCTTGGTGGCTTTGCAGTTGCGCTCACAAATGAAAGTGGCGTTGGTAAATTTAACAACTACGAGCTTTCAAAGGTGCTAAACGACAAGATAGTAAGCTACGAAAAGAGCATAGAGGCGCTTACACAGGGCATTTACGGCTCTTCAAGCAGTGGCGATCTTAGCTCGCTGCTAGCTGTTATAAATTTAGAGTTTAGCTCGCCAAGAGCCGATGCAAACGTGCTTGAGAGGATAAAGCAAAGAGCAAAAGATGAGCTAGCTAAAGAGCAAAATTTACCTGAATATAAATTTAGCACCGAATTTAGCAAGTTTTTTTACGAAAATAATAAGCGTGTAGCGCCCATCGAGATGGCGCAGATCGACGCGCTAAAGCTAAATGAGCTAAAAGAGATCATCAAAGATAAATTTACAAACGCAGCCTCATACACCTTCGTAATCATCGGCGACACCGACGAGAAGAGGCTTTTGCCACTTGTTAAAAAGTATATCGCTACCTTGCCAAAGCTTGGCGAGGCTGAAAATTTTAAAGATGACGGCGTGCGAAGCATCAAGGGAGAGCACACCTTTAAAAGGGAGTATCAAAGCACAAAAAGAAGCGATGTGAGCGTGGATATAATAAATTTAGATACAAAATACAGCTTCAAAGAGGTGATCAAGCTAAGAGCGCTAAGCTCGGTCTTAAAAACAGCGCTTCGTGAAAAGATCAGAGAAGACAAAGGCCAAACATACGGCTTTAGCCTAAACGCCAAGCTCTCACGCTATCCGTATGAGCACTCAAAGGCGGTGATCGGCTTTACTTGCGACCCTGCAAACACGGATAAGATCATCGCCGAGATAAAGGAGATAATAGCTAACATCAAGCGTGATGGCGCACTCTTGCCAAAACATTTGGAGGATTTTAAGGCGCAGAGTGAAATTTCTATAAAGAAAGACTATGAAAAGCCTGAGTTTTGGCAAAATCTCATCATCTCAAATAAAATTTTTAACACGCCACTTTACACGGCTGATGAGTATATAGATGCGGTCAAAGCGGTCACAAATGACGATATCAAAGAGGCTGCTAGGCTATATCTTGATGAGAAAAATATGGTGATAAGCATAAATAATCCGAAGTAGAAATTTTTTTGGAGGGCTAGGCTGGCTGGCTTTTTAAATTTAATCCTGAATATAAATTTATGGAGCCAAGCTGGCTTCAAGAAATTTAAATATAAATAGAATTTTAAAGAGCAAAGCTGGCTCTTTAAATTTAAGCCCGAGTTGAAATTTAGCGCGCTAAGCCAGTCCCAAAATTTAAACTTAAAGCTAAGCCAGTATATCCTTTGGCTTTAGCTCGTTTAGCTTTTGCACCAGATCATCAAAGCTCGCGCCATTTTCGACCTCACGCCTGATAAATTCCTCAAAAAACTCGCGTTTTATATCCTTATCCGTGTAGGTCACGCTCTTTTTGGTAACTTGCATAGGCTTAAATTTCTCTTCTTCTATATCTTCATCGCCATCTTCCCTAACTGGTACAAGAGCGATATTTTGCAGCACATCAGCGATATTTTCGCCCTTTTCATAACTTGTTTTTAGAAATTTCAAAAACTCATCTTTGCTGTTTTTATCAGCGTAGCTTACACGCTGTAGCATCGCTTGACCTAAGATCTCTATGCGCTTCTTAGCCGATGTTTGCTCATAAGAGAGAGCGCCATCTTTAAAAGAAATTTTTACATTTGCATGCTCGCCAAGTATCCTTTCGGCGGTAAATTCCAGCCATTTGTCTTTAAAATCGTCGATACTTAGATCAGAATCTAGCAAATTTGTAGCTTCACGGCTTAGATGAAGCGCGCCATTATTGTGATTGATCATGATGCCAATAGTGTCGGTGGCACTAGCGGATATATTGTAAGTTTTGTTAAATTCATCTACGCTAAAGCCGTTTTTCTCGCTAGTTAGGATGGAATTTAACCTCCAAAGCTTCGTGCTATCAACGAAATTTTTAAGGCTAGCAACTTCATCTTTACCCATCTTGCTATCAAGGCCATTTATCTTGCCCCAGATAGAAATTTTATCATTTGACGAGTAGCCAGAGAGCGATAGATGCTTGATGTCTAGGGCATTGGGAGAAATTTTTACTTTGCCTAAATTTGCGATAGTCGTTGGCTGCTTATTAAAAGCGTCTTGATAGTTAAAGCTTTGATTAAGTCCATTTAGTGCGTTTATCATGTCAAATCCTTTAACACAATATCGGCAAATGGATTTAAATTTTAAGTTGGATTATTTTTTATTGCGGTATTTTTCGAAAATGGCGATCATCTGGTGCGAGTCTTGCGCGACTTTGAGCTTGTTTGGGTTTTTGCTAAGTAGCTCTTCTCTTAGAGCGTCGATGAACTCCTTATCCTTTTTACAGGCTTCAAGGCTCACACGCCCTCTAAGTATAGCCATAAACATAATATCGGCAGTCGCGTTTATCATCTCAAGCATTTTTTCTTCGCTCATTTTTCTAAATTTTGCCCCTTTTTAAGCAAATATTATTCCTTTGTGCTTACAAAATTTATTATTTTTACCTCTTGGCTCTCTTTGCAAGCCTCAAGTGTAGCTGCGTTTTTCACCATGTGAGCGCTCTTCATGTGCTCTTTTTGGCTCTCTAAATTTTCCCAGCTCTCCATAAAGCAGTATTCGCTTTTAGTGCCCGCAACTACGCCGCACTCATAGCTTATGCAGCCTTTGTCTTTTCTTGAAGCTGGCACGATCTCTTTTAAAATTTCTTCAAATTTCGCCTCACATCCAGCTTTTAACTTTACATTTACATAAAATCCTACCATTTGTCTATCCTTTAATATTTTTTGGCTAAAATAACGCAATTTAGACGCAAGTTTGCGTATTACATTACAAGGCCTTTTCATGACAAGATGATACAAAATAGTAAATTTATAACTCATAAAACCAAACAAATTTAACCAAATATCGGAGAAAAAATGAAAAGACGAGACTTTTTAAAGCTTGGTGCCTTAAGCGCAGCAAGCCTTCAAGCAAAAGAACTTGACGGAGCAGCTCAGGCGCTTTTTGACAAGCAAAGCGGGCTAAGTGCAAACAAATTTGGCCCATTTTATGTAAGAACTATCGCAGGCCGCGTTGTAGAGACTGAGCCATTTGAGGGTGATGCGTGCCCAAATGAGCTAAACAACGCACTTCTTGATCATATCCAAAATGAAAGCCGTGTAAAATATCCATTTGTTAGAAAGAGCTTTCTGGCTGACCCAAACAACCCAAAGCCAGAGCTTCGTGGCAAAGAGGAGTTTGTGCGCGTGAGCTGGGATGAGGCGATAAAACTAAGTGCGAAAATTTTAAAAGAAAATTTTGATAAATACGGCGCTGAGGCGATATACGGACAGGTTTATCAGTGGGGTAGCCTTGGTAAAGTCGGCCACAGCCAAAAGACCGCAAAGAGGCTACTTAACGTGCTTGGCGGCTATGTAAATGAGCTTGGTGGCTACTCATACGGCGCAGCAACTGTCATTTTGCCTCACGTCACTGGCTCGATCGATCCAACACTCGCGCCAACAAAGTGGGAGGCTATCTTAAAAAATGCCAAAACGATCGTATTTTGGGGCACAAACCCAGTCGTTTCAAACAAGATCGCCATTGGCGTGCCGCTTCACAACTCATACAAATACTACGATGAGATCAGAAAAAAGGGCGAGAGCGGCGAGATGAAAATTTATAGCGTCGATGTTTATCACAACGAAAGCGCAAGATATTTTGGCGCAAAGTACCTTGAAGTCGTGCCTTGCACCGATACGGCGATGATGATAGGCATGTGCAACTACCTTTTTGAAAAGGGGCTTTATAGCAAAGAATTTATAGAAAAATACACCGTTGGCTTTGATAAATTTAAAGAGTACATGCTTGGCACAAAAGACGGGGTCAATAAAAACCTAGCTTGGGCAAGCAAAATTTGTGGCGTGAGTGAGCAAGAGCTGGCGAAATTTAGCGAGGACCTAGCTAAAAACGACTCGGTCATAGTTAGTGGCTACGCCATCCAAAGGCAAGATCACGGCGAGATGGCCTACTGGGCACTTGTGACGCTAAATGCGATGCTTAGACACATCGGCAAAGAGGGTTGTGGCTTTGTCACAAATGACGGCATGCACAAAAATGCTGACGAGAGCTTCATAGCGCCTAAACTAGCGGCTTTTGAGACGAAGGTGCCACAAAAATTCATTGATAGTGGCCTTGTGCCAAAGACTAAGGGCTATGAGCTACCAAACTCAAGGCTCATAGACGCGCTTTTAAGCCCTGGCAAAGAGATAACTAGAAATGGCAAGAGCTACAAGCTACCAAAGATCAGAGTGATGTTTAATGCCAACGGCTCGACATTTACAAGGCATCCAGAGACCAACAGAGTGATAAAAGCTATGCAAAAAGTGCAAGCGATCATCACTTGCGAGCCATTTTGGACGAGCACGGCAAAACTAAGCGACATCGTCCTGCCAGCTGCGCTTGAGTGCGAGCGAACGGACATCGAGATGGCAAACTCGACTAACGAGTATCTCTTTGCCATTAAGCCACTCGTCGCACCATTTGGCGAGAGCAAGAGCGACTTCGAGATCGCAAGGCTCATCGCAAAAGAGTGGGGCAGAGAAGAGGCATTTAGCGAGGGCAAAAGCGAGCTAGAGTGGGTCAAAGAAATTTACGAAGATGCCGTTAAAAAGGCTGCTGGGCTTGGGTATGAGAGCATGCCAAGCTTTGATGAGTTTTGGCAGAAGGGATACTTTAGATTTGACAAGGTCGATGAGAAAAAACGCTACTTTACAAACTATAAGAAATTCCGCGACGACCCAGTGGCAAATCCGCTAAAAACGCCATCTGGCAAGATAGAAATTTACTCTGAAACGGTCGCTGGCTTTGGCTACGATGACTGCCCACCGCATGCGACGTGGCTTGAGCCCTTTGAGTGGCTGGGCGCAAAAAATAAAAAATACCCTATCGCCATCAGCGGCGCGCACTCTAAATTTAGACTTCACTCGCAGCTAAATAACTCTGTTCTTCGCCATTTTAACGAGATCGCAGAGCGCGAGCCAGTGCTCATAAACCCAAAAACAGCCGAGGCTAGAGGGATAAAAATGGGCGACGTGGTGAAAATTTACAACGACAGGGGCGAAATTTTGTGCGGTGCATTTGTGACCGAGGACGTGCCGCAAAACGTCGTCATCGTGAGCGAGGGCGCTTGGTACGACCCAGATGTGCCAGGCGAGAAGAGCCTTTGCTTGCATGGAAATTTAAACGTGCTCACAAAAGACGTGCCATCAAGCAAGATGAGCCAGAGCAACACCGCTCACACGAGCCTTGTCGAGATCGAGAAATTTAAGGGCACGCCAAAACGTGTCAGGGCGTTTGACGCACCAAAGATCGCCGCAAGAAAGGCCTAAAAGTAACACTTTAAAAATTTAAAGTGCTAAAAGCTATCCTTTTTTAAATAATTAGAGTTAAAATCTAAGAAAAAAGAAAGGATAGCTCATGAAAATAGCCGAAATAGACACCCCAGCACTGCTCATAGACAGGGAAATAGTGCTAAAAAACTTATACAAAATGCAAAAATATGCTGATAAATTTAACGTAAGCTTAAGACCACATACCAAAACGCACAAGATGCCATACTTTGCAAAACTGCAAGTAGAGCGCGGCGCAAAGGGCATCACGGTGGCAAAGGTGGGCGAGGCTGAAGTGATGGCAAAAGAGGGGCTAAATGACATCTTCATCGCAAATGAGATCGTCACAAGGCAGAAATTTGCTCGCATCATAGCTCTTTTAATATCTGGCATTAAAGTGAGCTTTGGCGTCGATAACGTGGGCGTTTTAAGGCTTATTGATGAGGTCTTTGGCGAGGCTGGCGAGATAGCTAGGCTGCTTGTCGAGATAGAAGTTGGCGAAAACCGCTCAGGCGTCATAGAAGAGGGCGATTTTAGAGCTTTGATGAGCGCTTTTAAAGAGTGTAAAAACGTGGAATTTTGTGGTGTTTTCTCGCATGATGGCCACTCATACAAGGCAAAAGATAAGCGTGGGTGCGAGCAAATTTTTAGGGTGGCAACCAAGAGGACGCTAAAATTTGCTGAAATCGCGCGTGAGTTTGGGTATGAAAATTTTACTGTTAGCATTGGCTCGACGCCCTCACTGATAAATGATTTTGAGATACCAAAAGGCGTTACGGAGCTTCGCCCTGGCACATATATATTTATGGATGCGTCGCAGGCAAATGCTTATGGTAGCTTTGATATGAACGCTGCTAGTGTGCTTGCCACGGTGATCTCAAGACCGACTGCGACCCGCACGATCCTTGATGCTGGGGCAAAGGCGCTAACCAAAGAGAGGCGCAGCGAGGGCTTTTGCACGACGCCTGGCATGGGACTCATCGCGGAGCATGAAGTGTGGATAGATAGCCTATTTGACGAGCATGCGATCATCTTAAACGAGAAATTTGCAAAAAGCGTGCGCGTGGGCGATCTCGTGCGCATCTATCCAAATCACATCTGTCCGGTGGTAAATTTGTATGACTACGCCTATCTCGTAAGCGGCGATGAGGTCTGCGAAAAGGTGCCAGTTTTGGCAAGAGGCAGGATAGAGTAGGGATTTGCTTGGGCTTTATGTAAAAATTTAAATTTTAAAATTCAATAAAGCTTTTTTGTAAATTTTAAAATTCCATTCACTCACAAGAATTGACTACTAAAATTTGGCTTCGCTTATCGCTTAGTTCAAATTTTAGAGCCGAAATTACTCGCTCATGAAATTTTAAAATTTACTTAACACCTTACTTGATTTAATAAAGCAAATTTGCAAATTGTAAAACCTTACTCACTCGCCTTAGCAGACTACTAAATTTAGGCTGCACTTCATTTATCACTAAATTTAGAGCCGTGATATGCCAACTCTAATTTTAAAATTTGCTCAAATTTGACAAAACCGCATGCAGTGCGCCAGCACCATTGCATGCCACTTCTAACGTGCGAGGGGATTGGGGGATTTAAAAAGGGGGATAAGGGGACGGCTTCGTGCCTGCCTTGCAGTTGCGAGCCTGCAAAGCAAAATTCAAGTCATCTTGCCTCCATATTGAATAAAAAGATTTTTATAAATTTAATAAAGCTATTTTCAAATTTTAAAATTCCATTCACTCTAAAGAGTTGGCTACTAAAATTTGGCTTCACTTACAGCTTAGCTCAAATTTTAGAGCCGAAATTACTCGCTCATAAAATTTAAAATTTAATAAACCACATGAAAATATAAAGCTCTATCAAACATCTTTCTGCACTCGTATCAAATTTTCAAACACATTTTAAACCAAATTTCACTCTTATAAACGCCGTCTAACTTTTAAGTGTTATAATTACGGCAAAATAACGATTTTAAGGAGAAAGTATGCGATCACGCATAATCACTGGCGTTTTGTTGTTTGCCTTATTTTTAATTATTGTATATACAAACAATCCTTATTTAAATTACACATTACTTGGCGTCGTTTATTGTTTCGCATTTAAAGAATCATTAGATCTTTATGGCATAAAAAATAAAAAATTAACCTATGCAGCGCTTATTATTTATGGATTTTTACCTTTTACTGATCCGATCTTTTTATCAATAGTAGCAGTTATGTTTGTTGCTTCTGTTTTAGCTTATCAAAAAAATGAAAACTTAAAGATAGTGGCACCGTTCATCTATCCTACTATACCTATTCTTATGATGTGGATGCTTTTATTACAATATGGGATTGAGTACCTTGTATGGCTTATCTTAAGCGTAGTTGCGAGCGATAGTGGCGCATTTTTTATTGGCAAAGCCTTTGGTAAGCACCCATTTAGCCCAAGCTCACCAAACAAGACCATCGAAGGTGCAGTTGGCGGCGTGATACTAGGCACGGTAGTTGGCTGCATAGGCTGCATAGTTGGAGATTTCGTATCAAAAGGCTTTTTTCAAATTTTATTTTCAAGCTTCTTAGTCTGCGTCTTTGCGGTCTGGGGAGATCTCTTTGAGAGCTATCTAAAAAGACTTTGCGGCGTCAAAGACAGCGGTTCGCTTTTTCCAGGTCACGGCGGCATGCTTGATAGGATAGATGGCTATTTATTTGGCGTTGTTGCGCTACTTTGGTCGCTATCGTGGTAATACTTGGCTCAACTGGCTCGATCGGTAAAAATGCTCTTAATCTTTGCGAAAAATTTAATGTAGAGGTTGAGGCGCTAAGCTGCGCTAAAAACGTAGCTTTGCTAAATGAGCAAATTTTAAAATTTAAGCCAAAATTTGTTTGTGTGGGCGACGAAAAGCTAGCTAAAAATGTAAAAAACATTGAAGCTAAAAACATCTTTTTTGGCGAGGCTGGACTGCTAGAAATGCTTGAAATTTCAAGCTCAAAAAAGGTGATAAACGCCCTTGTGGGCTTTGCTGGCCTTGCTCCTAGCCTAAAGATACAAGCACTTGGTAAAAAGCTAGCACTTGCAAACAAAGAGAGCCTTGTAGTTGGTGGCAAGTTTTTAAAAACAAGAGAAATTTTACCCATTGATAGCGAGCATTTTGGGCTTAAATTTCTATTAGAAAATAAAACAACTCCAAGCAAGCTCATCATCACAGCAAGCGGTGGGGCATTTTATAAAAAACCGATCAAATTTCTAAAAGATGCTACGCCAAGCGACGCTCTAAAACATCCAAACTGGGATATGGGCGCAAAGATAACGATTGATAGCGCGACGATGACAAACAAGCTTTTTGAGGTGATGGAGGCCTACTGGCTTTATGGCATAAAAGATATCGAGGCCGTGATAGAGCCAACCTCAGCCATCCACGCCATAGTCGAATTTATCGATGGCTCAAGCACGATGCATCTCTCGCGAGCAGATATGAAGCTAGCTATCGCGCACGCTATGCTTGAAAAAGTTGAGCAAAATATCGTCTCGCACGCAAATTTACTCGATCTAAAAAGTATCAAATTTCATAAAATAAGCCCTAAAAAATATCCAGTCTTTTCGCTAAAAGATGAAGTCTTAGCTAGTCCTGATCTAGGTGTCGTCATAAACGCTGCAAACGAGGTTGGAGTATTTAGCTTTTTAGAGAAAAAGTGCTCATTTTTAGATATATCAAGGCTTATTTTAGGCTCAGCAAAAAAATTTAAGAGTCTTAAAATTTCAAGCGTAGATGAAATTTATGAAGTTGATAAAGAGGTTCGAGAATACGCAAAAAGGATGCTAAATGCAAAGATATGAGGGGTATAAATTTGATCTTAAGCAAAGCTTGATCGGTGTGCAGTTTTTATTTGTCGCCTTTGGCGCGCTCGTGCTCGTGCCTATCCTTACGGGGCTTGATGCAAATGTAGCGCTTTTTACCGCTGGCCTTGGCACGCTACTTTTTCAGCTAATAACTAGAAAAAACGTCCCGCCGATCTTTCTAGCAAGCTCGTTTGCCTTCATCGCTCCGCTTCAGTACGGCATCGAAAAATGGGGCATACCAGTGACTATGGGTGGCGTTATATTTGCTGGATTTTTCTACGTCGCGCTAAGTCTTGTGGTTCGCTTTGGCGGCGAGAAAATTTTGCATAAAATTTTGCCTCCAGTTGTCGTTGGTCCTGTCATCATGACCATAGGTCTGATACTAGCTCCAAATGCCGTTAAGATGGCTACTTCAGCTACCCAGACCTACACCCAAAACGTAGCTATGATGGTAGCAGCCACCTCGCTTATCGCCACTATCGTTGTCATGATGCTAGGACGGGGGATGTTTAGGCTCATACCGATCCTGCTTGGCATCATCGCTGGCTACATCGTGGCTTACTGCTTTGGCATGGTTGATTTTAGCGCCATCGCAAACGCCCCTTGGTTTAGAGTGCCAAGCTTTAGCGCACCAAAATTTGAACTTGAAGCGATCATCTACATGATACCTATCGCCATCGCCCCAGCGATCGAGCACATCGGCGATATGCTCGCTATCTCAAACGTCACAAAAGAGGATTTTTTGAAAAATCCAGGGCTTAAAAACACCCTTTTAGGCGACGGCCTAGCCACCTCGCTAGCTGCTGCCTTTGGTGGTCCGCCAAACACCACCTACTCAGAGGTCACAGGCGCAGTTAGCCTTACAAAAGCGTATAATCCAGCGATCATGACCTTTGCAGCGATCACTGCTATCGTGCTAGCCTTTGTTGGCAAGCTTGGCGCAGTGCTCTCAACCATCCCAGCTCCAGTCATTGGCGGCATCATGCTGCTACTTTTTGGTATCATCGCAAGCGTTGGCATGGAGACACTTATAAAAAACAGAGTCGATCTTGCCGATCCTAGAAATATGATAATCGTAGCCCTCATCTTCATCTTTGCCATCGGCGGCATGGTGCTTGACCTTGGAGCGGTTAAATTTTCAGGTATCGGACTTGGCGCGGTTACTGGTATAGTTTTAAATTTGCTTTTGCCAAAAACAAAGCATTACGAAGGATATTAATGCGTAAATTTAGACTTTTTTTAGCAGCTCTTGCGGCTGCAAGCCTTGCAAATGCAAGCGCACTGGACTATGCACTTATCAAAAAAGGTGAGCCAAGTAGTAATACTATGCTCTTAATCGGTGGCATACAAGGCGACGAGCCAGGCGGTTTTTTGGCGGCCTCTATCGTGGCGACTGACTACAACATCACAAAAGGCTCGCTTTGGGTCGTGCCAAATTTAAATTTCCCAAGTATCATCGAGCGAAGTCGCGGCACAAAGGGTGATATGAATAGAAAATTCGCCCATGTCGAAAAGGACGATCCAGACTACAACTCAGTGATGAAGATAAAAGACGTCATCACCGACAAAAACGTCACTCTCATCTTAAATTTACACGATGGCAGCGGATATTATAGAGATAAATTTATAAGCAAGGACGAAAATCCAGACAAATGGGGCAATACCTGCATCATAGACCAAAGCACACTGCCAGGCTCAAAGTACCCAGAGCTTGAAAGTATCGCATCAAGCGTAAAAGATGTGCTAAATAAGCACCTCATAGACCCAAAACATCAGTATCACGTCAAAAACACGCACACAGCGTTGGGCGACAAAGAGATGCTAAAAAGCCTTACCTACTACGCTATCACGCAAAACAAGTCCGCCTTTGCAAACGAAGCTAGTAAAAATTTAAACGCCGAGCAAAGGACATATTATCACCTAGTAGCGATTGAGGAGTATATGAAAAAGACTGGCATTAGCTTTACTAGGCCCTTTGAGCTCGATGTCAAAAGCGTGAAAAAGGCGATCGAAAAAGAGATCAGACTTGAGCTGTTTGACAGCTACGCTCTTAGCCTTAAAAATTTAAAGCCTGTGATAAGCTTCGTGCCATTTAAAAAGGGCGAGCTAAGCTACCATTCGCCAAATCCACTAATCGCCGTTATAAAAGATAAAGATAGCTTCAAAGTGCAGTATGGCAACCGCTCTGTCACAAGGCTAAAGCCGCAATACTTCGAGTTTGCAAAGCCGCTTGATAAAATTTCTCTCTTGGGCGATGGCAACGAGCTTGTGCTAAAAAGTGGCGATAAATTTAGCGTTAAAAAGAACTTTAAGGTAAAATCGCTCAAAAACGTGCGCGTAAATGTCATAGGGTACGGCACAAAAAGTGTTGATGAAAGCGAGCAAGATATCGATAAAAACAGCCTAAACAAAAGCTATAGCATAGATAAAGATGGCAAAATTTACCGAGTTGAGTTTTATAAAAGCGAAAATGGCAAAGAGAAATTTGCCGGCATGATACTAGCGGAGTTTAGATGATACTTGGCATAGAAAGCAGCTGCGATGACAGCTCTGTTGCGCTCATAGATGAAAGCACGCTAGAGCAAATTTATTATAAAAAGATCTCGCAAGAAGAGGAGCACGCTATCTTTGGTGGCGTGGTCCCAGAGCTTGCAGCGAGGCTTCACACAAAGGCGCTACCAGCACTTTTAAACGATATCTTGCCAAATTTAAAAGATATAAACGCGATCGCCGTGACAAACGAGCCAGGGCTAAGCGTGAGCCTGATAGGAGGTGTGAGCATGGCAAAATCGCTAAGCATCGCCCTAAATATCCCACTAATCGCCGTAAATCACCTAGTTGGCCACATCTACTCGCTATTTTTAGACCATGAAGCCACCTTTCCGCTTGGCGTTTTGCTAGTTAGTGGCGGACATACGATGATACTTGAGATTAACGAAAATGGCGAGATTACAGAGCTTGCAAGCACAAGCGATGATAGCTTTGGTGAGAGCTTTGACAAGGTGGCAAAGATGCTCGATCTTGGCTATCCAGGAGGTGCTGTGGTGCAGCAAAACGCACTTTTGTGTGAGGATAAAGAGAGATTTAAATTTACCGTCCCACTTCTTCACGACAAACGCCTTGAATACAGCTTTTCAGGGCTTAAAAACCAAGTAAGAGTTGAAATTTCAAAGCTTGAAACTATCACACAAAAAGATATCTCAGATATTTGCTACGCCTTTGAAAATACGGCTTGTGAGCACATCTTAAATAAGCTTGAAAGGGTTTTTACGCTAAGAAATTTCAAGCGCTTTGGCGTTGTTGGTGGAGCGAGCGCAAATTTAAATTTACGCAAAAGGCTTGAAACTCTTTGTCAAAAAAATGAGTGCGAGCTTTTGCTAGCACCAATTGCGTTTTGCTCTGATAATGCGCTGATGATAGCAAGAGCTGGTCGCGAAAAATACCTAAAAAAAGAGTTTATCTCACATGATAAGCTAACTATAAATCCAAGGGTTAGTTTTAAGAAATTTGAGCTAGATCTATAATTTTCTTCAAAACCTTTTATTTAAAATTTCCTATTTTTAAATTTTTAAAACAATACAAATTTGCGCTATTTCAAGCTTAAATTTTCAATAATTATTTTAATAAATTATATTTATGTAATTTATTTTAATAAAATCATAATAATTTAAACTTTAGTTTGGTACTATTTTGTCAAATTTACAAAAAGGTAAAATGATGAAAAAGGCTCTATTTCTAGGATTTAGCGCACTTTTATTATTAGTGGGCTGCAAGGAAAGCAACATAGGCATTGTAAAAAACTACATTTTAAAAGGTAACAAATCAATAACAATAGGCTCAGCGATAGATAGCTTTAAAGGCTGTACAAGCACCCAGTGGCAAGACATCAGTAGCGACGATAAAAAAGTGGTTAAAGTAAGCTGCGTGGTAGGAAAAAATGTACTTGAAGATGAGTTTGAAAGAAAAAATAGCGGCTACATAAAAGCTCTAAATAATGCAAAAGCTGCTCAGCAAAAAAGAGTTGATAACAGCCTGGAGCTAGCACTTGATAGCGCAAATAGCATATTAAAAAGTGGTAAAAGCATAGACAAAGAGACTATTTTATCAATCGTAAACAAGCACTGTAAATTTGATCCGACAAAAGAAAATGCTGGCTACCTAGCCTCTGTTAGCTGCGACCTTGAGTTTAAAAATGAGCTTGCTCAAAATTTAGATATCAAACAAAAATGGGTCTTTGACAACGTCGTAGCCCAAAGCAAATATGCCGCCTACTACTCGCAAAAAGAGCCAGAAGTGATCTATTTTGGTGGAAATGCTAGAAAGGTAAATGAGAGAGTTATTGAACTCACTTTCACGATAAATAGCGATAAAAGTGTGGGCATCTCAAAGGTTACAAAGATAGATGATGGTGATACTAAAGATATAAACCGCGGTTTGGTTGCGATGTTTTACGCAAGATAAATTTTGCTACTAAAATAAATATCTTTAAGTTTAAAAGTATTACATTTTAAAAGCATGCTATAGCTCATTCGAATAAGAGCAAATTCGATATTTTGGAAGCTAAAGCTGTATTTTACTTGTAACAAAAACTCAGTGCTTTTTTGATACTATTTTTTGTAACTGTGCGAAGTTCTCTTATATCTTTTTGCTTGAGCGCCATCCTCATTTTTTGATAGCTTCATAAGTAAAAATTTAATAAAATCCCAAAATATTAACAAAAAGAGTCTTTATGGATGAGTTTTTAAAACAGGCTTGGCGTGCAAATAAAATTTATACAAATGCTGCTGCTAGCGTGCCATTTTACCCAGATCTGCTAGCTCTTCTTTTGGTTTGCGACGAGAGAAATTTAGATCAGTTTATGGCGCTTGATGAGTTTAGAGCGGTGCTAAAAAGGCTTAAGGTTGAGCTTGATATATTTAGCATACAAAGTGCACAGCTTGCAACTCTTAAAGCGTTAAATAAGGCTAAAATTTCAATCGATGAGATAGTAAAATACCTAGAAATATTGCGTGATGAAAAGATCATAGATGATGAGAAATTTGCCTTTTTAGAAAAGATCATAAGCAAAAACAAAGGCGCCAATGAGGCTAAAATTTCTCATACCAAGCCAAAAGATCACTTCCATAAAAACCTAGACTTTTTAAATGAGATAAACGAAAAAGCAAGCTTGCTTGATAATGAAAAAACTTTTTTAGAGGCACTTGCGGCAGCCAAAAAAAGATCAAACGAAACACTTTTTAACATAGCAGCAAGCGGCGTCATAAACTCTGGCAAATCAACCCTTTTAAACGCCCTTTTAAACAAACCCGTCCTTGGCGCTTCAAACGTGCCAGAAACGATAAATTTAACCATTTTAAAATACTCCAAAGATAGCTTTGCAAGGGTAAATTTTTACACCTTAGATGAGCTTTTAGCACTTGGCATACCAAGTGAAAATTTACCAAGCAAAAGCGTAGATATCGGCATAGATGAGATAAAAAACTACACATCATCAAGCTCAAAAACAGCAAATCTCGTAAAAAGCGTAGAGCTTTATGACGACTTGGAGCTTTTAAAAGACAACGTCTGCATCATAGACACGCCAGGCATCGATGATGCGGTGGTTTTAAGAGAGCAGATCACTACAAATTTTATGAGGGAGTGCGACCTTTTGGCTCACCTCATGAACGCCTCACAAAGTGCCACGCAAAAAGACGCTCTATTTTTAAAAAAATGCCTCGAAAACTCGCATATCGTAAGGCTTGCTGTGGTGCTAACTCACGCTGATGAGCTAAGCGCTAAAGAGCTAAACGAGACGCTAAACTACACAAAAAAAGCGATCGGTGAGCAGATAAATGGCGTTGAGATTGATTATTTTGCGCTTAGTGCAAAAAGCTACTTAGAAGGCGCTGCAAATAGCGGTGTAGAGGAGTTTAAGGACTACCTTTACGAGGTGCTCTTTGGCAAAAACTCTAAAAAATCAGCCCTTATCTTAAGCTCGTATCAAAAGGAGCTAAAAAATATCCTAAATAGCAAGCTTGAGGCCACTAAGGCTGAAATTTTGTCGCTCAAAGCTTATGAAGTGGAGCTTAAAAAGCTTCAAAATGAGCAGGCAAGCGTCAAAAACGCACTTAGTGAAAATTTCTCTAAACTTGAAAGCCTAACCAAAAACGAGCTTGCAAAGCTTGAAAGTAGCAATACCAAAAACATCTATAAAATGGGGCTTGAGACGCTTTTACAAAACCTAAACGATAAGGTAAAAAGCGAGATAGCCTACTGCAAAAGCAAAAAGCAAAGCTTAAATTTTGAGCGCCTAGAACAAATCGCAAAAACAACGCTTCGCGACGGTGTGATGGCACTTATGAGAGAGGCTAGAAACGAAACTTTAGTGCAAACAAGATCATGCGAGCAAAATATCGCTTTAAATTTTGATGATTATGTGATGAGCAAAGATGAGATTTTTAGCATCAATGACTTTTTAGAGCAAATGGGCGTAAAGCTTGAATTTAAGGAGCTTTTAGCTGCATTTAGAGCGAAAATTTCAAATGACGCAAGTGAAGCACTTTTAAGCTTAAAAGAGGGCTTGCTAAAATATAAAAACATCTCTCAATTTTGTGAAATTTTAACTGATCATGAAAAAAATCGCCTTTTAAATCTCATAAAAACCTATGAAAGCGCTCAAAAAGCCACGCTTGATAAGAGGCTAAAAGAGCTAGATCGTGAGCTAGAAAAGCTTAGCTCGCAAAATCAAAACTCACTTTTAAAACTAAAAGAGCAAAACGCCTTGCAAGATGAAATTTGCTCGCTTTTAGGGGAGCTAGAAAATTTTTAACGAGTTTATAAATGCCTATAAGGCGAGATATTTTAAGGTTTTTACAAGCGACTTTAAGGGCGAGCTAGCAAGGCTAGTAAATGAGCTAAATGATCCAAGCCTGCACGCAAGCGATGAGATAAAAGAGAGCCTAAATTTACTAATCGACACTCTAAATGAGCCGCCTCTAATCGCTGTTATAGGGCAGTTTTCAAGTGGCAAATCAACATTTTTAAACGCTCTGCTTGGACAAAACATCTTGCCATCAGGTCTAACGCCTGTCACGGCAAAGGCTGTGCGGCTAAAATTTGCAAAGATGCCGCTTCTTAGCGTGAAATTTACAAATGGTAGCGAGAGCTTGCTAGCTAGCAGCGAGCTTACAGAGCTAAACGCCATGAGCGAGCAGATAAAAAGCATGACACTTTATGCGCCAAGCGAAATTTTAAAAGAGGTAAATTTCATCGACACGCCCGGGCTAAACTCGCTACGAGATGCCGACACGAAAGAGACCAAAAACACGCTAAAAAAGGTTTGCGGCGCGATCTGGCTAAGCCTCGCAAACAACGCAGCAAAGGCTAGCGAGCTTGAAAGCGTAGAAGAAATTTTAAAGACAAACGATCTAAAGGCACTTTGCTTCATCAACCAAAAGGATAAGCTAAGTAAGTACGAGCTTGAAAGCTTGCTAAAGCACGCTAGACAAACTTACGGCGAGCTGTTTGAAGATATCATCGCTATCTCGTCAAAGCAGGCGCTCAATGGCATCACAAATGAAAACAAGAGCGAGCTAGAAAGCTCAAATTTCGCTAAAGCACTAAGTGCGATAAAAGAGACGTTTTTAAACGCGAGCTTTAAAGAAAATTTCATAAAAGCAAGGGCGAAAAAGATAGTAAATTTTTTGATTAGCGAGCAAGAAAACCGCCTAAAAGTTTATAGCGCAGCTGATGAAATTTTGGATAAATTTAATGCCACGCTTGAAGAAAAACTAGAAGCTATAAAAGAGGAGTTTAAGCCTAAAATAGCCCTGCGATACAGCGATATGAGCGAGGCTATCAAGCTTGCAAGCGATGAAGTTTTTAAGCTGCTTAAGCCATTTTCTAGGACAAAATTTAACCCATCAAAGACGCTTTTAAACAAAGAAATTTATAAGCGAGAAAATTTTGAGATGATAAGCCTTGACACGGACGAGGTCTTTTCAAAGCTCATCTATGAAGACGTCGTATTTTCTAAATTTTTTAAACGCTACAAAAGAGATCTAAAAGGGCTTGAAAATGAGATCATATCGGCTTTTGATGAGCTTTATAAAAGCTTAGAAGATGAGCTTTTCGTTTACAAATCTCGCTATGAGAGCTTTAATCCATTTGATGAGTTTGCCTCAAACTACGAGACAAAATCGATAAATACCTACGCTGGCAGGACCTATGAGAATTTCTTAAGAGAGTATGAAAATGCCAAATTTAAGGCGACGCAAAAGATATCGCTCTTTTTTGAAAAGCTTGACGTAAAGGTTGCGTCAAACTACGAAAATGCACTTAAACTTGCGGTTTATTTTTTAAAGCAAAAGATCGAAAACTCGCTAAATTCGCACCTGCAAATGGGCACGCCACTCTACATCCCAAGCGCAAAAGAGGTTTATGAGCGCATGCTAAATGCCTTTAGCCTTTATGAATTTGACGATCTTATGTGCTCAAATAACTCTTTTTTAAATAAAACTTTGCTTGATATAAAGACCGAATTTAATGAAATTTACGCCCAAAAAATAGCGATGCTTGAGCGCCTAAAGGCAAAGCCAAATGAGCAAATTTTAAAGCTAGAAAAACTGCAAGAGAGTTCGGTGATATTAAAGTAAAATTTGACTTCAAACTGCGCGTGCAAGTGTCTTGCAAATTTTAAATTCGCTAGCATCTTTAAAAATTATTTTCCTCAAAAAAGTCGGTGTCGATCTTGTAAATTTCATATATCTGGCTTGTTTGAACGCCTACTTTATACTTTATCATTAGCTCAGTTAGTTTGTCGCCATCTATCAAGACTACGCTAAAGTTTTGACTATCTTTGGCAAACGTTTGGGCCTCTTTTGTAAATTTTGCCGTTGTAATAAAGACGCCTTTTTTGGTATTTTTATTTGAGATAGCACCGATGAATTGCTAAATTTCTTGGCTACCTATGCTGCTGCTATCCTTATATCTTTTGTAAATTTTGGGAAGTCTAGGCTCATCCATGATGTCGTCTAATCCTTTGTTTGTAAGACTTCCAGTTTCATAGTTCATTTTTTCTAAAATGCTAGATAAATTTTCATCAATTTTGTAATCTTAAAAGCTATAATCACCGCATGAAATATATAAGCCTAACAGAGTTTTTCTCTGATAATATCAATTTATTTATGAACGTGATTGCTTCATTGTTCGCGCTATTTTTTTGCTTTAGCACCGGATTTGATCTTTTATTTTTTATTACCTTGCCACTTGGCTATATAATGGGCATAGTCTTATCGTTTCCGATTTTAATATTTGTATTTTTCTTATTTGCAGCGCTAGATATTTGTATCTGTATCTTGGTCTCTGTTTGCAGAGTTTTTAAATAAATTTGGGGCTTTTTACAGCCCCTTTGCTACTTTATAGCAGCCATTTTTCTACGCATATAAGCTATGCGGCTTTGAAGTGGTAGGTGTTTTGGGCAGTTGTCTTCACAACCAAGCAAAGTCATACAACCAAATACACCATCATCATCGCCGATTAGCTCGTAAAAGTCCTCGTCAGTTCTCTTATCAAGCGCGTCTATCTTAAATCTAGCAACCCTGTTTAGACCAACAGCGCCGATGAAATCAGGTCTCATGATAGCTGTTCCGCAAGATGCGACGCAAATTCCGCACTCTATACAGCGATCAAGCTCGAAAACTTCTTGAGCGACTTCTGGTTCAACTTTCTCTTCAAGCTTAGAGATATCTGTCTCGTGATCTGTGTGTATCCAGCTCTCGACACGCTTGCTCATAGCGTTCATCCAGTTGCCAGTATCTACGCTTAGATCTTTTAGTAGTTTAAAGACTGGCAAAGGCATAAGCTCGATGACACCGCTTTCAAAGTCTTTTGTTAGAGTTCTGCAAGCTAGGCTTGGTTTGCCATTTACTAGCATGCCACAACTTCCGCAAATTCCCGCACGACAAACAAAGTCAAAGCTAAGATCTGGATCAAATTTCTCACGAATTTGATTTAACGCGATAAATAGCGTCATACCATCGGTCTCTTCAAGCTCATAAGTCGCAAAATGAGGCTTTGAAACTTTGCTTAAAGGATTGTATTTAAAAGCTTTTATGGTTATTTTTCTACTCATTTCCTATACCTGCTCTTTCATTTGGTGCTTTATATTTTGGTTGAAGGTCATAGTGCATCAAAGCCTCTTGAATTTCTTGTCTGCTCTTGCCTTCTGCTTGCATTTTCTCGCGAATTTCATCGACCTCTTTTTGGCGGATAGCGCTGTTTGGATGCTCGATGATATTTCCTTTTGCACCATAACCTCTAAATGCTGGCGGCATTTCCATCTTCATGATATCAAGTGGCTCATAAGTGATAGTTGGCATAGTGTCGCCTTCTTTCCAGCTTGTAAGCGTTCTGTTTAGCCAGTTAAGGTCATCTCTCTTTGGATAGTCTTCACGGCAGTGAGCACCACGGCTCTCTGTTCTATCAAGCGCACCTTTTGCGATACAAAGTGCTAGTTTTAGCATCTTTGGCACGCGGTAAGCCTCTTCAAGCTCTGGGTTGCCAAATAGTGCTTTGTTGCTTACTTTTACATCAAGTGACTCTTTGTAGAGTGCTTCAAGCTCTTTAACAGCAAGCTCTAGACCTTTGCCTGTTCTAAATATCGCAACGTGCTCCCACATTACCTCTTTCATCTTGTTTTTGATATCAAAGACGTTAAATTTACCCTCTTTTGTGACGAGGCTATTTAGATAGTCTTCTTGTTTTTTAACAAATTTCTCGATATCAGCTGTGTTTATCTCGATCTCGTGGCTAGCGCAATAATCTGCAAAATAATCACCAACGATCATACCAGCGACGACTGTCTCAGAAACTGAGTTACCACCAAGGCGGTTAAAGCCGTGCATATCCCAGCAAGCAGCCTCACCAGCGCTAAATAGACCAGCTAAAGTTGGGCTCTCGCCAGTTGGTTTTGTCTTGATGCCGCCCATTGAGTAGTGCTGCATAGGTAGGATCGGCGCCCAGCCTTTGCCACGCTGATGTCCTGTCTCATCAGTATATACTTCAGTGTCAGCAGGATCGATGCCGTTAAAAATTTCGCAAATTTCTTGAACGTCACGTAAATTTTTCTCGATGTGCTCGCGTCCAAGGATAGAGATATCAAGCCAAACGTGATAGCCATAAGGGCTAGGCACACCTTTGCCTGCACGGATGTGCTCCATGATACGGCGGCTAACGACGTCACGGCTAGCTAGCTCTTTTTTCTCTGGTTCATAATCAGGCATAAAGCGGTATCCATCAACGTCACGTAAAATTCCGCCATCGCCGCGGCAACCTTCTGTTAAAAGAATGCCAGATGGGACGATCGGAGTTGGGTGAAACTGAACAGCTTCCATATTGCCAAGCTGAGCTACGCCAGTCTCAAGTGCGATCGCAGCGCCGATACCTTCGCAAACAACAGCGTTTGTAGTGTGTTTATAAACTCTACCATAACCGCCAGTTGCTATAAGTGTGCCTTTTGAAACATAAGCTGTGATCTCGCCATTTACTAGGTCACGAACGATCGCGCCGTAACAGCGGTTATTTTGGTGTATCAAAGCGATCGCCTCTTTGCGGTCATGAATTTCTACATTGTGCTTAAGCGCTTCGTTTGCAACAGCAAAAAGCATGGTGTGACCAGTTGCGTCAGCTGTGTAGCATGTTCTCCACTTTTTTGTACCACCAAAGTCACGTGAGTGGATAAGGCCATGAACCTCTTCTTTTTCAACGATAGTTGTCTTTTGAGCGTTGATGATAGCGCTTCTTTCGCCTTTTGTGATCCTAGTCCAAGGCACACCCCAAGCTGCAAGCTCTCTAATAGCTTTTGGTGCAGTTTGACAAAACATACGTGCAACTTGTTGATCGCAGCCCCAGTCGCTACCTTTTACTGTGTCAGCAAAGTGTACATCTTCGTTATCGCCTTCACTCATTTTAGAGTTACCAAGGCTTGCTTGCATGCCGCCTTGTGCAGCAGCAGAGTGAGAGCGTTTTACAGGGATGAGGCTCAAAACTACGGTGCTTAAACCCTTTTCTCCAGCAGCCACAGCAGCTCTAAGACCAGCTAGACCGCCACCAATTACCAATGCGTCATAATATTTTACATTCATCTTCTAGCTCCTTTTTAATGGCTGATCCACACGAAGTCAGCGATCAAAGCGATCACAGCAAGTATGCCATAAATGACAAATACAACTGTCTTTGCCTTATTTCTTTTGGCAAACATTTCGTGTTTATTTACGCCATCAATGCTTACCCATTTGACATATAAGCGGTACATGCCAACGCTAGCGTGAACGACCATGAAAACAAGTAGTGCGAAGTAGAAAATTTCTAGTTTGTGAAAAGCAGCAGCTGATTTGTCAGCAGTGATGTGTCCGCCAAAGATGATGTCGATGAGGTGGGCGCTTGCTGCAAAAAATAGAGCAAAGCCTGTTAAAAACTGGAACCACCAAAGTGTGGTATCAAGGTGCTTCATGCGGTCTTTGTGGCCTCTAAACATTAAATATTGTCTGTAATTCGCAGGAAATTTTCTCATTGCCAAGAAGGCGTGAGTTACAAAAACTACAAAGATAACAGCAGCTATAACATTTGTGATCCACCAAGTAGCCTCGCCAAATAAAAATTTAGCCTCTGCAAATCCTACAACAGCGTTAAATGCGTCTTTGCCAAGTAGTATAGTAGAAGTAAAAACCATATGGCACAATATGAAACAGGCTAGAATAAATCCTGTAATACTTTGCCATCTATCCCAAGCGGCTGGAGTGCGGCTTTTTTTGCCGTCCGACCGTTTCCCCAAAAAACCTTCTATAAGCCCGGTCATGAGCCCTCCTAAGAAATTTGAAATAAGTTATCATTTCTTAATACTAATTTAAACATTAGCATTAATTGATAAAGCTAATGTTATCAGAACTTTACTTTAATAAATTTTAAATATTGACATTAAATTTTCGTAAATCTCTTATAGAGTTTAATATAGACAAAAATTCCAAACCCGCACATAATAAGTGACAAAATTTGCCCCATTGATAGACCATAAATAATAAATCCAAGTCCAGAATCAGGCTCTCTGTAAAATTCACAAACAAATCTTGCAAATGTGTATAAAATGGCGTAAAGTGCTATGAGCTCGCCATTAAATTTCTTATATTTTCTATATAAAAATAAAATGACAAAAATAACTAAACCTTCTAAGAATGCCTCATAAAGCTGACTTGGATGTCTTGGCTGACCAAAGACATTTATCGCCCAAGGCACGTCTGTAACCCTGCCAAAAAGCTCTTGATTTAAGAAATTTCCTATCCTGCCAAAGGTGTAGCCAAAAGGTATGCAAATGGCGCAAAGATCAAGCAACTGCCATGCGTTTTGCTTATATCTTTTACAAAATAAAATTGTCACTAGCAAAAAGCCAACCACAGCGCCGTGGTAACTCATACCGCGAATTCCTATAAACTCGCCGTTGTGGATTGGATTAAAAATTTGCCAAGGCTGCGTTAGATAATATCCCGTTTCGCCAGAATAAACTAAAACCCAGCCAAGTCTAGCGCCTAAAATAACGCCTATTTCTACCCAAAAAAAGTAGTTATCTAAAAGTTGGTTTGAGATAGGGATATCATCTTTTTTAACGAGATACTTTGCCATGGCGAGCGCCAAAACAAGGGCCAAAATATACATAAGCCCATACCAGTGCACGCTAAAGCCAAAGAGGCTAAAGGCGACTGGGTTGAAGTGGTTATAAATGTCGTTCCAAATTTCCATTTTTTACTTTCTTTTTAAATTTATGCGATTTTACAATTAATAAATAAACAGCGCTTTGCTACCAAGTGGCAAGGCTAAAAATTTAAACTCGCTTGCTTCAAATTCTTTACAAAATTTAAATAGCTCAGCAAACTCGGCCTCGTTTAAATTTACGCTCCAGATCGCTCCGGAGTCATTAAATTCTCTTTCAAACTCGCTTAAATTTTTAGTAGCAAAATAGTGCTCAAAGCGGCTCATCAGCGAAAATGGCGTAAAAAATTTAACCTCATCTTTTAACTCAAATTTCATCACGCCACCATCTTTTATGGCTTCATTTATCGCTTCATTCACAGCCCCAGAGTAGGCTCTAACTAGCCCTCCAGTGCCAAGCTTTATCCCGCCAAAGTAGCGAACTATCAAGACCCCAACGTTTATAAGCTGTGCTCCTCTTAGCGCGTTTAGACTTGGCTGGCCGCTAGTGCCCTTTGGCTCGCCATCATCACTTTGATTTTCAACGATTTGTCCATATTTGTTTAGCTCCCTTGTCGCCCAAACTACGTGAACGGCCTTAAAATGCTCCTCTTTTAGGTGTTCGTGCAAGCTTTTAAACGAGCTTATAGGGCACAAAAATGCTAAGAAATTTGACTTTTTTATATCAAGCTGGGCTTTGAAAATCCTATCAATCGTCTGCAAATTTGCTCTTTTTTAAAAATTTTAAAAATCTTATCAATTTGCTAATTAAAGCCTTGTAAATTCAGACAAATTTATATTATTAAGGAAAAGATAGTAGAATTTTGCAATTTTTCACGAAGGACTAAAATGATACAAACTTGCCTATTTCCAGCGGCTGGATATGGAACGAGGTTTTTACCAGCTACAAAATCGCTCCCAAAAGAGATGTTGCCGATCCTTACAAAACCGCTCATTCACTACGGCGTTGATGAGGCGCTTGAGGCTGGCATGGACAATATGGCCTTTGTCACAGGACGCGGAAAAAGGGCGCTTGAGGACTATTTTGACATCAGCTACGAGTTAGAAAAAGAGATCGCAGGCAGCTCAAAAGAGTCACTACTAAGCGAAGTTAGAAATTTAATGAGCTCATGCACATTTTCATTTACTAGGCAAAATGCCATGAAAGGGCTTGGACACGCCATTTATACGGGCAAAACTCTAGTTCGAGATGAGGCTTTCGGGGTCATTTTGGCAGATGATCTATGTATAAATGAAAATGGCGAGGGCGTGCTTTCGCAAATGGTTAAAATTTATGAGAAATACCGCTGCAGCGTCGTTGCAGTGATGGAGGTGCCAAAAGAGCAGACTAAGTCTTATGGCGTCGTAAGCGGTAGGTTTATAGAAGATGATCTCATAATGGTCGATGATATGGTTGAAAAACCTGATCCTGCTGAGGCTCCGACAAATTTAGCGATAATCGGACGCTACATTTTAACGCCAGATATTTTTAACATTTTAGAGCGAACAAAGCCAGGCAAAAACGGCGAAATCCAGATCACAGACGCACTAAAAACACAGGCAAAAGATGGCATGGTGCTAGCTTATAAATTTAAGGGCAAGAGGTTTGATTGTGGTAGCATAGATGGCTTTGTTGAGGCTACAAATTTCTTTTACGAGCGAAATAAATGATAGAGACTTGCTTTAAATTTAACTTTGCAAGCAGCGAGGTCATCGACTCCTACGCCAAACGCATAAACGACGAGTACGAAAGCGGCGAGATAGGCTACTACCATCTGCCAGTGCTTGGGCAAAATTTACTTGGCGAGATCGAGGAGTATGAAAAGGGGCTGGCTCATATCAAAAATGTAGTACTTGTTGGCATAGGCGGCAGCAGTCTTGGCGTAAAGGCGCTAAAATCAATGCTTGATGGCACACAGGGGATAAAAAGAGAGCTTTTATTTTTAGATAACGTCGATCCTTGCAGCTACAAAAGCACGCTTAGTGGGCTAAATTTTGACGAGACGCTTTTTATAATAAGCTCAAAATCAGGCAACACGATCGAGACGATTACTATTTTTAAATGTTTGCTTGATGACTTTAAACCTCAAAATTTAGGCAAAAATTTTCTCATCATAACTGATCCTGGGACAAATTTAGAAAATTTCGCCAAAGAAAATGGCATCAAATTTTTTAACATCCCAAAAAACGTGGGCGGGAGATTTAGCGTGCTAAGTGCGATCGGCCTTGTGCCTCTTGGTATCTGCGGCTACGATATAAAGGCACTTTTAGAGGGCGCGCTTGCTTGCAAGAAGCAATACATCGAGCAAAAAGATAGCTCCATAGTCGCAAAAGCCTACCACTACGCTACTAGCAGAAATGCCAGCATAAATGTCATATTTAGCTATTGCGATAGATTTTTTGAATTTAACGACTGGTACGTGCAGCTTTGGGCGGAGAGCCTTGGCAAAAAACGAGGCTATAAAAGGGTCGGCCTTACGCCAGTTGGACTTGTTGGCAGCCGTGATCAGCACAGCTTTTTACAGCTTATCATGGATGGCGTAAAAGATAAGAGCGTGACTTTTATAAAGATAAAAGATCACGCTAGCGACAAGACTATCTCAAATCTAAGCCTAAAAGGGCTTGAAGAGTGCGATTTTGTGGCGGGTCTAAGCCTAAATGAGCTTATAAATTTACAGTGCGATGCGACGGCTATGGCGCTAGTGCAAGAGGGTATAAGTGTCGATGCGATCACGCTTGAGAGGCTTGATGAGTTTCATGCTGGCTGGCTTATTTTTTACTACGAGCTACTAACCTCGGCTACTGGTATCATGCTAGGCATCAACACCTACGATCAGCCAGGCGTTGAGATAGGAAAACGTATCTTAAAAACCATGCTTTTAAAGTAGAAAATGAAGAAATTTCTACTTTTGGCTCTTTTTGCCACGCAAATTTTTGCCTTTTTGGCGAGTAAATTTGTAAATGACGCTAGGTCGCAGATCGGCGTAACGCTAAATTACGATCCAAGCTACGAAAGACTCGCCTATCCTATGGGCGACGTGGATATCAAAAAGGGCGTTTGCACCGACGTTATTGGAAGGGCGCTTCGGTATCAGGATATGGATCTACAAAGGCTCATTTTAAAAGATTTGAGTAGAAATTTCGCAAGCTATCCTAAAAATGGGGCTTAAAAACATCTATCGCAGGTGCGTTTAATACCGCTTGCATAAGATCACGGGGCATTTTAGGCTAAAGTAGCAAAATGGCTTTTTAATCAAATTTAAGGCAAAATCGCAAAAAAATAAATTCAAGGAAAAATAATGTTAGAAGTTAGGGGACTTACTCAAAGATTTGCAAGCAGTTTGCTATTTGAGGATGTAAATTTAAAGCTAAATCGCCACAACAGATACGGACTAATCGGTGCAAATGGCGCTGGTAAATCGACATTTTTAAAAATTTTAAGCGGAGCCATCGAGCCAACTAGCGGAGAGATCATCATAGAAAATGGACTAAAGGTTGGCGTGCTTGGGCAAGATCAGTTTGCGTTTGAAAATTTCACTCTAAAAGATGCGGTGCTTTATGGCAACAAGCGCCTATATGACGCTGTCAAAGAGAAAGAGAAGCTCTATATGAGCGAGGAATTTACAGATGAGATAAATGAGCGCTTAAGCGAGCTTGAGATGATAAGTGCTGAGGAAGACCCAAGCTACGAGTATGAGACTAGGATAGAGAAAATCCTAAGCTCGCTTGGACTAAATGAATTTGACAAGTTCATGAGCGAGGTTGAAAACTCAGATAAAGTTAAAGTTTTGCTGGCTCAAGTGCTTTTTCCAAAGCCAGACATCTTGTTTTTAGACGAGCCAACAAACAACCTTGACATAGACGCGATCGCATGGCTAGAAAACGAGCTAAACCGCCACGAGGGCACGCTTGTCGTTATTAGCCACGATAGGCACTTTTTAAATAGAGTTTGCACAAACATTTTGGATGTGGATTTTAAGAAAATTCGCGAGTTTTCAGGCAACTACGACGACTGGTATATGGCTGCAAATTTGATCGCAAAACAGCATGAGATGGAGCGCGATAAGAAGCTAAAAGAAAAAGAGGAGCTGGAGAAATTTATCGCGAGATTTTCAGCAAATGCGAGCAAGGCAAAGCAGGCGACCTCACGTGCAAAACAGCTTGAAAAATTAGATATCGCAGAGATCGCAGTCTCAAGCAGGCGTGATCCTAGCATTTTATTTCGTGCAAACCGCGAGATAGGCAATGAGCTAATTGAGCTAAAGAACATAAGTAAGAAATTTGATGATAAAGTGATATTTGAAAACTTTAACTTTAAGCTCGAAAAGGGTGACAAGCTAGCCGTCATCGGTCACAACGGCGTTGGTAAAAGCACACTTTGTAAGATCATAATGGGCGAGCTAAAGCCTGACGCGGGCGAGGTGCATATAGGCGCGACCATCGAGCTTGGATATTTTGCGCAAGATACGGTAAATAAGATAGATGGCGAGCTAAAGCTTTATGAATACTTGCAAGATGCCAAAAACAAGGACATCGACGAGATCAGAAAGTGCCTTGGCAGGATGCTCTTTAGCGGTGCCGAGCAAGAAAAGGCAGTCGGAGCGCTAAGCGGTGGCGAAAAACACCGAGTAAGACTAGCTCAGCTCATGCTTCATAGACCAAATTTACTTGTCATGGACGAGCCAAACAACCACCTCGACCTTGAGGCTATCATCGCGCTTGGCGAGGCGTTTTATAACTTTAATGGCTCAGTCATCTGCGTAAGCCACGACAGGGAGCTGATAGATGCCTTTGCAAATAGAATTTTGCACCTAAAAGGTAGTGGCGAAGTCGTTGATTTTAAAGGCACATACGAAGAGTATAGGGCAAATTTAGGCCTTGAAGCTTAAATGCTCACTTTGCCTCTAGGAAATTTCTAGAGGCAGTTTAAATTTATCCCCTTAAATTTACCATTCATAGCGAGTTTGTAAATTTAGATAGAACCGTAAATTTTAAATTTTCATCATATAAATGTGTCACGAAGTAATATTATAAAGAAAATTTAACTTAGAATTTTTATTTTACTATTTTGATAACTTTGAATTTATATTAATATTTTGTTAAATTTTCTCAAAAATGGCTTTTAAACTTAAAGTGTAGGACAAATCTGAGTTAATTTGACCCTTTTTATATAATAAAAAAGTGATATTATTAGTAATATAACAATTTAGACAAGCAAATTCCTAAAAATTAGCTTAAATATGAAATATAATTTTCTTTCAAAGAGCGCCATATCAAGTCAAAAGCTTAAAACTTAAAAAAAATAAGTAGTCATTAATATTTAAAATCTCAAATACCTATATAATTTCACTCGGTAACAAATTTTTACTAAGGAGAAGCTGTTATGGCAACCAGAAGAGAACATGATTTTATTGGCGAGTTGGAAATTTCTGACAATTTTTACTATGGCATCCAAACATTTAGGGCTACTGAAAACTTCCACATGAGTGGTAGAACATTAAAAGAGTATCCATACTTTGTAAAGGCATTTGCGCAGATCAAAAAAGCTGCTGCGCTTGCAAATAAAGAGGTTGGCGTTTTAGATCCAAAGATAGCTGATGCTTTGGCAAAAGCTGCTGATAGAGTAATAGCTGGCGAGTTTTTAGATCAATTTGTTGTTGATATGGTTCAAGGTGGCGCAGGAACAAGTACAAATATGAACTCAAACGAGGTTATCACAAATATCGCGCTTGAGAGCCTTGGTCACAAAAAAGGTGAGTATCAATACATCCATCCAAATGATCACACAAACCTTGGACAAAGCACAAATGACACTTATCCAAGCTCTATTAAAGTAGCAACTTATGCAAAACTTACTGACTTGCTTGCTGCTATGAATTTACTAAAAGATGAGCTTGAGAAAAAAGCAAAAGAATTTAAAGATATCATCAAAATGGGTAGAACAGAGCTTGAAGATGCCGTCCCTACAACACTTGGCAACACTTTTAACGCATTTGCAAGCTACATCAAAAGTGACATCGAAAAGATCACAGCAGCTCGTGAGTCAATGACACATCTAAACATGGGCGCAACTGCGATAGGCACAGGCATCAACTGCCACCCAGAGTATAAAAATGTAGTTGTTAAAAAGCTAAAAGAGATCACTGGAGTTGATTTTAAAAAGGCTGATGATTTTATCGCTGCTACGCAAGATACTGCAGACTTCGTCCACGTAAGTGGTGCGCTTAAAACCGCAGCTGTTAGACTTTCAAAAATCGCAAATGACTTAAGACTAATGAACTCAGGCCCAAGATGCGGTCTTGGTGAGATAAATTTACCTCAAATGCAACCAGGCAGCTCAATCATGCCAGGTAAGGTAAATCCAGTTATCGCCGAGGTTGTTGGAGAAGCTTGCTATGAGGTTATCGGCAACGACGTAACTATCATGCTTTGCTCTGAAAGAGGCGAATTTGAGCTAAATGCATTTGAGCCAGGTATCGCTTATGCGCTATTTAACTCTATATTCATCCTTGAAAATGCTATGAAAACACTAGCTGAAAAAGCTATCAAAAAACTTACTGCAAACCCTGAGGCTTGCTTAAAATCAGTTCTTGGCTCAGTTGGTATCGTAACAGCATTTAACCCATATATCGGCTATGAAAAATCAGCAAGCATCGCTAAAGAAGCTCTTCAAACAGGTAAAGCAGTTGGCGATATCTGCCTAGAGAGAGGCTATCTAAGCAAAGATGAGATCGATAAGATTTTAGAGCCTAAAAATATGCTAAATCCGAGCATGGTTAAGTAAAAATTTAAGCAAAGTATTATTAAAAGCGTGCCAGAATTCTGACACGCTTAAGTGGTGATTTTAGTAATAAAATTTAATAAAGGAGTTTTCGATGGATATAATGCTGATCTTACAGATTATAGTCCTATTTGGCGGCATCTATCTTGGTGTCAAACTAGGTGGTATGGGCGTTGGCTACGCAGGTGGTCTTGGCGTTGTGATACTCGCTTTACTTGGTATGAAAGTCGATATGAAAGATATCCCTATGGATGTTATCTTGATCATCGCTTCAGTTATCTCAGCGATCACAGCTTTGCAAGTTGCGGGCGGACTTGATTATTTAGTTCAAGTAGCAACAAAAATTTTACGCAAGAATCCAAAACAGATCAACTTTCTTGCTCCGATAGTTACTTACTTTTTAACTATCCTTGCAGGTACTGGACACACTGCGTTCTCTATGATCCCTGTTATCGTTGAGGTTGCAAAAACTCAAAACATCAAACCTTCAGCTCCACTTGCGCTTTCAGTTGTCTCTTCTCAAGTAGCGATCACTGCAAGCCCGATCTCAGCTGCGTTTGTTGCTATGAGTGGTCTATGCGAGAAGCTGGGTGTTAGCTATCCAGTGTTGCTATTTATTTGTATATCAACTACATTTGTAGCGATGGTTATCACTGCATTTATCATCAATAAATTTTACGATCTTGACCTTTCAAAAGATCCTATCTATCAAGAAAGACTTGCAAAAGGTTTGGTTGCAGAGGTTAAGGATGTCGAGTATCACGAGCCAAAACCATACGCAAAAAGATCAGTTGCGATCTTTGCAGTTGGCGTTTTGATCGTAGTTTGCTATGCGCTATGTATCTCAAAGAGCTTAAATTTAGTAGAAAAACCTATCCTTTCAAGAGATGCAGCTATCATTAGCTTTATGCTAACTATCGGCTTTACAATAGCAGTAGCTTGCAAAGTTGAGACAGGCAAACTTCTATCAACTAGCACTTTCCAAAGCGGTATGAATGCGTGCATCTGCGTTGTTGGTATCGCATGGCTTGGTACAACATTTGTTAATGGACACCTTGACGCTATCAAAGAGGTTGCAAAAGACTTCGTTACTCAGTATCCATTTATCCTAGCTGTTGCGCTTTATTTCTTAAGCTGCTTGCTATACTCACAAGCTGCTACAACAAAGGTTATGATGCCTGCTGTTGCTGCTGCTCTTGGTATGACTAGCCCTGAAAATTCAGGTCAAATTTGGATCCTTGTAGCTTCATTTGCTGCAGTTTCTGGTCTATTTGTATTGCCAACATATCCTACAACACTAGGTGCGATAGCGATGGACGATACAGGAACTACAAGAGTTGGTAAATTTGTATTTAACCACTCATTCTTCATCCCAGGAACTATAATGGTTGCATTATCAGTTATCCTTGGATTTATAGTAGCTCCAGTTCTTATATAAAACTTAAGCCGAGATTTCTCTCGGCTTTTTATTCTTCTCTAAATTTTCAATTTTTTATATCAAATTCTTAAATAACATCTCTTTTTAAATTTAATTTTTTCATTTTTATAAATCACGCAAAAATCGCGCTAAAATTTAATCCATCTTAATTTATCATTTTTAAAATTTGCTCTATTTTGATAGTTAATCTCACATATCATAAAAAATAAAAACTAAAAAAAATTATTAAATAAAATTTAATTTTACTTTCAACTTTAAATAATAAAATAACAAAAAGTAAAATTTCTTTTAAAGGGAGAAAGATGAGCTTAAATAGACGAGAATTTTTAAAATTCAGTGCAGGAGTTAGTGCAGCTGCATCATCTCTGTCAGGTGGTGCTTTGCAAGGTGCTGCAAATGGAGGCGAAAAGCACGTTCATAGCTTTTGTGAGATGTGCTCTTCAAGGTGTCCTATCGAAGCAAAAGTCGTTGATGGCAAAGTTCGCTTTTTAAGTGGCAATCCAAAAGCTGGCGGCACAGCAACCTCTCTTTGTGCAAGGGGTGGCTCAGGATTAAGTCAGCTCTATGATGAAAATAGGATCAAAAAGCCATTAATCAGAGCTGGCGAGAGAGGCGAAAATAAATGGCGCGAGGTTAGCTGGGACGAGGCGCTTGACTATGTTGCTTCAAAGATGCTTGAGATCAAGCAAAAGTATGGCCCTGAAAGCTTTGTATTTACCTGTAAAAGCTCGCAAACGCATAAGCTGATGGTAAATTTTGCCTCAGCTTATGGCTCGCCAAACTGCTTTTCACACTTTTCATGCTGTCCGATCACCTACCAAATGGTCTGCGAGCAGATGTATGGCATCGCTAAGCTAAAAAGAGACTTTGCAAATGCAAAATACGTTGTAAATTTTGGTCACAACCTCTTTGAGGGCATCGTCATAGCTGATGCTAAAAAGCTTGCTAAATTTGCAGCTAGCAAGGATACAAAGCTACTTGTGCTTGAGCCAAGATTTAGCGTTGTAGCTTCAAAGGCTGATGAGTGGCTACCAGTTAAACCAGGCACTGACCTTGCCTTTGTGCTAGCACTTATCAACACTTGGATACAAAATGGCACTTACGATAAAGAATTTATAGAAAAATTTACAACTGGCTTTGATGAGATCGTTAAAAGCGTAGAGGGCAAAACGCCTGAATGGCAAGAGACAATCACTGGCATAAAAGCAAGTGATGTTAGACGCATCGCTGATGAAATTTATAAAGCTGCTCCAAGAGTTATTTTTGATTTTGGGCATAAGACAACCACCACAAGAGCTGAGTATATGAGAACAAAAGCTATAATGGTGGCAAATGCGATGATGGGCAACTGGGAGGTTAAGGGCGGTCTTTTTGGTGGCAAAAATGCAAAGACCTTTAACAAACTAGTTGGTGAGGATAAATTTCCAGTTCTTAAAAACCCAGATGAGAAATTTAAAGTGCCAAAAGTCACTAGACTAGACTTCGCTGGCGAGGCTGGAGCGCATAAATTTGTAAGCAGAAAACATGGCGTTTTGATGGATATAGATAACGCTATCTTAAACGAGAAGCCTTACGCCATAAAAGGGTGGTTTAACATCCGCTTTAACCACCTCATAAACGTGGCTGAGACGATGAAGAGCATAGAGGCGATGAAGAAGCTTGAGCTCATCGTAGTGAGCGATGTCTATCTAAACGATATGGCGACCTTTGCTGATGTCATCTTGCCTGAGAGCAGCTACCTAGAGCGCGACGAGGGCATAGAGGATAAGTCGGGTCTAAAACCAGCTTATATGATAAGAAATAAAGTCGTTGATCCAGTTGGCGATACGAAAGATGGGGCGTTTATCTTTAGAGAGCTAGCACGCCGCATGAAGATAGATGAGCTTTACACTTGGAACGACATACGCGAGTTTAGGATGCAACAAGCTGGTGGAGATGTAAATTTACTTGCCGCACTAGAAAAAGATGGCTTTATCACGTGGGACGAGCCGGGAATTTTGTTTAGAGAAAAAGGCATGATCGATAAATTTATCGCTAAATATCCAGTCGCATCTAAATTTGTAGGTGAAAATGGTTTGATGGACGATATGGCTAAGCTTAAAACAAAAAGTGGCAAGATAGAGCTATTTTTGCCTGATGTCGAGGCGCAGTTTGCAGGATATGGCGCGCTAAATGACAAAGATATGGACACATTTGACGGACACGAGCTTTGCTTAACTTGCGGTAAAACGCCTATTCATACCAACGGCCACACTCAGGCAGTGCCATTTTTAAATGACCTTATGAGCGATAGCCCTATCTGGATCAATCCAAACACAGCTAAAAAGCAAAATTTACGTGACGGCGACACGGTCTTAGTCAAAAATAAATTTGGCGAGCAAAAGGGCAAGCTTATGGTGACTGAGGGCATTAGAGAAGATACGCTCTTTATCTATCACGGCTTTGGACACATCACGCCAGGCCTTAAGAGCATAGATCACGTAGGGCTTAACACAAGCGTGCTTCTTGATCCAGCTGAGGGTCCGGTGGCTGCGACTATGGTTACAAATGTTGGCGTTAGCATAAGTAAAGCGTAAGGATAAAAAATGAAAAAATATATGATGATACATGATGAAAATTTATGCATCGGCTGTCAAGGCTGCTCGGTAGCTTGCAGAAGTGCAAACAACGTGCCAAGGGGACTTTACCGCTTTCAGGTGCATGCAAAGATGAGTGGGACATTTCCAAATTTAAAGACTGACTTTTTACGTCAAAGCTGCGTTATGTGCGAAGATGCACCTTGCGTTGAGGTTTGCCCAACTGGCGCTAGCTTTAAAACGGCTGATGGCGTGACACTGCTTGATCATAGAATTTGCGTTAGCTGCAAGTACTGCATCCTAGCCTGTCCATACGATGCTCGCTACGTCTTGCCAGATGGTGAGATAGGCAAATGCACATTTTGCTATGAGAGTAGGCTAGAAGAGGGCAAAGAGCCAGCTTGTGTTAGCGTCTGCCCTACCAATGCCCTAACTTTTGGCGACGTAAATGATGAAAACTCTAAAATTTCAAAGAAACTAAAAGAGAGCAAATACTACTTGCCAAAAGCGGAGTTAAACACAAAACCTTCACTTGCAATGATCGCAAATACAAAAGGAGCACACCATGAATAACATGTCAGGAAGCCTAGCTCAATACACAGAAATTTACTGGGGCTGGCCGATAGCTTTTTATCTATTTTTAGCAGGACTTAGTGCAGGTGCTAGCATCGTTGCTGTGCTCATCTCAAATAAATTTGGCAAAGGCAACTACTACTTTAAAGCAGCCGCTCTTATCGCTCCAGTGGCGATCATCCTTGGACTTGCTCTTTTGGTGCTTGATCTTGGCAAACCGCTTAGCTTTTACTGGATACTCTTGCTCTACAACTTTGACTCAGTTATGTCAATAGGCGTTGCGCTGCTTCTAGTTTATACGCCTCTTAGCGTTATATACGCGGTTGGTGCGTTTAAAAATGAGATAGCAATGCTTAAAATTTCACTTTTTGACGCGCTTACAAATTTAGCTAGCAAGCTTTCAGGTTTGCTTGGAATTTTACTTTTCATCCTTGGCATCGGCGTTGGCGCATATACAGGCTTTTTGCTAAGCGCAGCTCACAAGATCGCACTTTGGAACACGCCAGTTTTGCCACTATTATTCTTAGTTTCTGGCTTAAGCTGTGCTGGTGCTTTTACGCTGCTTCTTGGCGTGCTAAAAGATGAAAAGAGAGCGCAAAACCAAACTGCACACTTTTTATTAAAATTTGACTTTTTAGCGATCGTAGCCGAGTTTTTGCTAATAGTTGCTCTTTTTATGGTTGTAAAAGGTGCAAGTGCAAGTGGTGCGCAGAGCGTAGCAAACGCACTTAGTGCAAATTCTCTTGGGCTGATGTTTTATATCGGCGTCATAGGTCTTGGTATGGCTGTGCCTATCATTTTAGACTTAAGCGTCTTAAAGGTGCATGATTTCAAACGCGAATTTGCCGTGCTAAACGCTATTTTAGTCATTTGTGGCGTCTTTTTGCTAAGATATTACATAGTCTATGCAGGACAAATTTTTATTTAATACTTAAAAAAGAATTTTAATTTGAAATTTACCTATTAAGTATTACAATAGATAAAAATCTTATTAAAGTTTGTTTTTTAGGAGAGCATTTTGAAGATTTTGCTTTTAGAAGATGATTTGGGGTTTCAAGAGAGTGTCTGTGAGTTTTTGCAGACGCTTGGTTATGAAGTTACAGCGGTGAGCGACGGTCAAGAGGCTTGCGACTTGATAGAGAAAAATTTCTATCACCTTTTTATACTTGACATAAAAGTGCCTGGAGTAAATGGTCACGAGGTCATCAAGTATATAAGAAGTCTAAATCCAAACGCTCCTATCATGATAACGACATCTTTAGTTGATATAGATGATATGGCGATTGGCTACGAGCTTGGCTGTAACGAGTATCTAAAAAAGCCATTTGAGCTAGCTGAGCTTAAATTTAGAGTTGCTGAGCTTATGAGAAAGTACTATGGCACTGACGATAAAAACATAGTAAAGATAAATGACGAGTTTAGCTTTAATCTAAATAAACGTGTGCTACTTAAAGATGGCAAGATGGTTGATCTTAGCGCAAAAGAGGTCGCTTTGGTCGAGTGTTTGGTCTCGCATCTAAATTCTTACGTCAGCATGGAGGAGCTTAGAGATCTTGTCTGGAACGACAAAGATATAGAGGGCGCTGATATAAGGATGCACGTTTTAAAGATAAGAAACAAGACAAACAATAACTTTATCATCTCAAAGAGGCGCATAGGCTACAAGATAGATGCACAAGAGCTTTAAGATCCAGATCATAGCGACATTTGTCATAATGTCGCTCTTTTGCTTTCAAAGCTTTGTGATCTTAAATTTAAGTCAGAAAAATAGCAGCTCAAAGGCTCTCTTTGGCGCTATGAAGCATGAAACCATCATCAAAAATTCATTTCTCAAAAACGAAAATATAGCTAGCTCACTAAAATATAAATTTGCGATTTATGACGTAAATTTTAAACCAGTCATCTCAACGCTTAGCAAAGAGCCAAGCAGCTTTAAATTTGTAACCCTAGAAGAGGGCGGGTATCTTTTTTACAAGAGCTTTTTTATAAAAGATAAGACCCCTTACTACATAGTCGTAGAAAAGGAGCTTGATAATAAAAAGAACATCTTTTTAACGGCCATCATGCTGCTTGTCATCCTTGTGGCAGTGCTTTTTATCGTCTATTTTTTATATCTAAGTAGCGTAAAGCCTTACAAAGAGTTTCAAAAGTATATGAATAACTTCTTTAACGACGCCATGCACGAGCTAAAGACTCCACTTGGCGTAGCTGGCATGAACCTTGAGATGCTAGGGCTTGAAAACAAGTATATAACCCGCATCAAAAACGCCCTAAAACAGATGCAAATAACCTACGAAGATGTCGAATACTTCATAAAACGAGGCTACATCAAATTCCCACTTGAGAGGCTAAATTTAGGCGAATACGTTAAAGAGCGAGTGAAATTTCTCTCAAGCGTGGCTGATGTCAAGCATATCGTGGTAAAGACAAATTTAGCAAGCGAGGCATTTACTATGCTAAGCAAGGTCGAAGCTCAGCGCATCATCGATAACACCATCACAAATGCCATAAAATACAGCCCAAAAGAGAGCGAGATAATAGTAAATTTAGAGCTTGAAGCAGATCGCATCAATCTTAGTGTGCAGGACTTTGGCAAGGGGATAAAGGACGTAAAAAGGATCTGGAAGCGCTACGTCAGAGAGGATGAAATCCAAGGCGGCTTTGGACTTGGGCTAAATATCGTCAGTGAAATTTGCCAAAAACATGACATTTTATATGGCGTCGATAGCGTTTATAATGAAGGCAGCACCTTTTACTATAAATTTAAACGAGCTTAGATTAAGCATAAAAGCGTAAAATGAAGCCTTAAATTTAGAAGGAAAAACTTTGGATAGAATCGTTGAAATCGAAAAAGTAAGCTTTGAAAATGACTTTGAAGTCTCGCTTAGACCGACAAAATTTGAAGACTACATCGGCCAAGAAAAGATCAAGCAAAATTTAGACGTCTTTATAAAAGCAGCCAAAAAGCGAAACGAGTGCCTAGATCATGTGCTATTTTACGGACCTCCAGGACTTGGTAAAACCACACTTGCTCACATCATCGCAAACGAAATGGGCGTAAGTATCAAAATGACCGCGGCTCCCATGATAGAAAAGAGTGGCGATCTTGCAGCGATCCTTACAAATTTACAAGAGGGCGACGTGCTTTTTATCGACGAGATCCATCGCCTAAGCCCAGCTATCGAGGAGGTGCTTTACCCTGCGATGGAGGATTTTAGGCTTGATATCATCATAGGCTCAGGGCCAGCTGCCCAAACTATCAAGATAGACCTACCAAAATTTACGCTAATCGGAGCAACGACGCGTGCTGGTATGATCTCAGCGCCTTTAAGGGACCGCTTTGGGATGGACTTTAGGCTGCAGTTTTACACAAGCAGCGAGCTAAGCCGTATCGTGCAGATAGCCTCAGCTAAGCTTGGCAAAGAGTGCGATAAAAATGCCTCACTTGAGATCGCCAAACGCTCACGTGCCACGCCTAGGATCGCGCTTAGACTGCTAAAGCGAATTCGCGACTTTGCCGAGGTAAATGACGAGCAAATCATCAGCCACGAGCGTGCAAAAGAGGGGCTTAACGCACTTGGTGTAAATTCGCTTGGGTTTGACGAGATGGATATTAGGTATTTAGAAATTTTGATGCAAGCAAGGCGCCGTCCTATGGGGCTTAGCACGATCGCTGCGGCACTTAGCGAGGACGAGGGCACGGTGGAGGACGTCATCGAGCCATATCTACTTGCAAATGGCTTTATCGAGCGCACGGCAAAGGGCAGGATCGCTAGCGCGAAGTGCTTTGAGACCTTTAATGTCAAGATCGACATCGAAAAAGGGCTTTTTGAGTAGCGAAATTTAAATTTGGAGCAAAAATGAGCGAGCCACATCTTTGTCCTAAGTGCAAGCAAAGGACGATTTACTTTGACGGGATATGTTATGAGTGTAGGCAAAAAGAGAAGCTGGAGTTTTATGAAAATTTAAGCAAAGATGAGATCAAACAAAGGCTAAAAAATGTCCTAGCGCACATAGATGAGATAGGCAAATATGATGAAATTTACAGCGATCTTGTCTATATTTTCTACCTACACGGCATTTGCGACGAGCAGATCATTAATGAGCTTACAAAAAAAGGCGAGTACTATCCACCTGAAATTTACAAAAAGGCTTCAATAAAGATCAGAGATGAGCTTATAAAGAGGCTTTCAAGCGAAGAAAATATAGTCAAGCTAAATCACATCCTTTGCGCGCTTGCGTGGCAGGGCGATGAGGTGGTAAGAGAGCTATTTTTTAAGCTTTATAATGCGCCAAAGCCTTGGAGGGAAAAGCTTCACGTTGATATGGATGGATACGCGCAGGTTGCAGGCTGGAGCTTTGATAGCAGTGGCAAGAGAAGAAGCCTAGTTTTTGAGAGGTGCTTTACCTGCCAGCCAAGTAAAAACGAGGACGCTAGCGTTAAATTTAAAGCAGCAAATGATGAAAAATGTAAATTTTGTAACGGCGAGATGATAGAACTCACCATTAAAAAAGAGAGCCTAAAGCGACTTGGGCTAGAGCTTAAAAACGATGCTGTGCTTAAATTTTGCCCAACATGCGTGGGTTTGGTGCAGTACTTTTGCCAAAATGACGGCAAAAGCATTCAAACAGAAGTGGTAGGCGAGGGCGAGAGTGAGGACTATGTAAGAGAGGCTGTGGCGGTGCTTGATGGGCAAAATTTCGAGCTCGCCAGCGAGGTTTGCGCTCACTACTCATATATGATAGATAGTGAAATTTTACTTGGCGGATATCCGCAGTGGCAGCAAGACAGCGAGTATCTAGCATGCCCAAAATGTGGTAAAACGATGAAATATCTAGCGCAAATTCCTTTTGGTGCTTTGGCGGATGCCGAGGGCACTATCTATATGCAAATTTGTGACGCGTGTGAGATTGTCGGAGCAAATTTTCAGTGCACGTAAAAGGCTAAATTTATAGGAGCTTTTGAAGAAAATTTACGTAAGGCATAAATTTATCTAAATTTATTAAGCTGTGGCAGGCTAAAAATGCCAAAAGCCTGCTCTTTGCAAATTTGGAGCCAAAGCGTTTTCGCAAATTTATCAAGCAAATGAGTAGCTTTTATAAATTTGCTATAATTACCCCATTTTAAGGGAGCGAGATGAATAATAGGCTATTTTTTGGAATTTTTGCGTTTTGTGCTTTGGCTTTGGTGGTCTATCTTTTTAAACCATTTTTACTTGACATTTTTATCGCAGCGCTGCTCGCAGTGGCTGTTGCAAACGTGCAGATCGCATTTTTAACGCTTACTAAAAACCGCAAAACGCTCTCGTCAGGTCTTACGACATTTGCGCTTCTTTGTTTATTTATCGCGCCGCTTCTTTACGCAGTCGTGGAGATCGCGAAATACGCAGCTGGCTTTGACATAAACAACGTCACAAAGACCATTGAATTTATCAAAAACTACGACTTTAGCCTGCCAGAGTCGATAAATTTCTTAGAGCCAAAGATAAAGGAATTTATAGGCGGGCTTGATATCAAGATGCTATTTTCGCAAGTCGCTGCTAATCTTGCAAATTTAGGCAAACTAAGCCTTAAATTTGGCGTTGATATGATCATCATCCTAGTCTTTTTCTTCTTTTGCAACCTTTACGGCAACGAGCTTATAAACTACCTAAAAGAGGCGCTTCCGCTTAAAAAAGAGGACACTGAGTCGATACTAAGCGAGGTTGGCAACGTGATGGGCGTCGTTTTTTACTCAACCATCGCAAATATGATCATTCAGGGCTTTTTGTTTGCCATTATCACCAGTTTTTACGGCTATGACGGAGTGCTAACTGGCATCTTTTTTAGCTTCGCTTCACTCATTCCAGTCGTTGGCGGCTTTTTGGCGTGGGCGCCTATTAGTATTTATGAGTTTGCAAATGGCAACACAGCAGCCGCTATCACGATCGCACTTTACACTATTATCGTGATCTCATTTGGCGCTGATACGCTGCTAAAGCCGCTTGTCATTAAATTTATAAACTCAAAATTAGTCAAGATACCAACAAAGATAAACGAGCTACTCATCTTTTTTGCGATGATCGCTGGTATCACGACGTTTGGCTTCTGGGGCGTGATCCTCGGACCTGCGATCGTGACATTTTTTATCTCAACGATCAAGCTTTACACGCTTTTGCGAGAGAGAAATTTCGTATAAAATAGGGGCAAAATATGATATATGAAGATAAATTTATAAGAGTTGAGCGCGAAAAGAACGAGCTTCCGTGGGTGAAAATTTTTAGCGCAAAGCCATATAGGGAGCTAAGTGACTGCGACGAAGCGAGTAGGGCTAGGCTTTTTGAGGCTATGTTGGTGGCTGAAAAGGCTATGCTTGAGTTTTATAAACCAACTAAGATAAACATCGCAAGCTTTGGAAACTACGTGCCACACGTGCATATTCATGTTATTGCGAGATTTGAAAACGATGCATTTTTCCCAGATAGCGTTTGGGCTAACCCCAAAAGAAAAAGCGAGCTTGAGCTGCCTAAATTTGACGAATTTGCCAAATTTTTAGAAGAAAAACTAAGGCTTAGTTTTGAGTAAATACAAAAAATATTTTAATATCTATATCGTTTTAGTCGTTTTTGCGCTGCTTGGTAGCCTTTTTTACTTTCTTTATAGCTCATACATGGCTGAAAAAAAGCAAAACAATATGCGTGTCTTTTTTGACTACCATGTAAAGCAGCTAAACAAAAGTATCGATGATGAGAAATTTTCATCAATGGCGATCTCGATCTTGCTTGCTCAAAATGAGTCTATACAGATGTGCTTGCTAGGTCAAAACCGCGACGAATGCGTAAAAAATATCGAAAATTTGACCAAAACTCTTGGCGCAGCATCGATGTATAACAACATCAAGCTTCATCTTTACGACAAAGATATAAAAAGCTACGTAAGAAGCTGGGATTTAAACAGATATGGCGATATGATCGCTAGTGGCAGGTTTTTAGTCCAAGAGTCAAGGCGGCAAAATAAGCCCATGGTTGGCATCGAGGCGTGGTATGCTGGAGTGCATATAAGGGCTGTTTCAAATGTGATGCATGAGGGCAAAAACATCGGTAGCATCGAGGTTTTGCTAAACTACGACTCACTTGGAAATTTTTATAAAACGCAAGGCATAGACCTTTTTGTGCTACTATCAAAAGATAAGATGCCAGCACATAAAAGCGCGCCAAGTGATCAAATTTTAAGTGATTATTACATCGAAAATTTAAGCAGTGCAAATTTAAATATAGTTGGAATTTTGCGTGATATCGACCTTAAAAAGTATGAATTTTACGTATATAAGACGCACTATTTTTGCGTTGTGCCGCTACTTGATGCTAGCAACACGCAGATAGGCTACTACGTCCTTCACGTAAATACCGACGAAAAAGAACGAAACATCTCGCAAAATTATCTTGAATCAGAAGAGCTTTTTTAAATTTAAAAAGTATGCTCTAGAGCTTTGGTGTTGCTAGAGTTTTTTGCAGAATTTTTATAAATTTGGAGTATAAATTTAACCCTTATATGAAAACTCTTCGCTTGGGAAAATTTTGTTTTTTACTTCGTTAGCATAGCTTTGCACGCCTTTTCGCACAAGGGTGGCTCCGTCAAGATAGCGCTTGACAAATTTAGGTTTAAAGTCCTCGAAAAATCCCAACATATCAGACCAGACAAGCACCTGTCCATCGACATCTGCCCCAGAGCCTATGCCCACAACTGGCACACGAACCTGCCTTGTTATCTCGCTTGCTACCTTGCTAAGCGTGCCCTCAAGCAGTATGCTAAACGCGCCAGCTTGCTCAAACGCCAAAGCCTCTTCAACTAGCCTTTTTGCCTCAAGTTCGCTTCTACCTTTTATCTTGTATCCACCCTCAAATTTAAAAAACTGCGGCTTTAGTCCGATGTGAGCCATTACGTTTATGCCCTCTTCACAGAGGCGTTTTACTAAATTTACCTGATGCATGCCAACTTCAAGCTTCACCGCATCGGCATTTGTCTGCTTGAAAAATTTCATCGCATTTTTGATCGCTTGTTTTTCGTTTGTGTAGCTGCCAAATGGCATATCAGCTAGGATAAAAGTCTTTTTAGCCCCGGCGCAAACGGCCTTTGTGTGATAGAGCATGGTTCTCATATCAGCACTTAGCGTGCTCTCTTTCATATTAAAGCTCATGTTTAAGCTATCGCCAACAAGGATAATATCAGCATAATCATCAAAAATCTTCGCAAATAGCGCATCATAGGCAGTTATCATCACGATAGGCTCAACGCCTTTTTTGTTTTTTATATCATTTATAGTGAGTTTTTTCTTTGCGATTGTTTCATCTTTCATGGCTAAGTCCGGTAAATTTTGTGATAATGCTAACAATTTTATCAAAATTTTGCTACAATTACGCCAATTTCTTAAGGATATGAAAATGGGTATATTAAAAAGGCTTGAAGTAGATTATTCTTACGATATAGTTGAGGAGTTTCTCTCTCACTACACTTTGATGTGCGATTTACTAGAGCCTTTGATAATAAATTTAGGAAGAGCTGATAAGTATAAGGAGAGCATTTTAGAGCTTTCTAGGATCTTTCACAATATCAAATCAGCAGCAGGTTTTATGCATCTTGACCCGATCTTAAAGCTGACAACCTTGGCTGAAGAGGTCACTCAAGAGGCTAGAGGCTTAAAAGGTCCAGCAAATGATAAATTTATAGATTGGTTACTGCTTATCAGCGATCAGTTTCATAAATACAAAGGCGACGTCGAGAGAGACCTAGAGTATTTTAGCGTCCTTGAGCCAAAGATCATTGACGTACCTGCAAAGCTTGACTAAACAATCCAACTAAACCATTTCATTTTTATGGGAGCGACTTGGCTTCGACAGGAGCAGAGTGTGTACGGTGGCACGTCGCTTTGAGCAAAGCGTAAAAAGCTCAAATTAAATTTAAACGCAAACAACGTTAATTTCGCTCCTGCTTACGCTAAAGCTGCGTAAGTTCAGTTGAGCCTCGCTTTGTCTCATTCTAGCTAGGATGTAAGCGAGTAATTTAGCTAGAGTAGGCCAGCAAAGTGACTGCTTGCTAGCTGAAATTTAAGTCTTAGTCTAAATTTTGGTTTTGGAAAGTGAGCCTTTTTAGATGAAATTTTCACTTTTGCTAAGCGTGTAGAGGCTGTACGGATTTTGCTTTTGGACAGGGGTTCGATCCCCCTCGCTTCCACCATTTCACTTTAAATTTCTCTCAAATTTACTTACTTTTTAAAATAATATAAACTAAAATAACACAACTCATATAAACAAAGGAGAGGGATATGTTTTGGGAATTTGATGATGTTAATTATTTTGACGAAGGCATTGTTGCTGTTTTTAAAGATGGCAAATGGGGATATATAAACACCAAAGGTGAGCAGATCGTAGAGTGTAAATTTGATTATGCTGGCGATTTTAAAGAAGGCTTTGCTATTGTTGGAAAAGATTACAAATATGGATACATAAACACCAAAGGCGAACAGATCATAGAGCGTAAATTTGATGATGCTGGTTGTTTTCACGAAGGCGTTGCTCTTGTTCTAATAAATGGCAAGTACGGATATATAAACACCAAAGGTGAGCAGATCATAGAGCGTAAATTTGATGATGCTTGTCGATTTAACGAAGGCTTTGCTCCTGTTAAAAAAGATGACAAATGGGGATATATAAACACCAAAGGTGAGCAGATCATAGAGCGTAAATTTGATGATGCTTGTCGATTTAACGAAGGCTTTGCTCCTGTTAAAAAAGATGGCAAATGGGGATATATAAACACCAAAGGTGAGCAGATTGTAGAGTGTAAATTTGATTATGCTGGTTATTTTCACGAAGGCTTTGCTAATGTTAAAAAAGATGGCAAATGGGGATATATAAACACCAAAGGTGAGCAGATTGTAGAGTGTAAATTTGATGATGTTCGTGACTTTAACGAAGGCTTTGCTGCTGTTGAAAAATATGGCAAATGGGGATATATAAACACCAAAGGTGAGCAGATCATAGAGTGTAAATTTGATGATGTTTATGGCTTTTACGAAGGCTTTGGTGCTGTTAAAAAAGATGGCAAGTACGGATATATAAACACCAAATTTGAGCAGATCGTAGAGTGTAAATTTGATGGTGTTTATTATTTTCACGAAGGCTTTGCTGCTGTTTTAAAAGATGGTAAATGGGGATATATAAACACCAAATGTGAGCAGATCGTAGAGTTTAAATTTGATGATGCTCGTACCTTTAGCGAAGGCTTTGCTCCTGTTAAAAAAGATGGTAAATGGGGATATATAAACACCAAAGGTGAGCAGATTGTAGAGTGTAAATTTGATTATGCTCGTACCTTTAGCGAAGGCTTTGCTCCTGTTAAAAAAGATGGTAAATGGGGATATATAAACACCAAAGGTGAGCAGATCATAGAGTGTAAATTTGATGATGTTTATGGCTTTTACGAAGGCTTTGCTGCTGTTCAAAAAGATGGCAAATGGGGATATATAAACACCAAAGGATACCCTGTCATTTTTGACAAAAGCAAAAATGAGATAATGGAGGTGTTTGATAAGGTTATAGACAGGTCAAATAACACTTTCTACTTATCACGGCTAGGTGATAAATTTGGACTTTTGGATGAAAACTTTAATGTCGTTATCAAAAATAGCATTTATGGTAAATTTGAGGTGCTTCAAAGGATAAATGAAACTACTTTTTTGATAAAAATAGCAGAGCGAGATATCTTTGTGGATAGCGAAGGGAATTTCAGATAGGCTAGCTATAAAAAGCTTTGCCAGCCAGTTAAATTTAGCCCTGGCTGGATGCTTTTCTATCTAAGCTTTGTCTCAAAAAATGCGCCAAAAAGCGAGTTTATGCCTTGCTTTGTAAATTTCTCCATTATCTTTTCTAGCTGCGGTTTTTCTTGCCAGATGGGCTCATCTACGAGGCTTATTTTTGCTAGCTCATCTTGAGCGTCTATGTAGCTACCAAGGCTATCAATTAGCCCCATTTTTAGGGCATTGTGTGCCAAAAAGACCCTTGCGTTTGCCCACTCGTCTTTTTTCTTGATATCTAAATTTCTAGCTTCCGCCACGTCGCTTACAAAGAGCATGTAAGCGTCATTTACGAGCCCTTGCAAGCTCTCACGCTCCTGCTTGCTCCAGCTCCTCATAAAGGTGCCAGCCTCTTTAAACTCGCCAGCCTTCACCACCTGCTCGCTCACGCCTAAATTTTTGGCTAAATTTTCGATGTTTGCCCCTTGCATGATGACGCCAATGGAGCCGATGAAAGCGCCCGGGTTTGCTACGATAGTATCAGCATTTACGCCAGCGTAGTAGCTGCCGCTCGCCATGTTGCCAGCTGCGTATGCGAGCACTTTTTTGCTCTCTTTTAGCCTCTTGACCGCCATGGCTAGCTCCACGCTAGGACTTAGCGCGCCGCCTGGGCTGTCGATGTAGAGCAGCACGCCTTTGATGTTGTTATCAAGCCTTGCTTTTTCGAGCGCATCTAAAATTTCGCTTGTGTCCATTATCGTGCCGGTGATGTCTATGCGGGCTAAATTTGACTCTTTCATCTTGCCATCTGGCGCGAATATAAAAAATAAGATGAGTAAAAATATGAGCGCCTTAAAGTAGTTATTTATAAATTTAAAAATTCCCAAAAATCCTCTAAAAATAAGCCTTAAAATTTGCAAATTTTGCCTCCGATATATAGTTTTTTAGCCTCGTTTGTATGAAGTATGAGCTGAAGTATTAGCTCGCTATCATCGCACTCTAGGTCGTTATAGACTGCAAGATCAGCCGCGCGTCCTGCTTTTATCTCGCCGTTATTTGTCCTAAGTGCCTTTGCGCCCCCGTGCGTTGCAGCGACAAAAAGCCTAGTGGCAAGCTCGTTTAGATCAAGGCTAGCATGGGTAAAAAGGGCGGCTCGTAGCTCATGCCAAAAATTTAGGCTGATATTTGAGCTAAGGCCGTCTGTGCCGATGTTTAGACTGACGTTGTTTTTGAAAATTTCTTTTAAATTTAGCGCCTTTTTGCCAAGTAGCCTATTTGAAACGGCGCAGTGTGTCACGCTGTGATGAGGCATAAATTTAGCAAAATCGCTCACATAAATGCAGTGGGTAAATAGCGTATTTATCTCACGAAACATCGCAAAGTAGCCCTGCGCGTCATACATCGGCTTTGGATCTTGGCTAAATCTTAAAAGATGCTTTTTAAAGTCACCGCTGCCGTGCTCTAGCCACTGCTTTTCAGCCTTGCTCTCTAAAAAGTGCGTGCTTACAAGAAGACCATCCTTTTTAGCTATCTCAAGGGCGGCTTTGGCGAGCTTTGGATGCACAGAGTATGGCGAGTGCAGTGAGATGGCTGGGGTGAAATTTTGGCTTTTATAGCCCTTTGTTTTTTCAAATTTAGCTAAGAAATTTTGCAAATTTTGCTGAAGCATCTGCTCATTTGAGCCTAAAATTTCACTAAAAAGCACGACTTTTAGTGGGCTAGCGGCTAAAATTTCAAGCTCCGAGCCAAAGCTAGATATCTCGCCGATGGCACAAACTCCGCTTTTTAACAGCGAATTTATGGCTTCATTCATCGCTTTTTTAGCGTCCATTTTAGCTAGCTCGCCACCTTTATCGACGATAGAGCCAAGCCATTTTATAAAGTCGCCATATTTTAGTGTGCTAACGTTTGAGCTAAATTCCAAATGAACGTGCGTATTTATGAAGGCTGGAGCGATCACGCTGTCACCAAAGTCGCAAATTTTCGCATCTTTAAATTTTTTTTGCGTCTCTTTTTCGCTTGTAATTTCTAAAATTTTACCCTCATCAATGACAAGACAAGAATTTCTTAAAATTTTTGGATTTTCTCCGCCAGTGATGATCTTTTTTGCTTTTAAAATTTCCATTTCTAGCCTTAAATTTTTGTTATTGTAGCGAAAATTTAGGAACGAAAATGTATAATTTGGGCTATTTAATTAAAAAGGAGTGACATGGATAAGAAGCTAAAAATAATGGTTATCCAAGGCCCAAATATCAACATGCTTGGCGCTAGAGAGCCAGGAATTTACGGCGTTATGAAGATGGAGGATATCCACTCTCAAATGAAGATCGTTGCCGATCAAAATGACGTTGAGATCGAGTTTTTTCAAAGCAACCTTGAGGGCGAGCTAGTCGATAAGATCCAAGAGTGCTTGGGTGAGGCTGATGGCATCATCATAAATCCAGCCGCTTACACTCACACATCTATCGCTATCCGTGACGCGCTAAGTGCGGTTTCGCTGCCAGTTATAGAGGTGCATATCAGTAACGTTTATAGAAGAGAAGAGTTCCGCCACAAAAGCCTCATCGCACCAGTTGCAGCAGGCCAGATCGTGGGCTTTGGACCAGTTGGCTACCATTTGGCGATGATAGGCATGCTTCAAATTTTTGAGCAAATCAAAGCAGTAAGAGCAAATCAAAAAGCACAATGAATTTCATCTTAAAGGACGAAAACGCCGTATTTTACGAGTGCGGCTACAGCTGCGACAATGAGTTTTTGCTATGTCTTGATGGCGTGAAATATTTTTTCACGGACGCGAGATATTATTTCGAGGCAAAAAGCTGCGTAAATGCTGGCGTGGTCGTTCTTTTAGCGCAGAGAAATTTAATAAGCGAGGTTAGGGCATTTTTAAGAAAGATGAAGCCAAGCAGCCTCGTTTTTAACCCTGATGAGCTAAGTTTAAGCGAGTATAACGCGCTTAGCAAGGGTTTTAAGATAAATTTCAAGCCAAAGGCAAATTTCTCTAGGCTAAAGAGAATTTGCAAGAGCGAAGATGAGATAAAAATTTTAAAAAAAGCTAGCGAATTTGGAGCAAAATGCTTTGATGAATTTGCTAAATTTGTGCGTGAAAATGGCGAGGGGATGAGCGAAAAAGAGCTTCATTTTAACGCCTCGCTCATCTTTAGGCAAAAAAACGAGCTAGGTCTTAGCTTTGATCCGATCGTAGCGATAAACGAAAATGCCGCAAAGGCGCATGCGTTGCCTGGAGATAAAATTTTAAAAAAGGGCGATTTGCTGCTACTTGACGCCGGGGTGAAATTTAAGCGTTACTGCTCTGATCGCACTAGAACTGCTTGCTTTGATGAAAATTTTAACTTCTCAAAGGAGCAAAAATTTAAAAACGCCAAGATGCAAGAAATTTACGAGATCGTAAAAGAGGCTCAGGCTGCTGCGATAAAGGTCGCTAGAGCTGGCGTTAGGGCGTGCGAGATAGACCTTGCAGCAAGAAGCGTGATAGCAAAGGCTGGATATGAAAAGGCCTTTTTTCACTCGACAGGACACGGCGTGGGTGTCGATATACACGAGCTTCCAGTCATCTCAGCAAGAAGCGAAACGCTCATAAAAGAGGGCATGGTCTTTAGTGTGGAGCCTGGAATTTATCTAGAAAATGAATTTGGCGTGCGTATCGAAGACGTGGTGGTCGCAAGAGAAGGTGGGTGCGAGATTTTATGAGGCTAGCTGGAGCAAGAAAGATCGTAAAAAGCCGTTTTTGCCCTAGTTTTTTTCATAAAAGAGATGAGTTTAAGTATGAGGCGCTAGTTGGCATGGGTGGCAACATCGGCGATAGCGCAAAGAGGTTTGATAAATTTATAAGAGCGATTAGTGAAGATAGGCGTTTTCACGTGGTTGAAGTCTCGCCGATCCTTATAAATGCGGCGTTTGGCTACGAAGCGCAGGATGATTTTAGTAACGCTGTTATAAATTTACAAACATCTGTGAGCCCTAGAAATTTGCTAAAAATTTTGGGGCACTATGAGAGTAAATTTAAGCGCGTGAGGATGTTTAAAAATGCGCCACGCACGCTTGATCTGGATATTTTGTATTTTAGTAAAAAAGTCTATAAGACGCCGCGCCTTATCGTCCCGCACCCAGGGGCTGGTAAGAGGCTTAGCGTGATCGTGCCACTAGGGCTTATGAGAGGTTAAAGGATATAAATGGCTACAAAATTTCATACTTTTACAGGCGAGAGCACCATCGAGGCTTTGAAAAAGGCTCAAGAGGCGTGCGGCGAGAAGGCCATACTCGTCACCACAAAGCAAATTCAAGCCAAAACGATAAACAAAAAGCCGCTTTATGAAATTTTAGTAAGCGTCGAAGAGGACGAGGTAAAACAGCCACCAAAGCCAAATGTAAAAGCAATAAACTATGAAAATGCCTACTCTAAATTTAGTAAAAACTACGAGCCGCCAAAGCCAAAATTTGAGATAAAAGAGGAGCCTGCTAAATTTGAGGCAAAAACGACGTCGCCTGAGCCTTACGACCCAAATGAGAGCGTGCTTTTAAATATCTCAGACGTCGCAAAAGAGATAAGCGCGATCGCAAATGTCGATATGAACGAGATAAAAGAGCCAAGCACAAATGGTATGAATAAAAAAATAGACGACGTGGCAAAGCAAGTAAGCGTGCTAAGCGAGAAAATAGGGCTGATAACTGACATGATCTGGGACGAAAAAGCCCCAAATCGCAACAATCTCTCGATCCCGCCGGAGTTTGCTAGTATCTACAAGCTCGCAAAACAAAGCGGCATGAAAGAGGAGCATTTAGAGGCGATCATGCAAACGACGCTTGAAAATTTGCCAGTCTCTATGAAAAGCAACCCAACCGCGGTAAAAAGATACTTTTACTCACTTTTGCGAAACATGCTGCCTTGCAGAAAAGAGATAAGTGATAAAAAACAGCGCATAATGATGCTAGTTGGCCCAACTGGAGTTGGCAAGACGACGACTCTTGCAAAGCTTGCGGCTCGTTTTGCTTACGGCAACGAAAAGCGTTATAAAACGGGCATCATCACGCTTGATACGTATCGTATCGGAGCGGTCGAACAGCTATTTCAATACGCTAAGATGATGAAGCTGCCGATCCTTGACGTCATAGAGGTCGAGGACTTTCAAAACGCCATAAAGCAGCTTAGTTACTGCGACGTGATACTAATCGACACCACCGGAAATTCGCAGTATGACAAAGAAAAACTTGAAAGACTTGATAAATTTTTAAAGCATAGTGGCGCAAAGATCGATGTAAATTTAGTCCTCTCAGCTGGCTCAAAGGTTGAGGATCTAATAGAAATTTATAATGGATTTTCATTTTTACAGATCGACACTTTAATAATCACAAAATTTGACGAGACCAAAATTTTTGGCAACGTCTTTTCGCTGATATATGAGACAAACACGCCAGTTAGCTACTTTAGCGTGGGTCAAGAGGTGCCTGATGATCTTGTGGAGGCGAAGAGCGAATTTTTAGTAGAGTGCGTGTTTGACGGCTTTACAAAGCAAAAGGCTAGCGATGAATAACCAAGCGCAAAAACTACAAAATTTAGTCCAGTCTCAAAATAAGGCTAAAAATACGCATTTCATAGCGATCACAAGCGGCAAAGGCGGCGTTGGCAAGAGTACGATAAGTGCAAATTTAGCAAATGTCTTGTCGCAAAATGGCTATAAAGTAGGGCTTTTTGACGCTGATATCGGCCTTGCAAACCTTGATGTTATATTAAACGTTAAAATGGGCAAAAACCTGCTTCACGTGCTAAAGGGCGAGTGCAGCTTAAAAGATATCTTGATACCTATAAATAAAAATCTCATCCTTATCCCTGGCGAGAGCGGTGATGAAATTTTAAAATTTAACAATCAATTTTTATTTGAGAGATTTTTAGATGAGGCGAGCGAGCTTGATCAGCTTGACTTTTTGATCATCGACACCGGTGCTGGCATAGGCGGCAGTACGCAGCTCTTTTTAGAGGCGGCTGATGAGGTTGTCGTGGTAACCGTGCCTGACCCTGCGGCGATAACCGATGCGTATGCGGTCATAAAGATCGTTTCAAGATTTAAAAATAATGAGCTTTTACTTTTAAATATGGTAAAAAACGAGGCTGAGGCCACTAGAATTTATGAAAATGTAAAGCGAGTGGCAAATGCAAATATCGGACCAAATTTAAATTTAGAGCTAATTGGCTACGTGACTTCTGATAAGAGCGTGGCAAGGAGCATAAAGCAAAGGACACTCTTTACAGATGACGAAGCTTACGGCTCTGCTAGCGTGCAGATCAAGCAGATAGCTTCGAATTTGCTTTATAGGTTGGAACGAAAAGTGCTTAAGGATGAGCAAAGCAGGAGTTTTGGGGGCTTCTTTAAGCGTTTGATAGAACAATTTTAATGGAGATTGAGCTTTGCGTGCAGAAAATTTTATAGCATTTTTTACGGTTTGTGGATTTTTCATAGGCATAGTTTTTACCTTGCTAAAGGTGAGCGAGCCTATCGAAATGCTCGTTTATACGCTAGTTATTACTTTATTTTTTTACCTTATAATTCACATCGTGATAATGAACTACGTCGATGTAAAAAGGACTTTGAAGAAATTTTTTGACAAGCAAAGACATGAGGAGATCGCGGACTATCTCATCTCTGAGCTAAACGTTAGGGAAAAACGGATGGAAAATATCATGCTAAAAGTAACCACCGAAAATTTAGACTCTGGTAAGCAAAATGTACGAACTAAAGCAAAAGCAGCTTAACGCTTATAAAAGCACCATTAAAAAAGAGCAAGACGAGATCGTCTTAAAATACATGCCAGCTCTGCGCGCGATGGCGTTTAGGCTAAAGGAGCGCTTGCCTTCAAGTATCGACGTAAACGACCTTATAAGCGTTGGCGTTGAAGAGATGATAAAGCTTAGCAGGAAGTATGACAAAGAGCAAAACGACTCATTTTGGGGATATGGCAAAAAGAGAATTTATGGCTCAATGCTTGACTACCTAAGAGCGCTTGATGTCGTTAGTAGAAGCGACAGAAAGCTAGTAAAGAGCATAAATACCGAGATAGATAACTACTTTAACACGCACGAAGAAGAGCCAAGCGACGAGTATCTGGCTGAAAAACTAAATGAAGATATCGAAAAGATAAGAGAGGCAAGGGGGGTTAGTGGCATCATCACCATCTTGCCAATAGACGAGCAAATGGAGCTAATCGGTCAAAGCGATGTTGAAAAAAGCGTAGAAAAAGAGGATCTTATCTTAAAGATCGAAAGTGCGTTAAAGGACTTTGACGAGCGTGATCAGATGATAGTTCAGCTTTACTACTACGAAGAGCTAAATTTAAAAGAGATCAGCGAGATAATGAACATCAGCGAGAGTAGAATTTCACAAATTCATAAACGTTTGCTTGATCGCATCAGACGCAGCTTGGGGGTTTAATGGCTGATATTTTAAGTCAAGAAGAGATAGATGCGCTACTTGAAGTCGTCGATGAAGACGGCGATACGAGCAATATCGAGATAGAAGAGAGCCCACAAGGCGAGCAAAAACAGATCATTATCTATGACTTCAAGCGTCCAAACCGCGTCAGTAAAGAGCAGCTCCGCGCGATAAAAGGTATCCACGACAAGCTTGCTAGAAACCTAGCTAGTCAAATTTCAAGCGTTATGAGAAGTATCGTTGAGCTTAGACTTCACAGCGTCGATCAGATGACATACGGCGAGTTTTTGATGAGTTTGCCAAGCCCAACTAGCTTTAACGTCTTTTCTATCAAGCCACTTGATGGAAACTGCATATTAGAGATAAATCCAAGCATAGCATTTCCTATGATAGACCGCTTGCTTGGCGGAACTGGTGAAAATTTTGAGGCAAACAGGGAGCTAACTGACATCGAGGTAAATTTACTTGATGCGGTGCTTAGGATGATCATGCAGCGCCTAAAAGAGAGCTGGTCGATGATAACTGATATGTATCCAAACGTCGAGGCAAAAGAGAGCAGTCCAAACGTCGTTCAGATCGTATCTCAAAACGAGATCGTCATCATGGTCGTCATGGAGATCATCGTTGGTGGCTCAAGCGGCATGATAAATTTATGCTATCCAGTCATCTACCTAGAGCCGATCCTTTCGCGCCTTGCAAACAGGGACATCATGCTTGGCGAAACTAGCGCTAAAAAGAGTAGAAACAAAGAGCTAAAAACTCTAATAGGTCGTGCCGAGGTGCTTTATGAGGCGATCCTTGGTAAATCAATCGTTAGCGTAAATGAGTTTTTAAATTTAAAAGAGGGCGATATCTTAAGGCTTGATAGAGGCGCTGATGATAAGGCGATCGTTTGCATCGATAAAAAAGAGGTATTTTTGGCTGAAGTTGGGCTTCATAGATTTAGAAAGTCTATCAAGATCGAGCAGCTAATCCGCTCTGACAAAGACGAGATCAAACACATCCTAGAAAAATACGAAGAAGAGCGAAAAGCAAAACTAATGGCATACGACGAGGCCAACGAACACAACAACGAAGAAGAGAGCGAAGATAATGACGAATGAATTTTTTAACATCTTTTCAAATGAACTAAAAGCGACCATCGAAGGGCTAACTGGCAGAGCGCCAGAGATCGGCGAGAGAAACGAATTTGACGCGCCAGCGCAAAATGGCATAAAACCGCCAGTTGTCATGGCTAGCGTGACATTAAGTGGCGACATCAATGCAAAAGCTGAGATCGCTTGCACGCCGGTGCTTATAAGCGCGGTTAGCGAGTGGATGATGGGCGAGGAGGAAATTTCAAAGAATGAAAATCTCGGTAGCGACGAGCTTGACGCTGCAAAAGAGATATTTTCAAACCTTTTTAGCGCCTTTAGCACCTCTCTTGGAGCGCAAAAAGGCATGCCAAAGATCAGCTTTGAGGTGATAAATGTAAATTTCTTAGATGAAAACTCATCGCTTGATTTTAGCGTTTTTGAAAAGCTTTTTTTGTTTAACATAAAGATCGAGGATATAAATGAGCATGTGGCTTTTGTCTGCGATCACACGCTTATGAGATTTTTTGAGCCTGCTAAAAGCGAGCCAGTAGATGCTGCAAAAGCTGCAGCTGCTCCCCATGCACTAAAGGGCGAATTTAGCGCAGAGGAGATGAGAAATATCGGCCTTATCATGGACGTTAGACTACCAATGCGTGTTCGTATCGGCTCAAAAAGGATGCTCTTAAAAGATGTGCTCACTATGGATATAGGCTCAGTCATCGAGCTAAATCAACTCGCAAACGACCCGCTTGAAATTTTGATAGGAGATAAGGTGATAGCCCTTGGCGAAGTGGTCATAATAGACGGCAACTTTGGCATCCAGATCACTCAGATAGGCTCGAAACGCGAGAGGCTTCAGCAGTTAAAATAATGAATGAATTAGTAAATGATCTCTTAAAATTTCCAAGCGTTTTAAAGTATAAAAACAAAAATGTAACCTTCTTTGGCTCGGCTAGATTTGATGAAGAAAATTTCTACTGCAAAAAGGCATACGAGCTAGCTTACAAGCTAAATGAGCTAGGTTTTGCCATTTTAACTGGCGGTGGGGATGGCATAATGAGAGCGGCAAACAAGGGTGCGTTTGATAGCGCAAAGTCCCCTAGCGTCGCACTAAACGTGAGGCTGCCGTTTGAACAACAAACAAATCCATACGTCACCGCAAAATATCTCTTTTCAAATTTAAGCCCAAGAAAATTTGCCCTAACTGACAGCTCTATCGCATTTGTCGTCTTCCCTGGCGGCTTTGGGACGCTTGATGAGCTATTTGAAATTTTAGTGCTAGCTCATGTTGGCAGCAAAAAAGTGAAAATTTTTCTTTATGGATGTGAGTTTTGGCAAGGGCTTGATGAGTTTATACGAAAGACGCTGATCCCTCAAAAAACGATAAACGAAGAAGATCTAAATTTATATAAAATCACCGATGATATAGAGCTTATCGTAAGCGAAATTTTGGCTATTTAAAAATAAGATATAAAATATCGCCTTTAAATTTAAAAAAGGTAAAAATATGAAAATAATGGTTGCAATGAGCGGCGGCGTAGATAGCACGATGACGGCTAAATTTCTGCAAGAGGCTGGACATGAGGTGCAAGGCTGCTACATGATGCTTCATCAAAAGCCAGGATATCACGAAGAAAATATCAGAAAAGTCAAAAAAGTGGGCGAATATCTTGGCATCAAGGTGCATATACTCGATCTGCAGGATAAATTTAACGAATATGTCTATGACCCATTTGTCAGGCTCTACAAAGAGGGTAAAACGCCCAATCCTTGCGCCTTGTGTAATAAATTTATAAAGCTTGGAGCGCTACTTGACTTTGCAAAGGCAAATGGCTGCGAGAAGCTTGCTACCGGGCATTATGTGCAGGTGGTTGATGGTTTTATAACCTGCGCCAAAGATCCTAGCAAGGATCAGAGCTACTTTTTAGCTCAGGTGCCAAAAGAGGTGCTAAAAGATGTCATTTTCCCGCTTGGGGATAAATTTAAAAAAGATATAAAAGAGCTAGCAAGAGGCGTAAAAGTGCTTGAAGAGTTCGCTACTCAGGCAGAAAGTAGTGAAATTTGCTTTGTCGAAAATACCTACATCGAGGTTTTAAACAAGCACTACAACACAAATTTACCAGGCAATGTGGTGGGTAAAGACGGCAATATCATCGGCCGCCACCAAGGCTACATGCACTACACTATCGGCAAACGCCGTGGTTTTGAGGTTTTTGGCGCTCATGAGCCACACTTTGTCATCAAGATAAATGCCGAAAAAAACGAGATCGTTGTCGGCACGAAGGATGACCTTGCTCAAAAGGTGGTCGAGCTTGAAAATGTAAATTTATTTATCGATGAAGATAAATTTGAGTGCGAAACAAAGATAAGATATAGAAGCCCTAAACTTGAGGCTTTTGCTGAGGTTGATAAAGCTAGCAAAACAGCAAAGCTAAGGCTAAATCAAAACGCACTTGGCGTAGCGCAAGGTCAGCTTTGCGTGATGTATGATGGTGATCGCGTCATCGCAAGTGGCTTTATAAAGAACTAAGCGCCTCTTTTATCACCTTGACGTGGCTAAATTCTGGCTCTTTGACAGCAGTTAGAAGCGCCACGTTTTTATACTCTTTTTCTAGCTTTTTAAGCTCTTTTAGCCCCTCTTGCCCCTCTTTACCATTTAGCTCTTGCCTAAATTTTTTGCAAAATTCATCAAACCTAGCCTCTTTATCTTCATGAAACCACGATCTTAGCTCATTTGAGGGAGTGACCGATTTTAGCCAGATAAAGGCTGAAAATATCTCTTTTTTCACCCCTCTTGGATAGAGCCTATCAATAAAGACACCTTTAAAACTATCGTCGTCACTTTTTATAAAGTCGTAAATTCTATAAATTTTAAACATGAGCGTGATTTTAGTCCTGATAAATTTACAAATATAAAATAGTTTAAAAATTTAGTTCAAATTTTGGCTCGCAAGCTAGAAAATTTGACTAAAATTATTGAGGCAAATAAATTTAGATTTAAAGCTCATTTTGATAAAATCGCAATATAAATATTACTAAAAAAGGTTACTATTATGAGAGGCTATAAAATTTTCTCAGGCACCGCAAATATCGAGCTTTCGAAGAAAATTTCGCAATATTTGTCGCTTCCACTCAGTGAAGCTAGCATTAAAAGATTTAGCGATGGTGAGATCAGCGTGCAGATAGGCGAAAGCGTGCGTGGGAAAGATGTTTTTGTCATCCAGCCAACATGTGCCCCAGCAAATATAAATTTAATGGAGCTTCTTATCTTAACTGACGCTTTAAAACGCAGCAGTACAAGCTCTATAACAGCGATCGTGCCGTATTTTGGCTACGCTAGACAAGACAGAAAAGCAGCTCCTAGAGTGCCTATCACTGCAAAACTTGTGGCAAATATGATGCAAACAGCAGGCATCGACAGGGTCGTTACTATGGACCTTCACGCAGGGCAAATTCAAGGATTTTTCGACATTCCAGTAGATAACCTTTATGGTAGCATCATCTTTAACGACTACGTAAAAGCTAAAAATTTACCAAATCCAGTCGTCGCAAGCCCAGATGTAGGCGGCGTGGCTCGTGCTAGAGCCTTGGCAAAAAATCTAAATTTATTAGATATGGTCATCGTTGATAAACGCCGCGAGAAAGCAAACGAGAGCGAAGTGATGAACGTGATCGGCGATGTGAAAGGCAAAGATGTGATCTTGGTCGATGATATGATTGACACTGCTGGCACCATCGTAAAAGCGGCTGAGATTTTCAAAGAGCGTGGCGCAACTAGCGTAATGGCATTTTGCACGCACCCGGTGCTTAGCGGACCAGCCTATGATAGGCTAAAACTTGGCTTTTTAGACGAGTTAGTAGTGACTGATACGATCCCATTAAAAGAAGAACTTCCTTGTATAAAAGTGCTAAGCACAGCTTCACTATTTGGCGAAGTGATACGCCGTGTTTATCACAACGAAAGCGTAAATAGCTTGTTTTAGTAACCATTGCAGGCTAAAGCGTTAGCCTGCTAAATTTATCCGTTTTGGGTGATTGATATTTATCTTTTGGGTTAAATTTCTAACCCAAAAGACCTAAAATCCTGCTTGTAACAAGCCTAAATTTGAAGTCAAATAAATAAAAATCACAATGAAATCTCGCCACTAAATTTCTACATGCTAGCTACTAAAATTTAAATAAGCCGTAATTAAGGTGCAGTGCCGATCAGATCCGTGTGGGAGCTGCGACAAATGCCGTCAGGATCGCACAAAAATGGATCACGATGCAAGAGTAGTTTGTAAATTTATTTTAGGCTAGAAAGGATCAAGCTTCTAGCCTAAATTTATCTTGCAAGCTCGTCTAATAAATCTTGCAAAGTGACGTTTTTTAGCTCGTTTTCTAGAGCAGTTTGCGCTCTTAAAAAGTGCCCGCTTAAAAGCTCTTCTATCCTGCCGCCGACTGGGCAGGCTTTTGGTGAGTCAGAGTGAATTTTAAAGAGTTTTTCTTTCTCATTTACTGCGTTAAAAATTTCAAGTAAATTTATATCTTTTGGCTCTTTTGCAAGGCTCACTCCACCAACTCCAGCTGCGACATTTACGAGCCCTGCAGCCTTTAGAGTACCAAGTAGGCGCCTAACGATAACTGGGTTTGTGTTTATGCTGCCAGCTATAAATTCGCTTGTAACCTTCTCGTTTTCAAAAAATTTAGCACACAAAAGCGCGTGTATCGCAGTTGAAAATTTAATGCCAATTTGCATGATCGTCCTTAAATTTTTCGTGATTATACTTAAATTTTCTGCCAAAGACAGCCAGCTAAATTTGACTTACGAGCCTTTGCTAGCTGTCAAATTTATAAACTCACGCTCTCTCGCCAACCGCCGTGAAGCGCTTTTGGATAAATTTCTTGTTTTTTAGCTCGTCAATGATCGCAAGCGCAAGGTCTGCGTAGCTTATGTAGCTCTCATTTTTTGAGTTTAGTATGAGATCATCCCTGCCAAGCACGTATTTGCCCGTGCGAGCGCCGTTTGCGTCGTAGTCGCCTACTGGACTTACATACGTCCAAAGCACATTTGCGCTACCTTTTAGCTCAAAATATGACTCCGCCGTAGCCTTTGCCACGCCCATATATGCTGCTGGAAAGTCTGGGGTGTCCATGACCATAGTGCCGTTGCCATCAACAAATAACGTGCCAGCGCCAAGAGCTACGACGAGCCTTGTGCTAGTGCCTTTTAGTAAATTTACTAGGTGAGCGGCCACTTTTTTATGAAGTGGGAAATTCTCTTCGCTCCATGCTGCAAATGCGCTTATAACCGCGTCAAAACCTGCTAGATCGTCCTTTGTAAGCTCGAAAATATCTTTGTAAACGACCTTTACGCTTTCGTTTTTTACTCTTTGTTTCTAACGATCGCTGTGACGTCATAACCTTGTTTTAGGGCCTCATTTGCTAAATTTGCACCGCTTTTGCCGTTTGCACCTATGATTGCTATTTAAAATTTTCTTTTTAAATTTAGAGCCAGCTTGGCTTTACGTCATCAACTATCACGCCGTCACTCATTGTGTATTGCTCTAGGCTACCGCGTTTTGTCTGGATGCAGATCATTTTGATGCCATTTTTGCCAGCTTTAAAGCACCTTTTACCATCTGGATCTATGCGCACCGCGTCGCCTTTGCCTACTTTTATCACTTCGCCATCGATGAAGAGCTCGCCATCGCCATCAGTGATGATGTAAAGCTCCTCGTTTTGTTTGTGCGAATGGACAAATGGCACGCTCACATTTGCTGGGAGCTCGTTTATAGATACTTCACAGCCAGTTAAATTTAAAGCCTCTTTTAGCTCGACTCTTGGCTCGTTTGCGATCTTTGCAACTTGATAATTTTTCATTTTGTTCTCCTTGTTTTTTTGTTGTAATCTTTTTATTTACAACCGATGAGCGAAGTATAGTGATTTTTTGTTGTAATGTCAAGAGTTACAACTAAAAATTATCAAAATTTGCAAATTTAGGCTAGAATTTACGAAAAATTTATGATAACTTGGAGTCAAAATTTGCAAAATAACGCCTTTAAAACGCTAAAGAGCATAGCTACCGAGCACAACAAAAAGCTCATTTTGACCTTTGCTTTGGTGCTAGCAGAGAACGGACTTTTTCTTGCTTATCCGATATTTGCGGGCTTTGCGATCAACGCAATCATGCAAGGAAACACGTTAAATGCCCTCATTTATGCACTTTTTGTGCTCATAGCGTGGCTTGTAGGAGCCATTAGGCGCCGCGTGGATACGCAAGTTTTTGCAAATATCTACGCAAAGCTTGCTGTAAATGTCATCATGAATGAAAAACAAAATGCCAAAGACGACTCCGCTATCATCGCCAGAGTAGCGCTCTCGCGAGAGTTTGTAAATTTCTTTGAGACGCATTTTCCTATGTTTTTTACATCGGTCGTTTCGATCATCGGCTCAGCGTTTATGCTCATCTTTGTCGAGCCAAAGGTCGCTGTGGCGTGCTTTGTAGTGATGACCTTTTTTCTTATATTTTTACCAAGATATATCAAGAAAAATGACGACCTTTATCTTCGCTTAAATGACCGCCTAGAAAAAGAGGCAAAGGTGATAGGTGCTTTTAACAAAAGCACGCTAAATAGGCACTACGACGTCGTTTCTAAATTTCGTATAGCGATCTCAAATAGGGAGGCGATGAGCTATTTTATCATCGGTATTAGCGCTTCGTTGCTCTTTTTGGTGGCGATAATAGTGCTAAGCTCGCAGCAGACAAATGCCGGCCACATCTACTCTGTGATGACTTATATATGGAATTTTGTCATCAGCCTTGACGACTCACCAAAACTCATCGAGGAATTTTCAAATTTAAAAGATATCGGCAAGAGGATCGACGCCCAAAAGAAGGACAATGATGCACAATAAGAGCGTTCTTAGAAATTCATTTTTTCTAATTTTCACGTTTATGATAGTTGAGGCCGTTTTTGGCTTCGTTTCAAACTCGCTTGCGCTCATTAGCGACGCATTTCACATGCTCTCAGATTCTGCGGCTCTCTTTTTGTCGCTGGTCGCTTTTAAGATCGCAGAAAAAAGGGCAAATTTACAAAAGACCTTTGGCTACAAAAGGGTCGAGATCATCGCTGCTTTCATAAATGCCATCGCTCTTATCGCGCTGGCTATCTTTGTCGTAGTTGAAGCTATCATCAGGCTTTTTAACGAGCCGCAGATCGAGGCTAAAACGATGCTTTTTGTTAGTATTTTGGGGCTTGTGGTAAATTTAGTCGTAGCCATTTATATGCATAAAAGCGCTGATACAAAAGAAAATTTAAACATGAAAGGTGCTTATTTGCACGTGCTTGGCGACACGCTTGGCTCGGTTGGTGCCATCGTCGCGGCACTTCTTGTGATGAAATTTAACTTCACGCAGGCCGATAGCATCGCAAGTATCTTTGTCTCGCTACTCATCATAAAAAGTGGCGCTAACTTGCTAAAAGATAGCTTTAATATCCTGATCGAAGCAGTGCCGCTTAAGCTTGATACGGATGAAATTTTAGGCGTTATAAAGGGCGTAGATGGCGTTAAAATCGTGCATGACCTGCATATCTGGGCGATAAATGCTGGCACAAATGCGCTCATAGCCCATGTGGTGGTGGATGATGCGCTAAGCGTGGCTGAAATTTCAAAGATGATAAAGCAGATCGAGCACGAGCTTTCTCACGCAGGCATCGGCCATGTCACGCTTCAGTTTGAGAGTGAGAGCCTTGGACATAAAGACGATCTCATCTGCGAGCTAAAAAGCGCGCATAAGGACGAACATTTTGGGCATCATCACTAAAATTTGACGCAAAAGGTTTAAATTTAATGTTTCGCATAAAAAATGAATATCTAATGGTCGTGGCTATGGGTTTGTTTTGCACTTTTATGGGCAGTGTCATAGTTCCTCTTATCGCAGTAAATTTTGTAGTAGCCTTGATCTGCGCTCTATTTTGTATGAAAAAGGGCTATATATTTATTTTGTTGTTAGGGTTAAATTTTGCTCTATATTTTAATGCCATAGATGCTCCGTTTGAACAACCAGAGCTTTGGACTTATCACGTGCCAGCGCTTGCAAATGCGACATACATGCTTAGTGCTTTAGTTTATGCTTCAGGTTTTCTTATTTTTTTGCCGCTTGTGGCTTACGCCTATTTTTTATATTCGCTTTGCGTTGTGCTCTGTGATCTGCGTAAAATTTTAAGAGCTAAATTTGAGCTTTAAATTTAAGCCTTGCTAGCCTAGCAAACTCATTTTTACTCAACTTTAACGATTTTTTTTATAAAATCGCCTAAAATTTAACTAGGGATTTCATGAAAAACATTAGAAACTTTAGCATCATCGCTCACATCGACCACGGCAAAAGCACGCTTGCTGACCGTCTCATTCAGGAGTGCGGCGCCGTAAGTGACCGTGAGATGAGCTCGCAAATCATGGACACGATGGACATCGAAAAAGAGCGTGGCATCACGATCAAAGCCCAGTCTGTCCGCCTAAACTACGCACTAAATGGCGAAAATTTTGTTCTAAATTTGATAGACACCCCAGGACACGTTGATTTTAGCTACGAGGTGAGCCGTAGTCTAGCTAGCTGCGAGGGCGCACTGCTTGTCGTGGATGCTAGCCAGGGCGTAGAGGCGCAAACCATCGCAAACGTCTATATCGCACTTGAAAACAACCTAGAGATCATCCCAGTCATCAACAAGATCGACCTACCAGCGGCTGACCCCGCTAGGGTAAAAGACGAGATCGAGCACATCATCGGACTTGACTGCTCAGGAGCGATCGAAGTGAGCGCAAAAACAGGCGTTGGCATAAAGGAGCTGCTTGAAGCGATCATCATGAGGATCCCTGCGCCAAATGGCGACGTAAGCAAGCCTACAAAGGCGCTAATCTACGATAGTTGGTTTGACAACTACCTTGGCGCGCTTGCTCTTGTGCGTGTTTATGATGGTGAAATTTCAAAAAATGATGAAATTTTGGTCATGGGCACGGGCAAAAAACACATCGTGCTAGACCTCATGTATCCAAATCCTATAGCTCCGATCAAGACCAAAACGCTTAGCGCTGGCGAGGTTGGCATCGTGGTTTTGGGGCTTAAAAACGTTAGCGACGTGCAAGTTGGAGATACGATAACGCAGTCAAGAAATCCTCTAAAAGAGCCAGTTGGCGGCTTTGAGAGGGCTAAGCCGTTTGTTTTTGCGGGACTTTATCCAATAGAAACTGATAAATTTGAAGATCTGCGTGACGCGCTAGATAAGCTAAAGCTAAATGACAGCTCTATTAGCTACGAGCCAGAGACCTCGGTCGCACTTGGATTTGGCTTTAGGGTTGGCTTTTTAGGTCTTCTTCACATGGAGGTCGTCAAAGAGAGGCTGGAGCGCGAATTTGACCTTGATCTCATCGCCACAGCGCCGACTGTGACTTATGAAGTCATCCAAACTGATGGGCTAAATTTAAAGATCCAAAACCCAAGCCAGCTGCCACCAGTCAATAAAATAGACTCAATCCTTGAGCCATACGTGAAAGCGACTATCATCACGCCAAGCGAGTTTTTGGGCAACATCATCACGCTTTTAAACAACCGCCGCGGCATACAAACGAAGATGGACTACATCACGACTGACCGCGTTTTACTCGAGTATGACATACCGATGAACGAGATCGTGATGGACTTTTACGACAAGCTAAAGTCAAGCACCAAAGGCTACGCGAGCTTTGACTACGAGCCAAGCGACTACCGCGTGGGCGATCTAGTGAAGCTTGATGTCAAAGTGGCCGGCGAGACGGTCGATGCGCTCTCTATCATCGTGCCTGAGAGCAAGGCGCAAACAAAGGGCAGGGACTTCGTAAAGGCGATGAAAGAGATCGTCCCGCGTCAGCTCTTTGAGGTGGCGATACAAGCGAGTATCGGCAACAAAATAATCGCCCGAGAAACCGTAAAATCAATGGGCAAAAACGTCACAGCCAAGTGTTACGGCGGCGATATCACGCGTAAGAGGAAGTTGCTAGAAAAGCAAAAAGAGGGTAAAAAACGTATGAAGGCGATAGGAAAGGTGAATTTGCCGCAGGAGGCGTTTTTATCCGTCCTAAAAATAGACTAGCGGCGTGCCGTGAGCGCTTTTGAATGAGCTTTAAATTTTCTCTCTTCGATGGACTATTTGTCCTATCTTGATCGAAAATTTATGCGCAACATCCAAAATCATCTCACGACATTATGACTTGTCTTATGCTGTTTTTATAGGTTTAAATACTAAATTTACAAAAAGGAGTGCTATGCCGTTTGTGAAAATTTGCGTGACAAAAGAGGGTGATAGCCCAAGTGTGGAGCAAAAAGAGAAGATGATAAGCGGAGTTACAAATTTGATCAGCGAAATTTTAGGCAGAAGCGCTAAAAATACCGTTGTCATTATCGATGAGATCGATACGAACAACTACGGCATCGCAGGCGAGAGCGTGAAAAATCTCCGCAAAAAACAAAAAGAGCAAAAGGAAGTGAAATGCTAAGAGCGACATTATTAGCAATTTTTGCAGCCGTCTTTCTAACTGGCTGCGTGGCAAAAGCTAGCCTTTGTCTATCGTGCGAGGGCATAGACGGCGTGCAAAGTGCAAGCATAAGTAGCGAAGATAAGACCTATTTTGAAGAGGTCATGAGGATCCCAGCTGACTGTAGCGCTTGCAGGGGCAGGGGCGATGGCGTCTTTATAAATGGCGTCAAGTATAGAAGCGACGTGGCGATAAACTGCTGCCTAGAAAAAAATATGATCGATATAAATGTCGGGCTAAAGAAGGTATATTTTCATAGGATCGTGGATGCTAGAAGCAGCGCAAGGTCGATTTACTACACAAGAGAAGATGGTAGCGGCGTAGTCTTTAACTCAAATCCACGCCTTGAAGTGCTCTTTTATATGTTTTTAAAACGTGAGCTAAATTCGCGCGGCATCGTTGTCGTGGATACGCAAACATCACCTTATACATATAGGCTTGATTTTAGATTTGACGAGCTTAGAGGCACTTACTCTAGAAGCTCTGAAATTTTAAACGGACATCTATATGGCGAGCTTGTGCTTTCAGATATAAATTTCAAAAAACGAATTCCTGTCTCGACTAGACACCACGTGGAGGAGCTTGAGGCGTCAAGAAGCGGTCAGTTTGACTTCTTTATCGCGCTTTTAGTCAAACAAGCTGCCATAAAAGTGGCTGATGAGATCACTAAACTTTGAAAGGAAAAATTATGAGTAAATTTAAATTTCTAGCTATCTTTGGACTTTTTGTCCTATTCTTGAGCGGTTGTGCGCCTACTCAGACAGTAGTTGCCTTCGATCCTTACAAAACTGCTGCAAGTCAGCAAGCTAACGGCCTTGAAGTCTATATAAGTGCGGTGCATGATAGTCGCAAAAACAAAAGCACTATTGCAACTATAACCGATGGTAGAGGCACTGTAAAAGAGTATGTCGTGCTTCAAAATGATCTTGCGACTTACTTTAGCGACTCCCTTAAAAGAGAGCTTGCGGCACGTGGCGCAAATGTAAATGGCATGGGTGGCGTCGTGGTTGAAGTTTTCATAAACGAATTTGAAGCAAATATGAGCGGATATGGCAGCGACAACACAAAGGGCAAGATAAAGATCACTTTGAAAATCCAAAAAGGCGATCAAAGCATCATCAAAAATATCTCAAACAACCAAACCAAATTTGAGCTAGTTCGCACTGGCGGAGCGTTTAAGCCATTCTTAACAGACATCATCAACGACGCCGTTAAACGCTCTGCGATCGCTATCTTAAATAGCTGATGTTTTGTGCGTTTTGCAAGAGCTTTACGCTAAAGACATTTTGTAAAACCTGCTCGCAAATTTTAAGCGAGCCAAGCCCTTTGGTAAGAGAGCTAGAGGGCTTTAAAATTTATAGCTTCTACGGCTACTCTGAGATCAAAGAGCTCATCCACTCAAAGCACCAAATGCACGGACTTTTTATCTATAAAAATTTAGCCAAATTTGCATTTAAGAAATTTGCTAAAAGCTTTAGCTTCCCAGAGCAAATTTACGCCCTGCCGATAGATGATAGAGTGCATCACGGCTACTCGCACACGGCTATTTTGGCAAATGAACTTCGTGCTAAAAACCTTAAACCTATCTTTCACGCTTTGCATGCGACAAGCAGTGTTAGCTACAGCGGCAAGGATCTTAAATTTAGACAAAACAATCCAAGAAATTTTAAAATTTTAAAAAAGATCACCGCGCCAGTTATCTTAGTCGATGACATCGTAACCACTGGCACAACGATACTAGAAGCTAGAGATACACTTCAAAAAGCAGGCATTGATGTGCTTTTTGCGCTTGTTTTAGCAGATGCTAAAAACTAAGTTTTATATGAAATTTAGCTTGAAATTTCACACCTAAATAATTGTAAATAGCTATTAACCATAAAAAATTTTTGCCGATATAAACATAAAATTTACACAAAGGGATTTTGTTTATGAAAAAAGCAGCAAACAAGATAGCACTCATTATCGTAGTGCTTTTAGTTGTCTCACTTGGCGTGTTTTCAACGGTGAATTACACAAATACCAAGGAGAGGATTTATGATCTAGCAAAGGAGTCTAAGACTTCAGCTTCAAAAATTTTGCAGTTTTATATGAATGCATTTTTTGAAGATAAGCTTGCAGCCGTTCAAAATTTTGCTAGTTACATCGAGGCGCATCCGCAAATTTTAGATGACAAAGAGGCTTTAGAAAAAGTGCTGATGAACGCAGCGCAAGTTACTGATTTTTCTGAGTTTTACTTTGGCTATGCAGCTGATGGTGCTGTTTATAACGCTGTGCTTGATGGTAAAGAGCGTAAATTTATGGTTTTTGATCAGAGAAAAAACTATGATGCGAGGGTTAAAGGCTGGTACAAGGACGCTATTGCAAAAGAGGGCATCATCTTTTCAGCTCCATACACAAGCTCAGCTGGTGGCTTAAATTTAACTATCGCTAAAAAGATAGTTGTTGATGGCAAGGTTGTTGGTGTATTTGGCGTGGATATGGGCATAGATAAGCTTGATAATGAGCTTAATAAGATAAAACCAACTCCAAGTAGCGCAATAGCACTATTTGATCTAGAGCATAAAAAGATAATTCATTTTGTTCATAAGGATCTTGTTTTATCTGATGCTAGCGAAGCTATGAAGATCATTGATGACTACTCAAATGAGTATAAGAAAAATGGCGATAAAACATTTACTTATAATCTTAGAGGCACAGAGAGACTTCTTGCTTGCGAGCTTTACGATCAAGCAAACTGGCTTGTATGCTCTGCAAACTCTTGGAGCGATTATGACGGAAGCCTTAGTAAAACGCTTGTCTCACAAGTCATCTCATCAGTTATATTTATAATAGTTATCGTAGCGCTTCTTATATTTATCGTTAGTAGATCACTTAAGCCACTCTCAAAGATATCTGATTCGCTTATTTCGTTCTTTAAATTCCTAAACTACGAGATCAAAGAGCCAGTTAAGTCAAATATCGTTTCAAAAGATGAATTTGGCGTTATGTCTTCTCTTATAAACGACAACATCCAAAAGATCCAAACATCTAAAGAAAAAGAAAACACCTTCATCCAAAAAGCCAACACCTTTGTAAATGAGATAAAAGATGGCAACTATGAAGCAAGTCTAGAAGCTGATACTAATAACCCAGCACTAAATCAACTAAAAAGCACATTTAAAGATTTGCAGCTTGCTCTTAAAAATGCAATCTCAAGTAATGGTAAAGATGTATTAAATTTACTTAGCACTTATAAAAACCAAGACTTTACAAAAAGACTTGATGATGATGGTAAGATAGCAAGTGGTATAAACTCTCTTGGCATAGAAATATCTAAAATGCTAAATGACAATCTAAACCAAGCTCAAGTACTAGAAGAAAAAGCTAAACTTCTAGCAAGCTCAGTATCTAAAGTAGCAAGCTCAGCAAACACTCAAGCAAATAGCTTACAAGAATCAGCAGCTGCAGTTGAGCAAATGTCTAGCTCAATGAATGCCATCTCTCAAAAGACAGCTGATGTTATAAGACAAAGTGATGAAATTAAAAAAACATCATAACTATTATTAGAGATATAGCAGATCAAACAAATCTACTTGCTCTTAATGCTGCAATTGAAGCTGCACGTGCAGGAGAGCACGGCAGAGGATTTGCCGTCGTTGCTGATGAAGTAAGAAAACTAGCTGAAAGAACTCAAAAATCTCTAGGTGAGATAGAAGCAAATACAAATGTATTAGCTCAATCAATAAATGAGATGAGTGAATCAATCAAAGAGCAAAGCGAAGGTATAAATATGATAAATCAATCAGTTGCTCAAATAGATAATCTAACAAAAGAAAAACGTTGTAATTGCAAACCAAGCAAACGAAGTAACATCAGAAGTAGATGAGATGGCTAAAGCTATAGTTGAAGAGGTTAGGAAGAAGAGGTTTTAAACTACTCTTTCTCTAGAGTTTTAAACAAACTCAAATTTGTTTAAACAAAACTACCAAAATAAAACGATCTTGTTTTGGTAAAACTCTAAACCGCTCAGGCAATTTGCTTGAGTGGTTTTTAAATATATAATTTATTAGAAAAAAATGGCTAAAATTTCTTTAGTTATTTAAGCTATTTTTTTAAATGATTGCTAACTATAATACGACTTCTTTTAAGTGTTCCGGATTAGCTCAGCGGTAGAGTAGGTGACTGTTAATCACTTGGTCGCTGGTTCGAACCCAGCATCCGGAGCCATTTATCTTCAAAAATCCTTTTAAAATCACGATTTTAACTATATTTCAAGAACTTTAAGTTTTCTTATTTTTTTGTATTTTTTTCACTTTTTTTCCCTCAGTTTTATTTAATATTTTTTTAAAAATATCTATGATATTAAGGAAATGCAATATAGAAGTATAATCATAATTCTGGTATAAAAGAAGCTCGGAGTAGGCACACTACTCCTCTTTTCTATTCTCTGGTAAAACTAAATGACCATTTTTTTGTCTATTAGTGAGTATTGGACTAAGACTATATAAATTAGATCATGGATTTTATAATTATCATAATCACCAGTATAGTCATCATATTTTCTTAAAAAAACTCAGCATATGGTTTATCATCTGTATTTTTTTAATACCATTTAGCTCTACTTCTGAATAAAGTATAGGCACATACTTTAAAAGTATCTTCAAATACCTCTTTAAATTTTCTCGTAATCTTCGCCGTAAATTCTTTTTAAATAGCTCTTTATCGCTCTCATAAAGCATGAGTGCAAGCTTTGCCGTATAGCTTCTATAATATGACCTAGAGCAATGAATAGCACCAGATATACTAAATGTTAGTTTGCAATTTTGTTTAAACTCTTTTTGAAAAACTTCTTTATACACTCTTTTTGAGTTTTAGTTATCCTCTCTAGCTATCTTTTTGAGCTTTTTTTCTTTTTAAATTTGGAGCTTCTTTCACGATTAGATTATAAAGATCAGCAAAATAATTATCTCTAAAGGCAGTACTTCTTGACTGACATATAAAAATCTTCTAAAGAGTACTCTTTAAATTTTATACTTATCCTTATCATCATAGCATTTAAAGCTAGGAGTAATTGTGTCAACACCATAATCTGCACTGCACCATACTATGGTATCAACCTGCCCATAGTCGTCGCTAGCTTTCTCATAAGCTCTACCTGGCATCATAGGCTCAAATCCATATAAATTAAGGCTTATTAGAAAGCTTATTAATAGTATGGTTTTAAATTTCATCTTTTATCCTTTATAAATTTATCTTACACGTGATCGATAATGAAAATTCAGCTACAGCAGAAGATTTTTATTGTCTAGTATTAAAATCAAAATCATAGCAGAAATTCTGATTACTCCTTCTTTGTATGTTTGCTTAGTTTGGTGTAACAAGTTGATAAATGCCAAGCTGTAATCTTAGACCAACTTTTTGCTGCCTTATAGTTTCTTTGATTGTTTTTAGGTAAAAACATTTGTTTTGTATAGCTATAAATTTTGTCAGTAGAGTGGTCTTAAAATAAATTTTCCTTCATTCATCCTAGCTTCATTTAAGACTTTTATAATGCGCTCATCCAAACGAAAGTTGGAAATCAAAAATAAAAGGATCAAAAATGAAAAAGGTATTAGGTGCAGCAGTTTTAGCAGTAGTTTTAGGAGCTACAAGTTTGCAAGCAGCCATCACGTCAAAAGAGGCTTTAAACATAGCTGAGAAAAACTTCCCAGGCTCAAGCGTCAAAGATATCGAGATGAACGTCGAAAAGGGCGTGACTTTTTACAAGATAGAGTCATTTAAAGATGGCGTCAAACAAGATATCAAGATCGATGCTAACAGCGGTCAGATCGTTAAAGTAGAGAATAAAAATAAAAAGCATATCTTGCCGATCGAAGCGGTAGATTTTTCAAAATTTGCCCTAAGCATCGATGAGGCTGTGGCCAAAGCTCAAGCGCTTGAAGCTGGCTGGAGCCTTGACGGGGCTGACCTTGAGAACAAAAACGGCCTTTGGGTTTACGAGGTCGAGCTTGATCGCGGCATGAGCGAGAAAAAGGTGATCATAAACGCTCAAACAGGCGAGATAATCGGCAACTATACAAAGTGATCTAGCGCCCTTTTTGGGCGTTAAATTTTATAAAGGTGAAAAAGATGAGTGAAAATTTAGATCAAAATTTAAACGAGAAAGTTAGCAAGCAAGTCTTAGAGAGAAATTTGAATAAAAATTTAAGCGAAAACGAGATAGAAAATATAAGTGAAAATGTTACTAATAAAAATAGTTACGAAAATTTAGGCAAGAGCGAGCAAAGCCCTGAAAATTTGGATAAAAATCCTAGTGAAGAAAGTAGTAGCGCAGAAATTTTAAGTCAAGCTACCTCAAAATGCAAAGTTCAGAATTTATTTAAAAAAACGCTTGAGCTTTCGCTTCAAGGTGCAGCGGATTTGCTCATCTACGCTGGCAAGGCTGGAGTGTGGCTATCAAACGCTTCAAACCACCTAAAAGACGAGGCGCAAAAGGTGGAGCTATCAAAGATAAATGAAGAGCAGGCTAAATTTGAAAGAGTGGCTTGCATCTTGCCAGAAAAAGTTAAAGAGATCGTCACAGAGCGCCTAAAAACCAAGCCAGAAGAGGTGGAATTTGCACCGATCTATCTAGTGAAAAAACAAAGCTTTGGCACATTTTGCACGGAGTATTTTTATGATGCAAGGGCTAAATTTAACGACTTTTTATATGATTTTAAGATAGGCGCAGCAAATGGCGAAATTTTAAATCTAAAAATAAAAAGTCAAATTTGATAAAATAGCTGGCAAAACCAAGTGAGGCAGGTAAGGCAGGGATGAAAATTTTAGTCGTAGAGGACGAAATAGACCTAAATAGCGTCATTACAAGGCACCTAAAGAAAAACGGATATAGCGTCGATAGCGCGTTTAACGGCGAGGAAGCGATGGACTCTACCGCCGTGGCGCACTACGATCTCATCGTGCTTGATCTTATGATGCCGGTGATGGACGGACTTACATTTTTGCAAAGATCGCGCGCCGCAAAGCTAGCGACCCCTGTGTTGATACTGACAGCCAAAGACGATGTGGATGACGTTGTAAAGGGGCTTGACGCGGGTGCGGATGACTACTTGGTCAAGCCATTTGACTTTAAGGAGCTGTTAGCCAGGGTGCGCACGCTCATTCGCCGAAATAGCGGCAACGTGGCTAGTGAAATTTGCGCAGGCGAGCTAAAGATCGACCTTTCTAAAAAGTCAGTCGAATTTAGCGGCGAGCGGGTAGAGCTCACTGGCAAAGAGTATGAAATTTTAGAGTTTTTGATGCTAAATAAGGGCAGAATTTTAACTCGCGACCAGATCAAAGAGCACGTCTGGGACTTTGACTACACGGGCGGCTCAAACGTCATCGACGTGCTTATAAAAAACATAAGAAAAAAGCTTGGCGAGTGCGAGGTGATCCAGACTAAAAGAGGGCTTGGCTATGTTGTTAAGGATTAAACAAGCGCTTGCAAACATCCCAATAACCGCGCGCGTAACGCTTTGGTACTCGTTTTTTATCATCGTTATCGTGGCGGCTCTAGTTGCTATCTCGGCGGTCGTGGCGGATGAGGTTTTTGAGGACGTGAGCCAAAAAAAGCTAGCCAAATCAGTCACCAAAATAGCCAACGATATGGATGAGTTTGAGCCATATGATGATGGGGTATTTTTTGTAAAATATAACGCAAAAGGCGATGTGATCGGTGGTCTAGCGCCAAAACACTTTCAAATTTCACTTAAAATGAATAGCGGTGCAGTGCGCCTTTTTGAAAACGGCGAAAACCGCTTTTACTACTACGATATCGCAGCTAAAGGCAAAGGGGTCTGGGTCAGAGGCGTGATAAATGCGGAGAAATTTTTCAAAAAAGAGGGGCTATTTTTACTAGCGCTTGGCGTTTTTGTGCCGGTTTTGTTTATTTTTGTGCTTTACGGTGGCTATAAAACGATAAAAAACGCGATGAAGCCAGTCGCTATGATGTCTAAAACTGCGCTTGAGATAGGCAGCAGCCGGGACTTTTCAAAGCGCATAGACCTGCCTGCTGGCAAAGACGAGCTGCACGCGCTTGCAAGCGTTTTTAACCAGATGCTAGGCTCCCTCGAAAAGGTCTATCAAAGCGAGAAACAGCTCACTTCAGACGTCTCGCACGAGCTACGAACACCACTTTCTGTCATCATGGCTGAGAGCGACTACGCTGCGAGCTATGCGCAAAATTTGGACGAGGCCAAGGAGTCGCTGGAGGTCATCTCTAGGCAGTCAAGAAAGATCACCTCGCTGATAGATCAAATTTTAGAGCTTTCAAGGCTAGAAGCTGGCAGAAATTTGGAGCTAAAAGATATAAATTTAAGCTCTATCTTGCAAAATTTAGCTAGCGACTATGAGAAGCTAGCAAGCGCAAAGGGGTTAAAATTTAGTTGCGATATAGCGCCAGATGTCCAAATTTTAGGCAATGAGCTGATGATATCAAGGCTGGTGGATAACTTTTTAAGCAATGCACTAAAATTTGCAGAAGCTAAGATCGAGCTAAATTTAAGTGTGTCAAAAACGCACGCACTTTTGTCTGTAAAAGACGATGGCTTAGGCATCTCTAAAAAAGATGTCGAGCTAATCTGGAATAAATTTTATCAAGTTGAAAGCTCAAGAAACAAAAGCCAAAACAGAGGTAGCGGTCTTGGTCTTGCCATCGCTGCAAATATAGCTAAAATTCACGGCGCAAAGCTAGGTGTAAAAAGTGAAGTAGGAGCTGGAAGCGAATTTTGGGCAGAATTTGAACTTATAAATTTAAAACAAGCATAAATTAGACAAAACCAGTTTTTTAGTAAAGCTCTATTTAATGGAAGTAAAAATGATATTTGAGAAAGTTAAAATGGTGGTTAGAGGCAGAATCGAACTGCCGACACGCAGATTTTCAGTCTGCTGCTCTACCGACTGAGCTATCCAACCACCTTGATAAAAGAAATTGGATTATACATTTTAAATATTTAAACTAAGTTTAAAAATCTAGAAGAAGCTTTTGTTTTTAAGAAATTTAAATATAAAACTATAATTTTTAGCCCGACAAAGTTAAATTTAATGCACCAAATTTACTACACTTACATCTTTATCTATCTCGATAAAAAATGTTTGTGCGCTTGCTCCACTGCCATAAGTGCCTTTATAGACTTGATTTACAGCGTGACCACTTGCATCAACTGCTACTTGGTTGTGTGTATCGCCTAAAGCGCTATGTTTTAAATTTAGTGCTGCTACTTCGCCATCTGTAGCTTGCGTGAAGATAGTGCCTTTGCCATCTAGTGCCACTTTGTCATTATTATCGCCTTTGATCTTTAGCACGGTATTTACGCTTTTTAGACCACCATCTGTTACTTGTCGGTCTATGATATCAAGCACGCTTTTGGCGTCTAGTCCTATCGAGACCGCCTGAGTGCTCTTACTACCAAGCTGTAAAGTTTCAAAGCTCTTTAGTTTATCGTTTAGATCAGCCACCCTGCTAAGATCGATATTTTCAGTAAAGATGAGCGTATCAACGCCACCTTTTGCATCTATCTTGTTGCCTTCGTAGGTAAATGTATTGTCTTGATCATCTCCCTCGTGAGTGATCTTGATATTTTTATCTATCTCAACGAAAAATGTCTTTGTGTTAGCTCCATCAGTGTATGTGCCCTTATAGACTTGATTTACTGCATGGTCTATTTTAAGTATCGTAGTATTTCCGCTGGCATCATTTATTACGTTTTTATGATCATGATATGTTTTACTGCCGCTATCAGCTGTGACTTCTACTTTGTTAAATTCATCTCCAATGGCTTGACTATGTTTCCAGTTAAGCATAGTCACTTCTTTATCAGTAGCTAGTTCAAATTTATTATTTCCATCACTTATTAGCTTCACGCCATCTTCATCATCGCCTGAGATTTTTAAGACAGTATTCATACTTTGTGTATCTTGTATCTTTTTTCTGCCACTTCCTGAACCAATGGTTATGGTGGTCTCTTTTGAGTCTATGATATCAAGAACGTTTTTAGTATTGAGTGATATTGAGACAGCTTGGGTTTCAGTACCTAGTTGCAAACGTTCAAAACTTTTTAAAGTATCATTTAAATTACTTACTTTTTCTAGTTTTGTATCTTCAACAAATATCAGCTTATCTACACCACCTTTTGCATCTATGCTCTTGCCATTATAGATAAAGACATCGTTTAGATTACTTCCTTCAAGAGTATTTGTATTGTGCTTTAAGTGCATTACTCTATTAAAATCATCTGGGTCATTTCCATAACCATTTAGTGCTTTTCTATAGCCATTTGCGTCAGCACTACTAACGTATCCTTTATCTTCCAAAGCTTTTATATAGCTATTACTAAAAAGATGCGTGCCACTTCCTTGCGAGCCAATATTTTTAAAGTCAGCATCTGTATATATTGGATTTTTATGTTTTCTTATCTGTATATCAAGATCCACGTCCGTTCTTTGATCTATATAGTCGATATTTAACTTGTAAAAGCCCTTTTTTAAAGTTATTACATTAGGGTACCCCAAACTTGTATTACCGACTTGATTAACTGGCGTTGTAGACCAAGGGTTTGGATTTTGTGGAGGATGTGGTTGTTGGTCGCCATTCCAGTATGACGCAACTATTTTATAATCACCAAGCTCCATATATACATGATCTTGGAAGTGGTCTGCTCGTACGTGATACTCGCCATCTTCTTCTATGTATATCCATCCGCTCATATGCATGATAAGGTCTGTTCCTACCGTCTCAGCTTCTAGCAAGGTGTAGTTACCCGAGTGATTTACATTGTAGTGGGTGCCAGTGTGGTCTGTGTCACTTGCCATAGGGGAGTGTCCTACTCTTGCCATATCATTTGTGTTTAGCTCGCCTGCTGATGGTCTAGTCCAGCTTAATTTATAGTCTTTTCCTCCTCTAAAGGAGACTTCATCAAACGTAGTAGTTGCACTAACACCAGCCCACTCCATCCACTCTTTATAGTGATGTTTTACATAAAATAAATTTGCACTATCTGTTGGCAAAAATGGTCCAGGATACATAAATTTATTTATAAATTCTTTATTTGTACAATCATAAAACCACATATCAACATCAAGCCCTTTGTTTGCCACCATAGTCACGGTTTGAACGGCTAAATTTCCCGCATCATCTAGTCTTTCTACTATGTAGTTTTTGCTACCGGTGTTTTGTGCTACGTTAAAGCTTCCAGAGTAGCTTAAATTTCTATCAAGTGTCAGTGTCGTCTTCTCAGATGTCTCAGCGTCTATGACCTCTACATCTTTTGATTTTTCATCGTGTGGATTGTTTGCAGCTTCGCCTTTACCGCTAAAATTTATAGCGTAGTTGCCAGAGCCGTTTTTTATATTATCAAAGTCAGATTCTATTAGCTTGTCAGGCTTTGAGTCAAGATCGACTGTGATAGTTAGGTTATCATCTCTTTGAGGCACGCCGTCAGTTCCCACGTAGGTGGCGTCTATGATGTGGTGAGTTCTATCTAGCTTTTTGCCAACCTTTTCAAAGTCTGCTATAACGGTGTTGTTTTCGATCTTAGCTATAAAGCTATCACTTACATTTGCGTTTTCATCTTTTATCTCTATTAGCACGTAGCCTTTGCCGTCGCTTGTGGTATCGGGCTTGTTTATGCCAAATTTAATGTATGGCTGTTCGTCATTTGTAAGAGCGATGTTGTAGTTTATCTTTTGGGTCGAATTTGACTCATACTGGCTTGTTGAGATGATATGCTCGTAGTCCTCTTCGTTTAGGTATTTTGCGGAGTGGATGTCGGCATTATCTATCTTTGTAACAAGCTTTACGTCGTCTATGTAGTCCAGCACACCAAAGGCAAATAGCCTGCCACTTGAAGTGCCTGATATTGCACTCCCGTCATCTTTTATAAGGGTCGCATCGACTAAGGTCGGGCGCTTGCTGCTTACCGTCACGTCTGGTATGGTGATAGCGCCGTCACTTATCACTTTTATATCGCTTTGGTCTTTTTTGTTTATCATATGCACGCCATCATCGTCTAGGATGTAGCTCACGGTTGATTGTTTGTTAGTAAGTGGGTTTAGGATGCTTATCTTTAGCTCATCTTTTGGCACCGCGCTACTTGGGAGATAGACCTTTACATCAGAGGTCGTTATGGCTCCAGTGGTGTCATCTATGAGCCCGTCTCCGTCAGCGTCTTTTACAAATTTCGCTACTGGGCTGTCGCTAAATTTTATCTCATTTGTGTCGCTCTCGCCTTTGTTGCCAGCCTTATCCATCATGGTCGTCGTTATGCTTGTGGTTTTGCCATGCTCTATTGGCACTGTGATCTTAAATTTACCATCATTTAGTGGCACTTCATTGTGATCAGGGGCGATTATCTTGCCATTAGTGTATGTATAGACCTTGTGCGTTTTACTGCCGTCTGGGTTAGTGACATCTATGGCTATCTTATCGCCTTCTTTTATCACGCTTGGGATTTTTATAGAGGCCTCGGTCTTTGTTGGGTCGCCGTCATTGTATCTATTTTCTGAGGTATCTATCTTGCCATCTGGTGTTCTATTGCTAGAGCCCAAGTCACTATCAAAGCTTATTTTGGCTGATTTTACAGGTGGAGCTACTACTACGCTTGGAGTGGTTTGGCTGCTTGTGCCATTTGGTTTTGGCGTGCCATGCTCGTCATTAACCGTTGTATTTATAGATACACTTGAGCCAGGTGCTACTGGCACGCTTACGCCTGGCACTTCAAATTTAGCATTAACTATTGGCACTACTACGCTTGGGTTATTTTTATCATAGACGCTTGTGCCATCGTCGCTTACTACAAATTCTTTTGGCGAGCCACCTATGTTTATAGTGACGCTCTCTTTTGGCTTTATAGTGCGAGGTAAATTTATCTCAATCTTTGAAGTGCCGTCACCTATCTCGTCGCTACTTATCAGTCCATCGCCATTTTTATCAGCTGTTAGCGTCACTTTGACTGTGTCGCTTACGCTGCTGCTTGGCGTAGTGCTTGTGGCTGAGACGTTGCCAAATTTATCAACTACGCCAGTTTCTATGCTGCTTCCTGCCGTGATGTTTGCGATATTTGGCACGCTAAAGCTAACTGCGCCATTTTCATCGGTCGTAAATGTATATGTGTTGCCGTCCTCGTCAGTTGCTGTGCCATTTTCTTTATCTAGCGTAAATTTCTTCTCAACTGGTGGTTTGCCCGGTTCATTTAGCTTAAACGTGATCTTATCTCCGGTGCTAAGCTCATCAGGCACTACAAATTTCATACCGCTAGTTTGCGTGCCACTGCCATATCCTAGCTCGGTCGCATCTATCACGCCGTCGCCATTTTTATCAAGATCAAGCGTGGCTGTCACTTTTGAGATGGCTGGCGTGTCATTTAACTCATAAGTAGTTGGTGGCGCGGTAAATGTCTTGCCACCAGTGGTGTATGAGCTTGTCACGGTTGTTTTGCCATGGTTTAAAATTTCAACCCCAGTGATCTCTGCTTTGCCATTTACGATAGGTATAGGAGCCGCTCCAGTGGGCGTGCCGGTGCTATCAACTGGGATTAGCTCGTTTGTGATAGTATTTACTTTGTAGTTGCTAGTTTTGCCACCACCTTTCATATTTGTTTTTATCGTGATGATGTCGCCATTTTTAGCAACGTCTGGGATATGGGCGTCTATGCTTGTGATGATCTTTTTGCCATCAGGAGTTTTTGGTAGCGAGTTTAGCTGTGCTCCTCCTAGAAAGCCCTTTTTATCGCCAGTGTCGCTTGTGAGGTTGAAATTTAGCACGATGTTTGGCTCTGGTTGCGTAAAATTTAGGTTTTGAGTGCCAAATCCATCGTATGAGACCCCACCGATCTTAGCCTCGCCAACTGGCCATTTGATCTCGTCATGCCTAGCTTCAAGAGCGCGCAAACCAGTATAGAAGTCGTAGATATTTGAGTAGTGGCCGCCTAGTTCAAATTTGATGCCACCACTGCTGCCCATAGAGGCAGAGTATTGCGATGATGAGCCGTGAGGAGATAGCTCTTGATGGGAGATTTGATCATCGTCATTTGCGTGTTCTTTGTGGTTTTCAAGGATGTTTGCATTTTTTGGGATGACTAGCTCGCCTTTATGCTCGGCAAAGACATTTATAGTGTGAAATACCGAGCTAAAGCCGACATAAGCCTTTTCGCCGTCATCAAAAACAATGGTAAGGTTCGAGTTTTCGCTCGTTTTTATATCATCACCAAGGTAAATTTCATCGCCTTTGTGCAGCACCCTCATAGTGCCGTCCCTGCTTATGGCGATGGCTTCACCCTTGATCTTTTTGATAACGCCGATCCTTATGGCGTCAAAATTTGGCATTTTTTCATCCCTGCAAAATGTGTGTATTGTAGTATCGGAAAATCTCTTAAAATTTATATAGTTTGTACTACATCACCTCGACATGTACGTTTTTATCTATCTCGACAAAAAATGTCTGCCCAGCGTCGTTTTTGCCTCTATAGACTTGATTGACCGCGTCGCCACTTGGCTCTATTGTGAGCTTGTTATAATCAGCTCCGATGACGCTATGCTTTGTATTTAGGGCGGCTACTTCGCCATTTGTGGCCTTTACGAAATTTCCAACTAGCTGCACCACGTCGTCACTATCTCCTGAAATTTTAAGGATGGTATTTAGGCTTACTTTACCATCAGGCCCTTTGGTAGGGTTGGAGTCTATCATGTCGCTTATGTTTTGCCCATTTAGCTTTAGTTTCACGGCCTTTGTGCTGTCAAGCTCGATGCGCTCAAAGCTCTCAAGGCGCTTATCTAGCTCCTCTATCTTTGTTAGATCCACGTTTTGGGTAAAAAGTAGCGTGTCTATACCGCCTTTTGCGTCGATATCGTGTGAGTTAAAGATAAATTCGTCATCATCGTTACTACCAACGTCTTTTGTACCTTTAAATTCTAGGCTATAAGGCTCATTAAAGTCGCTTGCATTGCTACCAAATATAGTGCCATCAGGCTTTTTGGCTGCTTTATAAAATGTATCGCTCTCTTTTGTCACAAGATGATTGTGTTCAAGAGCCTCCATGTAGGCATTGCTGACTAGTTTTATATTAGGGTCTTCTGAAATAATTTTATTATTAGGGCTGATGCCAGAGAATGTTATAAAACTATAACTATATCTATCATCAGATACTTCTATATGTACTTTATAAAAGCCGTAGTCTTCTGTTAAATTTAGGCTACTTGTGCTTACGTTTTGTGAGATATTGCCTTCGTCTAAGCCACCATTTCCGCTTGCCGATCCAAATGGCTGCCATGAAATTTCTCTACCATCAAATTCAAACTTCATACTTTGCCTTTCATTCTTTTCATTATAATAAAAATTATTAATATCACTACGATTTTTTATAAATATCCAGCCATCCATGCTGACCATTACTCCATCTGCTGTGATCTTGGACTCATATAGTTTATAGTATCCGTTTAGATTTTTTGGCTTGAAGGGGCTAGTCATATTTTCGCTTAGTCTATCATTGGCATAGTCTGCATTTGGAGCTCTGCCTATCTTAGCAAGCTCCATAGCTGTCGGAGTACGGTCGCGTAGTCTGCTAGCTTTAGCTGGATCTGATGTGTCGAAAGATCCAGGATCAATCTGTTGTCCGCTATAGTAATATAGGTCATTAAATGTACTTGTCGCACTTACGTGATGGCTTGCACTCCACTCTTTTAGTATGCTTTTGTTATTATGCTCTATATCATAATAATCAAGCCCTCGCCCATGGTTTCTAGCTGAGTCATAAAGCCATATATCTGCGTCTAGTCCTCTGTTTGTGACCTTTAACACATTTATGGTATCTATAAATGGCTCTTCTTTCGGCTCTGCAGCGCCGCCGCTTTTTTCTATAAGCGTGCTTGAAGCGCCTGAGACGCTTTTTAGCTGGGCTAACTGGGTGCTACTTACGTTTGGCTCTAAAGATCTGTGTTGGTTGTAAATTTGATGGATATTTGCGCTATGTCCGCTTGTGACAAAGCTCGCCGCGCTTAAAGATATGCCCTCGCTCGCCGATGATCCGTATCCGCGCTCGCTCTCGCCTTTTTCTTCTGCTGGTTTTGTTGAAATTTTTAAAATTTCATCTAAATTTATGCTTTGATGAGCACTTAAATTTATCTCCTCGCCACCTTCTAAAGTGATCTTAGCGTCTAAATTTTTAGTAAAAATTTTCTCACCAGCGTAAATTTCATCGCCATCTTTTAGCATTTTTATACTTCCATCTTGGCTTATGACGTAAATTTCACCCTGAATGTCTTTTATGATTAGTTTTTTATCTTTCATCTTTTCCTCGTTGTATTCTAAGCCATATCGGACAAATTTATAAAACATATATAGCTAAAGTATTATTTTTTTGGGATTTTAGTGAAAGATACTAGGTGATATCGTTGCTTCAGATCAAAAAAGCCTATAAATTTATGAAAGAAACAGAGCGCTAAATATTTATAAATTTAAATTTCTCTCAAAACGGCGTTATGGCTTTAAAACAAAGTTAAATTTAGCTACAAACTACAAACCAAAAAAGACACCAAATTTAGTGTCTTTTATCGCTATCTTTCGCCAAGCTTCCCGCATGCATCAGCGCGGCACCTACTGCAATGCGTCATTTGATTTATATCACTGTCTATTGATCTGCGGATGCGGTGAATTTCATCACTTGAAGGGGACTTTAAATTTTCAAAAGGTGTGTCATGCACCGGTATCATCGCCATGCAGTTCATTATGTCAGCTCCCCACTGCTTTGCCTTTGCCGAGATGCGTTGGACGTGGTCTATATTGACCCCGGGGATGACTACGGTGTTTATCTTTACTAGCATGCCAGCCTCTTTTAGCTTGCGGATGCCCTCGTCTTGGCGCACTAGCAGTATCCTAGCAGCCTCCTCGCCGTAGTAGTTTTTATCCTCATACCTCACCCACGAATAGACCTTCGAGCCAACATCTGGTGTCACGGCATTAACAGTCACTGTCACGTGGCTCACGCCAAGACGTACGATCTCATCAACGTGCTCAGGCAGCGCTAAGCCATTAGTTGAGAGGCAGAGCAGGGCGTTTGGGAAGTGGGACTTGCACTTTTCAAAGGTCGCTAGTGTCTTGTCAGCGTCGCACATCGGATCACCAGGTCCAGCGATGCCGATGACTGAGATGTCTTGTCTAAATTTAAAGAGCTTTTCTAAAAATTTCACCGATTCATCTGGCGTTTGCACCTTTGCTGTTACGCCAGGGCGATTTTCATTAGCGCAGTCATATATGCGGTTGCAGAAGTTGCACTGGATGTTGCAGTGAGGGGCAACTGGTAGATGCACGCGTCCGTAGCTAGCGGAGGCCTTTTTGTTAAAGCATGGGTGGTTATCTAGATCAGCTTTAGTGCGAAAGATCATTAGCTCTTTTTCCTTCCAAATTTAATGGCATTTGCATGGCAGACATTTAGGCAGTCTCCGCAGTTTGTGCAGTTTATCTCATCAGGTCTTGTCCCCATTTCGCACTTGCGCAAGCATGCGTCGCAGTCGTCACAGGCACTTGTTTTATAGACGCGAAATATCGAAAATTTACGCAAAATTTCAAGCACACCACCTGATGGGCAGACGAAACGGCACCAAAGGTTGGCTATGATTAGCGAGGCTAGCATGACTGAGATGATGATCACCGTGCGAGTGACCCACTCCCATTCGCCAAAGCGAAGTGATAAAGTAACGGCAGTTAGGTACTCGTCGCTCGTTCTTATAGGTATCATCATGCGAGGATTGCCCCAGACGAAATAGACCCAAAGACTGATTGCTATGGCAACTAGCATGCCTATTTGAGCGAATATTAGCTTTTTGCTGCGGATTTTTAGCTTGAAAAAGGCAAATTTACCAAGCATTTGATTGACAAAGCCAGCTGGACAGACCCAGCCACAAAATGCCCTGCCAAAGAGGATGACAAGCGCTGGGATAAATAGCCAAAATCCAAAAAATAGCGATGTGATCCGCCCCCAACAGGTGATGATAGGGCAGTTTTGGCAATTTACAAATGGCACTACAAAAGGGCATCTAAAAATGCCATAATACGCCCATTGTCCGATGCCAGCTATAAAGATGAGCTGCACTAGGCGTCTTATCTTTGTTGTGGGAGAGTTTTTGCTTTTCTTTTTTAAATTTACATTGCCACATGCACTGCTATTAGAGCATGCGCTATTACAGCTACTACACATCTTTTACACCAAACCTTTCTATAAGCTCTAGCCCACGCGCTGAATAAATGGAGGTAAAGCCATGTTTTTCAAAAATTTCTTGCCCCTCAGTGCCGCAAACAAAGTCTGCAAAGTCATTTGCTAGCCTTTCATCTTTTACATATTTCATTATGTTTAGCGTAAAAGTGAGCGGTCCAGGTGGGATGAGCTTTTCGTCGATGGACATATACTCGATCTTGTCTTTAAATCTATCGTGCGTTGTTAGGCGCTTTTCGATGATCGAAGCATCGCCCTTGCCATCAACTAGCTCGCACATCATATTTATGACGCATGATCCGTTTGCGACCATGTTTTTCATCACCGCATCAGTTAGGTTTGAGTTTTTTAAGATCCCTTTGACTGGGCCACTTCCAGGGGGCGATGATCTAAGAGGCAGCATCACTCTAACTCCTGGCTCAGCAAGGTCTTTTAAGTCGCGAATGCCAGCAGGGTTTCCTTTTGGCACGACTAGGACGTAGTCAGTAAAGCATAGCGGTCTAAAATGAAGGCTAAGACCAGCTTTGCGAAGCTTTTTAGAAAGCTCTAAAACCCTTGCTCCAAAGAGCTCGGTCGTGCTTTGAAGTGCTAAAAGCGACTTGCCAAGAGCGCCAGCAAAGGCGCCAGTGTATTGGATGTTGTGCCCTGTTCTTGACTCGTAAATGGCATTTAGCTCGTTAAAAGCTTCAGATAGGCCTCCACACGACCAAACTTGAAGCGAGTCAGACTTAAATGGCGTAAAGCCAGCCAGCATCGTTTGTGGCGTGGCAATAGCCGCTGTGGCTAAAGCACCTTTTAAAAAGCCACGGCGTGATATACCGGTTTGTTTTAATTCCACGAAATCTCCTTTTGGGATTTAAGAAATGTAAATTTGATATTTTCGGCACGCGAAACTTGTGAAATTTGACTTTTGAAATTTGCAAAAATGGTAGTTGAAGGTAAATTTATGCAAATGTAAATTGCGACCGCAATCTAAATTTGAGTGATTATAGCCAAATGCTAGCTTAAAAATCGAGATAAATTTAAAAGATGCAGGGGTAAATTTTCTAAAGTAAATTTATCGTTTAAAAAATAATTAAGATTTTAATCATCAAAAGACTTAAAAAGGTATATAATGCCTTTTTGCGATTTAAATGGAATTTATCTTAAAAATGGAGGTTTATCTTGAAAAATAATCTTAGCATTTCTCTTGTTTTATCTAGCATTTTATGTAGCTGCTTAGACGCTCAGGTTATGGATATAGGGACAAATTTTTATAGAGATTACCTTGATCTTGCGCAAAATAAAGGCATCTTTAAAGCTGCAGATGCACCGCTGGAATTTACGCAAAGAAACGGCACTAAATTTACGTTTAATAAGATCCCAAACAACAACGCAAGAAACAATAAAGGCAACTTTACCTCACTTGGGCGAAATTTTGTAGTGACGGCAAATCACACACTTCTTGCTTCAGCTGCTACAAATTTTAATGAAAACAGAGGCTGGTTTGGCAACACACTTTATGAGTACGCGACAAATTCTACGCAAAAGCTTTATGGTGCAGACACAACATATCTGCGAACTTCAAAATACATAGTCGAAGGGCAGATCGATCCTTTGGATGTGCCAAATTTGGAGATCTCTAGCCAAGATCAAACAAAAGATGAGGCTAATGCAAACAAGATAGAAGATCGTTTTAGAGATATAAAAAATAGCGGCGGAGCTAGTGGCGAGAACATCCTTGCATACGAGGCTGGCACAGGCTCACTTGCTCTTGAAAAGCCAAAGAGCGATTCAGATGGCTTTGCTGAGGTGATGAGCGCTACTGAGTTTGAGCACCAAAATATAGTAAATAACGCACTTGGTGCAAGCGTAAATGAGATAGGAGTGGCGTACTCGGCAGTTTATAAGAGCCATTACTCAAGTGTAAGCAAACCTGGGGTCTATCTATTTATGACTTCAAACAGAGGCTTTAGAAATAGACTTTTGCCAGGAGATAGTGGCTCTGGGTTTTTTGTCTATGACACGGTAGCTCAAAAATGGGTCTTAGTAGGCGTTTTAACCGGAGTTGAAGACAATAAAAACTACGCATCTATCGTCACTGCAAGAGATTTTAACGACTATAAAAAAGAGTATGAAAATTTAGTAAGTGGCGTAAATGTCCTAGGTAGCGCGCTAGTGCAAAATAAAGATAATATATTTAGCAGCGCAAATGGCTCAAACATCACGCTAAACTCTAATCTAGACTTAGGACATGGCGGTATCGTCGTAAATAGCGGAGATCTTACACTAAATAGCACAAATGGTAGCAAGATAGCAAAATTTGCAGGTTTTGACATAGCTGGGGGTGCAAGTTTAAATTTAAACGTCGTTTCAGACACAAGCGTGCATAAGCTAGGCAAAGGCAGCTTGATAGTAAGCTCAAGTGGCAACAAGCCACTAAGGCTAGGTGAGGGCGTGGTTGAGCTAAGGGCTTTAAATGCCTTTGATAAAATTTATCTAACAAGTGGCAGGGGGCTCTTAAGGCTTGGCGTGAATGAAAATTTAAATGATAAAATTTTCTTTGGTAATGGCGGTGGAGCGCTTGATCTAAATGGCTTTGATCAGACTTTTGACAACATATCAGCCAACTCAAGCGACGCGAAGATAACAAATGAAAACTCACAAAGAGCGACGCTTGCTATAAACGGCGAGAGTGGCAAAGATACGATATTTCACGCAAGCATCGATAAAAATATAGAGCTAAAACATAGCGGGCAGGGCAAGGAGCTTGTTTTTGACGGAGGATTTGACATTGATGGTGCTTTGAGCCTAGAAAACGCCAAGGTTACGCTCCAAGGACATCCAAAGACGCACGCCATTGGCGATGCTAGCGTTTTAACTCCCCTAGCAAAAAGCAAGATAGCCGCAGCTGGTCTAAGCGAGCCAGCCTATATGGATCTAACTCGCCCATCCACACTCTTTCAGCCTGACTGGGATGAGAGAAAATTTAGTGCAAAAGATGGCATAAATCTTAAATCATCAGAGCTTACCATAGGCAAAGATGCTAAGCTAAATGGCGACATCACGGCCAAAAACTCGGTCATAAATTTAAGTGGCGAGCTAACTCACTATATCGATAAATTTGATGGCTCAAATACCTATGATAACGGTTTAAAGTATCGCCAGGATATTGAGAGTAAAAATTTACTTGTTAAAGACGTTAAATTTGACAATAAAATCGTTATGGATAGCGATAGTCTGCTAAGAGTAGGAGGCGGCACAACTAAGCTAAAAGAGCTAGTTATAAACGGTAAAGATACGCCTTTAGCTAAAGATGTGCTCTTAGGAGATGGTAAATTTGAGGTAGAAAATTTAGAGGTTAGTGGTGCGCAAAAGCTTGGCTTTGAGCCTGATAGCCTCATAAAAAAGAGCCTAAAGATCAAGAGCTTTGGCAGTGAAAATGAGCCAGTGCTTGACTTTAAAAAGGTCTTAACCCTTGGTGCTGGGATGAAATTTGATGTTGATTTTACAGCAGCACTTAAAGGTGGCATGGCGCTTGATAAAACATATACTTTAGTAAGCGCGCAAAATATCATAAATGAGGGCGCTATCTTTAACAACGAGCAAAAACTTGGGGATTTGTTTATGGCCTACACCATAAGTAACGGAAAGATCGTGATGAAGCTAAGTGACAAAAAGGGAGAAAATCCAGCCGTTTCGTCCAATGTAGTGCAAGAGAGGGTTTCTAAATTTAGCCAAAGAGAAAATAAAATCCTAAGCATGCTAGAAGGCACGCCTGAATTTGTGCAAGCAATCTCAAGCGGTGACGATGAGGCGCTAAGAAAACTAGCGCAAAAAGCAGATAAAGATATGAAAGAAATTTCTACTTCTTCGCTCAAAATGAGCATAAAAGCCTTGCAAAACAGCAATGAGCTGATGAACTCTAGGATATTTCAGGTCACGCAGCTAAGGGTAAAGGCTGATATCTCGCAGTTTAAGCTAGCTGGACTTGAAAGTGACATCATGCCAAGCGCAAAGATGGCTTACGAAGCAGCAGAAGCTAACAGGGAGAGAAACAACTTTTGGGCAAATGTAAATGGTGCTTATTTTAAGGATAGACAAAGCGATGGCGACCTTAAATTTTATGGTACAAATATCGGCTATGACAGAGGTTATGACGAATTTATCTTAGGCGTGAGCGCTGGAGTAAGCAAGGCTAAATTTAGCTCAAATGTATTAAAAGACGATGCTAAAATTTATAGTTTTGGTGCGTATGGGCTTTTTGAAAGAGGAGCTCACGAGATACAAAGCAACTTAAATTTTGCCTTTATAAACTCAAAACGCAGCCTAGATGAGGCGCAAAAAGCTAGCGCAAAAGGCAGAGGCATCCTCTCGAGCAACTACTATAAATATAAAATTTCACTCTCTAAAAGTGGCGAGTATGAGCAAAGCATAAAGCCACTACTAGCACTAGAGCTTGGCGCTAATGGCATTGATGGATTTAAAAATGACCGATATGATCAAAAGAGTATAAATGACTTTAATGTGGCTGTAGCAGCGGGAGTAGAATACGCTTTAAACAGCGAGAAAAACGCATTTAGTGTGCAATTTTTAGTAAAACAAAGTGTATATAACTCAGAAGATAAGTCTTATGTTTCGCTTAATAATTCAAGTGAGTATGTTGATTACAAGCTTGATAACAATAAGCTAAGCTACAAGCTTACTTTAAACTCAGACACCAAGCTTAGCGAAAATTTAGTTCTCTCTTCTCAGCTAAGCGGGATGCTTGATAATGATAAAAACTACGGCATAAGTGGTGGTTTGAAGATCGAGTATAAATTTTAAATTTATGTCAAAGTGGATTTAAATTTCACTTTGACGTTGGTAAAAACAGTTAAATTTAACTAAGTTTGAAATATAGTAAAAATGATGAAATTTAAAGTTTGAAAGTAGGTGGTGGGTTCACCAGGACTCGAACCTGGGACCATCCGGTTATGAGCCGGATGCTCTAACCAACTGAGCTATGAACCCACAGTTGAAAGAAAATTGTATTATACAAGAAAAAGCTTATCTAAATATAAAAATAGCCTTTTTAATATGGCGTATAAAAACGAACAAATTTAAAAAGAATAAGCCCTAAAATAGGGCTTATAAATTATTTATAATTTTTTATCGCAGCGTCTAAAATCTCTTTTGCAGCGTTTGCGTCTTTAAATTCTTTAACCTTTACCCATTTGTTTGGTTCGAGAATTTTATAAGTTTCAAAGAAATTTTTGATCTTATTTAGTGTCGCAGTTGGCAGGTCTTCGTAGCTTTTTATCGCCTCATATCTTGGATCGATCTTTGTAACTGGCACAGCCAAAAGCTTCTCATCCATGCCTGCTTCATCCTCCATCACCAAAACGCCTATCAAACGGCAAGGGATGACGCTACCAGCTTGGAGTGGATACTCGTTTAGCACCAAAATATCAGCCGGATCGCCGTCAGCTGCAAGAGTGTTTGGCACAAAGCCGTAGTTTGCTGGGTAGAACATCGCTGAGTAAAGCACGCGATCAACTACGACTGCACCGCTATCTTTGTCGATCTCGTATTTGATATTTGAGCCATAAGGTATTTCGATTACGGCATTGATTTTGTCTGGGTTTGAGCCAAATTTGATCTTTGAAACGTCCATATATTCGTCCTTTGTTTTAGAAATTTTCGTGATTTTAGTATTTTTTGCATTAAATACTCGTAAATTTAACTACTTTACAACCTCTATGCTATCAACATCGATCTTCGTTTTTGTGAAGTCTTTATCCACCTCGCCTCTTATCCTTAAAGGCGTATCTTCGTTAGCTGTTACATTGCCCCATTTTTTGTTGTCGATCTCAACAACGATAGTGTCGCCATTTTTATCAACAAATTCATATTTGTCTGATTTGATGTGTGACTTTATCTTGCCCTCAAGCACGACTTTGGCATCGTCATTTAGTTTTAAAGCTTCTTTTACGCTTATAACATTTTCGCTTTTATGCTTTGAGACAAAGCCTCCAGCCATTGCGATGCTAGCAGCCAGTGAAGCGATGATGATTTTTTTCATTTTTATCCTTTTTTGGTTGGTTGTTAAATTTAAAGGATATTATATTTTTGGTGTTAATAAATGGTAAGTTTTAAAACCTTGCACCTTTTGATGCAAGGTCTGTAAATTTATATAAGTTTAGCTAGTAAATTTTTGATATCAGCTACGATCTCGTCGATGCCACGCTCGCCATTTACCACGTGAAGTAGCTCTTTTTCGCTGTAAAATTTGCGGATAGGCTTGATCGGATCAAGATATACTTTCATACGGTTGTTAAAGACTTCGTTATTGTCGTCAGCGCCTCTTGCACGGCCAAGCACTCTAGCCCTTGCCACATCTTCGCTAACATCTACTTCGATGACGCCTTTTAGAGAAATTTCATCTTGCTCGCTTAAGACTTTGTCAAGCTCTGTCATTTGCTCAACGCTTCTTGGATAGCCGTCGATTATGATGTTTGATTTATTTGAGCTTTTGATAGCTGAGACGATCGCATTTACGACAACATCAAGTGGGACCAAATTTCCTTTTGAGATAAAGCCGTCTATTAGTTTGCCAAGCTCGCTACCGCTAGCTACTTCAGCTCTTAAAAGATCGCCAGTTGAAAAGTGTGCAAATTTCTCATCATGCTGTGCGATGATTGATGCGTCTGTTGTTTTGCCGCTGCCTGGAGCGCCGATGATTAAAAATAAATTCTTCATTTTTTCCCTTTTATTGCCTTTGTCTTTTGAGTGCTTTTTGCGGAGCTAGCAAAATTTAGCTTGATGAACTAAGTGTTCTATCTGCGCAAAATTTTACGTCGCAACCACAAAAATCATCTCAAAATACTTAGACAAGTTTTAATTTAATTAGCCGCCAAGTTGGAGACATCTTTTTATAAATTTAAATTTAGGATGGAATTTTGCCTAAGAACAATATTTAAAGAAAATCCCATCTCTTTTAAAGGCAAATTTTAAGCCTTTTGCTCTTTTTCTCTTATCCTTAGTCCTAGCTCCCTAAGCTGTTCGTTGCTAGCGTAGCTTGGCGCCTTTGTGAGTGGGCACTGAGCGCGCTGTGTTTTAGGGAAGGCTATGACATCGCGGATCGAGCTTGCTTTATTTACAAGCATATTTAGCCTGTCAAAGCCGATCGCGATACCACCATGTGGAGGCGCACCAAATGTCAAGGCATCAAGCAAGAAGCCAAATTTCTCACGCTGCTCGGCTTCATCTATGCCAAGAAGCTTAAAGACTTTTTGTTGGATGTCGTTTTTGTGAATTCTTATACTTCCGCCGCCAAGCTCAAAGCCGTTTAGCACGACATCGTGAGCGATAGAGAGGATATCTTCAAGATCAGGCTCGTCTATATTTTTTGGCATTGTAAATGGATGGTGCATCGCAGAGTAGCTGCCGTCGTCATTTTGCTCAAACATCGGGAAGTCAAGCACCCATAAAAACTCAAGCTTCTCTTGATCGATTATGCCCATTTGCTCAGCCAAGAAAATTCTAAATCGTCCCATATAATCAAGCACGATTTTTTTCTTGCCAGCACCAAAAAATACTACGTCGCCAACTTTTAGCTCACATCTTGAGACGATCTCATCAAGATCGCTTTGCTCGAAAAATTTACAAAGCGGACCTTTTAAACCATCTTCTTTCATCTGGAAGTAGCCAAGGCCTTGTGCGCCAAATTTACGTACAAATTCCTCAAATCTATTCATCTCGCGCTTACTAAAGATATTGTCGCCATTTGGCACTTTTAGCGCTTTTATGCGGTTTTTCTTCTTATCTTTTGCGATAGAGCTAAAAATTTCATTGCTTGAGCGCTCGAAAATATCGATAACATCAATCATTTTTAAATCATATCTAAGATCAGGCTTGTCTGAGCCGTAAGTCTCAGTCGCCTCTTTGTAGCTCATACGCCTAAATGGCGTTTTGATGTCGTGCCCGCAGGCTTTAAAGATATCTTTTAGCATCGTCTCAGCCATATTTATGATATCTTCTTGCTCGACAAAGCTCATTTCGATATCTATTTGAGTAAATTCTGGTTGGCGATCAGCCCTTAAGTCCTCGTCGCGGAAGCATTTTGCTATCTGAAAATACTTATCAAAGCCAGAACACATTAAAAGTTGTTTAAATAGCTGCGGGCTTTGTGGGAGTGCGTAAAATTGGCCTGGATACACGCGGCTTGGCACTAGGTAGTCTCTCGCACCTTCTGGAGTTGCGCGTGTTAAAACTGGAGTTTCAAACTCGATAAAGCCCATTTTATCTAGGCTATTTCTAGCTGCGATCGCCGCACGAGAACGCATTTTAAAGATATTTTGCAAACGCTCGCTTCTAAGGTCTAAAAAGCGGTATTTTAGCCTGATGTCCTCATTTACGCTCTCATCACCTATCATAAATGGTAGTGGCTCGCTTGGATTTTCGATGATGAGCTCACTTACTATCACCTCTATCTCGCCAGTTTTTAGCTTTGGATTGGTTAGTCCTTCGCCCCTAGCCCTTACTTTTCCTTTTGCTTTTAAGACATATTCATCTCTTACTTTTGCAGCCACGTCGTGTGCTTCTTTGCTGTCGGCAGGGTCGCAAACTAATTGTATAAGCCCGCTAACGTCTCTTAAGTCGATGAAAACAACGCCACCGTGGTCTCTATATGTGTTTGCCCAGCCACAAAGTATTACTTCTTTGCCGATATCAGCTTTGCTAAGATCGGTGCAATAATGACTTCGCATAAAATGCTCCTTTGCAATGTTTTTTAGGCAATTATAATCGCTTTTTTCTTTTGAAAAGCTTTGTTAAAATAAAATATGTTACAATCATTTCTATGAAAAATGAACAAAAATTTAATACCACAAACGCCAAAAAAGTGGGACTTATCGCGAAAGATTATCCATTATTTAAGCAGGATTTAGCAAAGCTAGAAAAAATTTTAAAAAAGTATAACGCAGAAATTTTGCTTGAAAAAAGCTGTGCAAAGCAGGTAGAAAAAAATGGCTTTGAGCTGATAAAACTAGCCAAAGAGTGCGAATTTCTTATCACGCTTGGCGGTGATGGCACGATCATCTCAACTTGTAGAAAGCTAGCTCACATCTCGCCACTAATCCTTGGCATACACGCTGGCAGGCTCGGCTTTTTGACAGATATCACGATAAATGAGAGTGAGAAGTTTTTTAAAGACTTTTTTGATGATAAATTTGAGGTAGAAACGCCTTTTATGCTTGATGTTACGCTTCACAAAAATGATGGTAAAACTGAGAAAAAGATAGCATTTAACGACGCAGTCATCGTTAGTAAAAATGGCGGTTCGATGACGCATATCGAGGCACTTTTAAATGAAAAGTATTTTAACTCATATTTTGGAGACGGCGTCATAGTGGCGACACCTGCTGGCACAACGGCATATAATATGAGTGCAAATGGCCCTATCATCTATCCACTAAGCGAGGTCTTTGCGCTAACTCCCATCTGCTCGCACTCACTTACACAGCGTCCAGTCGTGCTTACGAAAAATCACACAGTCAAATTTAGAACAAATAGCGACGCCATTTTAGTCATAGACGGACAAGACCGCTTTGATATGAGTAAAATTTCAGCTGTTAGCATGAGTCTAAGTGACAAAAAAGCGAGGCTGATACGCCATATCGGCAGGGATTATTTTCAAATTTTAAAAGAGAAACTTCACTGGGGTTATAATGATTGATCGAATTTTGATTAAGGATTATCTAAATTTTAAAAATGTCGAGCTAAATTTCAAAGAGGGTCTTAGCGTATTTACGGGCGTTAGCGGTGCTGGTAAGTCGGTGCTGATGAGTGCCATAATGGCTGTTTTTGGGCTAAAAGATAGCGAAGCAAGGCTGATAGAAGCTGATGTGGAGCATAAATTTGAGCTTGATGAGTTTGGCATAGAAAACGAAGAGGTCAATATTTTTAAGCTTTTAAAAGATAAGAGCACGAGGTATTTTATAAACCAACAAGCCATCTCAAAGAAAAATTTAGCCCAAGTGGCGCGCGAGCACATCAAATATCTCTCGGCAAAAGAGGCAAATGAATTTGAAAATGAGAAATTTCTAAATTTGCTTGACAGGCTTGAAATTTCAAAAAATGAGAAATTTAAAGAGATAAAACAAGAATTTGAAGAGGCGTTTTTGGAATTTTCTAAAATTTCAAAAGAGCTAGCCACTATAAAAGAGGAAGAGAAAAAGGTCGAGGAGCTAAAGGAGCTTGCTAGCTTTGAGATCGAGAAGATAAGAAGTGTCGGGCCTAAAAAAGGCGAGTTTGAAGAGCTTATGGAGACTAAAAAGAGGCTTAGTAAAAAGGATAAGATAAATGAGGCGTGGGCTAGAGCTGAGCGGATATTTGAGCTAGAGCACAGCGTAAATGAGGCGTTAAGTATCAGTGACCTTGATAGTGGCTTTTTTGAAGATGCGATGAATGAGCTAAGGGTGGCAAGAGATAGCCTAAATATGGAGGAGCTTGACGATATCGACGTGGAGAGCGTGCTTGATAGGATAGAAGCTCTTAATGCTATCATCAGGCGCTATGGCAGCGAAGAAGAGGCGTTAGAAGCGCTTGATAAAAAAGAAAAAGAGCTTGCTAGATATGAAAATTTAAGCTTTGAAAAGAGCGAGCTTGAGAAGAAATTTGAAATTTTAAGCAAAAAGGCAAATGAGCTAGCCAGCACTTTAAGCAAAGCAAGGTGCGTAAATTTAAAAGAGCTTGAGGCGATGATAAATTTATACCTAAAAGAGCTTTATATGCCAGATATCACGCTAAGGATCGAGGGCAAAAAGCTTGATATTTTAGGCGCTGATGAAATTTGTCTAAATTTAAATGAGACCTCACTTAAAAATTTAAGCTCAGGCGAGCTAAACCGCTTAAGGCTGGCCTTCATAGCTGCCTCTAGCGAGATAACAAAAACGGGCGGTGATGTCATCATTTTAGACGAAATAGATGCAAATTTAAGTGGAAAAGAGGCGATGAGTATCGCAAATGTCTTGCTTAAGCTTGCAAATTTCTATCAAATTTTTGCTATTTCGCACCAGCCACAGCTTAGCTCAAAGGCAAATTCGCATTTTTTAGTAGAGCGTCACGGCGAGAGCTCAGTCGTAAGAGAGCTTGACAAAGAGGAGCGTGTAAATGAGCTTGCGCGTATGATAAGCGGTGAGCATATCAGCGAAGAGGCGATAAATTTCGCAAAAGGACTTTTAAAATAGCTTGAAATTTAAGTTTTAAATTTAAGCTTTGTGATTAGGTTTATTTGTTAAAATCCGAGCTAATTTAATAAAAAATCGCAGGAATAATATGGAAAGAATTCTAGTAGTTGATGATAATAAGGCACTTGCGAAGCTAATCGTCATGCAGATGGAAAAGAGCATTGAGGATATGGCGATCGACGTTGCTTATGATTTTGCCGAAGCCCAGATGCTAATTAGCGAGCACGGCAAAGATTATTTTATGACTATCTTGGATCTAAATTTACCTGACGCACCAAATGGCGAGATCGTTGATTATGTCCTTGCTCAAGGGCTCTGTGCTATCGTTTTAACTGGTAGTATCGATGATAAGACGAAAGAATTTTTTATAAACAAAGATATAGTTGATTACGTCTATAAGGGCAACATGGATGATATCAACTACATCTTTCAAATGATAAACAGACTAAGCAAAAATAGACAATACAAAGTTCTAGTCGTTGAGGATTCACTGCCTTTTAGAAATATGATAAAAAAAATCTTAACTAGCCTTCAGTTTAAGGTTTTAGCAGCAGCTCACGGGGAAGAGGCGATGAGCTATTTTGCTGATAATCCTGATATAAATTTAATCATAACTGACTATAGAATGCCTGTCAAAGATGGTTTAGAAGTCTTAAAAGAGGTGAGAAAAGAGAAAGATAAAAACCACCTTGGCGTGATCGTGATGACATCTCCTAGCGAAAAGACTGATGCTTCGATATTTTTAAAAAATGGAGCTAGCGACTTTATAGCAAAGCCATTTTCAAAAGAAGAGCTCATTTGCCGTGTAAATAACACCATTGAGGCGATGGAAAATATAAATAAGATAGCAAATTTTGCTAACCGCGACTTTTTGACTGGCGCTTACAATAGAAGATTCTTTTACCAAGATATAGAAGAGTATGTCCAAGCAGCTGAAGAGCTTGATGAGCCTTATGCATTTGCTATGCTTGATATAGATCACTTTAAAAAGATAAATGATACATACGGACATGATGGTGGCGACAAGATACTAAAATCACTCGCAAAGATACTAACTGACAACACAAAAGGAAGAGATGTGGTCGCTAGGTTTGGTGGCGAGGAGTTTTGTGTCGTTCTTAAAAAGATAGCAAAAGAAGAGGCGATTAAATTTTTTGTAAATTTAAGAGCAAAAGTGGCTGAAAATGAGGTAATCATAAAAGATAAGATCGTAAGAGTGACCGTCTCTATCGGCATATCTTTTGGAAAAGGTCACTGTGAGATAGATGATATGCTTGAAGCTTGCGACTCAGCGCTTTATGTCGCAAAAGAAAATGGTAGAAATAGGGTAGAAATAGCTTTATGATTATAGATACGCATTGTCATTTGGATAGCAAAGTTTATGATTTTGACCTAGAGCAAATTTTATCTGAAGCCAGAAATTTGGGGCTAAAAGGCTTTGTTATCCCTGGAGCTGATATTAATGATTTACCAAAAGCGGCTAAAATAGCGCACGAAAAAAATGATATTTTCTTTGCCGTTGGGGTTCATCCATATGATAAAGAGAATTTTAATGTTGAAACTTTAAGAGAATTTGCCAAAGACAAAAAGTGCGTGGCTATCGGCGAATGTGGGCTTGACTACTACCGCTTGCCAAAAGATGAAGAAGAAAAGCTAAGAGAAAAAGAAGATCAAAAACGTGTTTTTCTAGCTCAACTAGATTTGGCAGTTGAGTTAAAAAAACCCGTTATCCTCCACATCAGAGAGGCTAATGAGGACTCTTTTAACATCTTAAAAGAGTATGCGCCAAAGCTTGAAGCTGGAGCGGTTTTGCATTGTTATAATGCTTCGCCGCTTCTTTTGGAGCTTTGCAAATTTGGGAATTTTTACTTTGGCATAGGTGGCGTTTTGACATTTAAAAACGCTAAGAATTTAGTTGAAATTCTGCCAAAAATTCCTTTTGATAGGGTATTGATAGAGACTGACGCCCCTTATCTCACGCCAGAACCAAATCGTGGCAAGAGAAATGAGCCGGCGTTTACGACATTTGTTGCTAAAAAGATAGCTGAAATTTTAAACCTTGAAATTGAAGTAGTTTGTAAAACGACTTCAGATAATGCCAAAAGGTTATTTAAGTGCTTTGCCTAAATTTTGGGCATTGTGCTTGCTTAAGATGCTAGCATCATTAAGCTTTGACACGAAAAAGGATAGAAATGAAAGCAATGCTTAAGATATTTTTATTATTTGCATGTAGCACCTTGCTACTAGCAAACGCCCCTGAGAAGAGCTCTTATGACACTCAGGTTAAAATTTTAAAGGAGCTAGACATCGATGCTAGCTTTATGAAAACTTCTCACTATGCAAAGATGAGACAAGGCATACAAAACTCACAGGTAAGAACATTTACAGATGCCTTGAAAAATGGCTATATGTATATACCAATGATAAAAGAACAGATCAAAAAATCAGGCGTACCTGAGTCGTTTTTCTATCTAGCGATGATAGAGTCAGGCTTTTCTAATCATACTGTCTCAAATGCTAAAGCTACTGGTATGTGGCAGTTTATGGAGCAAACAGCAAAAATTCATGGTCTAAAAGTAGGACAATACACCGACGAGAGAAAAGATCCGGTCGAATCAACTGTCGCAGCTACAAACTATCTAAGATCACTTAAAAATCAATTTGGCAAATGGTACTTGGCAGCAATGGCATATAACTGCGGCGATGGTGCATTAAAAAAAGCTATACAAAAAGCTGGTACGGACGATCTTGTAACACTTCTTGATGCTGAGAAAAAATACCTTCCAGCTGAGACTAGAAATTTCATCATTAAAATTTTAAGAGCGGCATATATAGCAAAAGATGCGGACTTTTTGATATCTAAAGAGTCATCTTTGCTAAACATAAATGGCGGATTAAGACTTACGAAAGTAAAAGTGCCAGGCGGTACAAATTTAGCTCAGATAGGCGACAGCATCGGTCTTAGCACAAAAAAAATGAAAAGTAATAACCCGCATTTAAAATTTGTATTTACTCCTCCAACTTTAAAAGATTATTACGTTTATATCCCTGAAAATAAAAAGCAACTTTTCTCAGATAATTTCAAACCATTTAATGGCAAAAATAACTTCTACGCATACACTGTAAAAAAAGGCGAGACCTTGCTTTCTATCTCTAAAAAGACAGGTGTTAGCCACAGAGCGATCAAGGACTACAACGAGCTTAGCACAAACGCAGTAAGCTATAATCAAAAACTAATAATCCCTTTTTCTACTCAAAACAAATCTCACAACTACGTAGTTCAAACAGGCGATACGATCGCATCTTTATCAAAGAAATTTAATGTAAGTGAAAAAGATATAAAAGATGCAAATTCTTTGGCTAGTTCAAATTTAAATGTCGGAGCAAATATTGTCATACCGTAAGAGCCTAAATTTCTACTTAGGACTAAGTTTTACACTTCTAATCACTGGTTGTTCTTGGAGCGGGGCTCCATTTACTCCAAGTGGCCCAACTAATGTAAGAGGCAACAACTCCGCCTCAGTTCAAAAAGCAACAATGAGACCATACACGATAAATGGCAAAACATACTATCCGACCGTCGTAAGTGTCGGCGATAAAGCCAGCGGAACGGCAAGCTGGTATGGTCCAAATTTTCACGGCAAAACGACCTCAAATGGCGAAGTTTATAATATGTACAATATGACTGCGGCGCATAAGACTTTGCCGATGAATACAATACTTAAAGTAACAAATTTAAGAAATCAAAAAAGTGTTATCGTGCGTGTAAATGACAGAGGACCTTTTGTGGCTGACAGGGTGCTTGACCTTTCAAAAGCAGCTGCGATGAAGCTCGATGTCATCGGCACTGGTACAGCCCCAGTTAGTATGGAGGTTATCGGCTTTAATGAAGACATTAACGCTGTTACAACCGCTAGCGCGCAACCAACAAAACCAACAAGCACTGGCATAAAAGTGCCAAATCCAGTCTCTCCAACGGCCCCAGTTGGTGGCATCGTGATCTCATCAGAGCAACGCGTTGTGGGTGGAGATTTTATGGTACAAATTGGCTCGTTTAAAAACCTTGAAGGTGCAAACAGATACCAAAGAGAGCATAAAAGTATAGATGGCTATAGATCAGTCGTTAAGACATTTACGATAGATGGCTCAACCATTTATAGGGTATTTTTAAATGGCTTTAGAAGCGAGGACGAGGCTAGGGATTACGCAAGAAGCGGTAAATTCCAAGGCGCATTTATAGTAAGAGGCTAGGGCGTGAGAGAGGAAATTTTAGAACTAACTAGAAACACAAAAGAGACGCAAATCTCAATGAAACTCAAAATTTACGGCTCTGGGGTTGCAAAGATAAGCACAGGCATTGGCTTTTTTGACCATATGCTTGAAGCTTTTACCAAGCACTCTTTGCTCGATCTTGAAATTTCATGTAAGGGCGACACGCATGTGGATTTTCACCACAGCGTCGAGGATGTTGGCATAGTTTTGGGACAGCTTTTAAAAGAGGCTTTGTATCCATTAAGCGGTGTTGAGAGGTTTGGCGAGGCTAGCGTTGTTATGGATGAGGCGGCTGTTTTTTGCGCACTAGATCTTAGCAACAGAGCTTACCTCGTATATGAAAATTTTAATGAAAATGCCAAAGTTGGTGAGTTTGACACTGAGCTTGTGGAGGAGTTTTTTAGAGCAGTTGCTATAAATTCAGCCATCACTCTTCATCTAAATCAAATTCGTGGCAAAAACACTCATCACATCATCGAAGCAACATTTAAATCATTTGCTGTAGCACTCCGTAGAGCGCTTGCTAAAAACGCAAGGATCGGCACTCCAAGCACTAAGGGCGTTTTATGATAGAAATTATATTTTTAGACGTTGATGGGTGCCTCACTGATGGCAAGATCATCTACAATGCAAATGGCGAAGAGCTTAAATTTTTTGATGTAAAAGATGGCTACGCGATAGAGAGCTGGCTAAAGCTTGGCAAGAAAGTGGCTATCATCACTGGCAGAAAGTCGGCTATCGTTGAACGAAGGGCTGAGGATCTAAAGATAAATCACGTCTATCAAGGCGTTGGCGATAAATTTGAAGTAGCAAGCGAGATATTAAAATTTGAAGGGCTTAGCTTTAAAAACGCAGCAGCTATCGGTGATGACTATAATGACTATAAAATTTTAGACGCAGTTGCATGGAGCTTTAAGCCAAAAGATGCCATTAAAGAGCTTGATGTAAAGACAAAGCTAAAGCACAAAGGCGGCAATGGCGCTGTTAGAGAGATGATCGAGATGATCATAAGATCAGAAAATTTATATGACGAGTGGTCTAAGCGTTGGTTGTAAAAATTTTCTACTTCGTCGTGGCCATTTTTAGTGCTGTGATGATATTTTTAGCGGCTCAAGACCCGTACCTAGCAAACGTGCTAAAGGTTGATACAAAGATATCAAATATGCAGGTAAATGACGTGGTTGATTATGAGATAAACTCAACTAAGATAAGCGGAGTTTATGAGAGTGATGAGCTAAACAGATATAGCGACAGGGATGAATTTTTAGACTTTAAAGCGAGAATTTTAAGGGGAAATTTAAGACATTTTCTAAGCTCAGACAAGGCTATCTCGCAAAATGATGAGATAATCTTTCAAAAAAATGCAAACTATGAAAATAATGATAGTTTGAAATTTAAAAGCGATGAAGTTATATACAACACAAAGACAAAAATAGTAAGATCAGAAGCAAATTTCACCATCACTAGAAATGGCGACAAAGCATTAGGTGATAGTGGTAGCTACGATCTTGGTAAAAAACAAACGCAGATAAAAGGGTTAAGGGCATGGGTAGAAGAAAAGCAGCGATTTTAGCGATGATTTTGGGCTTTACATTTTTAAATGCAGAGCAGGTTGAGATCACATCAAATGATTTTTTCGCAGATGAAAATAAGCAGATCAGCGAGTTTGTAGGCAATGTAAATATCAAAAAAGGCTCATACGATGAGCTAAAGGCAAACAAAGTCGTTGTGCATTTTGATAAAAAGCGCCAGCCAGTAAAATATGTAGCCACAGGCAACGCTAGAGCTAAAATTTTCATGAAAGATAAGCACTATGAGGGTAAGGGCGACACGCTCACATACGAGCCAGCAAAGCAGACATACACAGTAACTGGCAACGGCTACTTGCACGAGGTAGAGACTGATAAAAATGTCTATGGTGAAAAGATCGTTGTCAATCAAAAAGATGGCACATATAGCGTAAATAGCGACGAGAAAAAGCCGGTTAAATTTATCTTTCAGATCGAGGATAAAACCAAGTGATAAGAGCCTTGAGCGCTAAATTTATCACTTCAAGCCCAAGCATAAAGGAGGCTCCAAGCTTTGTGACAAGCGAGGTGGTCTTTTTGGGTAGGTCAAATGTTGGTAAAAGCAGCCTCATAAACGCACTTGTAAATCAAAAAAATTTAGCCAAAAGCTCATCAACTCCTGGCAAAACGCAGCTTATAAATTTCTTTGAGGCTGAGTTTTGTGAGGAAAAAGAAGAGAGTGAAAAAGAGAAATTTAAACTCATCTTGGTTGATCTACCAGGTTTTGGCTACGCAAAAGTTGCAAAGTCAAAACACGACGAGTGGCGTAAAAATTTAGATGAGTTTTTGAAATTTAGAAGCGACATCAGACTTTTTATACATCTAATCGACGCTAGACATTTTGACTTAGACATCGACGTAAACGTGGATTCTTACCTAAAAAGCTTTTTAAGAGCTGATCAGAAAATCTTAAATTTATACACAAAAAGCGACAAGCTAAATCAAAGCCAAAAGAGTGCGATAATGAAATTTGACCCAAGTGGTATTTTGGTCTCGACACTCAGCAAAAGCGGCATCGACAAGGCACGGGAAGCTATCATAAACCACGCTCTTGGTAGGTAAAATGCAAACCATAAGCAGCTTAGACATTAAAATTTTCAAAGGCTTTTGGTGGGCTATTTTTTTGCTCTCTTACGAGATCGCAACTACGCAGTTTGGCTTCTTGCCGCCACTTATTGGCATTTTTTTTACATATATGATTTTAGAGTATTCAAGAAAGCAAAAGCAGTATGATGAGTTTAAGCCTTCGTGGTATTTTTCACTCGTTTTCTTGGTCTTTGCTGAGCAAATTCATGGCTTTTATCTCTTTTCAACTATCATTGCATTTTTGCTATTTTACAACTTCGTGCTAGACTGGCTATATACGACGATGAAGTGGCGAAACTGCCTGCTTGTAATCTTTGTCGCCTCTGGCTATGTGCTAACCTTTCTTGTAAATAACCTTTTTGCCTACGTCTTAAACGAACCAAATTTGACTTTTAGCGCAGAGTATCTATTTTTCATAGCGCTTGAAAGTGTGCTTGCTATCGTGCTTTTTAGGGACAAAGTGCTATGAGGATGCGTATCGTTTTTGGCGTGATTGCTCTTTTTTGGATCATGCTTTTGGGGCGGATTTACCACCTAAGTGTCAATTCAAACACCTACTACAACGAGATCGCTGAGCAAAATGCGATAAAAACTATCTACATCCCACCAGTTAGAGGTATCATCTTTGATGCGCACGACAAGCCTATGGCGGTCAATCGCCTAGGATTTTCTATCTATGTAAGGCCGCACCTTAGCGCAAACAAAAAGGTGAAAATTTTAGACGATGAGCTAGCCTATATCGGCTCGCTATTTGGCGATCTAAACGTCACCAAACTTAAAAATGAATACATAAAAAACGACTCAGCTTACAACCAAGACTTCATAAACGTGGTCGAATTTGTTGATTATGATAAATTTTTGCCATTTTTTGCGCCACTTTCTCTGCGTGAAAATTTAGAGATAAGACCCGCTTCAAAGCGCCACTATCCATACAACGACCTAGCTTCTCACATCATCGGCTACGTCGGTAGGGCAAATCAAAAAGATATGGAAAACGACCCTTTGACAAAGCTTACAAACTATATCGGTAGAAGCGGCGTAGAGCGCTTTTATAACCCTATCTTGCAAGGAATTCAAGGCTTTAAAAAGATCAAGGTAAATGCGCTAAATGAAGAGATCGAGCAGGTGAGCTATCAAGCGCCACAAAGTCAAAACATAAAGCTCGCCGTCGATCTTGAGCTTCAGCAGTTTGTCGCTGACGTCTTTGGTAAGGATGCAGGAAGCGTCATAGTTATGAGCCTAAAAGATGGCGCTATAATCGCAGCAGGAAGCTTTCCTGAATATGATCTAAATCCTTTTGTGCTTGGAATTTCTCAGGCTGAGTGGGAAGAGCTTGTAAAAAATGTCGATCACCCATTTACAAATAAGCTAATAAACGGCCTCTACCCGCCAGGATCTGTCGTAAAAATGGGTATGGCTCTTGCCTTTTTAGACAATGGTATGAGCAAATATGATAGCTTTTTTTGTAGTGGCTCGTATGAGCTTGGAGGGCGTAAATTTCGCTGCTGGAACTCGCATGGTCATGGCACGGTTAATATGAACACAGCCATTAGAGAGAGCTGCGATGACTATTTTTACAAGGGTAGTCAAAAGATAGGTATAGATGCCATTGTGCCGATACTTGAGCGTATGGGTTTTGGTAGAAAAACAGAGGTTGATTTGCCAAACGAGTTTGTGGGGACGCTGCCAAGCAGGGAGTGGAAGATGAGGAAGTATGGCAAGGCGTGGTTTCAAGGCGAGACGCTCATCACCTCTATCGGACAGGGAAATTTTCTAGTCACGCCTATGCAGGTGGCTAAATACACAGCAGGCCTTGCAACTGGGCTAAATGTGACGCCACATTTTTTAAAGAGCATAGATGGCAAGGATGTTGATTTTACGCCAACAGATGATGCTTTTACGCCGTTTGAGAAGTCACAGCTACCTGCCATTAGACATGCGATGTATGAGGTGGCAAATCACCCAAGAGGCACGGCAAATAGGCACTTTGTGGGAAGTCTTGTAAAGGTTGCTGCAAAGACTGGAACAGCTCAGGTCGTTGGCATCTCACAAACCGAAAAGAAGCGTATGAAAGAGGAGGATATGGCGTATCTGCAAAGATCTCACGCGTGGATGACGACCTATGCGCCTTTTGAGGATCCACAGTACGTCATCACGATGGTTGTCGAACACGGCGGCCACGGTGGTAGCGCTGCTGGACCAAAAATCTCTCAAATTTATAACAAGCTAGTTGAAATGGGATATATAAAACTTGATAAAGTCCAGACTGAGAAAGAGAAGAAATAGAATTTTTTGAGTATATAGAGGCAAGCCCTAGGATTTTGAAGCTTATATGTAAATAGGAGGAAGTTTTTGAGTATATTCTTTTTTAAATTTTGATTTTCAAGCTACAAGCAGAATGTAATTCAAGTTTTTTATCCTTTTTTAACAAAAAATATAAAGTTTGCAAATTTTAAATTTTCATTCTCTCGCAAGAATTGACTACTGATTTTAGGTCTCGCATAGCCTGCCACTAAAATCAGAGCTAAAATTACTCGTTCATGAAAATTTAAAATTTGCTAGACTTTTTAGCCGCATGTGGCACGATAGTGCTATCGCATGCACTTTGAACGTGCGGGGGATTTAGGGGATTTAAAGGGGGATAAGGGGACGGCTTCGTAATTCAAGTCCCCTTGTCTCCCTTTTGGATAAAAGAGTTTATAAATTTAAAGTTGAGATTTCAAAAATAGAAATTTGCTATTTTACAAATTTTAAAATTACATTCACTCGCAAGAATTGACTATTAAAATTTGGCTTCGCTTGCCGCTTAGCTCAAATTTTAGAGCCGAAATTGCTCGTTCCTGAAATTTTAAAATTTGTTAGAAATTTTCGCGTTATATTGTTTAATTTATTAATTACTTCTATGTGCCATATGGCGTTTTTTTGGATTTTAGGATCGTCAAAATTTATAAATTTTCCTAGCCCCAAGTGAGACAAAATGGGGCTAGAGTAGGGATTATTTTTTAGCTACAAGAGCGTTTTTTAGCACATCATCGATCGTATCTACGGCGATGATCTTCATGTCGCCTTTTACTTCAGCTGGGATATCGACAAGGTCGCGGTCATAGTTTTTGCGAGGTATCAGAGCTGTTTTGATGCCAGCTTTGTGAGCGGCGATGAGCTTCTCTTTTAGCCCACCGATAGGTAAAACTCTGCCAGTTAGCGTGATCTCGCCAGTCATTGCGATGTCGTGCTTGACCTTTGTGTCAGTCAGTATCGACGCAATCGCTGTCGCCATCGTGATACCAGCGCTTGGGCCATCTTTTGGCACAGCACCTTCTGGCACGTGCAAGTGAAGGTCGTAGCGTCTATAAACATCGCTGGCTTCTAGCTTGTGCTTGTCATCATCTAGTTTTGGCACGATAGCCATCGGCACTTTTAGCTTTTTGTTATCTATCAGCACTTTTACGACGCTAAATGCGATCTGAGCGCTCTCTTTCATCACGTCGCCTAGTTGGCCGGTGATCTGCATGTTGCCTTTGCCTTGGATCCTGATAGCCTCGATCCTTAGCACATCGCCACCGACACTCGTCCACGCGAGACCATTTACCAAGCCGATCTGATCTTTTTTATCCGCTGGCTCGATCTCATAAACCTTTTTCTCTAAAAACTCTTTTAAATTTTTAGCCGTGACGCTGATCTTGCCTTCATTCTTTTTGGTGAGGATATTTTTGGCGACTTTTCTTAGTATATCAGCGATCCTGCGGCGTAGATTTCGCACGCCACTCTCTCTTGTGTAGTCGCTAATTATTAGCTCAAGCGCCTCTTTACTGATGCTCACATCGCTTGGTTTTAGGCCGTGCTTTTTAAGCTCTTGAGGTAAGAGATATTTTTTAGCGATCTCAAATTTTTCTTGTGGAGTGTATGAGCTAAGCTCGATAAACTCCATCCTGTCGCGGAGTGCAGCTGGTATCATGCTCACGTCATTTGCTGTGGCGATGAAGATGATCTTGCTAAGATCGATGTTGAAATTTAAGTAGTAGTCTCTAAATTTATTATTTTGCTCTGGGTCTAAAATTTCAAGTAAAACAGCGGTCGGATCGCCTCTGTAGCTTCTGCCAACCTTGTCGATCTCGTCTAAAACAACCACTGGATTCATCTGCTTGGCTTCTATGAGCCCTTGCACGATGCGGCCTGGCATTGCACCTATATAGGTGCGGCGGTGACCTCTTAGCTCATTTACGTCCTCAAGTCCGCCAAGTGCGATCCTAACTAGCTCACGCTTTAGCGCCTTTGCGATCGAGTTTGCAAGGCTTGTTTTACCCACACCTGGAGGGCCTGCAAAGCATAAAATGGCGCCGTTATTTACCTTTTCGCCAACACCCCTAAGCTCCAAAAGCTCGCGCAAGGCAAAATACTCCTCTATGCGCTCTTTTGGCTTTTCTAAGCTGTAATGGTCGGCATTTAGGTGCTTGCTCACTTCAGTGATAGAGGACTTTTTCTTAGCTACATTCTCAAATGGAATTTCAAGTACCCAGTCGAGGTAGCTTTGCAAGGTGTTTGCATCTGCTGAGTCTGGGTGCATGCGGGAGAGCTTGTCTATTTGTTTTTTGATCTCTTTATAGGCATCCTCAGCCATAAATTTCTTCTTCGCATCAAGCTTTTTGCGGTACTCCTCAAGCTCCTCTTCACGGCTCGTGTCTGCTCCAAGCTCAGCTTGAATTTGCTTTAGCTGCTCTTTTAAAAAGTACTCTTTGTTCGTCTTGTCGATCTTTGAATGAACCTTGTTTTTGATCTCTTTTTGGAGCTTGTTTGCCTCGATCTCTTCAATGACGTAGTCGATGAGCTTTAGTAGGCGCTGCTCTAAATTTTCTTCAACAAAAAAGCTATAAGCAATCTGTTTTTTTAGACGAAGCGCGCTTGAAACTAGGTCGCAAACTCTGATCGCTTCAGCGCTCTCTTCGATCGTTTTTAAAAGATCAGGTGGAAAAAAGTGGCTAAACTGCGAAAGCTCTCTTACTTTTTCTCTTAAAACTACGATGAGAGCGTCAGTTTTGACCTGTGATGGGCGCTTGACGTGGAGCATATCGACGATGCCACGGAGTGGATTTATGCCTGATTGTTTTAAAATTTTACCTTTGTCGATGCCCTGAAATAGCACTTTTACGCGTCCGTCAGGTAGCGGCACACGGCGCATTATCGTGCCGATCACGCCTGCGTCATAGATGCCGTCAAAGTCTCTAGCGCCGTCTTGCTGTGGCTTTGTAGGCACGACAAGGATCGGCGTTTCTCCTTGTATGGCAAGCTCAAGCGCTTTTAAATTTTCTTCGTCGCTTAAAAAAAGCGGCGTTATCATAAATGGATATAAAAATAGCTCGTCCTCAACGATGATAGGGATCTCAGTTGGGAAGCTTTTGTTTTCGTTTATTTGCAAAATTTCTCCTATTCAAACAGTTTTCTATACCATGCCACGTCAGGTTTGATAAGGTCTGAGTTTTTAAACGGCGACTCTTCTAGCTTTTGCTCGTAAATTTTAGCCGAAACGTCACGGCCAGTTCTCTTGTAAAGATCTGCTATTTGCATATCTAGGAAGTAAAGCGCTAGTTTAAATTTGATGAGCATAGTCTCGATAAGTGGCTTATACTCGGTATTTGGATACATATAAAGAAATTTCTCGATCTCGGTTACGCTATCTTCCATTAGCTTTTGGTTGCGGTTTGGCTGGGTAAATGAGTCAAAATTTGCCTTTATCTTTAGATACTGAGCAAATTCTGTTTTTGGGCCGTTATCGCCGTATCTTTTGATGTACTCATCAAGATAGTGATTTGCCATGAGATACTCTTCGTCATTTGCATGAGCTTGTGCAAGGATGAGTAAAATTTGCTCTAAAAGCGGGCTTGCAACGTGCTCGCTCGCCATTGAAACGTAGTGTTTGTCAGCAGACTCCAAGTCGCCATCTTTGATGTCAGCGATGACCTGAGCGTACCACTCATCTGGAGTTAGATTGTAAAGTTCGGTGTATTTTTCAGCACAACCACTAAAAAGCCCTAAAAGAGCTACGACTGCTAGAAATTTAGAAAATTTTTTCATGCTTTTCCTTAAAAATTTTAAATTCGCTTATTTTACATTTTTTGGCATTATTTTTGTATAAATTTTTTAAAACTATGCTAAAATAAGGCAATTTTACAAAACAGGAGTTAGTATGATTTTTAGTGTTAAAAGCCCTATTTTAGGCTTCGAGCATATCAAGACGATGGAACTGATTGAGCTTGATAAATTTTTTGTTAAGCTAGCGAGCAAAGATGACGAAACATCTTTTACAATGATAAATCCTTTTGCGTTAAGAAGTTATGAATTTGACATCCCAAGCTACTATGAAGAGCTTATGGATATCAAAGAGAGTTCGCAACTTAGAATTTACAACATCATAGTAGTTGCCCTCCCTCTTGAGAAATCAACCGTGAATTTCGTAGCTCCTATCGTTTGCAATATGGACAATATGACTTTATCTCAAGTAGTGCTTGACGTTACAAAATATCCACAATACGGACAAGCTGAAATGATAGAAAATTTCATACAAAAATAACAAACAAGGACGTTTAGAGCTCTTAGCTCTAATTACATTAAGGAGATTGTAATTTGAAAATTCTTTTTTTTATTCTTTTATCTTTTATCTATGTTTTTGGTGATGCAGTGTATCCAGCAGGTCACCAATTTATCAAAGAAACCAACAGCTCATGTGCTAACAATACTTGTCCAAGTGGAACTAGTTGTCGTATAGATGAAGATGGCTTGCAGCACTGTATAAAGTATTATCCTACAGAGACAAAAATGATGTTTATTATTGCTGAAACAGCAACCACTAGATATACAGAAGGACATATAGCTGGATACACGTCTTCAAATCTTAAAAATAACAACACACTAGAAAAAAGAGAAGAAGCCAGCTTTAAAAGAGTTATCGGAGATATGGATATTATAGGTGCTAGTGTAATAAGACCCATAAATTTATTTGGTGGTTATGGTTTTATACCACAAGCTTCTGTTGCGGATGGAGAAGATGGTAAAACAAGAACTTCTTCAGTCGTAAAAAAGGAATTTGTATATGATGAGCCAAGCATTGCTTCTGCAAAATTTCCAAATTCCTCTCGCGCAACATTTACATTTAGTGGTAAAAGTGAGCATGAAAAAAAATATGTAGATGGTAGTAAGATAAAGTATGCCAGACTATACTGGGGTGGTAGCATTTATAAACCATGGAGCGAACATGCTGACCTTTTTAGTAAATTTGCTAGTGTGATATCTGATTTTTCTAGAGTAAATTTTAAAACACCTAAAGGCTCTTATGTTATTGAAGCAGATAAAGATGATATTAATTGGCTTAGTTCATTCACAGACGGTTATAAAAACAATAGTTATGAAAGTGTTGTAACAAGTGATAGTATAAAGTATTGGTCGCCAGCAAATACTGGTGGAAGAGGTGCAGTTTATATGATGTACCAAGCAAGTGCTAATGTAACTAAACTTGTAAAAGATAGCCTTGGTGATATTAATACCACTGCCTCTGGTGGTAGGACTTTTGCTGTTGGAGGTATAGCTTCTAGTATAGTTGATCTAGAGCAAAAACTTGATTACGAAGTAATATATAATGCTCGCGAATTAGAAACTAATCCTAATTGTCAATTTTGTAAGAGAGACTATAGTATGAGCCGAGGTGCGATAGTTTTTGCTGATGGCGAGTGGATCACATCATATCCACCACCTCAGTTTGGTGGATGGAGTTTAGTTATAGTTTATGACTTTGAAGAAGATGGCGAAAGAGCAGGCGTAGAGCCAAGGGCGGTAAATATATATGATGGTATGGCAAATATTTTTCCTACAAGTGCAGGTGCTACCCCACAAGAATCTTTTAATTTAAAATTTGATGGATTTTATACTCCACCAAGCGGAAATATAAATACAGCATTAGGCTTTCTTGGTTTTGGTGGTAAAGCAGAAATAAAAGGTGAAGATATTGCGGTAAAAAATGAAAATAATGGTAATTTTGAGACTATATTTTCTTCAGAAAATCCAAAAGGCAATCAATTTAACTCTTCAATAGCAAGATTTAATGAAGCTGCTGTATCAGGCAGAATTTACAACAGTCAAATGGATCTAGACTTGATAGATATATCAAACAAGATGGGTCCTAAACAAAAAGAAGTAGAAGTGCAGTTTAAAGCCACTGGATATAGAGAGCCAAGTGGTACATTTCAAGGTGATAGACAAAACATAGGTATGGTAGCCTTTTCAACACTGCTTTATGATCCTAAAGTGTGCTACACAGAAAAGCTTGAGGTCAGTAGAGATAAAGGTGCTAGCTGGATACCTGTAAAGTTAAAAGGCAGTTCTGGTGAAGCAACTATCGTAAAAAAAGGCTCCTTGGTAAGGACTACTGTAACAGTTGAAAATGGAGGTAGTGAGGATGCTTATGGTTCTATCTTAAGAGTAAATTTAAAACCTGAATTTATGAGCTACAAGGACACTTCTACTAATTTAAGAACTAGTAAGGTGATAATATCTGATACGAGCCAAAATTCAGAAAACTGGACTACGCTTACTAGTGATACTAATGAAAATCTAAACAGAATTGATAGCCATACTTTAGAATATAAAATAGGAAAAAACGCAAGTCATGCAGTAGGCGGAGAGCTAACGCATGATCATAGAAACTATGCAAGAGTTCAGTATATAGGAGTGATAGAAAAAGAGTATAAAAAAACAAGATATGAGGCTAAATTTCAAAATAGTGACGCAGGCTTGAAGTTTGATGATAGGATAAGCGAATGCACTCCAACATCGCCTAATCTAAAGATCGTAGAGGAAGAAGAAAATGACTTCTATCCACGAAGTAAAAAAGATGATAATTCAAATGGGGATTATAAAAACAGGCTTTTTACAAAGATAGCGAAAAAACCTTTTAGTATATACATCACAAACTATAGCGAGATAGATGGAAAGGCAAAAGCACCCGACTCACCTACTGATGTAGATCTTAAACTTGTAGAGAACTGCAGCGATGAAAATTCTGTATTAGGTTATCCTGTGACACTTCATTTTGCAAGTAAAGACACTGAAGAAGTAAAAGTAACCGTGCCAAGACCTTATAGAAAACTTCATGTTAAGCTAAAGTATCATAGCAAACCAAAAAATCAAGATGTGGTAAAGTGTGAAGTCTTTGATGCATTTGCTGTAAGACCAGCTATGTTTCAGCTCTATGATAAGTCAGGCAGTGGTGGTGTATATAATGGTAGTAGCGTACTTGTGGGAGGTAAAGACTATAAGGACATAACTTTAGCTGCTTATAATATGGACAAGACAACTCTTGCAAATGGATATACAAATACCTTAATCGCAGGTAGCTCCGTAACAGGTGTAAATCGTTATACAGAAAATAATGTATCAATCTTGCCTGTGGATAAGGCAGGATGCATAATCACCGAAGATACAAAAAAGAGACTAAGTGAAGACAATAAACTAAAGATAGCCTTTGACAATCCAGCAAAAGCAGTGGGCACTATAACTAATTTAAAAACAAATAAAGAGGGATTTTCTTTCTCTGATATCGGAAATGCTAAATTTTATGTGGTGGATAAAAGCTATACAAGCATAGATAAAAAAACTCCACCACAAGATAGTGACTGTGTGCTTGATAAGAGTGATAATAATGAAAATACCGAAGGCAAGGTCGGTTGCGATATAGAATTTGGCGAGAAAAAATTTGGTTTTGAGCCAAATGATCTTGAAGTAAGCGAGTTTAAAATTTTGCCAAGAGGCATTAGCTACATCGCAAATGAAAGCAGTGCGAGCTTTACTCCTATCTTGAGTTTTAGAGTAAAAGCTAGACTTTTTGATGATAATCCCGCGCTTTTATATAAAGACGGTTGTTACTCAAACAATACACGCTTTAAGATAAAAGTAGGAGAAATGATAGATGGCTATACTGATAACAATGGCACTTTACTAAAAAATGATACAGATGGGCTAGCCAAGCTAAATAGTGAAATTTTGTTTTTTGGCAATCTTGATGCTAGTAAAGTCGAAAAAGTAAATCCATCTTCTTTACACGAAGGGCTCTTTGAAGTTAAAAAAGAAGCGTTTAAAGGTGGCTACGCTGATGTAAATCTCAAATTTAACTTCAAGCGCGAGAAAAATATGGTTAAAAATCCTTTTGAGGTAACAAGTGATACTTTCACGTTTGAGAGTTTAGTCGATGCAAATAAAACAAAAAATAATGGCAATTACAAAAAGCCAACCACAAAAACATCTGCGAAATTTTACTACGCTAGGACATACGCACCTTACTATGAGGGGCCAAACACTGGCTTTAAGGCAAAAATTTACTACGGAGTGTATTGCAATGGTTGCGACGAGAGTAAATTTATGTTGCAAAAGCCTGGATCAAGCGCTCGCTGGGAGGAGTTTGCAGGTACGCACTCATGGTATGTAAATCCTCTGCACGATGCTAGTTATGGCAATGTCGATAGTTACGAATTTTCAAATCACACTACACGAGATACAGCCAAAGAGACAGCACTTAGTGACGGCGTCAGCTACATTTATGTAAAAAATGACCGAGCGGTTACAGATATAGCTAAGATGCATACAGAAAACTGGCTCATATATAATGAATTTGATAAAGATGCAGCGACAAATGATTTTACAGTGAGATTTCTCGTGCCAAATGGCGACTGGGCTGGCAAGACCCTAAAAAGTGGCTCTAGTAAAGGTGACGTGGGAAATGTTATAGGCGGCGAAAATAACTTTAACGATCTAAGCGATAAGACAAATAGGAGAATTTCTTGGTAAAAAGAGGCTTTTCTCTTATAGAGCTTATCCTCTCGATAGTCGTTGTAGCGATCATCAGCACGTCGATACCGCTTGTGCTAAAGACCACATCTGAGCTAAATCAAAAGGCGGTTACACAAGAGAGCTTGATGAATGCTAAGACCTACATGGGGCTTATCTTAAAAGCTCCTTTTAGCGACAAGGTCATCAAGGTCTCGACAAATATCGGCGGCAGTAGCGCTGAGACAGCCTACTTTTTTCCTATCATCTTAAAGCCAGGTGATCATAGAAACGAATTTTATAAGATAAATAAAATAACAGGCGATGGACATAGAGTTTTTGCCTATGAAAATTCACCAGATCTAGCACCTGATGCGGCAGTGAGGTCTGTGGATTATTACAAAACAAAAAATAAAAATTTAAACACAGCAAATCAAAGCAGAGACTATATAGTTGGCTCAGAATATAACGTCAGAATAAAAAATGGTAATGGGGATTTTAAGCCAAATTTAGGGCTAGACAACAGCGACGTAAAAGAGATAATTGTAACTGCTACTTCGTATAAAAACAACACAAAACAAGAGACTACATCAGTGCTAAGAGCTTACGCTTTTAATCTAGGTGAGGGCGGCTCGCTAAATACGAAAGTGTGGAAATGAAAAGAGCCTTTACTCTTCTTGAGCTTGTAGTCGTTATCGTCGTGCTTGGTATCATTGCTATGATGAGCTTTAACGCCATAATGAACATCTACTCAAACTACTTTCAAACAAAGACAGTAAATGAGCTCGAGACGCAAACGGAGATCGCACTGGAGCAAATTTCAAAGAGGCTAGAGCACCGCATAAAGCCAAGCGTGATCGCTAGAAAAACTGATGGAGCTTTTTTGGCGCTAAACGATAGCGGGGTAAATTTAAATGCCGAGTATGAAATTTTAGAATTTATCCCCTATGCGTATGAAATTTTTAACGATGTGCCTTCTGGTAATAAAGCAGGCAGATATAGTGGCTATGCGGATCTTGCTAAGAGCTCGCCAGCAACTGGTCTGATAAGTCCTGGAAGTAATTTTTCTACCGAAGTTGTTGAAACCATAAAAGATCTAACTTGCAGGGAAGATACAAATGCCACTTGTGTTGATTTTAAAGATAAAGATGGTGGCGTTGTAGCGATATTTTCTGATGTTTATTACAATGTGCAAAACTCTTTTGGGTATAAAGATATTTCAAATTTAGACATAGCAAAAGTTGGTGTAAAAAGCACTGATGGCGATACTCTAGAAATTTCTGGTTTTGCAAACAAGCAAATTTCAGAACAGTATCATCTAGCCTACACAGCAAATGCCATAGTGCCAGAGCAAAGCGCTGATCCAAAAGATGCGGCAAATGGCGTCTTTGATCTAAATTTATACTACGACTATCGTCCATGGATGGGAGAAAAATATAAACAAAATGGCGAAAAAGCAACCCTCGCCAAAAACGTTACGAGGTTTGTCTTTACTGAAAAAAATGGCGTCATCGTGCTAAAACTTTGCATGAGGGCAAAAAACTCAGAGATAACCATCTGTAAGTCAAAGGCGGTTTATTGATGAGGCGAGGATTTACGCTCATTGCAGCGATATTTTTTGTGGTGATCGCAAGCTCTATTTGTATGCTAGCTCTTTCGATCGCTAGTACTTCAGTTAAGCAAAATAGCGAAATTTACCTAAGAGAGCAAAGTGAGCTAGTAGCTCGCGCAGCGACAGAATATGCGATACTAGCCGTTCTCAGTAATGATTTTTATAAAGCTGGGGCAGTTTGTATTGGCGATAAGAATAATCCAATAAAAGGCGAATTTGGGGAGCTATTTACTTTCGAGGTATTTATAAAATACTTTGGCGATATGGGCATTTGTTCTGGTGATGCAGTGGCTGCTACTGGAGTAAATCAAGGCACGATAATGCTCGATGTCTTTGTCAGCTCAAAACCAGGAAAAGCCTCAAATCCTATAAATTTTCACAAACGAACTCTTCAGAAACTTTAAAATTTTATAAAGATTTTACTTTAATTTGCTTTTAGTTTCGTCGTGTTATAATCATCTTACTTTCTATAAAGGAGATTGCGATGAACATAAGCATTGTAGGAAAACAATTTGAGCTAACAGAGCCCATCAAAAACTACATCCAAGACGCTTTTGACACCCTTGGCAAGTACAACCTTGACATCATCTCAGCAAGATGCGTAGTAGGAGCGGATGAAAAGCAAGGTAAAAAGGGCTTTAATGCAGAATTTTCTCTAAATATGGCTCACAAAGACACGATAGTCGTTCGCCAAAAAGATAAAGATCTCTATGCAGCGATCGATCTTGCTATCGAAAAGGCTTCAAAAGTTTTAAGAAGAGAGCACGATAAGAAATTTACAGTAAAAGGCAAGGCTGATGATAAAGAATTTCGCTCGAGAATAGGCGAAGAAAAGATCGAAGGTGTTGAGGAGATCGTGCCTATGGAGCTTGAAATTTACAAACCTCTTGAGGTAGAAGAAGCACTTGATAAACTAAAATCAAGCGATAAACAATTTTACGTATTTAACGACGTCGATGCCAAAATGCGCGTCATCTACAAAAGAACAGACGGAACTTTCGGTCTATACTAAAACCAGGGGCGCTTTGCCCCTAAATTTATTATTCGCTTTTAACTCTTGTTTTAAATTTTATTTTGTGTTTTTTGGTGTTTTGTGTCATTGGCAGAATTTTCATGGACAAGCTCTAAGTTTAACTTGCAAATAATATAAAACTGCGTAATAAATTTAAAAAGCATTCGTTGAATATTTTGTTGTTTAAAAATGGTGCATAAATTTAAGAACATAACGAGTGAAATTTATAAAAGACTTTCAAAAAAACTTGATGAAATTTAATATGTAAATTTAAAAAATAGATAATGTCTAGAGAAATCTGGCTACTTTGGAGGCTTTAAAATGCTTATAAAATTTAAAAAATTGGCTAGTAAATTTATAAAAAAGTTTTTTAGAAAAGCATGATAGATTTAAGAGGTAAATTTAAAAAGCAGATAACATTTAAACAAATTTGGCTATGTTGGTGATTTTGAAATGCTTATAAATTTAAGAATTTGATGAGAAAATTTTATAAAAGATTAGAAATAGTAAAGATTAAGAGTTGAATTTAAAAGATTTTAGCCCAAAATAGGGCTAAAATTTATGGATTATAGACCTTCAAAAGGGTTTGTAGCTACGTCTTTGCGATCAACTATGTAAGGTATGATAGCTGCGTGGCGAGCTCTCTTGATCGCTTTTTCTACCATCTCTTGGTATCTTTTTGATGTGCCAGTTAGGCGTCTTGGCATGATTTTAAATCTCTCTGACAAGCAATACTTCAAAAGTGAAGTGTCTTTGTAGTCTATAAAATCAATTTTTGCTTCTGTAAATTTGCAATATTTGCGTGAATATTTTCTTTTTTCTGCCATTTTTTATCCTTTAAAATTAAAACGGTATTTCTTCATTGTTGAAGCTATCAGCATCAACGTCTATATCAGGAACTTCTGAATAACTCTCTTGCTTTCTTTGCGGCGCAGCTTGCGGTCTAGCTTCTTGTTGGCGGTTATATTGGTTATTTTGATATCCGCCTTGCTGTCCGTAGCCACCGCTATTTTGGCTATTCATAGAGTATCCGCCTTGTTGCGTTTGGTTATTTGAGCCAAGCATTTCCATGCTCTCAACGGCGATAGAGTGTTTTGAGCGGTTTTGTCCGTTATTGTCGGTCCATTGGTCAAATTTAAGTCTTCCTTCGATAAGCAGCTTCGATCCCTTGTTGAGATATTGGTTTGCTATCTCTGCACTCTTGCCAAAAAATGATATATCAATAAAGCAAGTCTCATCTCTTCTTTCCCCATTTGAGGTGATTTTGCGTGTCACAGCTATACTAGAATTTCCTATGGCAACGCCGCTAGTAGTATATCTAAGCTCTATATCTCTGGTTAAATTTCCAACTAATACTACTTTATTGAACATTTTTTATCCTTGATTATTCTTCTGTAAATGTTTGCTCGTCTACTTTTTCAGCTCTTGGCTCACGTGGTGCTCTTGGCTCGCGAGTCTCTTTTTTTATAGTTTGCTTGATACCTTTGCAAAGTCTTTCCCAAGCTGCGATTTCGCGTTTGTTTTCATATTTAACGCTTAAAAATCTTATGATATCTTCAGTGATCCTTACGTTTCTTGTAAGCTCTGCAAGAAGTGCTGGTGGAGCTTTGTAGTAGATAACAAAATATGTTCCACGCTCATATTTTTTGATGGCATAAGCTAGTTTTCTAGTGCCCATCTCAACGACAGTAGCGATCTCGCCGCCGTTTTTTGTTATGACTTCTTTTACGAAATCAACCTTAGCTTTAACTTCCTCTTCCGTCAATGTCGGCTTAAGAATAAATAAAAGCTCGTAATGTTTCATTTTTTCTCCTTATGGATATTTAGCTCACTTTGTGAGCAAGGATTTTGCATTAAGCAAGGGTGGATTTTAGCTTAAATTTACTTAATATTTGCTGTTGATATGAGGTGTTGCAGATTTAAAATGATCGATAAGACGAAAATTTCTTTATCCATTTTCGTATTTGTTTTTAACTCTAGCTCGGCTAAATTTAGCGTTTTAAATATCTCCAAATAGGCATTTAAACTTAGCTTTAAGCTATTTGCTTTTAGTAAATTTGCCACATTTACTGGTGGCTGATAACCGATCGCTTCATCTAAATTTAAGCGGCCATTTATCTTGATGTAAGAGTAAATTTTAAATAGCCTAAAAAATGCTTTGTAAAGTGAGTTTAGAAGTAAAATTTCATTAAAATTTGGATCTTCTAAGTAGGTAAAAAAGTCGTTTTTTATATCTTTTAGAGCCATAAATTTATTGAAAAAATCATCAAAATTTATCCCGCCAAGCCCAAAAACCAGCCTTTTTACATCGTCTTGTTCGATATGAGCGTTTAGGCTCTTTAGCTTCGTTAGCTCACTTGCTGCAAGGTATAAATTTTCATTATGAGTAAAATAAAGCTCATAAAGTGCGTTTTTGGTTATGTTTAGGCCTATTTTGGCCGAGTTTTTGGCTAGTAAATTTATCGCCTCATCTGGAGTTGTGGGCTTGAAAAATCTCGCAAAATTTGCCCCAAAAGCCTTTTGCGTATCAAAAACTAGCTTCATATCGGCCTCATAAAGCTCAAACAAAAAGTAATTGTCCTGGCTTTTTGCGCAAAGCGAGATGAGCTCTTTTAGTTCTTTTGCCGGGATCTTTTTGTCGCTTTTTACATAGAGGATATTTTTGCCACCAAAAAGCGACTGCTCGCTTAGGTGAGAGCTTGCTTGCACGTAGTTGTACTCGTCAAAATAAAGGCTTAATAAATTTGCATCTTCGCTTGTATAAAAGCTCAAAATTTCCTTGCCAAAAAGCTCGATCTGAAACTCGTCCGCCCCAAAAAGCAAGAAGTAGTTGCTTAAATTTGCATTTGCTAAATTTAGCTCCAGATCTTTCCTATACATCGATCTTTCTTACCACTTTTGCAAAAATTTTAGCACTCGCGATGTCGGCCTCTGTGATCTTTACGACAAGCTTTTGAAGTAAATTTGCACTGTATCCAGTGATGAAAATCCTAGCGCCAACAAAATGATCATCAAGCTTGGCAACCAAAACATTTTGGTTTTCGCTAACGTAGCAACGCACCTCTTTGCCGATATTTGCGGCCGCCCAGCGTGCAAATTTCCTATCCATAAAGTCGTAGGCTACCTTGTCGGCCTCTCTTTCAAGCTCGCTTAAGTTTGCGCAGGTGCTTTGGATGTTTAAAAGTAAGAAGTTGTAAAGCTTTTCATCTTTTGAAATTTTAGCCTTTAAAAGCCTGTGTAAAATAAGGTCAGAATAGCGTCTAATAGGGCTTGTAAAGTGTGTATATCTGTCAAATCCAAGTCCAAAGTGGCCTAAATTTTCACTTGAATATTCAGCCTTTTTTTGTGACTTGATGATGAGCTTGTCTATCTCTTCGCGGTTGCCTAGTTCATCGGCCTTTGCTTGGATCTTTCTTATCAAATTTGCAAGGTCGCTCTCGTAGGTAAAGTCAAGCCCTAAAAGTTGCAGGTCCTCAAGCAAGGTATCTATCTTTTTAAAATCAGGCGAAGCGTGGTTTCTAAAAACGCCCTTTGTGATGAGCTTTGCAGCAGCCTTGTTTGCTAAAAGCATGCAGTCCTCTACTAGTCTATGCGAGTCAGAGTCGCTTTCAAACCTAGTTTGCGAAATTTGACCCTCATTATCAAGGCTCATTCTAAGCTCTTTTGTCCTAAAATCAAACGCGTGCAAAAGCCTTTTTTTGCGAAGCTTCGTGGTGAGTTTAAAAAGTGGCTTGATCCATGAAATTTCACACTCTCTTTTGCCTTCTAAAATTTCATCGATCTCATCGTAGTTAAAGCGCCTTTTTGAAAGGATGATCGCCTCAAAAAGCTCCTCTTTTTTTACCTCGTTGTTTGCATCAAGTGAAATTTTAAAACAAAATGCAAGGCGCGGCACGTCTGGCTTTAGTGAGCAGATATTTTCACTAAGCGCGCGCGGCAACATCGGCACTGAGATGTGCGGAAAGTAGATAGAAAAGCCTCTTTTTTTAGCCTCGCTATCAATGGCGCTATATGCGGTTACATACTCGCTTACATCGGCGATAGCAACGTAAATTTCGCGCTTTTTTTCATCAAAAAATATGGCATCGTCAAAGTCTTTGGCATCGACTGGATCGATCGTGCAAAACTCTAAATTTCTTAGATCAACCCTGTTTGGATACATGCTAGCATCGACTTCGTCGCCAAATGCCTTTGCTTCAAGCTCGCAAGCCTCGCTAAATTTATCATTTTTATTATAAATAGCAAGCGAAATTTTCTCATCGCTTAGTGGATCTTCTAAATTTCCTAAAACCTCGACTATTTCGTTGTTTAGGTTGTTTATCTTTAGTAGCGTCCCAAGCGGGAGCATCTTTAGGCTTTTTTGAGTCGCCTTTAGGGTTGTACTTAGCCCAGTTTTTAAATTTACCCCTAAAATGGCCGCTCCAAAGCGTTTTGTATAGACCACGCTTGTCTCATTTGCAAGCTTTAGGCTCATCACTATCTTAGCGCTTTGGCGTTTTTTCTTAAGCGGCAAAAGCTTTGCTAGCACGATATCGCCAAGGTGAGAGTTGTTTAAATTTTTATTTTCGACGATGATATCTTGTTTGAAGCGCTTGTCAAATGGCATGATAAAGCCAGTTGCGTTTTGGCTGATGTCTAGCTTACCGCAGACATAGCCGTTGTTTAGGTAAAATTTATCTTTATGTAAGCTTACGGCACCAAGGTTTAGGAGATTGCGTAAGACCTCTTTATCTTCGTTTGATATCTCTTTTTCTTTGATGCCAACGAGTAGTGATGTTAAAAATTCTTTCACAAATTATCTTTGACTTTGCTAACAGCCATTAAAAATGTATCTCTCTCAAAGCCATATTCGTTTATAAGAAGTGTTGCGTTATTTACGCTCACATCATCAAGCTGGTTAAAGATATTAACCGCTGTTTTTACTACTTTTAACGCTCTTGCGTACTCTTTTATATGGTCAGGTGCCTCTTCTGGAGTGTTTGAGTAGAGGATGGAATTTCCAAGCTCGATCTCTAAATTCCACTGCTCAAAAATTTTAGCCGTGACCTCTTCATTTGTGATGTCTAAAATTTCTGACTCTAAAAGCGCAAGATCATAGGTAGATGAAATTTGTTTTAGCTTTGTTTTGAACTCAGCAACTTGGTTATTTTCTGTGAGCTCATGTGCTAAAACGATCTTGCCAACTTCAAGCATAAATGAAGCAGGAGAGAGAATTTCTAGATTTTTAGGTTTTATCTTTGAGTACCAGTGGTACATCAAAGCATTTTGCATGATTGAGATATTTAAAAAATCTTGTGCGGTAATGTCATATGGCTCTAAATTTATAGAAAAGGTCTTTTTAATGGCACTTGATAGCGCAAAACCACGGATAGTAGCCATGCCAAAAAGTGAAATGGCTCTTGCGATAGTTGTGATCTCTTGAGAAAATCCGTAAAGTGGTGAGTTTGCTGAACGCAAGATATTTGCTGTTAGCATAGGGTCTTTTTCGACCACTTTTGTGAGGTCATTTATCGAGCTATTTTCGTCAGCATGTAGGCGCTGGATCTGTATGACAGTGTCGTCTAGTGGCGGAAGCGCTTTGATTTTTTTAAAAATTGATTCATTCATGTAAAGTGACTCTTTTGGTTAAAAATTTTGTCACATTATAGCAAAAAGCTGCAGTATAAAACTTAAAGATACTTTTTGCTCTTTTTCAGCAACGTTTTTGTTGCTAAAATGTATAATTTCGCCAAATTTTAACAATAGGAGAAACAATGGCTATAAATGTTTATTATGATAAAGACTGCGATTTAAGCCTTATTCAGAGTAGAAAAGTAGCAATCATCGGCTTTGGCTCGCAAGGTCACGCACACGCTGAAAATTTAAGAGACAATGGCGTAAGTGTCGTAATCGGTCTTGCAAAAGGTGGCAAAAGCTGGGCAAAAGCTGAGGCTAAGGGCTTTGAAGTAAAAACTGTAAGCGAAGCTACAAAAGGCGCTGATGTAGTTATGATCCTAACACCAGATGAGCTTCAAGCTGAAATTTATAAAAATGAGATCGAGCCAAATTTAAAAGATCACGCTGCTATCGCATTTGGACATGGTTTTAATGTTCATTTTGGACAGATCAAAGCTCCAACAAACATAGACGTCATCATGATCGCTCCAAAAGCTCCAGGACACACAGTTAGAAGCGAATTTTTAAGAGGTGGCGGCATACCTGATCTTATCGCTGTTGAGCAAAATGCAAGTGGAAAGGCTAAAGAGATCGCTCTAAGCTATGCTTGCGGTATAGGTGGTGGTAGAACTGGCATCATTGAGACAACATTTAAAGATGAAACTGAAACAGATTTATTTGGCGAGCAAGCTGTGCTTTGCGGTGGTCTTTGCGCACTTGTAAATGCTGGATTTGATACGCTTGTAGAGGCTGGATATGAGCCTGAGATGGCGTATTTTGAGTGCTTGCACGAGCTAAAACTAATCGTTGATCTAATGTATCAAGGCGGCATGGCTGATATGCGCTACTCTATCTCAAACACAGCTGAATATGGCGATTATGTAAGCGGCGTAAGAGTAGTTGGCGAAGAGAGCAGAAAAGCTATGAAAGAAGTTTTAAGAGAAATTCAAAATGGTAAATTTGCAAAAGACTTCATCCTAGAGAGAAAAGCAGGATATGTTAGAATGAACGCTGAGCGCGGTATAGCTGAGAGAAGCTTGCTAAATAAAACTGGCAAAAAACTTCGCGCAATGATGCCTTGGATAACTAACGGCAAACTTATAGATCAAAGCAAAAACTAAGCCTTGAGCGAAAAAAAGACTACAAAGAAGCGTCCTGCAAAAAAGAGTGCGGGTCGCTCTCATAATAAAATTTTCCTTGGTATCGGCGTCATCGCTGCCATTTTGATAGTGGCACTTATCGCAGCTCTTAGCATCAAAAACAAAGATGTTGAGCAGATAAGCAAAGTAAATGAGCCAAAGAGCGAGAAGCAAATTTCAAAAAAAGCTGAGCAAAAAGTTGCCAGCAAAGATAAAAAACAAGAGTACGAGAAGAGAAAATACCCTCTAAAATTTGATGAAGATGAAAATTTAAGTAAAATTTTTACCGATCCTAAACATAAAAGCGAACTTGCTCTAAAGCCAAAAACTGAGCCAAAAGAGCAAAAAAAGATAACTCCTGAGACAAAATCTGAAGTAAAAGTAGAAACTAAAAAAGAAGAGCCAAAAAAAGAGCAAAACGATACGAAAAATCTACTTGCAAATTTATATAAAAATATGCAAAGCAGCGTAGATGCAAGCCATGAAGCAAAGAGCGAAGAAAAGCCAGAATTAAAGGTTGAGCAAGTAATCGAGCCATTTTACGCAGGCAAAAATGAGATAAAAACAGAGATAAAAACAGAGCAAAACAAAAGCGCTGAAGCAAATTTAAGCATAAAAGAAAATTTAAAGCATAGTGAAATTTTAAAACCTGAGCCTACTAAAAAAAGTGAGGTTGGGCCTAGCAACAAAGCCAAGAAGCAAATTTATAGCGAAAAACCGCAAAAAGAGAGTGCGAAAAAAGATGACTTTGCGGTTGTGCCTTTTACTCCAAATAGCAGCGTAAAAGGGCGTGCAAAGCTGGTGCTAATAATCGATGATGTGGCGACATTTGAGCACGCTAGCATGGTAAAATCAATCGGCCTAAAGATAACGCCGTCCATTTTCCCAGCGACAAAAACCCATCCAGATACGCCAAATATCGCTAGAACGTTTGAGTTTTATATGATACATCTACCGATGCAAGCAAAGCACTTTGATAGCCCAGAGATAGGCACGCTCACGATAAACGAGAGCTTTGAGAGCATGCATGAAAAGATAAAAAAGATACGCAAAGACTTCCCGCGTGCAAAATATACAAACAACCACACAGGATCACGATTTACCAGTGATTATGATGCGATGGACAAGGCATATAGAGCGCTGATAGAGCAGGGCTTTATCTTTGTTGATAGCAAAACTATCGCTCAAACCGCGGTGGCAAGGGCTGCTAAAAAGTATAATCAACCTTACATTTCAAGAGATATATTTTTAGATGATGATCCATCGGCTAGTGCGGTTAGGCGTGAGCTTATAGCTGCTGTAAATTTAGCCAAAAAAAGGGGCTACGCGATCGCCATCGGACATCCAAAGAAAAACACGATCGCAGTGATAAAAGCTAGCAAAAACAATATCTTAAAAGATGTAGAAGTTGTTTATCTAAAAGATATTTTATGAAGCTTGAAATCATCCCAGAGGCGCTAAATAGGCTAAAAAATCCCCCAAAAGAGCTAAATTTCATAGGTGACACCTCGCTTCTTAGCATGCCAAAAGTTGCAGTCGTTGGCTCAAGAAAGGCAAGTGTTTATACAAAAGAGTGTGTCACGGCACTTTGCACAGCGCTAAAAAGTGCAAATGTCTGCGTGGTGAGCGGTGGGGCTATCGGCGTGGATATCACGGCGCACAAGGCTGCCATGCCACGAACTATCGGCGTTTTTGCAAATGGACTTGATATCATCTATCCAGCTCAAAACAAAGTAGCGATAAGAGAAATTTATGAAAAAGGCTTGGCTCTAAGCGAGTATGACGAGGGCGAGCCACCGATCGCTTATAGGTTTTTAGAGCGAAACCGCATAGTTGTGGGGCTCGCGCAAGCTCTTGTGGTGGCACAAGCTGATCTAAGAAGTGGCTCGATGCAAAGTGCGAGGCTTGCAAATGAGCTTAAAATCCCTCTCTTTGTCCTGCCTCAGCGCATAAATGAGAGTAGTGGAACAAATGCTTTGCTGGCTAGCAAAAAGGCCGAGCTTATCGATGATTACGTTAAATTTGCCTCACTTTTTGGTGAGGTAAAAGAGCAAGAAAAAGCTGATGATGAGATATTGAAATTTTGTAAAAATGGCGTTAGCCTTGATGAAGCATTGGCTAAATTTGGCGAGATCATTTACGAGTACGAGCTTGACGGGCTAGTTGAAATTTCAAATTTAAGAGTAAAAAGCGCGCTATGAGAGAGAAATTTATGGCGATCGATGTTGGACTAAAGCGCATAGGGCTTGCTTTTGGCTTTGGCGAGGTCGTGACGCCACTTGAGCCAGTTCTTAGAAAAAATAGAAATCAAGCCGCAAGAGATGTAAGCCAAAAAGTAAATGAATACGCTCCAAACACGCTAGTAGTGGGCGTGCCAATCGGTGGCAGTAGCGAGGATGAGATGAGAAGGCGCATAGAGCACTTTGTCTCGCTTCTTGACGTACAGGCTAATATCGTCTATCAAGATGAAGCCTTTAGCAGCAGCGAGGCAAGTGAAATTTACACAAATACAAAGCGAGATGGCAGGCTCGATAGCGTCTCAGCCACTATCATCTTGAAGAGATATCTAAAAATTTTATAAATTTCTAGCCACCACTCCTAAAGTTTCATGCAAGCTATCGCTAGTAAATGGCTGTCTAAGCGTAGTCATCTTCTCGCTTTTGATGCTTTTGGCTTCATCCTTGCTGATGATGACGATGTAGAAATTCTTAAGCTTTTGATAAGTTAGCATCTCATCAAGCCTTATTTTGTCGCTTAGATACTCCTTTTGCACGAAGATGATGTCTGGCTTAAAAATGGCATCTTTTATGTGTAAATTTAAACTCTCAAAGCTCTTTTGTTTGCTAAGCTTCAGCCCTGTAAAGCTTAACTCATGACTTAACGTTAAAAATAAATTTTCATCATCACAAGCTATTATCGCATTTTTGCCTAGAAGGCTTGCTATCTCTACGCTTTGCCTATTAAATGTCCCGCTTTTTGGCAGTGGCACGCTTATGCTTATATTAAAGCCGTCCTCTGTTTTACTCATCTTGGCATTTAGCTCTTTTAGTAGCTCGCCAGCTTCTTTTACTAGTCTCTCATTTGGCTTTTGCGGGCATGAAGTGCATCTTATATGTATATCAAAATGCACCAAACTTAGGCTATAGCTTACTAGAGTAAAGGAGATCAGCAGTTTTGAGTTGCTTATGTCATTTAGGTAAAATTTGCTTAAATTTTTGATCGCGCCTATTAGCTTGTGTGCTTCAAAGCTTAGATAGCGTGGGTAGTTTGGGTTGTAGTTAAAGACGATGGCGTTGTTTCTAGCTGTTGCGTCCTTAAAAAGTGCCTCTAAAAAAAGCTCCATTTGTGCGACAAAATCGACATTTTTCATATCACAAGCATCCCATCGCCATAAGAGTAAAATCTATACTTTTCGCTAACTGCCGTTTCGTAAATCCTCATCGTCTCTTCAAGCCCTATGAAGCTAGTAACTAGCATGATTAGAGTTGATTTTGGCAGGTGAAAATTTGTTAAAAGGTAGTTTTGCCTGATCGGTCTATTATTTAAATTTAAAAATAGCTTGCAAAAGCCGCTTGGCTGCTTGCTCCTTGCAAATTCTTCAACGCATCTAGTAACCGTCGTGCCAACGCCAAGGATGGGCTTATCAGAGTTTATGATCTCTTGAGCTTTTTCACTTAGTTCGTAAAACTCAGAGTGCATTTTATGGTTATTTATGTTTTGGCACTCCACGCCTTTAAATGTCCCAGCGCCCACGTGAAGCGTGATGTAGGCGACCTCGTGCTTTGCCTTTATCTGCTCTAGCATCTGCTCGCTAAAGTGCAGGCTAGCCGTCGGAGCTGCGACAGCGCCGCTATTTTTGGCAAATATGCTTTGATACCAGCTCTCATCGTCCTTTGTATCAGCCCTTTTTATATATGGCGGAAGTGGGACGTGGCCGATCTTTTCAAGCTCGCTAAAAAGTTGCGCCGTATCTAAAATAACGCCATCTTTGGTGAAATTTACCACTCTTGAGCCATCATCATTTAGCTCAAGCACATTTACCTTTATATCATCAGTGAAATTTAAAACGCTACCGACACTTACTCTGCCCCTTATATAGACACTAAATTTATTATCATTAAGCGGTTGATTTAGCATCACTTCGCAGGCGCCGCCACTTTGTTTGTGTCCTAAAATGCGGGCTTTAACTACCTTTGTATTGTTAAAAATGACCGCCGCATCATCTGGGATGAGGCTGGCTAGATCTTTAAATTTATAGTGCTTTATCTCTTTGGTTTTTTTAAGATAAACAAGCAGTCTTGCCTCTTCTTTGGGCAAAACTGGCTCTTTTGCGATGAGCTCGTTAGGCAAAAAGTAGTCGTAGCTTGAGATATCGTTTATATCACTCATCGCCTGCGTCGCTGTTTGTGTCGCTATCTTCTTCATCATCGTCGCTTTTGCCAGCTCTTTTGGCTACGATGATAGAAATTCCATAAAGTCCGATGAGTGGCAGTGCCATTAAAATTTGACTTATAACATCTGGCGGTGTGACGATGGCTGCAAAGATAAAGATGACGACTACTGCGTATCTGAAGTAGTCTTTTAACATCTTGTCATCGACTAGGCCTATCTTTGCTAAGAAAAATGTAATGACTGGCAGCTCAAATGAAATTCCAAAGCCGATCAGCAGCTTTGTAAAAAAGCCCACGTACTCGCCTATGCTTGGCAGCGCCGTAAAGAGCTGACCGCCAAAATTTACCAAAAATGTAAAGCCAAGCGGGATGACCACATAGTAGCAAAATGCCGCCCCGCACGCAAACATAAATGAAGCAGAGAGGACAAATGGGATCACATATTTTTTTTCATTATCGTAAAGTCCAGGTGCGACAAATAGCCAAAACTGCCAAAAAATGATAGGCAAAGCAAGCACCAAGCCAGCAAAAAAGGCGACCTTCATCGCAGTGAAAAATGGCTCTTGAATTTGCGTAAAGATGATGTTTGAGCCAGCTGGCAAGACCTGTTTTAGAGGCTCGCTCATCCATGCAAGCAGTGGATTCCAAAATGTAAAACAGATGCCAAAACAGACAAAAACGCTTACTATGCTTATAAAAAGCCTCTTTCTAAGTTCGATCAAATGGGGTCTTAGCTCTTCAAACATCACGCCTCTTTTTTATCGTTTAAGATCGCATCTTTAACTAAATTTGTTGGATTTTGTATATTTTCTACCGTTTTTTTCGTGTCGCTTACGACGTTTTGTATGCTCTCAGTGACGTCGCTTGCGCTTTTTTTGATCTCGTCAAGCTCTTCAAAAGTGAGTTTTTTACGCACGCTTTGAGCGCTTTGGGTTATGCTCTCTTTATATTTTTGAGCGTCCTCTTTTAGCTCGGCTATCTTCATCTCTTGATCAAATGTTGATTTTGCGTCATTTATGCCTTTTTTAAACATCTTTAGAAATTTGGCGATCTGCACCATAGCGCTTGGCAGCTTGTCAGGGCCCAAAACTAGCACGGCGATCACGGCGATGACCAAGATCTCAGAAAAACTCATTCCAAACATTTTTGCCTCTGTTAAATTTTATTTAAGCTTTGTATTTTATCTTGACTTTGCTCAAATTTTTATAAATTTAGCCCTCGATAAAGAGTGCGATTTCGTCGCTGAGTAAGAAATTTGGGTTGAAAAATTTGTCATTTTTAAAGAGCAGTTTTTCATTTTCTACAAGTAAATTTGCTCTTTTTTTCTGAGCCTCATTTAAGCGCCCAGCATCCACGCCTACGATGCTTCTAAGCCCTAAAAATATATGCTCTCTTACTAGCTCGCTTGGGCTTAAAATTTCTCTTTCTCTATGTGTTGGCTGTGTGATGTAGGCGTCTATGCTACTTTTTGCGTAGTATCTGGTGCCACCCACAAAGCCCACGCTAAAAGCTCCCACGCCAAGGTAGTTTTTGCCTTGCCAGTAGCCAAGATTGTGCTTGCAAATTTCTCCGAAATTTGAAATTTCATACTGCCTAAAGCCAGCCCTCTGGATCTGCTCTATCATAAATTTAGCCAAAGTGTCGCTATCCTTTTTATAGCTTTTTTTGCCGGCAAATGGGGTGTTTTCTTCAAGCGTGAGCGAGTAGGCGCTTAGATGCGTGATAGCAAGACTTTTTAAGCTTTCAACCTCCGCCAAAAGGCGCTTTTTGGTATCAAATTTAGTGTCATAGATGAGGTCTAAATTTATACTCTTAAAGCCAGCTGCATGGGCATTTTCAACCGCTTTAAAAATTTGCTCCTTGCTGTGGATGCGTCCTAGAAATTTAAGCTTATCTTCAAAAAAGCTTTGAGCGCCAAAGCTTATGCGGTTTGCGCCTAAATTTTTTACATGCTTTAGCCAAGCTAAATTTGCAGAATTTGGATTTGCTTCAAAGGTGATCTCAGTTTTAGGCGTGCAAAGTGGAGCTAAAATGCTAAAAATTTCATCATAAAATTTGGCATTTACCGCGCTTGGTGTGCCGCCACCAAAAAAAATGGTTGAAATTTCTTTTACATTTTGGCTTTTTAGCTGAAAATTTAGATCAAGGCAAAGCGCTTTAAAATATGCGCTAACCTTCTTAAATTCGTCATCGCTTGAGCCAAAGGCGCAGTAAGGACACTTGCTTTCGCAAAATGGCACGTGGATATAAACTTGCAAATTTCTCTCTTTTTTAAATTTTGGCGATTATAAGAAATTTGGCATTTAGAGCAGTTTAAAAGTAGCTTTTATTTATCTATCTCTTAACTCTTTTTCGTTATCATCTCAAATAAAATTTTTTTGGAAAAAACATGCAAAAAAAATATAGACCAAATGTAGCAGCTGTCATTTTGTCTAGCTCTTACCCTTTTAAATGCGAAATTTTAGTCGCAAAAAGGGTTGATATGGACGATATCTGGCAGTTTCCTCAAGGTGGCATAGATGAAGGCGAAAGTCCAAAACAAGCGCTAAAAAGGGAGCTTAAAGAGGAGATCGGAACTGATAAATTTGACTTCTTAGAAGAGTATCCTGAGTGGCTTAGCTACGACTTTCCAGCAAATGCGTCAAAGAGATTTTATCCATTTGATGGGCAGACGCAAAAGTACTTTTTAGTTAGGCTTAAAAATGGTGCGAGCATAAATTTAAAGACTGAGCATCCAGAGTTTAGCGAGTATAAATTTGTAGATATTAACAAGGCTTTAGAGGGGATAAATCACTTCAAAAAGCCTATTTATGACAAAGTTTTGAGTTATTTTAAAGAGAAAGGATATTTTTGATGTTAATCGTTCAAAAATTTGGCGGAACTAGCGTAGGCACGCTTGAGCGCATCGAAGCTGTGGCAAATAGGGTCATAGAGACTAAAAACAGCGGCGCTGACGTGGTTGTGGTAGTTTCTGCGATGAGTGGAGTTACAAATCAATTGGTTGAATATAGTGAGTATTTCTCAAAGCACCCAGACGGCGTTGCTACTGATATGCTTTTAAGCTCTGGGGAGCAAGTAACCACCGCACTTTTGACGATTGCACTTAATGCAAAAGGCTATGCGTGCGTAGGGCTAACAGGTGCTATGGCTGGGATAATGACTGATGAAATTCACACAAAAGCTAGGATAGAAAAGATAGACACCACTAGGCTAAAAGCTGAGCTAAAAGCCGGCAGGATCGTCGTCGTAGCAGGCTTTCAAGGCATAGACGACAAAGGTGATATCACTACTCTTGGTAGAGGCGGAAGCGACCTTAGTGCGGTTGCATTAGCAGGTGCTCTTGAAGCTGATCTGTGTGAAATTTTTACCGACGTTGATGGCGTTTATACGACTGATCCAAGGATAGAAAAAAAGGCAAAAAAACTAGAAAAGATAAGCTATGACGAGATGCTTGAGCTTGCTTCTGCTGGGGCGAAAGTGCTTCAAAATCGCTCAGTCGAGCTAGCAAAAAAACTAAATGTCAAACTAATCACAAGAAGCAGTTTTAACCACAACGAAGGTACATTAATAGCAAAGGAAGATAATATGGAAGCGGTTTTAGTAAGCGGTATAGCACTAGATAAAAATCAAGCAAGAGTAACTTTAAGAGGCGTAGTCGATAAGCCTGGCATTGCAGCTGAAATTTTCACAGCTCTAGCTCATCAAAATATAAATGTAGATATGATCATCCAAAACGTAGGACACGACGGCACGACAAATTTAGGCTTTACAGTGCCACAAAACGAGCTTGACCTAGCAAAAGAGACCATGCAAAAGCTCTCAGCTGCAAAACATGTCGAGTATGACGATGCGATCGTGAAAGTCTCAGTCATCGGCGTAGGCATGAAGAGCCACAGCGGCGTAGCATGTCTAGCATTTGAGACGCTTGCAAAAGAGGGGATAAATATCCAGATGATCTCAACAAGCGAGATAAAAATTTCAATGATCGTCGATCAAAAATATGGTGAGCTCGCAGTTCGCGTACTTCACGATGCGTATAAGTTAGATAAATAATGCAAGATTTTATCCAATGGACGCTTGAGACTATAAGAAGCGAAAGATATATGAGCTGGATGGAGGAGAAGCGCGTCGAATGGACGCCTTTGCTCGCATCTAGGCTTAAATTTTTGCTTGATAGCAAGGCTTTTATAGTCATCTGCGACGATGAGCGAGAGTGGTTTGAAAACTATCTTTTAAGAAATATCAACCGCACAAAAAGCGAGCGTCCGTTTTTGCCATTTTTTAGCCTAAGATCGCTCTATCCAGCCTTTGACAGCATCGAGACAAACGAGCAAAAACAGCTTTTAAAAGATATGCTAAGCCTTGCCTTTCCAAATGGCTACATCTTTTTTTACATCGGCAAGAGCATAGATAAGCGCGCAAATTTAGCCAAAACTGATGAAAACAGCTATATGTGGCTCTTTGACGAGCAGGCGCAAAACAGCTTCACGCTAAGCTCTAGCGATGAAAACTTAGACATCAAACTTCTAAATTTATATAAACTTTTCGACAAGAGCATAGACGCCGTGCTCTTTGCAAAGGTGATGCTCTAAATGCTTAATAAAATCGTCATAACAAGCGATTTTGAAAATTTAAAAGTCAAGCTTGAAGCCGAGTTTGGCGTAAATAATCTAAGATTTTTTATAAGCGATGATTTTTTGCTAGAAAATGCAAAAGAGGTCATCGCCGAAGCCTACATCGCTGAAAAAGATGAGAAAATTTTAGTCATAGAGGCAAAGTCTTTTCGCACTGAGGCTCAAAACGCACTTTTAAAGATCATCGAAGAGCCCCCAAGAAACATCAAATTTATAATAGTAACGCAGAGTAAAAATTTGCTTCTACCAACGATAAGATCGAGAATGCTCATAGAAAATAAGCTCACAAAAAAGCCAAAAATGAGTGTGGAACTAAATTTAAAATCGCTTGGCCTAAAAGAGCTAACAAGCTTTATCGATCAAAAGATAGCAGAGGAGCAGGCGCAAAAATTTGGCAAAAACGAGCTAAAAGAGCTTGTTGGAGCCATCGTGACAAAGGCGGTTGATAGCGGGTATAAATTTAGTGGCGAGGAGATGGAGTATTTTTTCTCGCTCATCAAGCTTGCCGATCTAAACGCCAAGTCTCACGCCATTTTAACGCCGCTACTGCTTACTATCTTTGAGAAAGGACGACGTTGAAATTTTATAAGATAAATAACAAAAGCGACTTTGATCAAATTTGCAAGGTCGTCTCGCCAAGCCCAGCTGGCGCGAAGCTTATGCATGAAAAGAGCGAGATAAATTTTATCTTTATCGATGATATAAAGACACCAGCGGCAAATATCCTAAAGCAAGACGCCCTAAGTGTCGGCGCCGAGCTGGTGACACATAATGATACGATTTTAGGTCGCGAGAGTCTAAACAAATCCTTGCTAATGGCGACAAATGCGCAGCTTAGGCAGTTAGCTAAAAAAGAGAAGCTACAAGACTTTGGGCTTAAAAAGCTTGCCACCTTTTTAGAAACTAAATTTGCAAAGCCTGCTAAGCCTCTTATAATGGGCGTGGCAAATATAAATTCGGATAGTTTTAACGAGCAAAGCCGCATAAATACGCAAAATGGCATAGCAAAAATAGAAGCCATGATCGAAGCAGGTGCTGACTACATCGACCTTGGCGGCGTTAGCTCAAGGCCAGGGAGCGAGTATTGCGGACGCGAGGAGGAGTTTAGGCGCATAAAAGATATCGTGGAGGAAATTTACAAGCTAAATTTACATGAAAAGGCGAAATTTAGCCTTGATAGCTTTGATCCTTATTGCTTAGAATTTGCGTTAAATCATGGCTTTAAGATGATAAACGATATCACGGCAAACGCAAATTTAGCTACGCTTGCTGCAAGATATGACGCCCAGTTTTGCATGATGCACATGCAAGGTGATCCTGCCACCATGCAGATCGCGCCAAAATACAACGACCTTATCGGCGAAATAACGGACTTTTTCGAGCAAAAGATAGCCCTTGCAAGGGAGCTTGGCGCTAAAAAGCTCGTGCTTGATGTGGGCATTGGCTTTGGCAAGACGGCTGAGCAAAATTTGCTGCTTATTAAGCATTTGGAGCATTTTTTGAAATTTGAGTGCCCGCTACTTGTTGGTGCTAGCCGCAAATCAGTGATAAATCACTACTATAAAAGCGAGGTCAAGGACCGCTTGCCAGGCTCGCTCTATCTGCACCTAAAAGCTTACGAAAACGGTGCGCAGATCATTAGAACGCACGATGTGGCAGAGCACAAGCAGCTTTTTGATATGCACGAGGCGATGAACCAAGCTACGCTTTGGTAGGACGCTTGGCTAAAAAGAGGCTAGATGAAAAATTTACTTCCACCGCCTTGGATCAAATTTCCCCAGATTAGCCCCTTTTCTATCGGTTGGAGAATGGGTGCTGGCGAGGGTTATAAGTTTAAATTTAATGACTGGCTAAAATCGCTAAGCCAAGATGAACGTAGTGAGTATCAGCAGCTCTTTGCTGAGCCTGCGACCTGGCGTGGGTACTGGGATGAGAGGCTTAGTGATGATGAGAGCACACTTTTTACTTATAATGATTTCATGCTAGATCTTTGGGAGCGTGAGCCAAGATATGATCTAGTGTGGCTAAAAAAACGCTACAACGCTGGCAAGACGGATAAATTTTTACTATTTTGGGGTCATCAAAAAAGCGCAAATTTAAGTGCAAGCTGCCTTAGTCAGTGGTATAGCTCTAGCTTTTGGGAAGATGAAACTAAATACATTTGCGCTGAGCAATATATGATGGCGAAAAAGGCTCAGTGTTTTGGCGATAAAGAGGCTTTGAAACAAATTTTATCCGCCAAAGATCCAGCGCAGATGAAGGCGTTTGGCAGGCAGGTGCGAGGCTTTGACGCTAAGGTCTGGGACGAGGTCAAATTTGGCGTCGTGCTAAATGCTAGCTATCTAAAATTTAGCCAAAATGCCCCTTTGCGTGACTTTTTACTCCAAACTGGGAGCAAAGTTTTGGTTGAGGCAAGCCCAGTTGATAAAATTTGGGGCATAGGCATGAGTGCAAGCGATGAAAATGCGCAAAATCCTATGAAGTGGCGCGGGCAAAATTTACTTGGCTTTGCGCTGATGATGGCGAGGGACGAGATAGTAAAGGTCTATAAAAATGTCCATTTATGTGACGCCAGAGAGCTAAATTTGGATCATTTATAAAGTATGTTTAAGATAAAATGCGGTGTAAATTTGGAGCAAAAATGACAAAACAAGAGTACGAAAAAGCGGTAGATACGCTAAATGTGTGGGCTAAGGCCTACTACGACGAGGACGAGCCACTTGCAAGCGACGAGGAGTATGACGCGCTATATCATGCGGTTTTAGCCTTCGAGCAGGCAAATCCTAGTGAAATTTCGCTATTTTCGCCGACCAAGCGAGTGGGTGGGGGCGTAAAAGAGGGCTTTAGTAAGGCAAGCCACATAAAGCGTATGTGGAGCATGGAGGATATCTTTAGTCTTGGCGAGCTTGATGCGTGGCTAAAGCGCGGTGATAAAGAGAACTTAACCTTTGTCGCTGAGCCAAAATTTGACGGAGCGAGCCTAAATTTACTATATGAAAATGGCGTTTTAGTTAGGGCGATAACTAGAGGCGACGGCGTTACAGGCGAGGACGTGACGCAAAATGCAAGGACGATAAATTCTGTTTTAAAGAGTATTGATTACAAGGGGCTCATTGAAATCAGGGGCGAAGTCGTCATAAGAAAAGATGACTTTGAGCTTCTAAACGCAGAGCGCGCAAAAGAGGGCGAGGCGCCACTTTCAAACCCTAGAAACGCAGCCGCTGGAAGTCTCAGACAGCTTGATAGCGCAGTCACTGCAAAAAGAAAGCTACTTTTCATACCTTGGGGCGTGGGCGAGCAGAGCCTTGGGCTAAAAGATCACAGCGAGGTGATGAAATTTGTGCGAGATCTTGGCTTTGAGAGAGATGATTTTTTCAAAATTTTAAAAAAAGATGAGCTTGAGACTGCCTATAACGAGCTACTAGCCAGCCGCGAGGCAAAGAGCGTGATGATGGATGGCATGGTGATACGCGTAAATGACCTTGCGCGCTGTGAGCAGCTGGGCTACACAGTCAAATTTCCAAAATTTATGGTGGCGTTTAAATTTCCAGCCATTGAAAAGGTGACTAGGCTAAAAGACGTAGCACTTCAGGTTGGCAGAAGCGGCGTAGTAACGCCTGTTGGCGTGCTTGATGAGGTAAATATAGATGGTGCTAATGTAAAATCCGCCACCCTTCATAACTTTGACGAGATAGAGCGCCTTGGCGTCATGAAAAACGACTATATCGGCATCATCCGCTCAGGAGATGTGATACCAAAGATCACAAAGGTTTTTAAAGATAGGCGAGACGGCAGCGAGCAAGCGATTGAGAGGCCTAAATTTTGCCCAGTTTGCGGCTCGCACCTGCTTGATGAAGGGGTCTTTGTAAAGTGCCAAAATTTAAGCTGCAGGGCAAGAGTGGTGGGCTCAATAATCCACTACGCATCGAAAAAATGCCTAAATATAGACGGCCTTGGCGACGCGATCGTAAATTTGCTATTTGACAAGGGGCTGATTGCTTGCATAAAAGACATATACAGCCTTAAATTTGATGATCTCATGGCGCTTGAGGGCTTTAAAGAGAGAAAGGTAAATAACCTTTTAAATGCGATCGAAGCTAGCAAAGGAGCGGAGCTATCGCGCTTTATCACGGGTCTTGGCTGCGAGCACATCGGCGAGGTGGCGGCTAAAAAGCTGGCAAGTAGCTTTGGGCTAGGCTGGCTTGATGCTAGCTTTGATGAGCTAACCTCGCTTGAGGGCTTTGGCGCGGAGATGGCAAATAGTTTAACCGATTTTGCTGAGGTAAATAGAGATGAAATTTTAGCACTTAGCCAGATCGTGCAACCAAGCGTGACGCAGGTGCAGAGCATCTCAAACGCACTAAGCGGCAAGACGGTCGTTATAACTGGCACGCTAAGTCGCCCAAGAGATGAGATAAAAGCCGAGCTCGAGAGCTTTGGCGCAAAGGTTTCTGGCTCAGTTTCTAAAAAAACGGACTTCGTGCTAGCTGGCGAGGAGGCTGGCAGCAAGCTAGAAAAGGCAAATGAGCTAGGCGTGCTGGTGATCGACGAGAGCGAATATGAGAGGCTAAAACTTGAGGTTTGATAACTATGTCGCAAGCGTTTTAAACATAAGTAGAAACAAGGCGAGCGAGCTAATAAAATCTGGCAAGGTGTTAGCAAATGGCGAAATTTGCACCAAGGTTTCAAGCGAGGTTAGTGAGGCTAAAATTTCACTGCTTGATGAAATTTACGTTGGACGAGGCGCGCTTAAGCTAAAAAGCTTTTTGGAGGCGATGAAATTTGACCTAGCTGGCAAAAATGCACTTGATATCGGCAGCTCAACTGGCGGCTTTATGCAAATTTTGCTTGAGCGTGGTGTAAAGGGCGTGACTGGCGTTGATGTGGGCACCGATCAGCTGGACGCTAGCCTAAGAGGCGATGAGCGAGTGAAAATTTATGAAAAAACTGACGTCAGGGAGTTTGCTAAAACGCATAAAAATGAATTTAACCTCATAACCTGCGACGTGAGCTTTATCTCTTTGGCTGAAATTTTGCCAGCCATTTGTGAGCTTGCAAGCGAGAATTCGCTCATCATCACGCTTTTTAAACCGCAGTTTGAGGTGGGTGTTGGTGTAAAACGCAATAAAAAAGGCGTTGTCACCGACGCTAAGGCTGTAAATTTAGCTATGAAGCGCTTTGAAGTGCTAGCAAATAGCTTGAAATTTGAACTGATAGCTTGCAAAGAGTGCGAGGTCAAGGGAAAGGAAGGAAATGCCGAATTTTTCTACGCTTTTAACAAAAGATAACATCACTGCCGTTGCGATCGGGCACTTTGACGGCGTGCACAGGGGGCACAAGCAGCTTTTAAAACAGCTTGGCGAGTTTGGCGGACTTGTCGTAATTGACAAAAATAAGGCAAACATAACGCCAAAGCTAAAGCGAGCTGAGTACTCAAACTATCCTTGTTTTTTATATGATTTTGAGAGTATAAAAGGGCTTAGCGGCGAGGAATTTATCGCACTTTTGAAGAGGGATTTTAAAAATTTAAAAAAGATCGTTGTTGGATTTGATTTTAGATTTGGCAGAAACAGAGCGTGGGACAAGCACGATTTGAAGAGGATTTTTGATGGCGAGGTAGTCGTCGTTGATGAGGTTTGTTATGACGGTATGGGCGTGCATAGCTCCTCCATCAGAGAGCTGATACGCCAAGGCAACATCGATGAGGCAAACAGGCTAATAGGCAGGGAGTACTCGATCGAAGGCAACGTGATAAAAGGGCAGGGCATCGGCGCAAAAGAGCTGGTTGCTACGCTAAATTTAGATATAAAAAGCTATCTTTTGCCGCGCGAGGGCGTCTATGCGACAAGAACGAGAATGGGCTCATACACCTATGGCTCGGTCACTTTTATAGGCAACAGGCTTAGCACGGATGGAAATTTTAGCGTTGAGACGCACATCTTAGACGAGGTCGCGCCAAAGGTGACGAAGCACGTTGCCGTTTGCTTCATAAAACGTTTGCGCGATAATAAGAAATTTAATAATCTTAGCGAGCTAAAAGAGCAGATAAAACGCGATATAAACGAGGCTAGGCAGTGTGTAGGCGTGTGCGATCTCTTTTTTGGAGAGACTATGAGATACTTTGACGGATATGGAGCTGGTATATGAGAGATGAAATTTTTAAAGAGCCTATAAACAAGCAGTTTGAATTTGATGACTTTGTGGCGAGCGTTTTTGATGATATGATCTCGCGCTCAGTGCCATTTTACGACGTTAGCTCAAATTTAAACGCAAAGTTGCTGGCTAAAATTTTGCCAAAATCAGCAAAAGTGTGCGACCTTGGCTGCTCTACGGCAAATAGCCTGCTTTTGCTAAACAACCTTAGAAATGACCTCGTGCTAAGTGGCGTGGATAACTCTGAGGCGATGCTTGCAAATGCAAAAAACAAGGCAAAAGCTTATGGAGCTGATATTGAATTTATCTTAGATGACATTTTAGAGTGCGAGCTAGAGGGCTTTGACGCTGTTTTGGCAAACTACACTTTGCAGTTTATCAGACCGCCAAAAAGGGCTGATCTGGTGCAAAAAATTTATAACGGACTAAATGAAAATAGCGTCTTTTTGTTTAGCGAAAAGATCATCTTTGAAGATAAAAAGCTCACCAAAAGCGTCATAGAAATTTACGAGGATTACAAGCAAGCGCAAGGCTACTCACGCTACGAGATCGCCCAAAAAAGAGAGGCACTTGAAAATGTGCTAGTGCCATACACTGAAGAAGAAAATAGAAACTTAGCCCTAAATGCTGGCTTTAAGCGTGTCGAGAGCACATTTAAATGGGGAAATTTCATGAGCTTTTTGGCGTTTAAGTAAATTTAAAAATATCTGCTTTTGTATTTAAATATAAAATTTAATCATAAACATTGAATTTAAAATTTAGATTTTGCTTTGCAATGTCAGCATTTTTGGATAATGAAATTTAATAGTAAAGAAATTTAGCGGGAGTTACCCGCTAAATTTACTCATTTATCGCTGCGTTTCCGTGGTGGTGGAAGTCATCGTAGATGATCTTTGAAGTTTGGAATTTCTCGCGTTTTAGCTCGCGAACTCGTAAAAATTCCTCTTCATCGATCTTTTTGATCTGGATAGCTGCTTTAAATGTCGGAGTCTTACTGATGTAGTCCCAACCGCTGCTTGTTAGCTCGTTGCAAGAGCTCTCCCAGTAGTGGAAAGTCATCTGGATGATGCCATCAGGCACGATGTCAGTCACTTCAGCTTTTACGACGATGTAGCCGTATCTACTCCAAGCTTTGATAAAGTCGCCTTGTTTTAGTCCGTATCTTTCTGCAAGCGCTGGGCTCATCTCAGCGATAGGTCCGATGCTATCTCCGCCTTCTTCGATGGCACGTGAGCGTCTTGTCATGGTGCCAACTGTGTATTGATAAACTTTTCTTGTAGTTAAAAGCTGTATCGGATACTCAGCGTCAGTCTTCTCATCGACCGAACCAGCCATGATAGGATACTCAGGCGACATATTCATCTTCTTAGCAAACTCAAGTTTTGCGCTCTCGATCTCATCAGCCTTATCCACAAATAAGCAAGGTACAAAGCGACCTTTGCCATCAGGTGTAAAGAATTTCTTATCAAGATAGAGGCTCTGACCGCCCATATCATCTTCAGTTGGGCATGGCCAGTGAAGTCCGTGATATTTTTTAAGCCTATAGTAGCTCATACCGCCGTAGCGTCTAGGGTCGCATTTTCTAACTTCTTCCCAAATTTCTTCTGGTGAGTTAAAGTTAAAGCCTTCTGTTGCGCCCAAACGACGTGCGATCTCACAAACGATCCACCAGTCTTGTCTAGCATCGCCTGGAGGTGTGATGACTGCTTCGTTGTGCTGGACACGGCGTTCTGCGTTTGTGTAAAGACCCTCTTTTTCACTACTTGCAACGCCAGGGAGAACGACGTCAGCTTTTAGTGAAGTCTCAGTTAAAAATAGATCTTGAACCACGTAGAAATCGACATTTGCAATGCCCTTTAAGAAGTGGTTTGTATTTGGCTCAGAGATGACTGGGTTTTCGCCGATAGTCCAGAAGAAATGCACTCTGCCATCAAGGATCGCATCAGGCACTTCAGTTTTATGGATACCTATCTTTGAGTTTAAAAATCCAGGTTCTAGGTGCCACATTTTCTCAAACCAAGCTCTTTGCTCTGGGTCAGTTACTGAGCCAAGATTTGGGAAGATATTTGGTAAAACGCCCATGTCGCAGCAGCCTTGAACGTTCTCTTGACCTCTAAGCGGCAAGTCGCCTGTGCCAAGCTCGCAGATATTGCCAGTGATCAAGAATAAATTTGATACATCACAAACTCCGCCAACGCCGTGGTTGAAGTGAGTTACGCCCATGCCGTGAGTGATGACGGCTGGTTTTGTGGTGGCATACATTCTAGCAGCTGCTCTGATATCCTCTGGATTTAGCCTTGTGTATTTAGCTACAACCTCTGGAGCATAGTCTTTTACAGCTTCTTTAACGTACTCGATGCCTATTGTGTGGTCTCTTACAAATTCCTCATTTACAAGGCCTTCTTCGATGATAGTATAAAGAAGTGCGTTGATAACTGGGATGTTGTGCTCTGGCTCTAGTTGTAAGTGGATGTCTGCTCTACTTGCAAACTCAGTCTTGATAGGGTCGATAACGATCAGTTTTGCACCGCGGTTTAGCGCTCTTTGGATGTGCATAGCTGCGATTGGGTGACCATTTTCTGGGTTTGAGCCTATCATTAATATACAGTTACTATAAGTGCCAATCTCTGTAAAGCTATTTGTGGCAGCTCCGTTTCCGATTGTTTTAGCAAGTCCTGCTACTGTCGGAGCGTGTCAAATTCTAGCGCAGTGATCGACGTTGTTTGTACCAATTACAGCACGCATTAGCTTTTGAGCGACGTAGTTGTCCTCTAATGTACAGCGTGCTGAGAAGTTTCCTGCTAGTGAGTCAGGGCCGTATTTCTCTTTGGCTTCTTTCATCTTTTCTACGACAAGATCAAGCGCCTCGTCCCAGCTAGCCTCTTCAAATTCGCCATCTTTTGAAAAAACCCCGTTTTTCTTTCTAATAAGCGGCTTTGTAAGTCTGTCTGGACTTGCAACGTAGTCCCAGCCATAAAAGCCCTTTAAACATAAATTTCCTTGATTGACTGGATTGTCTTCGACGCCAGTAGCGGCACGAACGACGTTGTTTTCCACGTGCAAGGTTACTTGACAGCCTGTCCCGCAATAAGGACAGATGACTTTGCCTTCTTTCATCACTTTCTCCTTCTAATTATGCATTTTCTGCATATTTATTTTGAGTAATATTACTAGCGTAAAACTTAATCTTTTATGAAAAATTCTTTATTTAAAAAATAAATTTTAATTTTAAGTTATATTTTATATAAAATTTAAAAAGCCGAATATATAGGAATTTAAAAAATATGCTAAATTTGCATGAATTTCTAAAATTTATCAAATAAGAAATAAATTGTGTAAATTTGACACAGAAGCTGAAAGATGAAAAATTAAATTTAAATTTAGTTTTAGGCAAGCTGTTTAAACTATAAAAATAAAGAGAAATTTTGAAAGTAAAAGTGAAATTTAAAAGGAGAGCAGGTCGCTCTCCGTGGGATTATTTATCTCTTAAGCCAAGCTCAGAGATTAGTTTTGAATATGTAGTGTAGTCTTTGTTTTTAAGATACTTTAAAAGTCTTTTTCTTTGACCAACTAGTTTCAAAAGACCTAAACGTGATGAAAAGTCTTTTTTGAAAATTTTAAGGTGTTCTGTAAGTTCAGTTATTCTAGCTGTTAAAAGAGCTATTTGAACTTCTGGAGAGCCTGTATCTCCCTCTTTTCTAGCGAATTTCGCAACTATTTGAGCTTTTTTAGCCGAATCCAAAGCCATGATGACCTCCTGATTGGTGAATTTTGGAAGAGCGATTATAGCATTTAAAACATAAAGTTAGATAAAATTACGCTTTTTAAAAATTAATGAAAAATGCAGTAAAAATTTAATAAAATTAGGGCTATTTAAAGAGTTAAGGAAGATAAATGCTTTTTACAAAGGCAAGCGAATACGCTCTACTTTCGCTTATTTTAATATCTCAAAAATCATCGCCAGTTGATGTTGATACGATCTCAAATGAGCTTAAAATTTCAAAAAGCTTTCTGGCAAAAATTTTACAAAATTTAGCAAAAGATGGAGTTTTGAAGTCATTTAAAGGAGCAAATGGCGGTTTTGCACTAAACGGCGAACCTGAAAATCTAAGTATAAAAAAGATAATCGAATGCGCCGAAAAGCGCGAACTAAGCGTCTTTGAGTGCTCATCTTCAGCACTTGGCTGCCCGTCAAACAAAGCCTCAAGCTGTCAAATTTGGTCGATGTTTAGCGGCCTTCAAGGCAAGATCGACGAGATGCTTGACGCGATAAAACTAAGTGACATCGTTAAGAAGTAAAGTTGGCAAAGCAAAAAAATAATATCTTGACTCTTGTCGCACCGTTTCTTGCGCCAATTGTCAAATTTAAAAGTCTTAGCATCGTTGGCATCATCGTTGCCATCCTTGCTATCATCATCGTGCCGCTTCCAAGCGCGGTGCTTGACTTTTTCTTGGCACTTTCGATCTCGATTTCGGTGCTTATTATTTTGATATCTATTTACGTGCCAAAACCAACCGATCTTAGCACGTTTCCAACACTCATTCTCATCATCACGCTTTTTCGCCTCTCGCTAAACATCGCAACCACGCGTATGATCCTAAGCGAGGGTCACAACGGCCCAGAAGCGGTCAGTGAGATCATCTCAAGCTTTGGAAATTTCGTCGTTGGTGGCAACTTCGTCATCGGCACCATCGTCTTTTGTATCTTGGTACTCATAAATTTCATGGTCGTAACAAAGGGCTCAACCCGCGTGAGCGAGGTGCAAGCGCGTTTTACACTTGATGCGATGCCAGGTAAGCAAATGGCGATAGATGCGGATCTAAACGCAGGTTTAATAGACGAAAAAACGGCGCGCGAAAGACGTCAAGCCATCATCGGCGAGGCAAATTTCTACGGCGCGATGGATGGTTCTTCTAAATTTATAAAAGGTGACGCCGTTGCTGGTATCATCATCACTATCATCAACATCATCGGCGGCTTTGCTATCGGCTCGTTTCAGCACGGCCTTGATATGGCGACATCGGCTCAGTACTATACGATCCTAACTATCGGTGATGGCCTAGTTAGCCAGATACCTGGACTTATCACTTCAACAGCGACCGCCATCATCATCACAAGGGCTAGCAAAGATGACGAGGACTTTGCAGAAGGTACGCTAAATCAGCTATTAGGCGATTATAAAACCTTGCTGATAGTAGGCTTCATACTATTTATGTTTGCCCTTGTGCCAGGTCTGCCAACCCTATCTCTTGGCTTTATAGCGCTGCTATTTTTGGGGCTTGGCTACATCATCAAGCAGACTAAAGATGGCGGGCTAAATTTAAGCCTTGCGCCAAAAGAGAAAACTGCTTCTAAAAAGGCTGGAGCCGCTGCGCCAAGTGGGGCAGGGGCGGCAGCTGCGAGTGGTGGGGCTACTAAGGCGCCAAAGAAGAGCGACGAAGAGATCGCAAGAGAAGAAGAGACAAAGATAAATGACATCTTAAAGCTTGAAATTTTAGAGCTTGACCTAGGATATGGCCTATTAAAGCTAGCTGATGTGGATCTAATCGAGAGAATTCGCGCTATGAGGCGAAATATCGCTTCAAGCCTTGGCTTTTTGATGCCAAAGATAAGGATCCGCGACAACCTCCAGCTACCGCCAAACGAGTACCGCTTTAAGCTAAAAGGTATCATCATCGGTCAGGGTGAAATTTACGCGGATAAATTTCTAGCGATGGATAGCGGACTAGTGAGCGAAGATATAGAAGGAATTCCGACAAAAGAGCCAGCTTTTGGGCTGGATGCTCTTTGGATCGATGCTAGCGTCAAAGAGGACGCCATACTTAGCGGATATACGATAGTTGATCCTGCAAGTGTCATCTCAACGCACATGAGCGAGCTTATCAAGCAAAACGCAGCAGAGCTTTTAACTCGCCAAGAGACGCAAAATTTACTAGATAAACTAAAGATCGACTACCCAGTCGTGGTCGAGGATACGTTAAGGATCGCACCTATAAATTTGATCCAAAAGGTCTTAAAAACGCTGCTTAAAGACAATATCCCGATCAAAGACCTGCTTAGCATACTTGAAGCCATCAGCGACATCGCCGAGGTTAGTAAAAATTTAGACATGATCATTGAGCACGTGCGTGCAGCACTTTCGCGTGTCATTACTTCGCTTTATGTAGATGAAAAGGGACAGCTAAATTTCTACATCCTAGACACTGCCGCGCAGCAAAAGCTCATGGACGCGGTGCAGTATAAAGACGGCGCATATCACTTGATGATAAACGTAGCGCAGACATCATCTATCGTGCAAGCACTTAGGCGTGAAAAAGAGAAGCGACCGATGAGCCAGCACGGAGAGATGGTGCTTTGCGTGGAGCCAAGCTTGCGCAAATTTATAGCAAATATCTGCGCAAATTTCGCCATCGACATAGTGGTGCTAAGCTTTGCTGAGATCTCGGCAAATACGCCATTTGAAACAGTTGGCGTCATAGAAATAGAAAATTTATAAAGGAAAAAGATGAAAATTTATCACCTCTCACACACCGATCTTGACGGATACGGCGCGCAATACATAACAAATTTTTACTTCAAAGATGTGAAATTTCTAAACTCAAACTACGGCAGAGAGATAGATGATAAATTTGCTCAAATTCTATCTGAGATAGATGCCTCAAACGATGATAAAAACGTCATTTTAATCACTGATCTAAATTTAACTCCGGCTCAGTGTGAGAGCTTTGAGGAGATGATAGATGGTAAAAATATAAAGCTATTTTTGCTAGATCATCACCAAAGTGGTGCCGAGTGCGCGAGCGCTTACTCATGGTATTTTTTAGATAGTTCAAGGTGCGCTACAAAGATCACTTACGACTTTTTTGCTGGCATTTTTGGCAAAAACAAAGAACTTGAAATTTTTAGTGACGTCGTAAATGCCGTGGATATCTGGCTAAAAGATGATAAAAATTTCGAGATGGGCAAGGTTTGTTTGGGGCTTGTGGCAAATGCTAAAGAGATAAATAAGGTGATGTTTGAAGCTGAAAACAACCTCTATATGGATCACATCTTAAAAGAAGCGAGCAAATTTTTTAACGAGAAAAACGACTACATAGGCCTTGATATGCAGGTGCATGCTATTAAAAAGTCATTTTTCAAAGAGGATAAAGACGATACGCTAAGCAATCTAATCTCAAACTACGTCGTAAAAAAACTTAGTGAAAATAAAGAGAAATTTAGCATAAGCTATAAAGATCATAAAGGAATTTTAACCTACAATGTCGGCAATGTTTCTGTTATCGGCAACGATTTTTTGGTGGCAAATCCTGAATTTGACTTCTTTATCGACGTGACAAATAAAAAAACGCTAAGCTTTCGTGCAAATGGCAAGCTAGACGTTAGCGCCATGGCAAAACACCTAGTTGGCGGCGGCGGACACGTGAACGCTAGCGGCGGGCTGTTTGCAAATTTCAAAGATGGCTTTAGCTATGAGCCGATCAAGGCACAGATAGTTGATCTAATAACTAAAAAAACACAGGAGGAGATATGAAAGAAGAAGAGGTAAGCGTAGAGGAGCTTAGCTACGAGCTTAGCATGGTGCTTGAAGCGATGTTTTACTATGCTGGAGTGAAAAAAGAGAAGCTTGAAGAGGCGGCAAATCTCTATGTCGAGTGCATCGACGATGCGCTAGAAAACTCTGATGCTAGCGGTAGCGACGAGGTCATAGAGATAGTTGAATATATGAAAAAACACCATCCAAAGTTATTTAAATAAGGAGAAAATATGAAGAAAATTTTAGTTTTAGCGGCGGCACTTTTTGCGTTAAATGCTATGGCAAATGAAAATTTAGACAAGGCAAATGAGCTTTATGCAAAGAAAAATTTTAACGAGGCCTATCTTGCTTTTAACAAAGCTTGCGGCGAGGGCGAGAAAAAAGCCTGCACGATGAATGCGATCATGCTATTTAACGGCGATGGCGTGGCGAAAGATAAAGCTCAGGCTGAGAAAATTTTTACAAAAATGTGTGATGAAAATGAGGGCATGGCCTGCGAAAAACTAGGCGAAATGACAGCTTATGGCCTTATAAAAGACAAAGACGATAATGAAGCAAAAAGCGAAGAGAAGGCAAAAGCTTTGTTTAAAAAAGCTTGCGATAACGGCTATAAACCAGCTTGCGACTTTGTAACAAAATAGATCAAAAAGGGCTTAAAATGGGCTACAAACATAAAGATTTGATAGGAACTAGAGAGCTTAGCAAGGAAGAAATTTTATATTTTCTAGAGGCGGCGAAAGAGTTTAAGGAGCTAAATTTAAGCCAAGTGAAAAAAAATGACTACCTTCGTGGAAAGACCACGATCAACGCATTTTATGAAAACTCGACAAGAACTAGGACATCCTTTGAGATCGCAGCAAAGAGGCTTGGAGCTGATACAATAAATTTCAGCTCGTCAAGCTCTAGCGTGACAAAGGGCGAGAGCCTAAATGACACGATGAATAACATGGCTGCTATGAGAACTGACATCATCGTGCTTCGTCACCCAAGCTCTGGAGCGGCGAAATTTGCAGCTGATAGGACAGAGGCTAGTGTTGTAAATGCAGGGGACGGCACAAATGAACACCCAAGCCAAGCTCTGCTTGATCTTTTCACACTAAGAGAGCACGGCAAAATTTTGGATAAAAATTTAAACGTGGCGATCATCGGTGACATCGCTAGAAGCCGCGTGGCAAGGTCTGACATCTGGGCGATGAAGAAATTTGGCATAAATTTAAAGCTCTTTGCGCCAAGGATGATGATGCCAAAAGACGCTGAGGTTTTTGAGTCTCAAATTTGCAAAAATATGGAGGAGGCTTGCGAGGGTAGCGACGTCATCATCATGCTTCGCATCCAGCTAGAGCGTGGCGGTGCGGACGTGGCGTTTCCAAGCTCGAGAGAGTACTCGAAATTTTTTGGACTAAATAAAAATAGGATAAAGCTAGCAAAGCCTGACGCGATCGTGCTGCACCCAGGACCGATAAATAGGGGCGTGGAGTTAAATTCGGACGTGGCTGATGGCACGCACTCAGTCATACTAAATCAAGTTGAAAACGGCGTTGCTATAAGAATGGCGATACTAAATACGCTTGCAAAAAATAGGGGCTAACGATGAAAATAGCAATAATTAACGGCACTATCGTAAATAGCGACGAGAAATTTAAGGCAAATATCCTAATAGAAAACGGCAAAATAGCCAAAATCGGAAGTGAGAAATTTGAGGCTGATAAGGTCATAGACGCTACAAATAAGCTCGTCATGCCAGGACTTATCGACATGCACGTGCATTTTCGCGATCCTGGTCAAGAGTATAAAGACGACATCATCTCAGGCTCGCAGGCGGCTGTGGCTGGAGGAGTGACCACATGCCTTTGCATGGCTAACACAAACCCAGTAAATGACAATGCCTCGATCACAAGAGCGATGATAGAAAAGGCTAAAAACTGCGGACTGATCGATCTTTTACCAATCGCAGCCATTAGCAAAGGGCTTGGTGGCAACGAGATCGTTGAAATGGGTGATCTTATAGAAGCTGGCGCAGTTGCATTTAGTGATGACGGCTTGCCAGTGACTAGCTCAAGCGTGATGAGAGCGGCACTTGAGTACTCAAGCATGTTTGGTAGCTTTTGCATAAGCCACTCAGAGGATTGCTCACTTTGCAGGCAGGGCGTCATGCACGAGGGCAAGGTCTCAGCCATACTTGGACTTCGCGGCATGGCAAGGGAGAAAGAGGAGATCGCAGTGAGCCGTGATATGCTACTTGCAAAGCTCACCAAAGCGCACATCCACATCGCTCACGTAAGCTCGGAGTACTCGCTAAAGATCATCGAAATGGGTAAAAAAGAGGGCATAAACATCACTTGCGAGGCGACACCTCACCACTTTAGCTTTAGCGACGATGAAATTTTGAAAAATGCCTACGATACAAATTTCAAAATGTCGCCGCCACTTCGTGAGATAAGCGACGTAAAAGCAGTAAGAGAGGCACTAAAAAGCGGCCTTATAGACGTTATCGCCACCGATCATGCCCCACATCACACGGACGAAAAGATAGTGGAATTTGACAAGGCACCATTTGGTATCATCGGACTTCAAACCCTTGTGCCGCTCACTCTTAAGCTCGTAAATGAAGGCGTTATAAGCTTAGAGCGCATGGTGGAGCTAACATCTGCAAATGCAGCTAAGATACTAAATTTAAAAGATAAAGGCAGGCTTGCTGATGGCATGCTAGCTGACATCGCAGTGATAGACCCTGAGATCGAGTATGTTTATGATGAAAAGATAAACCGCTCAAAATCGGTAAATTCTCCACTATTTGGCAAAAAGCTAAAAGGCGCAGCGACTACCACGATAAAAAGTGGCAAGATCGTTTATGAGTTTGGGAAATAGTCTAAATTTACTCGCACTTGCAGGCAAATTTGCTTTAGATGCTTTGAGATATAAAATTTGCTAGAAATTTCTAGCAAATTTTACTTTTTTTATGAGTTATATTTTTTAACGATACCGCGAACTACTTTTTCGATAAAAAGCGCAGAAGCTACTTCGCAGTGTTCTCTTGTAGAGTGAGGTGAGTAGATATTTGGTCCAATAGAACATGCACTAAGACCTGCTTTTTTCTCCAAAAGCACTCCACACTCAAGCCCAGCATGCACAGCTGTTATCCTTGCATTTGGCTTATAAATTTTAAGCTCTTCTAAGATATCGTTTGCAAATTTATCATTTATAGGTTTCCAAGCTGGATTTCTATCTTTTGAAATGACGCTAAAACCAACCGCTTTTGCAAGCTCTGAAATTTCAAATTCCATTCTATTTAGGCCGTCTTTACTCATTGATCTTGCAAAAAACTTCTAAAATTTTATAGATAAGAAATGTAAAAAGAATACGCAATAAAGAAGTGGATAGAAAAAGCATGATGGCATTAAATTTGATAAATTTAGGCTCAGCTACTAGAGCTATCTTTTAGTAGCTAATATAGATGCTTGTTAAGATAAGCGGAGCAAAACCCTATATAAATAGGTAGGATGAAATTTATTTGACGGTCTTTTTGGCTACGAAATTTATGAAATAACTAAATTTCAAGCCAAAAATACTAAATTTTGGCTCTTTTTTCTCTTGCTTTTTTGATCTTATTTTTAACTACATGAAATTTTGAAGCTGCAGCCGAGCATAGATCTTTATAAGTGACTAAAATTTTTGACTCTTTTTTAGTGCAAATGACTGCAAAAACGCTCTCAAGGTCGATTCTCTCTTTTTGTGTTAAATTTTCCATCTATTTTCCTAGCAATTTTCTCATCTTATTGACAACAAATAATATTTCATCATCGTCAAGCTCACATAGCAGTTTGCAAACAGCAGCAGCAGCTTGTGGCTTTGAGTTTCCAAGTCTCCAGTCCTGATATGTTCTCATAGGCACGCCAAGATCTTCTGCCATTTTTGCTTGTGAAATTTTCTTACCGATATTTTTTGCCTCAACTGCATTGTGAAGCAAATTAAATATATCACTTGTATCAATCATTGAAGAATTATACGTTATTTATCATTAAATATACCTAAAATTTTATATAAATAATGTAAAATAGTATATAAATATCAAGGTTGAGTATTAAACATACTAAAAATTATTTATAATATACGTTAAAACGTATAAAAATCTTTTAAATTCTTGAATATAATTAGAAATTTTGGGTTTTATGTTGAAGTTAAATTTTTTATTTTGCTTTAAATTTTTATTTGTTTTTACGCAAAGCTTATAATATAGGCATTAGAAAAGTTTAGTTATATAGGCTAAATATATATAAATAAATTTTTTTAACTTATATACTTGACATTGATAAACTAAAGTTGTATAATCCGCTTAGCAATTAAAAAGAAAGAGTGCTAAAAGTGAGTAAAACAAATAAACGCGATTTGATACTAAATTCTATCATTGAAGCCTATTTGCAGGACAATGCGCCTATTGGCTCAAACGAGCTTGGCTCTCGTATGAGCATGGCGATACCAGCATCGACGATACGTGTTTATTTTAAAAAGCTTTCAGATGAGGGCGAGATCACAAAGCTTCACATAAGTGGCGGCAGGATCCCAACTATCGCTGCGATGAGAAGATATTGGAGTGAAATTTTTACTGAGAGCGACATAAATTTAGAGATAAATGACCCAAGAAGCCTAAAGATGCTCTGTGATGAGTTTGAGCTTTATTGTATGATTTTTGGCACGATCGATAAGGAGTTGCTAGAAATTTTAAATTTAAATGATAGATATCTGGTTTTAAATTTTAGTGGCGATGAGATCGCCATTAAATTTGACGCTAGGATGTATAAATTTTTAAACAACCTTATCGGAGTTAGCTTAGACAAGCTTGAGCTTATCTGTTCTCAAGTTGGCTTAAGCGAACTAAAAAACAAGATAAGAGAGCTTAAAAGGACTAAAATTTACTTCCAAGAAAATGAAATTTTAGCCTTTGATATGTTTAAGGATAGACGCTTTAAGATGGTTTTTGACCCAAGTTTTAGCTTGCAGATGGACGAAAAGCTTACATTTTCTCCTATGTTTGATGAAAATTACATGGGGCTTAAATTTAAAGCAAACTACCTTGGTAGCGAGGCGCAGATGATCTGTGCTGGCAGTGTTTATACTGATTATGTGAAATTTATAAATCTAATAAAGGAGGCCGCGTGAGCGAAGAGGTAAAAGAGCAAAATCTACCTGAGGTCGAGCCTGTGCAAGAGGCAGCTAGCGATAGCGTAAATTTAGATGCACTTGGCGATATCTCAAAAGTGGAGAAGCTCGAAAAAGAGCTTGGCGAGATCACTGATAAATATTACAGAGCAAATGCTGAGTTTGAAAATATCAAAAAGCGTTATGAAAAAGAGAAAGCAGACGTTGCAAGCTATGCAAATGAGAAATTTGCAAGGGACTTGCTACCTGTCATCGATGCGCTCGAGATCGCTGCAAATTTTGACCCAGAAGATGATGAATTTGCTAAAAAGATCAAAGAGGGCATTTTGATAACGATAAATCAGTTCAAGAAATGTTTTGAAAAGCATGGCGTGAGCGAGATCGCAACTGATGCCGAGTTTGATCCAAATGTGCATAATGCCGTTTTAAGGGTCGATAGCGAGGAGAAACAAAGCGGTCAGATCGTGCAAGCTTTACAAAAAGGCTATATGATAAATGGTAGGGTTTTGCGCCCAGCTATGGTCAGTGTGGCAAACTAAATTTAAAAAATAAATCTAATAAAGGAAAAATATGTCAAAAGTTATAGGTATAGACTTAGGTACAACAAACTCTTGTGTGAGCGTTTTTGAGCGCGGCGAGAGCAAGGTTATCCCAAATAAAGAGGGCAAAAACACAACTCCATCTGTTGTTGCTTTTACAGATAAAGGTGAAATTCTAGTAGGTGACGTCGCAAAACGTCAAGCAGTTACAAACCCTGAAAAAACGATATATTCTATCAAACGTATCATGGGTTTGATGAGCAATGAAAAAAATGCTGAAGAGGCAAAGGCTCGCTTACCATATCACGTTGTAGATAGAAATGGCGCTTGCGCGGTTGAGATCGCTGGTAAGGTCTATACTCCGCAAGAAATTTCAGCAAAAATTCTTATCAAACTAAAAGAAGATGCTGAAGCATACCTTGGTGAAAAGGTAACAGATGCGGTTATCACAGTGCCAGCTTACTTTAACGATAGCCAAAGAAAGGCTACAAAAGAGGCTGGAACGATTGCAGGACTAAATGTGCTTCGTATCATCAACGAGCCAACAGCTGCGGCACTTGCTTATGGTCTTGATAAAAAAGAGGCTGAGAAAATTTTAGTTTATGACCTAGGTGGTGGTACATTCGACGTTACAGTGCTTGAAACTGGCGATAATATCGTTGAAGTTTTGGCAACTGGCGGTAACGCATTCTTAGGTGGTGATGACTTTGATAACAAGATCATCGACTGGTTGGTAAGTGAGTTTAAAAACGAAACTGGTATCGATCTAAAAGGCGATATCATGGCACTTCAACGCTTGAAAGAAGCAGCTGAAAATGCTAAAAAAGAGCTAAGCTCAGCTCAAGAGACTGAGATAAATTTACCATTTATCACAGCTGACGCGACTGGTCCAAAACACCTTGTCAAAAAGCTAACTCGCGCTAAATTTGAAGGTATGATCGACTCACTTGTGGGCGAGACTATCACTAAGATAAATGAAGTCATCAAAGATGCAGGTCTAAGCAAGAGCGACATCAAAGAGGTCGTAATGGTCGGTGGTTCAACTCGTGTGCCACTTGTTCAAGAAGAGGTTAAAAAAGCATTTGGCAAAGAGCTAAATAAGAGCGTGAACCCAGATGAAGTCGTGGCTATCGGTGCTGCGATCCAAGGTGCGGTTATAAAAGGCGACGTTAAAGATGTTCTACTTCTTGACGTTACTCCACTTAGCCTTGGTATCGAGACACTTGGCGGCGTTATGACTAAGATCATCGAAAAAGGTACAACCATACCAACTAAGAAAAGCCAAGTCTTCTCAACTGCTGAAGATAACCAAAGTGCCGTTACTATCATGGTTTTACAAGGTGAGCGTGAGTTTGCAAGGGATAATAAATCACTTGGTAACTTCAACTTAGAGGGCATCCCAGCAGCTCCAAGAGGCGTGCCTCAAATCGAAGTTGAATTTGACATCGACGCAAACGGAATTTTAACCGTTTCAGCAAAAGATAAAGCGACTGGCAAAGCCCAAAACATCACTATCTCAGGATCAAGCGGTCTTAGCGAAGATGAGATAAATAGCATGGTAAAAGATGCTGAGCTTCACAAAGAAGAGGATAAAAAACGCAAAGACGCAGTCGAAGCTAGAAACCAAGCAGACGCGCTTGTTCATCAAACTGAAAAGAGCATGAGCGAGCTTGGCGAGAAAGTCCCAGCTGAAGATAGAAGCAACATCGAAGCTGCGCTAAATGATCTAAAAGAGGTTCTAAAAGATGAAAACTCTTCAAAAGAGCAAATCGACGCAAAGGTAGAAGCTCTAAGCAAAGCTAGCCACAAACTAGCAGAAGCTATGTATAAAAAAGATGAAAACGCTGGTGCAAACGGCGGCAACAAAAAAGACGACGACGTCATAGACGCTGAAGTCGAGTAAAACTCCTAGAGCAGGGCGCTTGCCTTGCTCTTTTAAATTTAATCTATAAATTTAAACTTCTAAACACTTCTTAGCACACGCTCACGACATCATCTTATAAGATAAAAAGTATAAATTTCTAAAATGCAAAAATTTAGCCGCACTCAAAAATCAAGACCTTTTAACGATCTCCACCCATCTATCAAGCTCTTGTTGCTCGGCTTTTAGCGTGCTACTTTCGCCGTGTCCTGGGTAAAGTGCGAAGTCACCCTTTAGATTTTTACATTTTTCTAAGCTTTTTAGCATCTCATTTTTATCCGAATATGGAAAGTCCCAGCGTCCGATGCTACCTTTAAATAAAAAATCTCCACTAAACATCGCGTCATTTATCTCTATCATCGAGCAGCCCGGTGTGTGCCCTGGGAAGTGACGAAATTTAAAAGAAAAGTCACCCATTACAAAGCTCTCATCGCCTTTAACCAAAACATCTGGCACAAAGGTGTTTTTCATATAGCCAAAAATGTCACTCTCACACATAAAAGCATCAAATTTATTGATATAAACTGGGATTTTTAGCTCATTTTTTAGCTCGCTCACGTCGTAAATATGATCAAAATGTCCATGAGTGCAAAGTATCGCCTTTAAATTTTGTGCATTTTGCAAGACCCACTCTTTTGCCCCATCTCCTGGATCTATCACCAAACTTGAGCCATTTTTGGTAACGATGTAGCAATTTGTCCCAAAATCGCCAAAACTTTTATGCATTACTCTCATTTCTTACCTTAAATTTATCATTTCTTAAATATTTACATCTTTTTACTTAAACTTAAAGAAAAATTTTAAATTTAATTAGTATAATTTTTGCAAAAGGAAGCAATTTTAGGCAAAGGGACAATGAAGGGGTATCAAAAAATAGAAGAAACCTTAGTTTTTAGCTTAAAAGATAAAACTAAAGGTAAAAAACTACTATTAGGTGTAAGTGGCGGTATTGATTCTGCTGTGGTTGCGACACTTTGTGCGAGAGCAAAGCCAGATGAAACTCACGCACTCATCATGCCAACGGCATCATCAAACAGACAAAATATGGACGATGCCTTAAATTTATGTGAAAAACTAAACATAAAATACAAGGTTTTATCCATTGAGGGCATTTTAAATGCCTTTTACGAAACGATAGATGTAAATTTAAGCAATTTAAGAAAAGGGAATTTGGCAGCTAGAGTTAGAATGAGCTTGCTTTATGATTATTCATCTAGTATAAACGCTCTGGTCATCGGCACAAGCAACAAAAGTGAGCTTATGCTTGGTTATGGCACGATATTTGGGGATTTGGCGTGCGCGATAAATCCTATCGGGGAGCTTTATAAGAGTGAAATTTTTGAATTTGCAAAACATCTTGGTGTTGATGAAAATTTTATCAAAAAAGCACCTTCGGCTGATCTTTGGGATGGGCAAAGTGACGAGGGCGACATAGGTTACAGCTATGCTGTCATTGATGAAATTTTACAAAATTTAGAAAATAACAAGGAGCAAGCCATCAAAAAGTTTGGATTAAAAGCGGTCTTGGATATAGAAAATAGAGTTGTTTCAAACAGGTTTAAACGACAAATGCCGTTGATAGTGAAAATTTAAAGGATTAAAGATGAGAGAAATTCCGTTTTACAAACCAACTATCACTGAGCGTGAGAGTGAGCTTATCGAAGAGGCTTTGCATTCTGAAAATGCTACTGATACGGTTGCTAAATTTGAAGAAAAGCTAAAAGAGTACTTTGGTGCTAAATTTGTTGTCACTACAAACAACATCGCAGCAGCGCACCATCTAGCACTAAGCGCGATGGATACAAAGCGCGGTGACAAGGTCATCTGCTCAGTAAATGCCTTCCCTAGCGTGGCTCAGGCTGTTAGACATTTTGATGCCGAGCCTATCTTTGTTGATATCGATGAAGAGGACTTTAATATCAGCCCAGAAGCCCTTGAAAAGGTGCTAAAAGAGCAAAATCACAAAAAACTAAAATGTGCTTTTATCTCACACATCGCTGGACAAAGCGCTAGGCTTGATGAGATAAAGGCTATCTGCGAAAAATATGGCATCGTCGTTTTAGATGATGCAAACCGAGGCATAGGACTAACATACAATGGCAAAAAGGTTGGTTCAGACTCGTTTTTATCATGCTTTCAGACAAACTCACGTGTGCAAAATCCTATCTCAACAGTTGGATTTTTCACGACAAATGACGAAGAGGTCTATAAAAAAGCAAAACTACTTCGTAACTATGCTCTTGTAAATGGTATAGATAAATTTGGTAGTTTAAGCTACATCTACGACGTCGTTGATATCGGTTTAAAATACGACATAAACTCGATAAATGCGGCGTTTTCTATCGCTCAGCTTGAAAAGACAGACGAGCTTATAAAACGTAGAAAAAAGATCGCTGAAATTTACGATAAAGAGCTTAAAGAGTGTCACAACATCACAACTCCAGTCAAAAAACGCGAGCACATCTACACTCAGTACATCATCAAGATAAATAAAAACCGCGACAGCTTTGCTAGAGAGCTTTTGGAGCGTGGAATTCACACTTCGCTGCACTACATACCGATACATTTGCTAAGCTATTATAAAAATAAATATTCGCTTAAAGTAAATGACTTCCCAAATGCTCTAAAGACATATCAACAAGTCTTGTCGCTACCTATATATCATAGTTTGAGCGACGAAGAGGTGCAATATATCTGCAACACGGTAAAAGAAATTTCTAAATCTCGTGTTTAAGAAATTTAACATCCTTTTACACTCTTGGGCGAATGACTACTTTTTTCGCCCAAATTTCTTTCAAATTTTACTAGCATTTTTACTTATGCCACTAAGTTTTATCTACGCTTTAGTCGTTGTTTGCAAGAAATTTAGCGCGCAAAAAAAAGATCTAGGCATAAAGATAATAAGCGTTGGAAATTTAACCCTTGGAGGAAGCGGCAAGACCCCACTTTGCGTGGCTATCGCTAAGAATTTCGAGGGCGCTTTTATCATTCTTAGAGGCTATAAAAGAAAGAGCAAAGGCATGCAAGTTGTCGCTAGGGATGGCGAAATTTTACTTGACGTAGCGGCAAGTGGCGATGAGGCGATGATATATGCCACAAGCCTTAAAAACGCAAATGTGATTGTAAGCGAAGATAGAAAAATAGCCATAAACTACGCCAAAAAGCATGGCGCGAAGTATATCTTGCTTGATGATGGATTTTCTAAATTTGATATAGCTAAATTTGACATCTTGGTGCGTCCAAACCCAGAGCCAAAGCTAAAGCTTTGCCTGCCAAGCGGGGCTTATAGATATCCATTTAGCTTTTATAAATTTGGTGATTTTATAGCGTGCGAGGGGCAAACTCACTTTAGAAAGAGTGAAATTTTAAATAAAAGCGAAAAAATGGTGCTAGTTACCGCCATAGCAAACCCAGCCCGCCTTGAGGCATTTTTTAGCGAGTGCGTGGGACAGGTCTTTTTCCCTGATCACTACGACTTTTCAAAAGAAGAGCTAAGCGAAATTTTACAAACCTACGGCGCCACCTCACTTTTGATGACACAAAAGGACTATGTAAAGGTAAAGGATTTTGGGCTAAGAGTTTCGCTTATCACGCTTGAAGTTACGCTAAGTGAGGAGTTTAAAAAGGTTTTGGCGAAGCAAATTTAAGCCCATTTTGTTATAATGAACCACTTTTTAAAAGGAAAATTTAGATCAAAATGAGAATCTTAATCACCTCAGTCGCAAAGAAAAAAGAGGCAAAAAAACTAAGCAAAAAGCTCGTAAAAAAGGGCCTTGCAGCTTGCGTGAGTAGCTTTAGCGCAAAGAGCATTTATCTTTGGCAAGAGAAGCTTTGTGATGAAAAAGAGCAAATTTTACTCATAAAAACGGACGTGAAATTTAAAAAAGTAGCTAAATTTATAAGAAAGTACCACAGCTACGAAACCCCAGAAATTTTGGCACTTAAGCCAAAAGAGATATTTAAAAAATATGAAAATTGGATAAAAAAATCAACTAAAAAAGGCAAAAAATGAGACTAACACCAACTAGAAGCGTGAAAGATGAAAAGGTAAAAAATGTAAATTTAAGCACAGCCATGCTTAGCCCAAGCTCCGCTCACGGCGGACTTTACGCGCCAAAGAAGCTACCAAAGATCACAAAAGCAAAGTGGCAAGAGCTCTCAAGCCTAAGCTACGAAAAGCTCGCACTTCACATAATTTCGCTATTTAAATTTGACGTGCCAGAGGCGTTTTTCAAAAAGGCTCTTAAGAGATATGCAAGCTTTGATGATCCAAAGCACCCAGTCATTTTTAAAAAAATAGATAAAAATTTATACGTAAATGAGCTCTATCACGGCCCAACAAGGGCATTTAAGGATATGGCGCTTCAGCCCTTTGGCTCGCTGCTTAGCCAGCTAGCAAAAGAGAGAGGCGAAAGATACCTTATCATGTGCGCAACTAGCGGTGACACGGGCCCTGCGACACTTCAAACCTTCGCAAACGATGAAAATATCAAGGTTGTCTGCCTCTATCCAGATGGCGGCACGAGCGAGGTTCAAAAGCTTCAGATGCAGACCATGCAAGGTGAAAATTTAAAGGTTTTTGGCATAAAAGGCGACTTTGACGACGCCCAAAGAGCGCTAAAAACGCTGCTTGCAAATGATAAATTTAAATCTGAGCTTAAGAAAAAGCGCCTTAAACTAAGCGCGGCAAACTCGGTAAATTTTGGCAGAATTCTCTTTCAGATCATCTACCACGCCTACGCCTACGCAAATTTACTAAAACAAAAGGCGCTTAAGGCAAACGAGAGCTTTGACATCATCGTGCCAAGTGGAAATTTCGGCAACGCTCTTGGGGCGTATTACGCTAAAAAAATGGGCGCAAAGATCGGTAAGATCAAGATCGCCTCAAACGCAAACAACATCTTGACGCAGTTTTTCACCACCGGAGTTTACGACCTCAGGGACAAAAAGCTGGTTAAGACGATAAGCCCAGCCATGGATATTTTAATAAGCTCAAACGTCGAGCGCTTGCTATTTGATAAATTTGGCAGCGTTAGAACTAATGAGCTCATGCAAAGCTTAGCCAAAAATAAATTTTATAAGCTTAGCAAGCAAGAGCTTGAAGTGCTACAAGAGGACTTTGAGGCTAGCTGGTGCGAAGATAAAGAGTGCGAGGCATATATCGCAAAGCTCGCAAAGGACGGCTACGCGATCGATCCGCATACGGCTACTTGCTTTAAAATGGTGGATGCTAGCCGCATAAATGTCATCACATCGACCGCGCACTGGGTGAAATTTACGCCAAGCATGATCAAAGCGTGCCAGATCAAAGATACAAAAGATGAAAAAGATGCGCTCGCAAAGACTGCTAAAATCTTAAATGACAGCGTGCCAAACTCGATAAACTCGCTATTTAGTGCGAAAATTTTGCATAAAAATATCATAAAAGAGGACGAGATCAAAAAGTGCGTCCTAGAATGGATCGAGCGATGATAATCATCCCAGCCCGCCTTGCCTCAACAAGGTTTAGTAATAAAATTTTAAAAGAGATAAACGGCGTGCCGATGTTTGTGGCGACGGCTCTTAGAGTAAGCGGCGTGGATGATGTGGCGGTTGCTGTGGATGAGCCAAGCGTGCTTGATATCGCCAAGACTCACGGCATAAAAGCGGTGCTAACTAGCAAAGATCATCAAAGTGGCACTGACAGGATAAACGAAGCGGCGCAAATTTTGGGGCTAAGCGAGAGTGAGATCATCATAAATGTTCAGGCTGATGAGCCATTTATCGAGCCTGAAAATATTGCTAAATTTAGGGCATTTTGCGAGCAAAACAGGCAAAAAGCCTTTATGTTTTCTTGCTATAAAAAGATGGACGATGAGTTTGCGGATGATAAAAATTTAGTCAAAGTGGTGACTGATTTTGAGGGCTACGCGCTTTATTTTTCAAGGTCTAGGATACCATTTAACAGAAGCGAGTGTAAAAGCTATAAAGCGCACCTTGGCATCTACGGATACAGCGTAAAGAGCCTAAAAGAGTTTTGCGGTCTCTTGCCTTCAAGCCTTGAAAACACAGAAAAACTCGAGCAGCTGCGTGCCCTAGAAAATGGCAAAAGGATAGCGATGCTAGAGGTTGAAAGTCAAAGTATCGGCATAGATAGCGAAGAGGACTACCAAAGAGCGCTAGCTAAATTTGGTAAATGAGCCTAAATTTGCTCTGCTTTGGCGTTTTTGCTGCGGCAGAGTAAAAACCGAGTTTTTATAAATTTGGCTAATGGTTGGCTGATTTTTTGACTTTGATTTTGTGGTCTTGCTCGCTTGCACATGGTTTTAATTAATTTTTAGCCGTGCTATTGTTTAAATTTACTGCGAACTTCATATTTTAAATTTATTTGCATAATTTTGCCTATTTGCTGAGATGTTCTAAATTGCAAACTTGACTGAAGTTTTTTGACTTCGCGGTTTAGGTTGTTTTAGCAAATTTTATATTTGCTGAGGTGTTTTAAAATTTCATAAATTTAAGATAATCGTAGGCTTTACTTAGTTTTGTTTTTGCATTACGGTCTTGTAGCACGCGATTTGGTGCAAAATTTGATTAAATTTTAGTTGCGTTGCTGCCTTGGTGCTAAACTAAATTTGTTTATATTTTTATTTATTGGCATATTTTAAAATTTGATAAATTTAAGATGATTGCAAGTTTTGGCTTTGCGATTTTACTCGCGTCTCTACACGATATAAATTTGATAGTCTAAATTTACTTATTTGCTATATTTCTAGCTAGTAGCAAGGTCTACAAAGCCTAGAGAAATTTGGCTGATAAATTTACAAATTCCAGCCAAATTTGCCTTTGTAATCTAAATTTTCTCAAGCTTTGCTATGAAATTTTTAGCATTTATAAAGCCGATCGTTCTAAGTGATTTTTGCTCTTCGCCGTCTTTAAAAAGTAGAAGCGCAGGCGGATCGATGAGCCCAAAATTTCTTAACATCTCATCATTTTGCGCCCCGCCACTTGTCACGTCGATGCGAATAAGCGTAAATTTTGCCAAAGCATTTTTCACGCCGGCATCTTTAAAAGTGATGTGCTCTATCTCTTTGCAGCTCGCGCACCAGTCGGCATAAAAATCCACAAGTACTGGCTTGCTTGAGCTTTTTATCATCTCATTTAGCTCGTTTAAATTTCTAGCTTGTTTGAAATTTAGCTCGCTCTCGTTTTTGGCTAAATTTAGCCCAGAAAGCGGCGAAAACGCGTCTTTTGAGCCCAAAAATGCGCCGATTATTAGCATGAGCGAGTAGATAAAAACTAGCACACAAAGTGCTTTTTTAAATTTAGTCCAGCCGCTATTTGCTGCCTCAAGCGCCCCAAGATAAATGGCTGCAAAGACGCCTATGACGCCGTAACCAAGTAGTTCAAAAAACGCTCCAAGCACGCGTGCAAGGATCCAAACAGCCATGATGAGCATCAAAAAGCCAAAGAGTTTTTTAACTTCATCCATCCAGCCGCCAGGTCTTGGCAGGAGCTTGCCAGAGCTTAGCCCTATCACAAGAAGCGGCGCGCCCATGCCTAGCCCCATGACAAAGAGCATGATGCCCCCATAAATGGCGTCTCCGCTTTGTGCGATGTATAGAAGTGCGCCTGCTAGCGGTGCTGCCACGCAAGGCGAGACGATGAGCGCTGAGGCAAAGCCCATGATGAAAACACCGACGAGGCCTGAGCTGTTTTGTGACTTTTTGCTGATTAAGTTTTCAAATTTTGACGGCAGTTTGATGTCGTAAAAGCCAAACATACTAAAGCTTAAGATGATAAAAATGGCCGCAAACGCGCCGAGTACGTAGATGTTTTGCAGAGCCCCTGCGATGCCAAAGCCAAGCAGGCTTGCCCCAACGCCAGCAAGAGCGTAGGCAAGGCTCATCGCAACGACATAGACTAGCGAGAGCAAGAAACCTTTTTTGGCATTTAGGCTGCCACCCTTTGAGACGATGATGCTTGATAAGATCGGTATCATCGGAAATACGCAAGGTGTGAGCGAGAGTAGTAGGCCGTAGCCAAAAAATGTCGCAAGCGAGATGAAAAAGTTTTTGCTGCTTAGTTCATTTGCGATGCTTTGATCTTCTGAAAGCTCGGTAAATTCAGGATTTGTTTCATCTTTTTGCTCTTTTTCAAAGGCTATGATGCTAAATTTGCCAAATTTCTCAAAGATGTCATAAATTTTAGTTTGCGGGCGGTAACAGATGCCATTTTTAGCACAGCCTTGATAGCTTAAATTTAGCCTAGCACTACCATTTTTAAGATGCTCTTTTACTAAATTTAATGGGATAAACAGTGAAAAATCTTTTGGATAAATTTCATATTCGCCGGTGTTTTCGCTTTTTGGCATGTTTAACAAAGAATTTATCTTCTCTTCGCCTAGCTTAACCTCAAAGCTATCTTTGTAAAGATAGATATTTTCGCCAAATTTAAACTTGATCTCCACGCCTTGTTCATCGATACTTGGGCTTAAAACAAACGCCTTACTAACGTCTAAAACCTCGGCAAAAAGCGAGCTTGCAAACAAAATGAGAGAGAAAATAAATTTAAAAAACATGCTAATCCTTGCTAAATTAAAAGAGATGATTTTAGTCTAAATTCTTAAATTTATTCTATTTTATAGTAAAATCGTGAAAAAGCGTGAAATTTTTAAAAGGAGCGATGATGTCAAAAGATAAAAAGCACCAAAAGAACGATAAACTTGGCTATGAAGAAGAGCTAAGGCTGCTTCAGATAGAACTTTTAAAATTCCAAAATCATGTCAAAGACAAGGGGCTTAGGGTGCTCATGCTAATGGAGGGTCGAGATGCAGCTGGTAAGGGTGGCACGATAAAGCGCTTAACTGAGCATCTAAATCCGCGCGGTTGCCGTATTGTGGCGCTTACAAAGCCAAGTGACGTCGAGAAGACGCAGTGGTACTTTCAAAGATACGTGACACATCTGCCAAGTGCTGGTGAGATCGTCATCTTTGATAGGAGCTGGTACAACAGGGCTGGGGTTGAGCCAGTGATGGGCTTTTGCACGCAGGCTGAGCATAAAGAGTTTTTGCGTGAGGTGCCAAAATTTGAAGAGATGATCATAAACTCAGGCATCATTTTTTTTAAAATTTACCTCTCGATCACAAAAGAGGAGCAAAAAAAGCGCTTTAAAGAGCGCCTAAACGACCCGCTAAAGCAGTTTAAGATCTCTCCAGTAGATCAAAAAGCGCAAGAACTTTGGGATCAGTACTCCATCGCCAAATACTCGATGCTGCTAGCCTCTCACAATAGCATCTCGCCGTGGGTCATCGTCTCAAGTGACAATAAAAAAGAGGCAAGGCTAAATGTCTTTAAATTTATCCTAACTCACGTCGAATATCCAAAAAAGATAGATGAGTATCTAAAATACGACAAAAGCGTCGTAAGAGATGGAAGCGAGGAGATCAAGCGCATAGAAGAGGGGCTTAATAAAGATAAGCTAAAAAGTATCGACTGAAAATTAGACTTGGCTGCAAATTTGGGCTTAAATTTACAGCCAAATTTTACTGCTAAACCCACCACATAAATTTAGCCAGAATGACCATTATCAGACAAAGCACAAGAGCTATAAGATGTGAAAATTTACCAAATGGATCTGGCTTTTTTAAGATAGTGACGTTAAAAACAGAGATGAAAGTGATAAGACACATAAGAAGCAAAACTGCGATCTTTGCTAGCAAGAGCTTTTGAAAGTCGCTTTGCCACCAACCATGCTCGCCTCCAAGATAGTCCTTTGCCATAAAAGCTCCACTTATCAAAAGCAGCAAAAACGCTGTGCCAAAAACCTTTGCACTACCTTTTGTATAGGCTTTCTTGACAGCTTCAAGGGTTTGAGGACTTATCGTTTTTTTGGCAAATGGATATATGCAAACATCAAAAAATACATAACCTATAAAGATAATGGCGCAAACTAAATGCGTAATGAGAGAGAAAAGATACATTTTTTGCCTTTTTTGTTTGGCATTATATAAATTTTATTAGTTATATTTGCTGATTTTGATTAAGTATTGAGAAGTTGAAAAGATCCGAGCGAAAGCTCGCTCGGATAAATGTTTTTAGAAGCTATATTTTGCTTCAAATCTGATACGATCTTGTTTAAAGCTTGCGCCGTCTTTTTTATCTTTAGCAGCTGCATACCAAGAAAGGAATGTAAGTTTTTTGCTGTATTTGTAGTTAGCGCCTGTATACCATTCACTTCTTTTTGCTCTCTCTTTATTAAGTGCGTAGCTGTAGCCTTTACCTTGAGTATATCCAGCATCAAAGCCAAATTTATCTATGTCATATCCAGCATTAACAAACCAGTAATCGTTATTGCCTTTAATATTGTTGTAATATTGTTGTCCGCTAGTTGCAGCACCCATTACACCATTTAATATTTTGGTTGGGTTAATTAGCTGACCATTTGATTCAATTGAAACAAATGAATATTTATTGTTGTCTTTGTTTTTAGCATCGAAGTCTAAATAACCAGCATTAAGTTTAGCACCAAATAGTTTTGTGCCAGCTTGAACTGCCCAGAAATTTGCATCAGCTACTTTTTTATGGTCTGAATCGTTATGAACAAATTGACCTTTTAAGTTTAGGTTAATATCGTCAGTTACATCAAAGCTAACACCAGCCTCAGTGCCATAAAGCGTTGCTATCTCTTGAAGATTAGCAATAGCTACTTTAAATGATACTGGATTATAACTACCAGCTGCACCTAAATAGTAAAGGTTGCCTAGGGCATCATTAAATTTATCTCCATCATTACCTTCTACTATTCTGCCAACCAATTGACTATTATTGTCTAGATCAATTATTAAAGTGTCATAAGCAGCAGTTAAAGTAAGAGTCGGTACGTCAGTATTTACTACCTTTTAGACCTATGCCTGTCAAATCTTTATTATCATAGAAAATTAATTTTATAGCTTAAATTTTGTTAAAAAAATCAAAAATTATTACCGATCGTTTACCAAAATAAGATAATGAGATAAGATTTGTCTTTAAAAATTTGAGTTTATTTGAAGTTAAAAGATGAGAAATTTATATCTCATCAGTTAAATTTAGCCGTTGTTTTTGGCCTGCGCCTCGTCGCGCTCTTTCTTTTGTCTTATAGCGGCTTCTTTTTGGATATTTTTTTGCTGAGTGACAAAGATATGCTCTTCAAGTGTGACTAGCTGAAAGACGCCCTCAAATATCTTGATCTCTTTTACGTAGCCTATCACTTTTACCTCTCTTTTTCTGCTCTCTTCAAACCTTGCTTGTGCGTCAAATTCGACCACATCGCCAAGCTTTAGCGGTCCAAAGAAATTTATCCTAGCTCCGATGCTGACACAAAATTCTTCATTTATAGCTAAAAGTGCTGCGTAGTTTGCCCCCATGAAGACAAAACCGCTATGTATGAGCCCCTCAGCGTCGCTTACCATATCAGCCGTGGTAAAAAATCTAGTTTTTGCGTGATTTTTCTCAAGCAAAAATGCCGTTCCGCTAAAATTTAGTTTCGTCAAAGGTGCTGTTTTTATCTCGTTTCTTAGCGGGTTTTCGTCCTCTGGGAGGATTATTTGCGATTCGTCTTTTGCTTCAAAAATATTTTCATCTGCCATATTTATCCTTAAATTTTAACTCTCACATAGGCTCTTTTTGGAGCTGGGTAGCCCTCGATAGTCTTTGTTTTATCGTCTGGGTCTAAGAAGTTTCCAAGACTTTCGCCATCTATCCACTGCGTTTTTCGCTGTTCGTTTAGATCAGTCGCCTTTGTATCAAGCAGGGTAAAATCCTTAAATTTAGCCCTCTCACACCAGTTACAAAGCGCGCTAAGCGTTGGCACAAAGTAGATATTTGGGATTTTTGAGTACCTATCTTTTGGACTAAGTGCAAAGTCGCCATCCATATCTATATACATCGTATCTAAAAATAGCTCGCCGCCAGGATTTAGCGCGGTTTTTAGCTCTTTTAGCATCTTTATAGGATCGCTTCTGTGATATATCACGCCAAGGCAAAAAATAGTGTCAAATTTCGCTGCGTATTCAGGCAAGCTCTCTACACCAAGAAGCTCATAGTTGATATTTGAGCGGATAAATTTATTTAAAAACTTAAACTGCAAATATGTATGCACGCTAGGATCAAAGCCAGTTATGCTTTTTGGGCCATACTCAAGCATCTTAAACATATAATATCCATTGTTACAACCCACATCAGCCACGCACTTGCCAGCTAAATTTAGGTGTGGGGCAAGGATGTTAAATTTAATAAAACTTTGCCACTCGCTATCTATATATATATCATCAAGTAAAAATGGCCCTTTTCGCCAAGGCTTTAGGCTAAGGGCGAGGTTGTAAATTTCATCTTTTTTGGCTTGATCTAAATTTTTAAATTTGACATTTACGCTATCAGAGAGGCTAAATTCGCAATCAAAATTTGCTAAATTTTCTATCCTATTTAAAATTTGCTTTTGC